>NZ_JBICWL010000001.1:654737-783716 GCF_043199735.1 Streptomyces sp. NPDC048566
CGGTTTCTGGCCCGATGGTTGCAGCTCCCATACCGACCGCGATGCCTCCCCCCCCCCCCCCCCACGACTGCTCGGCTCTGCCTGGGTCGAAGGTGGTCGGGATGGGAGCCCCACGACGCTCGCCACGCTCCGGCCGGCATTCGCGAACGGCGCCCCTGCCATCCCGGAGTCTGAGCGCCCCCGCCGGAGGCATCGTCTTGAAGCCGCGGGCTCGGTTCTCGTCTCATGCCCCTCCGGGCCTATCCAGTTGTGGGCGCGCGTCGGGGGCGGCAGCGCCGAGCGGGCCGAAGGCAGGAGCGCGGGCGCAGCCAGAGCCGGGAAGCCCGCCCGGCGGAGCGGAGCGCAGCCGGGGCTTGAACCGGTAGAGAAAGTTGTAACTCAGGCAGTGGCGTGGGTATGTGTCCGATCCCGGGTGATGCTTGACGTTGTGGCTTCACCTGATGCTTGACACCGCCGGTTGCTGCAAGGTGCCATGCGACCGTTAGTGGGTGTGATCGCGAGACTGTGAGTGCAGGGGGTGTGTTGGGCGCCGAGGTCAGCTACGGGACACAGCCTGAAGTGATCGCGGAGCTTCTGTGTGTTCTCGGCGATGCCGCCATGGTTCTGTCCTACGACGAGGACCGGGCCTTCGCTGCTCTGAGTCTGAGCCGCTTCGACTCTGTGGGTTCAGCTCGGCTGGACTGGCGTGGTGCTGAAGTGCTTCAGTACTCCCCAGCCTTCGACGGTGGGGAGCTGCGGAAGCTGCTTGGTGGACTGGCCGGCCCGGATGATCTGGCAATTGTGTTCTGGGGCAACCTCGCGGTGCCCTCAATCGCCCTGGAGGCCGGCCTGGTAGCGGCGCATGGTGACGCGGTTGTGGCTTGTTGCTTTGAGTGCTGGATCTACCTCGTGGATAGTGGGGCGTTGATCGAGTTCCAGGACGGTGAGGGCTTCACCGTTGGGCGAGTGCCTTGTTGACGTCATGTAGCGGACTCATCTGCCCTCAACAGGGGCTTGAAGTCGTATGCACACGGCGGAAGCTCAGCAGCCTGGCGATAGGCCAGCGACAGGAAGAGCACCGGTCGGGCCGTCCATGTGATTCGAGTACCGGCGTGGGTCACTGACACCGTGCACGGCTCGGCCTGCAACAGGGCTCGTCGCGTCTCGATTCGACCGTCTTGCAGCCACCCCCCATGCCTCGCAGGACGCGTCCGTGTCCAGTGCCGGGGGAGATCGTGCGGCAGACCCCTCCGAGTGGCTGCCGTACTGGCTGGACAACGTCATCAAGCCCCGGCGCAAGCTCAGCACCTACGACAAGTACGAAACGCACGTGCGGCTCTACCTCGTGCCGCTGCTCGGCGGTAAGCAGCTCGACGTCCTGGGCGTGGCCGACGTCCGTCGCTTCCTCGTCCGCCTGGAGCAGCAGACCACTGCGGCAACGGCCAAGGAAGCGCACCGGGTTCTGCGGTCGGCGCTGTCCTCCGCGTGCCGCGAGGAACTGATCACGCGCAACGTAGCCAAGCTCGTTGAGCCTCCGCGCACCGACAGCCGTGAGCTGAAGCCTTGGACCCTCGACGAGACGCTCGACTTCCTGGCCGCCTCCCGCAAGGACCCGCTCTACGCGGCCTTCGTGCTCGCCATCGCCATGGGCCTCCGCCGTGGTGAGATCATCGGCCTCCGCTGGTCCGACCTCGACCTTGAGAACCGGGTCCTGTACGTCCGCCAGCAGACGCAGCGGCGCCGCGGCGTCCTCTACGACGACGACCCCAAGAGCCGCCGTCGCCGCGCGGTTCCGCTGCCCGCGCTCTGCATCGCGCCCCTGCGCTGGCACCGTCTGCGGCAAGCGGCTGCTCGCGCCAAGGCGGGGGAGGGGTGGCAGGAGTCGGCGTACGTGTTCACCACCCGCACGGGGCGGCCGGTCGAGCCGAGGAACGTCTACCGCTCCTTCACCCGGGTCGCCGAGTCCGCCGGCCTTCGCGTGATCCGGCTGCACGACGCCCGGCACGGCACGGCGACGCTTCTCACGGCGGCCGGGGTCGCTCCTCGCGTCGTGATGGAGATCCTGGGCCACTCGCAGATCAGCATCACCATGGACGTCTACACGCACGTCGTTCAGGACACGCAGCGCGAGGCCATGAGCCACATGGACCGGCTACTGCGGAGGCGTCCCGGTCGCCAGTGACCGCCCGCGTTGATGTCAGAAGTGGATGTCAAAGGCCCCGGACCATGATCGGTCCGGGGTCCTTTCCCTGGTGCCCCCGGCAGGATTCGAACCTGCGACACCCGCTTTAGGAGAATGATTCTCTGCGCCGGGATTCGGGCTGGTGAGTCGTGGTGCGGTTGCGCTGGCCTAGATCGTTTAGGCGATCTTTAGGAGATCAACTCCCTTGGGCGGTCGGGAGAGTTCCCGGCCCCACAGCGCGCTCATCTTCAGGTTACCCATCGCTCGCCAGAACGCATCCTCCAGACCGGCGAGGCGCTCGGCCCGCATCGCGGGGGTGGGCTTCTGGTAGTGCCGCTTGATCCCCGGCCGCCGGTGGCCGGCCGCCTCGAAGGCGAGCGGCTCCTTCACCCCGATCTCGGACTGCATGGTGTCGTGGAGTGCGCGCAGCGCCCGCATGTCGAGGCCCGGCAGGATCGGCTCCCACCCGGCGCGGTACGCCACCCCCTGCCGCTTCTCCCGTTCCTCACGTCCGTCGCACGCGGGACGGAACGTGCGCGCCCAGTTGCCCCGGCGCCACGGCTTCCCGGACGGAGTGCAGAAGACGCGCGGGTGCTGCCAGTCGGCGAGGTGCCGGCGGAGCAGCTGCTCAAGGAACGGCGGCACGTCGACGTCCCGGGTGCTCCCGTCGTTCTTCGTCGGCTCCAGCTGGACGACGTACCCCTTCTTCGTCCCGTGCTCGTCGCGCTCCTGGTACTCGGCGTACTCCTCGGAGATGCGAAGGATGGGGCACTCGAAGACGCCCGCGCCCCACGGCTGGCGCCGGGGGAGCAGGACGTTGTCGCGGTGTAGGCCGAGACCCTCGCCCCACCGGAGCCCGGTGAACGCCGTCGTCAGCACGTGCACGCCGACGGCCGGGCCGAGACGCTCGGCCAGGAGCAAGGCGTCCTCCGGTCGGGGCCCGCCGTCGCGCGCAATCTTCGGCGGCTTCGGCCGGGCCGCGTCGCCGGAGGTCTCCTTCGTGCGCCGCCGGCCGAACAGCGGATTGACCGTCAGGTACCCGGCGTCCACGGCCGCCGTCATCACGGTCGACATCAGGCTGACGCAGTGCCCGCGGCTCACGTCCGCGAGGTCGATCGTCTGCTGCCACGTGTCCACGTCGAACCAGGAGATCTTCCGCATGGGGACGCCGTCCCAGCGCGGCAGGACGTGACCCTCCAGCTTGTCCCACCGCGTTCCCACCGTCCGGCCGCGCTTCTTCCTCGACGCCATGAAGGTGCGCGCGAACTCCCCGAACGTCGCCCCGGCCTTCTGTGGATCGATCCAGGTCCCCTCCCGGATCAGCCGCTCCTGTTCGTTCCCCCAGTCCTCGGCCAGCTTCTTGGTGGGGAAGCCCGACTCGGACAGCCACTCCGGGACGTGGCCTTCCGGCGCCCGGTACTTGACCCGCCATGTGAACTGCTTTGTCTTCTGGCCGTTCTTGACCTTGAAGACCTTGCCCGCGTGAGCCATCAGGCCCCCCTGATTCTGCGGTGTGCTGCTACACGCTGCGGCGGCTGATGCTGTAGGAGCCGGGCGTGCGCTCCCAGTACGGCGACCGCTCGGACTGGTGGCGCGTCAGGTGATCGGCAGCCCGCTGGCTGATCAGATCCGCGCGCACGGTGTAGGCGATGTATTCGGCGTGGTCGTCGACGGCCACGTCTACATCCTCGTCCATCACGGTGCGGCGTTCCATGGTGATGGGGATGCGCGGGCCAAGCGGCAGCCCGTCGGCGCGAGGGTGCCAGCGCCGCGCCTGCTGCGTGAACAGCTCCGCGAACACCGGCACGCCTTCGTCGCTGATGTCGTCCCAGTGGAAATGGAACAGACAGCCTGTGCCGTCTTCGTAGTCCTGGATCCAGGGTTCGAAATAGCGCTCGCCCTGGGGGTGTCGCTTCACCTCAATCGTGAGCATGGATCTGCCCCGTTCCGCCCGTGCGGTGGCCCCTCCCGTGACGGTCCGTGTATGCAACCACACCGTTCGGAGTAATGCACGTACCTCGAACGAACCAATCAGGAGTCTGCAACCTCATCAGGCTCACTGGACAGGCCTTGCAGGTAGCGGCGGGCCTTCCGGTACCTCTCGGCGATGCGCGCGACCTCTTCCGGCGTAGCGCCCTTCTTGCCCTGGAGGATGACGATCACGTGCCCGTCGTCTTCCTCAGGGCCGAGGGTGATGACCGCCGCGTCGAGCGTCTCGGCCGAGCGCAGTTCGTACTCCACCGCCGGCGGAATCGGCAGCGTGTCGACGTCCGCAGCGTCCCGCTCATCCGGCTCGACGGAGGCCACGACGGGACCTCCCCGGGCGACGCGGTCGACGGCACCCTCGGCCCAGCCGAGCAGCTTGGCGTAGTCCCGGATGGTGCGGTTGACCTTGGAGAATCTCCCGGCCTCGATGTTCTGGACTGTGGTCCGGCTGACGCCCAGCTGCTCGGCCGCCTCGGGCTGGGTCAGCTTCGGCCGGCGCCCCTCGCGCGCAGCCTGGAGCGCTTCGCCCAGTCGCTTGGTGTCCTCATCCATAAATCCACATCTTGGCACATGCGGTTGCAGGCAGATAGCTCACTTTGAGCTTGTTGACCTGGGCATTATTCAGCACTTTGCGCCCCTCGTGCGCTCCGTGGTTGCACATTGCGCCCCGCCTACCCGATGGGCATACGCCCCCGGCTCAACTTCTGAGGCGTAAATGTAGGCAGCCTGCTTGCATACGTAGGCACCCTGTGCTCAGAATGTAGTCGTGAAGCCCAACGGACGCATGATCAGAGGCATCCGCGAGGGCCGGAAACTGAGCCTTCGTGAGCTTGAGGCCAAGTCCGGCTTGAACCGCGGATACCTGTCCCGCCTGGAACGTGAGCAGGTCCGGGACGTCGGCTCTGAGCAGGTCCGTCGGGTAGCCGACGCCCTCGAAGTACCCGAGGGCCTGATCCTCGACGAGGAGACGAAGCCGTGACCGCGAAGGCCACGAAGACGCGCACTCACCCCGCCCGCCCCACGCAGGACGAGGCCGAATTCCGCCGCTGGACCCCACAGGAAGTGGTGGACCGTCAGCTGCTGCCGTACCGGAGCGCCCGCATCGTCCGCGAGAAGTGCTACCGCCGCGAGCTGTTCTGTCACCGAGACGGCGGGCGCATCACCTTCACCGCCGAGGACCTGCGCCGGAACAACGAGCTGGGGGCGCAGTCCCCGTTCGACCGCGCGACTGCCTGACACCCCATGACGCGCCGAAGGCCCGCCCGACTTCCCGGCCCGGCGAGCCCCGACCGGCGCCCCACCACAGAGAAAGCAGGTCACCGTGACCACTGACAATAGCTGGCCGATCTCCGCCCAGCTCTCCTCGCTGCAACTGCTCCTCGACTGGGCCGCCCAGAAGCCGGAGTTGCCCGCCGGTTACATCACGGTCAACCGCCCGTACCGGGGCGGGCCCGCGATGCTCGACCTCCAGCTGAACACGCCGAGCGAGTTCGAGCAGTGGCGCGCCGCCCTCGGCATCGCTCCCGCCCGCGTCAGCCTGCACCCCCGCGGCAGGGGCTCTTGGGTCGAGGCCAGCACGGTGATCGACGGCATCCGCGTCACCGTCGCCGCCCACGGCATCCTCCTCACCGAAGACCAGCTGTCCGCTCCCCGCGGCACCGAGATCACAGAGGTGCCGGCGTGAACGCAAAGCTGGTCAACTCCGCGGCGGGCGTCATCAACGCCGCGCTCACGCAGGACCGCACGGCCGCCGGCATCGCCCTCGCGCTGGAGTCCGCACAGCTGCTCCTCACGCCCGAGACGGTGAGCGATCTGGCGGCACTGCGGGAACGCAACGCCCAGCTGGAGGCAGCAGCGGTTGAGGCGCGGGCCGCGCTCGGCGCCCTCTGCTTCGACCTGGAGGACCCGGGCAGCGCCGCACTCGGCGCTCTCCACCTGCTCGCGCAGGCCACGCCAGCGGCACCCGACGCGAAGCCCGACGACGCCACCAGAGTGCTGGCGCAGCGCGACGGCGCCGTACTCCGGCAGGCAGCCGAGGACCTGATGGCCCCGTGCCCCGAGCATGGCGACTCGGACGAGGTCTGGATGGACTGCCCGTGTGAGTACGCCGAGGAGCTGGTCCGGCGCGCCCAGCTCCTCGGCGGCAGAACCTCATGAGCGGCATGGGGTGGCTCCTCTGGCTGTCGTCCGTGTGGGCGGCATGGCTGATGTTCGTCTTCGTTGACGCCCCGACCCTGCTCGGCCGGGCCGCCAACCTCCTGCGGCAGCAGCACATCCCGCACTGGGCCCGGCACGGGCACGCACCGCCGCCCAGCGACCCGGCACCGCGCGGCCGTCACATCCGCAAGGTGAGTGCCCGGTGAGCAGCAGCCGCGAGCGGGGCTCCGATACCCAGCTCACAGCCGCCCGCAAGACCAGCCCCGACGAGCGGGCCGCCGCCGTCCGACTCATCACCCGCAGCGCCCGGGACGACGAGGACCGCGAGCAGCTGCTCGCCGCCCTCGGCCTCACCGACGCCTGACCACCCTGCCGCGGTCGTGTTCCTCGCCATTGAGGGCCACGGCCGGCCGGGCCCCGCCCGCGTCTTCCCCCCGGCGGGCGGGGCCCGGCACTCCACACCCCGAAAGGGAGCACCATGCGCACCACGAAGCCGCCGACGCTCCTTGCGTTCGTCGACACAGAGACCACCGGCCTGGACCCTCTCCTGCACGACCCGTGGGAGGTCGCGGTCATCCTGCGCCAGGACGGCCAGGACGAAGAGCACGTCTTCCGGATCGCACCAGACCTGACGGCCGCGACACCCGAGGCGCTGCGCGTCAACCGTTACCACCAGAGGACCGCCGCCACTGACTGGACGTGGGACGACCCGCACACCGCGGCCACGCGCATCTCGTCGCTACTCGACGGCGCCGTCCTCATCGGCTCGAACCCAGGCTTTGACGCCGAGATGCTGGCCACGCTGCTCGGCCGCTACTTCGATCGCTCCCGGCCGTGGCACTACCGGCCGGTGGACGTCGTCACCCTCGCGGCCGGCTCCCTGTACGGGCGGGCCAGCGAGTGGACCGTCCGCGACTGCGACGCCACCTGGTACGGCAAGGTCGGCCGCGCGATCGGCTGGCCGTGGAAGACGCACGCCGTCTCCCGGCACCTTGAGGTCGAGCCGCCCGCGGCTGATGTCGCGCACACCGCTCTCGGTGACGCCCGCTGGGCCCGCGACCTGTACGACGCGGTCACCGTCCCGGACGCGTTCTTCGCCGCCTCGGACGAGCAGCTGTCGGCGATGGCCGGCGCCGCCCTGTCGCGCCGGATCGGGGGGCAGTCGTGAGCGTCGATCTCCTACCGCCCACCACGTACAGCGCCGTCAGCCTGGACGTCGAAGCCCTCGCCGAGGGGCCGCGGTTCGTCCGCACGCGCGGCATGAGCCGCTGGCACCGCCCCCGTTCCGGCACCCGCTTTCCCGAGGGCCGCGTCCTCTTCAGCTGCTGGTGCGGGTACGGCGTCGGCGGAAGCGAGCGGGCTGGCGCCTACCTCGGCGCCGAGGAGCCGCCCGCCGGGGAGCCCGTGTGCGGGACGTGCGAGGGCCGAGCCGCCGGTGCCGGGCAGGACGACAGCCCGACCGGCCGACTCCTCCTCTTCTCCCCGCGCAACGCTGCCCCGCCGGCGACCTGCCCCGCGTCCCGCAGCGACGCATACGAGGCGCTGCCCGGCGGTCGCGTAGGCCGCTGCCTCGCCTGCGGTGACATGCAGCCGCTGCGCGCCATGGGCGGGCCCTACAACCCCCGATACGCCATCGTCCAGCACCCGACCGGCCGGGCCCTCGTCCAGCCCTGCCCGTTCCACCGCTGGCGCCAGCTCACGGTGCGCGAGGGCCGCGTCCTCTGCACCTGCGGAAGGGAGATGAACCAGTGACCGAGCAGCTCCAGTTCTCCGAGCCCGTCGAGGGGACCGTCAACGCGGAGGCCGGGGAGGCCGCGAAGGCGGACGGCATGGCCCTCGCCGAGGCGCACACGCCCATCGAGTGGGCCGACGCCTGTTCAGCCGCCATCGAACTGATGGCCCGCCGGGGCGTCGAGTTCCAGGCCGCCGACCTCATCGCCGAGGGCCTGGTCGACGAGCCCGACAGCCCGAACCGGTGGGGGCCCGCCTTCCTGCGGGCCGCGGCGGCCGGGGTGATCGAGGCCAGCGGCTACGCGAAGTCGAAGCGGGCCACTGTGCACTCCTCGATCTGCCGCACCTGGACGGGCACCGCCGCCTACCGCAAGGGGGCTGCAGCGTGACCACCGACAGCCTGACCGTCCTCGCCGCCGTACTCGTCGTCGGCATCACGCTCTGCGCCCTCCTGGTGCGCCGCGCCCTGCGCCAGCCCCTGGAGCGGGACCGCATCATCGCGAACGCGATCCTCCGCAGCAACCCGCCCGCCCGCGAGACCGAGCCCGGCAGCGCCTTCGCCCTCCAGGCCGAGTGCGAGCGCCTCTGGTCCCTCCCGGATGCCGGCCGCACCCAGCAGCACGCCGTCCGCGACGAGCAGGAGAAGGGCGGTGCATCATGACCGAGCAGCCGACGATCCCTGTCACGCACAGCGCGGGAAGCATCCGCCGCCTTCAGGCCCTCGCCGTGGCCGGCTGGCCCCTGGCCCGGCTGGCCCGCGAGACCGGACAATCCGCGACGGCCCTGACCCGGCTGATGACGGCGGACACCGTCCCCGTCACCGTCGCCCGCTCGATCGCCGCCGTGTACGCCCGCTACAGCATGGCCAGCCCCGGCCTGTGCGGAGTCGTGCACATCCAGGCACGCGCCGCCCGCGAACGGGCCGCCGCCAAGGGCTGGGCCCCGCACGGCGCGTGGGACGACGACACGATCGACGACCCGGCCGCAATCCCGCAGTGGACCGGCCACTGCGGCACTGCCCGCGGAGTCGACCTCCACGCGCGGCACGCCATCCCGCTGTGCCCGCCGTGCCAGGACGCCCTCTACCGGCGCCGCCTCCGCAATGAGGCCCGCGAACGCCGCGCCGCGTCCACCACCCACGCCTGACCGAACGGAAAGACAGATCGGTGAGCACTGACGACCGCGTGCAGAGCGCCCGCAACGCCTGGATCAACGCCCTACGGGCCGAGGTCCTCCGCGTGGGCCGACGCATCCCCGAGGTGGCGCGCGTCGCGACCGTGGGCATGTGGATCGCCACCTACGCGGACGCAGACGGCTCGAATGCCTTCCCCGGCCGGGACACCCTGGCCACCCTGTCCGGCTGCTCGCAGGAGACCGTCACCCGTGCCGTGAAGGTGCTGATGGGGGTCGGTCTCCTGACCCGCCGGCGCCGCCCCAACGCGTCGTCCATGTACCAGCTGCTCCTGCCGCTCGGGGGCGGCATCGACTGGGCGCCCCACATGCATCACATGACCGACACCCGCCAGCGGAAGGCCTACGCGAAGAAGAAGGAGCAGGACATCGCGAAGGCCCTGGGAGCCCGGACAGCGTCCACGGACGCTGTGGAAAACCCTGGGGATACAGGCCCGGACAGCGTCCACCGACGCGGTCCGGACAGCGTCCGCAGCGGGGGTTCCGACAGCCCAAATCGGACCCCGGACAGCGTCCATGGACGCCCCCGGACAGCGTCCACCGACGCGGTCCGGACAGCGTCCGCAGCGGGGGTCTACCAGTCCCTCCCTACCTCCGGTAGGGACCCCCTCCCCGACAAAGACATGGCTGGCCTTTCACCTCAGCCACAGCAGCGCGCGGGCGAGGCCGTGAAAGACGAGTCATCGACGGGTCAGGCAGGCAGAGCGGGCGCGCCCCGGGACATCGCCGTGGCCGCCGTCCGCTCCCGCGAGCCGCTCGCCCGCTGCACCGAACCCGACTGCCGCATCCCGCTGCCCTACGGCATGGCCGGCCTCTGCTCCGGCTGCGCCGACTACCTCGCCACGGCCGAAAGGCACACCGCATGACCACCATCGAACTCCCCACCAAGACCGGCCCCATCACCATCGAAGCCACCGAGCCCGCCCCCGGCCTCCGCATCTACGAACTCCCCACCGAACACGCCCCCTCGCCCGAGTACCGGTGGATCCTCGCCCACCACGAAGGGCGCACCATCGGCCTGTTCAAGTCCGCCGACGACGCGACCGGCGCCGCCGCCGCCGTCGCCTCAATGACCGACTGGACCCGCAGCATCATGACGGCCGCTAACGAGATCTCCCTCGGCGGCAACGTCGAACGCTTCGGCTTCGCCCTCATCGCGCACGGCTGCGCCCCCACCGCCTGACTGCGCTGCCTCGGTTACAGCGCGTCCCGCGCACACGGCCGGCCACACCCACTACCTGACAGCACCGTCAACAAGGAGAAACCCATGACCGACCCGAAGCCCACCCCGCCCACCGAGCAGCAGCTCGCCAGCACCATCTACGACTCGATCTGCGCGTTCCAGCTCACCGCCCAGTACGCGAGTCTTCAGCACGCGCAGATGCGGCAGTACCTCGCCGAGCACCTGGCCGCCGCGCTCGGTGCCGAGTGCGTGACCAGGACCCAGGCCGCCGACGAGGTGGTCGCCTGGAGTGGGCAGCAGATCGGCGTTCACGTCCCGACCGTGGACGCGATCGCCGCGATGCTCCGCGAGCAGTCGGCCGATGAGGTGTCGCATGTCGTGACCGACGACAGTGACGACCCGGAGCACGTCGACGACTGCCCCGGCTGCGAGGCGTTCGGCCTCACCGGCCACCAGCCCGTCGGGGAACTGCCGGCCGCCGAGGGGGCGCAGCGATGACCGCCCGCCCGCTCGGCACCGAGGTCTCCTGCGACGGCCCGGACGAGGACACCGACTGCCCCGACAGCGCTGCGGTCCGCGCCGCCTTCACGTCGATGACGGCCCCGCAGGTGCGGGCCGACGGCCGCCGGGACGGGTGGGTCGTCCGCCGTCGGGACGGCCACATCCGCGACCTGTGCCTGGCCTGCCGCCTCGCCTCGTGACCAGACGCGACACGGGCCACCCGCCGGCAGCTATCCGGCGGGTGGCCCGCACCCCGAACCCTACGCACCACCCGAGGAGCAGCAGCACATGACCGACACCACACCCGCCGCCGCCGTCCAGCTGTGGAACGCCCGCTACCCCATCGGCACCCCCGTCACCGCCTACCCGGGTGTCCGGCCCGAGGAGGGCGAGGGGGAACGCCTGGCCACCCGGACGCGCAGCGAAGCCCAAGTCCTCGGCGGACACACCGCTGTCGTCTGGGTCGACGGACACGGCGCGTGCATCGCCCTGTCGCACGTGGACCCGGTCCAGTCGGCCGACACGTACACGCCTCCCGCTCCGTACCGGCGGTCCGACGGCGCGCTCTGCTGCCCGCACACGACGCCGGTCGCGCCCGGTTCGTGTGACGACTGCTGGGACCTCGTGAAGTGGGACGCCGTCGACACCGCCCCGTCTGCCTGATCGTCCGTTGTCGGGGCCGCACCCCTCTGCGGCCCCCCACCACCACCCAGGAGCCACACCATGAACCAGACCGACGCCCTGTTGCGCCTCGGCAGGGAGGCGTGAGCGATGACCAAGCATCAGGGCGCCCCGATGCCCGCCAGCATCCGCCACGCCTTCCGCGCCCGCGCCCACCCCGCCCGGTCCGTCCCCTGCCCGCACGAGACCTGCGGGGCCCGCGCACACCAGTCCTGCATCGTCCGCGTCAACGGCCGCACGCTGCGCAAGCCGCACCCGTCGCGCATCAGCCTGTGGGCAGTCACCGTCGCCCCCTGCCCCGAATGCGTCGTCTTGCAGGGCACGCCGTGCCACGACAGCGGCCGGTGCCTGGCCGACGCCCACCCCCGCCGAATCCAGGAAGCGATGGTGACCCTCGCGTGAAGATCCTCGTAGATGCAGACCTCGCCGAGACCGTGCCCAGCGGAACCTTCGGCGGCGCCCGGCCGCGCAGGGGTCAGACCGTCACCCGCGACGTCGACCGGCCCACTCGGTGGACGTCCGCCGAACAGCTCGCCCACTACAACGCGCTGGCCGACGCCATCGGTGCGCCCCGCCGGGCGAGCACGCAGCGACGGGCGGCAGCGTGACGGGCGGGGACGGGGTGACCAGCGAGGCCATCCCGTGCATGGCGTGCGGGCGCCTGCTGTCCGATGACGAGTCCAAGAGGCTCCGCCTCGGCCCGCGGTGCCGCAGGCGCCTGGCGGGCCTCCTGGCGCCCCGGCCCCGCCGCCTCCCGTACACACCGACCCACCCGCGAGCGGTACCGCCGCCCGCGACCGCCGGCCCCGTCGCCCTCGAACTCTGGGACGACGACGAGGAGGACGAGGGCGCCGACGGCGGCTACACGATCCATGACGTACCCCTGACCGGGAGCTACCTTTGAACTGCGGCCTCTGCGATGTCCCCACCGGCGACCGGTACCTGTGCGGTCGGGACGCGGCCAAGCTCGGCGCACGCCTCGCCGACCTGCCCACCCTCTACGCGGAACTCGTCGAGTGCCTCGTGCCGCGCCGCGCAGGCTGGGGCGAGATCGTCTCCACGAAGGGGGCCGCCGGCCCCCGGTCCCCGCTGGACGAGGACGTGCTCGACGAGATGAGCACCGGACGCATGGCCGCCGTCGTCCACGCCCACCGCGTCAGTGTCCAACGCGTCCGCTGGCCGCACCACTCCGCGCCGCCGGCATCCGGGCTGGCCGCTGACGCCCGCTGGCTGGCCATGGAGCTGGACTGGATCGCCGAGCACTACCCGGAGGCCGGCGACCTGGCCCGAGAAGTGCGGACGCTGGAGGCGCAGGCGCGCAGAGTCGTCGGTGACCCGGTCCCGCAGCGGAAGGTCGTCGGCCAGTGCATCGCCCTGGTCGACGACCACGGCACGGTGTGCGGGGCCGACATCACGCACAAGGCCGGCGAGTCACGGCTGACGTGCCGGGCCTGCCGCACCGTGTACGAGGGGCAGCAGAGCCTCCTGCTGCTCCTGCACTTTCAACCGAAGGGAGTAGCCTGATCCCCTTGTGTCCAATACCGGTGTTGGATACTGTCGTGGGGATGGAACCGAAGCCCTGGCGGGAACGGATCATCGAGGAAGAGCGGCTGTTGGAGCAGCTGCGCGACCTCACCTCCGAGTCCGCCGCACGACGAGCCCAGGCCCTACGCGATGGCGTAGCGGAACTGGGGAACGTCGCTGCCGTAGCCCGGGACCTCGGCCGCAGCTGGCAGGCGGTCGACCAGGCGCTGAAACGCGACGCCAACAAGACGTCCAAGAACAGCGCCACAACCGAATAGACAGCGAGGGCCGGACAGCAGCTCTCCCACGGTGTTGGAGCACCGAGGGGGCGCGCGCGCCGCCCGACCCTCTTCCGAACATCCTGATCACAGCAGGAGTCGGCATGACCGATCTTTCCATGCCCGCGACCACGGGCACCACCACCACGACTCGGCGCCTCATCGCCGCCGGACTCATCCGCCGCCTGCCCGGCCGCGTGCTCACCCTGCGCGCCACCCCGGCCGGCGTCACCGGCAGCATCACCAAGACGGCCAGCCTCGCCGAACTGCACCGCCGCTGCGCCGAGGACTACGCCGCCGCCGCGCCCCGCCGCACCACGCCCGGCCAGCTGCTCGCCGCCGAACCCTCCGGCCGCCGCTGCCCCGCCAGCTTCCCCACCGACCCCACCCCCTGCCGGGGCGAGGTCGCCGTCACCGTCCTCGACTCCGCGAACCACGGCGCGGACGGCTGCGAGTACCACGCCGGCATCCTCCTCGCCTCCCTCGACGGAGGCCGCGTCTACGCCCTGCCCGACGCCCCGCACGGCGCCGCGACCCGCGTCTTCCAGGCATCGACGGGCGGTGCCCGATGAAGCACAACCCCCGCACCTGCCAGGCATGCGCCACGCTGCGCCACCCCCGCCTCGCCGCCCAAGGCCGCGCCCTCACCAAGCACCTGGCCAAGAACCCGTTCCCCAAGCAGGACCCGAAGACGGCGCGAGGTGAGGGCCGGTGACCGCGCGTCGGGAACTCACCTGGGGCCAAGTTCTCGTCCTCGGTGTCGCGGCCGTCGCCATGGTCGTCGTCGGCGTCTTCGGCGCCTCCGGCACCTACAGCAACACCGTCGCCGAGTTCCACCGGCAGGCGACCGCCGCCGGTGTCGTCGCCGCCGGCGAGGGCCTCACCCTGATCCTCGCCCTGGTCATGCTCGGCCGGACCATGCTCGGCATGGCCTCCCCCGGCATCGTCCGCGCCGGCATGTGGGCCGCCCCGGTATCCGCCAGCTCTGTCGGCGTCTCCATCGCCGGAAGCCCGCGCGAGGCCGCCGTGTACGCGGTCACCCCGCTGGCCATGTCCGGGGCCGCCGAGGGCCTCGGGTTCGTCGCCCGCTCGATCGTCGTCTACCGCACCGGCATCGACGCCGAGACGATGCGCCGCAACGCCGACGTGGCCCGGCAACTCGCCTTCCACCGGGCCGTCGCCGAGGGACACCCCGGGGACCGCCGCCGCAAGTGGGCGGTCCGCCGCTACTGGCGCCTCGCAAAGCACGTCGGCGTCGGTGACGCCGAACTCGGCGCCGGCCTGGTCGACGTCCAGCGGACCCGCGTCCAGGAAGGCGCTGATGCGGCCCTCGCCTCCATGTACCGGGCGCCCGCCGCCGCCAGCCTCGGCCCGCCCGCCGAGCCGGTACGCACCACGTCCGCGACGGACGTCCTGCGGGCCCGGTTCGCCGAGATGGACCCCGCGGACGCGATCCGCCTCGCCGCGGACGCGCGACCTGATGCGCCGCCGGCGGAACTCGCCCACATCCTCGGCAGCTACGGCGTCACCGTCGATGCCGTAGCGGTCGCCCTGGTTCTCGGCGAGCAGCCCCCCGAGTACGCGGCGCATCGCCCTGATACGCCTGATGCGCCGCAGGTCAAAGAGCTGGAACCCCTCGACATGGCCGGGGCCGTCGCCGAGGCCGCATCCGCACTCGGCGAGAGCGCATCACCCCGGGCCATC
Organism: Streptomyces sp. NPDC048566; assembly: GCF_043199735.1. Classification (NCBI taxonomy): domain Bacteria; kingdom Bacillati; phylum Actinomycetota; class Actinomycetes; order Kitasatosporales; family Streptomycetaceae; genus Streptomyces; species Streptomyces sp. NPDC048566. The sequence goes on from NZ_JBICWL010000001.1 coordinate 669,835, forward strand.
GCCGACCACATCGCCGAGCACCGGCGCCTGGTCGTCACCGAGCCCTACATCCGCACCGCCCTCTCACGGGCCGCGAAGAAGCCCGCACCCGACCAGAAGCCCGACCCGATGGAAGGCGGATACGCATGATGCGCCTCGCGTTCGGAGCGCTCCTCGGCCTGCTCGCCGCGTTCCCCGCGCTCCTCGCCCTGCTCGCCGCCGTCGCCCTGCACCCGGTCGTGCTGGCCTCCGTGCTCGGCGTCGCCGCCTGGCCGCGGATCGCCCGCACCGTGCAGAGGTGGACCGCGTGAACGACCCCGTGGACCAGGCGGCCCGCGAGGCCGTCGCCGCCGCCGACAACACCGAGCTGGCCCGCACCATCGCGGCCATCCTCGCCGCCCAACAGATCCAGCAGCAGCCGGCCACCCCGCCACCGCCCGCCCGCGCCCCGTTCGACACCCGCAAGTGGGCGACCATCGGCGGCCTCGGCATCGCCGGCGGCCTGGTCGCCAGCCTCTTCGCCATCGCGGTCGCCATCGGCGCCGTGTCCGTCGCCATCCTCGCCCTGGTCCTGCGCGGCCTGTGGCGCGACTTCCAGAAGGGCCGCTGACATGGCGCTCACCGACAAGGACCCGCACAACGCCCGAGAGATGGCCCGCGTGGTCTACCTCGGCTTCAAGGCCACCCGCCGACAGGCCCGCGGCCAGTCCACCAAGGCCATCGAGCGGGAAGTCGACCGCATCCGCGAGAAGGCGCAGGCCCGCGAGGACGCCAAGAACGCTGCCCGCCGCAAGTAGCCACACCCCGGGACGGCCGATGTACCTAGCCGGGCACGGCCGTCCCGGGCCCCCGATCCACCTCACGGCGACCGGAGAACACAGCATGACCGACATCCTGATCAAGCCGCTACAGGACGCACCCCAGGACGCCGAGGACGCGTGGCAAGACGCCCCGGACACCGAGGCCGTCGACCGTCCTGACAACCCCCTCGCCGACTGGCTCACCGTCCCCGACGCGCCGATCCTCCCCGCGTGGGCACGCAACTGGGCGTCCGTCCGCGCCAACAGCGCAGCGTTCGCCAAGGTCACCTGGTGGCACGGCCGCTACCACGCCATCCGCAGCCCCAAGTACGCCGTGAAGGTCGTCGGCTACTCCGCCCGCGGCGCCTTCCGGGGAGGACGCCGCCTGTGGCCCGTCCTCGCAGCCCAGGACCACAGCCGCGCCATCAAGGCACTGCGCGTCCAGGCCAAGGCCAAGCCCGAGGACACCGTCCTCGCCGCACAAGCCGTCCTCGCTCACCGGGAGCGCACCGTCGCCCGCCGCTGGCGCTGGGGTACGGCCCTCGCCCTCGCCTCCGCCGCGACCGTGGCCCTCAACTACGCCTCCCTGGGCCTCCAACTCGCCGCCGGCTGCATGATGTGCGGCGGTCTCACCGCGATCGGCTGGTCCGACGAGGCGCAGATCCTCGACCACGGCACGCCGCCCCTGCGCATCGCCATGGACTCCCAGCAGCTGAACGACGCCCTGCGCGCCACCGGCCTGCTCAAGCCCGGCAAGGGCGACGACGACGGGCCCAAGGTCAACTGCGTTATGGGCCCGCTGCGCGACGGCAACGGATGGGCCGTCATCTTCGACCTGCCCAAGGGCGGCGGGAAGACCGCGGCCGACGTCCTCACCAAGCGGACAGCCATCGCCGCTGAACTCGGCGTGGACGAGATCCAGGTCATCATGTCCCGCGTCCGCGCAGCTCACGGCGGCAACGCGGGCCGCGTGTCCATGTGGGTCGCCGACGACGACCCCTACCTCGCGCCGCCCACCACCTCGCCGCTGGAGGCGCTGGACTCGTTCTCGATCTGGGAGCCGATTCCGTTCGGCAAGGACGCCCGCGGCAACCACGTCACCTTGCCGATCGTGTGGCAGTCGATGTTCTTCGGCGGCCTGCCCCGGCGCGGCAAGACGTTCTCGCAGCGCCTCCTCACGGCCGCCGGCCTCCTCGACGCCTACGTGCGCCACTACGTCTGCGACTTCAAGGGCGGCCAGGACTGGATCCAGATGCGGCAGGTCGCCCACCGCCTGGTCCTCGGCGCCGAGGAAGACGCGATCACCGCCTTCCGAGCCCTGCTCAAGGAGCTGCTCGCCGAGATGGAGCGCCGCTTCTCCATCCTGCGCAGCCTGCCCACCTCGATCTGCCCCGAAGGCAAGCTCACCCCCGAGATCGTCAAGCGCTACAACATGCCGTTCATCCTGTTCACCGTCGACGAGCTGCAGGAAGCGTTCCTCGCCGTCGACGACCAGGAGCGCGAGGAGATCATCAACGACATGGCGCGCATCGCCCGCCGCGGCCCGGCCGCCGGGTTCATCTCCAACTACGCCTCCCAGCGCCCCGACGCGAAGTCCGTGCCGACCAAGCTCCGCGAGATCATCACCATCAGATACTCGACGCAGGTCACCGACCAGACCAGCTCCGACATGGTCCTCGGCAAGGGCAAGGCTGCCCAAGGCGCGGACGCGTCCGTGCTGTCCGAGGAGCACAAGGGCGTCGGCGTCCTCGTCACCGGCCCGGCCTCCTTCGTCACCGTGAAGGCCGACATGCTGGAGACCGCCGCGTTCAACTCGATGTGCGCCAAGGGCCGGACCCTGCGCGAGCAGGCCGGACAACTCACCGGCGACGCCGCCAGCGACCCGGCCGCGCTCGCCGAGGCATCCGGCGTCACCATCAGCCCCGTCCTGTCCGACTGCCTCGCCGTCATGCGGCACAGCCCCAAGATGCACACCGTCGACATCCTCGCCCGCCTGGAGAACCTCGACGAGGACTACGGCGACTGGGACGCAGAACGCCTCGCCAAGGCCCTCGAAGCCGCCGGCGTGAAGCGCACCACCAAGCAGGTCAACATCGGCGGCAAGAACCTCGCCGGATACCGCCGCGAGGACCTCGAAGCCGCCATGCCAGCCGAACTCCTCAACGCCCGGTAGAGGGGGAGGGCACTACCGCCCCCACTACGAGACTCCCCTCTAAGCCACCCCTACCCGGCGAGTGGATCTAGAGGGGGGTCTCTACCGTCGTAGACCCCCCTGTAGTGGCCGCTGACCAGCGACGTAGAGGGGATAGAGGGGGGACGGATCACACCCCCAACACCCCGCCCAGGCGGCATCATGGACGCATGGAGTCGCAGATCATCCGGCCCGGCCACCTCACCGCCCACCAGACCGCGAGACAGCTCGGCATCAGCCTCGACGGCGTCCGCCAGCTCGTCCGCCGCGGCCGACTCACCCGCTCCGGCGGCACCCCCCGCCAGCCCTGGTACGCCGTCCCGGACGTCGCCGCACTCGTCGCCGAACGGCAGACACGCAAGGTCGCTTGACCGCAGGTCAGGGCCGTGTCACGATCTCGGTGAACAGCTGTGCCCCGAAACGGGGCGCCACAGACGCACGACGAAACCCCCGCGAGGCCCAGAGCCCCGGGGGTTTCGTTGTGTCACAGCCCCGTCACTGCCCCACCCTCAGGCCCCTCGCACCGAAGAAGATGGCCCCTTCGCCATCTGCACTCCCTGGGGGGACCATGAACACCCGCACGATCACCGCCGTCACCCTCGCGTCCCTCGCGCTCGCGTCGCTGACCGCGTGCGAAAGCGAAGAGAAGAACGCCGTGGACAGCAAGAGCCAGCCGCCCAGCATCAGCGCCAGCGACAAGGCCAAGGCCCGCGAGGCCGCCGGCCTCCCGCCCGAGCCGACCGCCGCAACGCGGGCCGCCTTCCTCGACGCGCTGAACGCCATCGACTCCCGCATCATCAAGCCGGGCAAGGAAGACCAGGCCGTGGACCGCGGGATCAACCAGTGCAGCTCCATCAAGGCCACACCGGACGACACCGACAAGCTCGCCCAACTCGCCCTCGACCGGTTCACCGTCACCACGCGGCTGCCCGACATCAGCAACCCCGCGACCGGCACGAAGATCGTTGAGGCCGTGCACAAGCACCTCTGCCCCGACTTCTGAGCTACCCCATCGGGCCGAGCGCCCACCCACGCGGCCCCGTACCCACCAGGTACGGGGCCGCACCCACACCCACGTGGAGGTAGCCGTGGCACGCAAGGCCATGCAGGTCTGCCCCACCCCCGGATGCCCGACCCTCACCCCCCACGGCCGGTGCCCGTCCTGCCAGGCCACCGCCAGAGCCCAGCGCCCCACCCCGAGCACACGCGGATACGGCAGCGCCTGGCGCAAGGCCAGCGCCGCCTACCTCCGCGACCACCCGTGGTGCGAGTGCACGCAGTGCGCTGCGCTGCCCCTGCTGCAACGCGACCAGGCCACCGAGGTCGACCACATCGACGGCCTCGGCCCGCTCGGCCCGCGCGGCTACGACCCGGCCAACTGGCAGGCCATGAGCAAGCGTCACCACTCCCGCAAGACGGCGGCCGAGACATTCGGGACGTGACGGATCGTGACCTGACCCAGGGGGGTAACCCCAATCGGCTGGGGGTGGAGCAGCGCGGGGGAGGGCGCTGAGAGGTGCGTCGGGTTCAAAGGGTCCCCGCCGTCACGCAAGGTGACGGCCCGGTGCTGCGCAATGCAGCGCGTTGAAGGAGTGATCGACATGCCCCGTGGAGGAGCCCGCGCAGTGTCCGGGCCGGCACCGGACCCCCGGTCGCTGCGCAGCGCCAAGGCCATGGACAAGGGCGGGTGGCGGACGCTGCCCGCCGAGGGCCGACAGGCGCCGGCGCCTGGGTGGCCGCTCACGACGGCGGCCGAGCGTGAACTCGATCTGTGGGACGAGCTGTGGGCCAAGCCGCAGGCCGTGGCTTGGGAGGACATGGGCCAGGAGTTCGAGGTCGCGCTGTTCGTGCGGACGCTCGCCGAGGCGGAGCGTGCGGACGGCCGGGTCGACGTGAAGAAGATGGTCCGCGGCTACCTCGACTCGCTCGGCCTGAGCGTGACCGGCATGAACCGCAACCGGTGGAAGATCGCCCCGGAGGTGGAGGAGCCGCACGCGGGCAGCCCAGCGGCGCCGGCGGCCCGGCGGCCCTCCGCGCGCGACCGGCTGAAGGTCGTACCCGATGGCGACGGGGCCTGACGCCGGCGCCGAGTTCGTCGTCGACTTCCCCACCCTGTGGATCGTGCCCGACTGGATCGAGGAGCACTGCCCGGTCCCGGACGGGTTCCGCGTCGGTGAGCGCATGGAGCTGTATCCGTGGCAGCTGTGGTGCACGGTCAACCACTACCGGGTCCGCCCGGACGCGCGGGTCGGGCAGCTGGCGCCTGCGTTCCGATACCGGCGCTCTCAGGTGGTCGCGCCACAAAAGACGGGCAAGGGCCCGTGGTCGGCGACGGTGGTCCTGGCCGAGGCGGCCGGGCCCGTGGTGTTCGACGGGTGGGCGCGCGGCGGGGAGCGGTACCGGTGTTCGGATCACGGCTGCGGCTGCGGCTGGTGGTACGAGTACCGGGCCGGCGAGCCGATGGGCGTTCCGTGGCCTACCCCGTTGATCCAGTTGACCGCCACCTCGGAGGACCAGGTCGCCAACGTCTACCGGCCGCTGAAGTCGATGGTCAAGCGGGGCCCGCTCGCCGAGATGATGCAGTCGGGCGAGGAGTTCACGCGGGTCGGTGACGACGGCCGCATCGATGTGGTGACGTCGTCGGCGCTGTCCCGGCTCGGCAACCCGATCATCTTCGCGATGCAGGACGAGACCGGCCTGTACACCGCGCAGAACAAGCTGCGGCGGGTCGCGGAGACACAGCGGCGTGGCGCGGCGGGCATGGGCGGCCGGTCGATGGAGACCACCAACGGCTGGGACCCGTCGGAGAACAGCGTGGCGCAGACGACGTCCGAGGCGAAGGCCAGGGACATCTTCCGCTACCACCCGCAGGCGCCGAAGTCGCTGTCGTACAAGGACAAGCGGCAGCGCCGGCGGATTCACGCGGTCGTCTACGCGGGTTCCTCGCATGTCGACCTGGACGCGATCGAGGCGGAAGCCGCCGAGATCATGGAGAAGGACGAGGCGCAGGCCGAGCGGTTCTTCGGCAACCGGTGCGTGGCGGGCTCGGCGGCCTGGCTGGACGTGGCGAAGTGGGCGGCCAAGGCCAAGCCGCGGCGGGTGCGGCCGATGACGCGGATCGTCCTGGGCTTCGACGGCTCGGACGTCGACGACTGGACGGCCATCCGCGGCGAGACGATGGACGGCTACCAGTTCACGCCGCTGTACGGGCCGAACGACGAGCCGACCATCTGGAACCCGGCCGACCACGGCGGGCAGGTGCCGCGCGCCGAGGTCCGCGCGGCCATGGACCAGCTGATGCGCCGCTACGACGTGGTCCGGCTGTACGCGGACCCGCCGTACTGGGAGACCGAGATCGACGAGTGGGTCGACGGGTACGGCGAGGAGCGGGTGATCCGCTGGCACACCCGGCGCATCGTGCAGATGCACGCGGCGTGCGAGCGGCTGAAGACGGACGTGGTCAAGCGCAACAGCGCCGGGGCCGCGTTCACGCACGACGGCTGCGAGATCACGGCGGCGCACATCGGCAACGCGCGCGCTGCCGCTCGTCCGCCCGACCGGTACGTGCTCCGCAAGGCGAGCCAGGCGCAGAAGATCGACGCGGTCATTCCGAGCGTCCTGGCACATGAGGCGCTCGGCGATGTGATCGCGGCCGGGCTCGCCGAGCCGGAGACGTCCTACTACTACGGCAGTTGAGGAGGGTCCGATGGCCACGGAGGCGCAGGCCCTCCAGCTGGTGGCGCTGCTGGAGTCGGAGCTGGTCCGCCGGCGCGGGCCGATCGACCGGCACAACGCCTACTACCGGGGCAAGCATCCGCTGAAGTTCGCCTCGGACGAGTTCGCGAAGTTCCACGGCGACCGCTACCGGGACTTCTCCGACAACTGGGTGCAGGTGGTGGCCGACAGCCCGGTGGAGCGGCTGACGGTCACGGGGTTCGTCGCCGACGGCGACACCTCCGCGGACAAGGATCTGTGGAAGGTGTGGCAGGTCAACGGTCTGGATGCCGACTCGCAGCTGGGGTTCCTCGGCGCGGTCACCGGCGCCCGCTGCTTCGTCCTGGTGTGGGGTGACCCCGACGAGCCGGACATGCCGGTCGTCACCTTCGAGGACGCCTCGCAGTGCATCGTCGCCTACGAGCCCGGCTCGCGCCGCAACCGGCGGGCCGCGCTGAAGCGGTGGCAGGACGGCAACCAGGACTTCGCCACCCTCTACCTGAAGGGCGAGGTGTGGAAGTTCTCCCGGCCGCTGGCCCGGCAGGACAAGAGCCCGCAGCTGGCCGACGTCGACGAGGAGCTGCGCACCTGGACGCCGCGGGAGATCGCCGACGAGCCGAACCCGCAGCCCAACCCGATGGGCGTCGTACCGATGGTGGAGCTGCCGAACAAGCCCATGCTGGTCGAGGACCCGATCAGCGATGTGGCCGGCGTGGTGGCCATGCAGGACGCGATCAACCTGCTGTGGGCGCAGCTGTTCACCGCCTCCGACTACGCGTCCTTTCCGCAGCGAGTCGTCCTCGGCGCGGAACGGCCGATGATCCCCAAGCTGAACAGCGCCGGGGAGGTCGTGGGCAAGCAGCCGGTGGACCTGGACAAGTTCCAGGTGGACCGGGTCGCGTGGATCACCGGCAAGGACGCGCGGATCGCCGAGTGGCAGGCCGCGAACCTCGCCATGTACACCGGCACGATGGAGGTCGCGGTCGGGCATCTGGCCGCGCAGACCCGCACCCCGCAGCACTACCTGATCGGGAAGATGGCCAACCTGGCCGAGGGTGCGCTGCTGGCCGCTGAGACCGGTCTGGTCAAGCGCTGCGACGAGAAGACGCTGTGGTACGGGCAGGGCCTGCGGGAGGTGTCCCGGCTGATCGCGCTGGCCAAGGGCGAGGATGCGAAGGCGCAGGCGCTGCGCTCGGGTCGGGTGCTGTGGGCGGAGACGGAGTCGCGCAGCCACGCGCAGATGGCCGACGCTCTGCTGAAGCTGAAGCAACTGGGCTTCCCCTTCCAGTGGCTGGCCCTGCGCTACGGCCTCACCCCGACCGAGGTCGCCGAGGTGGTGGCGCTGCGGGAGCGGGAGATGGCGATGGACCCGGTCGCCGAGCTGACCCGGCAGATGACCCAGAACCCGGACGCCGGCGCCCCGGCCGAAGACGTACCCGCCGAGGTCGTGCCCGCGGGCGGGGAGGACGGGCAGGGGCCGCCGCAATGAGCCCGTCGGCTGTCGCCGAGGCGCACACCGAGGCGCGGCGCAGGCTGGCCGCTGCCGCGTCGCTGGCGGCCCGACGGGCCTGGCTGGCCATCGACCGGTCCGGCATCCAGGCGTCGTGGCTGCAGAGCCTGGGCAGTGTCCTGGCCGTCGTCTCCGGCGCGCAGCTGCTCGCGGCGCAGGGCACCGAGCCGTGGCTGCACGGCCTGCTCGGCGACGATCCGGACCGCGCGGAGTCCGACCGGCTGAACCCGGCGGCGCTGGCCGGCGTCACCGGTGACGGAACGCTCCTCGCGGAAGCACTGCGCATCCCGATGCTGACCGCGCTGCGCGCTCTGACCGGCGGTGCCCCGCTGGTGCAGGCGATGGCGCGCGGGCAGATCCTGCTCGATGTGATGGTCCGCACGGCGGTCGCCGACGCGGGCCGGGCCGCGGACACCGTGGGCATGGCCGCGCGTCCTGCGGTGACGTCGTATGTGCGGGTGGTGGAGAGCGGCGCGTGCTCGCGGTGCATCGTGCTGGCGGGCCGCGAGTACGCGGTGAGTACCGGGTTCCTGCGCCATCCGCGCTGTCACTGCGGCATGGAGCCCGTCACCCGCGAGCACAAGCCCGCCCCGTCCAGCCCCGGCCGTGTGGTCGAGGCGATGTCCGAGGAGCAGCGGCGGAAGGTGTTCGGCGCGGCCGGCGCGCGCGCGATCGCGCAGGGCGCGGATGTCGCGCAGGTCGTCAACGCCCGCCGCGGCATGGCCACCGCGACCGCCTTCGGCCGCAGCATCGCAGCGACGTCCGAGGGCACGGTGCGCGGTGAGTTCCGCCGCCGCGAGTTCCGCCGTCTGCAGGCCGAGGGCGCCATCCCGCGCTCGCAGTCGATCCGCGGATTCCGCCCCGAGCGGGCCCGGCTGATGCCGGAGGAGATCTTCCGGCAGGCCGAGGACCGCGCGCACGCGGTGCGGCTGCTGCGCCTGCACGGCTATCTGACCTGACCGCGCGCACGGCGCGGTCACCCACCCGCAACGGGAGCACCTGATGGATCTGTTCACCCTGCCCCGCCGTGCCCGCCGCCACGCTGCGGGCTGGTCCCACCCCTACGCGGCCGGCCCCTGGTCGCCGTTCTTCTACGCCGACGGCGACGGCACCGACGACGGCGACACCGGCGATGACGGTGACGGCGCCGGGAGCGATGGCCAGGACGCCGACGGCGCCGACGACGGTGACAGCGGTGATGGGGACGACGGGGACGACGACGCGGACCCGGACGGCGCCGACGACCTCGGCGACAAGGGCAAGCGGGCCCTGGCGTCGATGAAGGGCAAGTGGCGCACCGAGCGAGCCCGACGCCGCGAGCTGGAGCAGCAGCTGGCGGGCAAGGACGGCTCAGACGACGCAGAGGCCGCCCGCCGCAAGGCGGAGACCGAGGCGGTCGCCAAGGCCAACACGCGCATCCTCAAGGCCGAGATCCGGGCCGCGGCCAAGGGCCGCCTGAGCGACCCCAAGGATGCGCTGACCTTCCTCGACCTCGACCAGTTCGAGGTGGACGAGGACGGAGAGATCGACCCCGAGGAGATCGAGGACGCCATCGACGATCTCCTCAAGACCAAGCCCTACCTGGCAGCCGCAACGGCGAAGAGGTTCCAGGGCACCGGCGACGGCGGAGCGGCGCGCAAGGCGTCCCGGCCCAAGCAGCTCACCCGAGCAGACCTGAAATCCATGAGCCCCGAGGCCATCGAAAAAGCCCGCATCGACGGGCGTCTCGATGACCTCATGGGCGGCAAGTAGCCAGGAGGAACCCTCATGACCGTGCGGAACTTCGTTCCCGAGATCTGGAGTTCGCGACTGCTCGTCGCGACCCGCAAGGAACTCATCTACGCCAGCCCCACCGTCGTCAACCGCGACTACGAGGGCGAGATCGCCGAGGCGGGCGACACCGTCCGCATCACCTCGGTTTCCCGGCCCGCCGTCGGCACCTACGTGCCCGGCTCGACGACCATCACCCCCGAGAACCTCACCACCGGGCAGCGCACGCTGACCGTCGACCAGTCGAAGTACTGGGCGTTCTCCATCGACGACGTCGACAAGCGGCAGGCCAAGTCGAACCTGATCCCGCAGGCCATGAGCGAGGCGGCCTACGCGCTGGCCGACACCGTCGACCAGTACGTGGCCGGCCTCTACACGCAGATCGCGTCGGGCAACTTCCTGAACGCGGTGGGCTCCCCGATCGACACGTACACCACGCCCACCGACGCCTACGACAAGGTGCTGGTGCCGCTGCGTACCCGGCTGACCAAGGCGAACGTCCCGAAGATGGGCCGCTACGTCATCGTGCCGCCCGAGTTCTACGCCTCGCTGCTCCTCGACGACCGGTTCGTCAGCGCCGACAAGGCCGCGACGGACGCGGGCCTGCGCAACGGCTTCGTGGGCCGGGCCGCGAACTTCGACATCTACGAGTCGAACAACTGCCCTGTCCCGACCGGGGACACCACGGTCGTCCAGGCCGGCGTCAAGGAGGCCGTGACGTTCGCCGAGCAGATCAACAAGACCGAGGCGTACCGCCCGGAGAACTCCTTCGAGGACGCCGTCAAGGGCCTGGCCCTGTACGGGGCCAAGGTGATCCGCCCGGACCACCTGGCCGCCGCGTTCATCAACCCCGCCGCCTGATCGGAGACAGCACTCATGGCGACCACACAGCTCAGCTACACCGACCTCGTGCCCAACGGCGGTGTGGCGCAGCCCGCGGGCACCGCCCTGGTGGCGGCGCCCACGAACGACATGCAGCTTGCGGACGCGTTCCCGGAGCTGACCGTTCTGCGGGTGTCGAACACCGACGACGACACCGACCTGACCCTCACGGTGAAGGCGGGCGACAACCCGCCGGCGCTCGCCGCGGGGCAGGGCGACCTCGACGTCACCGTGGCGTTCGGCACGGTCCAGCTGATCGGCCCGTTCGAGTCGGGCCGGTTCGTGCAGTCCGACGGCTCGCTGATGATCGAGTCCACGACGAACACCGGCACGATCACCGCCCTGCGCGTCCCGAGGAACACCTGATGGCCGAGACGATCTACGTGCTCGGTGAAGGCGGCATGGTCATCGCGATGGACCTGCCCCTGCCCGAGAGCATCCAGGAGCGCCTCGACCGCGGCCAGCTACGGCGCGTCCACTCCGACGGCAGCCCGTACACCTCCGCCCCCGCGCGGACCGCGCCCGCGCCCGCGCGGGGCAGCGCCCTGACCGATGGCGCCGTTCCGCGCCCGGGCGCGCGGGCGGGCAAGGACGACTGGGTCCTGTGGGCCATGGCCACACACGCCCTGCCTCAGGAAAACGCCGAGGGCATGACCAAGGCTCAGCTGCAGGAGCTGGGCGAGCAGCCCGAGCCTGCGGCCGGCGCGCGCCCCTCCGAGGACGCGCCGAAGGCGGACTGGATCGCCTACGTGGTCCGCCAGGGACGGATGTCCATGGAGGACGCCGAGGCGTATACCAAGGCCGACCTGATCGCCCTGGTCAGCTGAGCCGGAAAGGGGGCCTGTGGTGGCGCTTACCTCACTGGCGAGCACATCCGATCTGGCCGCGCGCGGCCTGAGCGTGACGGCCGAGGAGACCACGGTCGCCCAGACGTATCTGTCCGTGGCCTCAGCGGCCGTCCGTGAGGCTGCCGGGGCGCCCATCTCGCAGACCACGTCGACCGTGACGGTCGAGGGCCCGGTCACGGCGTGGCTGTCGCTGCCGGGCCCGCCCGTCGTGTCGGTGGCGTCGGTGTCGATCGACGGGGAGGCGGTCACCGACTGGCGTTTTCGCTCGGGCCGCCTGTGGCGGGCGGCCGGCTGGTCGCCCGGCTGCGGGCCGTCCGAGGTCGAGGCCACCTACACGCACGGCCTGGCCGAGACGCCCGTCGACATCGTGGACCTGGTGTGCCGGATCGCGGCCGCCGCGCTGGCCGACTACCGGGCCGACACCGACGGGGCGGGCCTGGCTGCGGGCGACATCCGCGCCGAGCGGATCGGGGACTACGCCGTGACCTACGGCAGCCACGGTCTGATCACGGTGATGGAGCTGCCGGACTACGAGCGCGAGCGTCTCGCCGCTCGCTTCGGCGGCGGCGCAGACCTGGTGACGTCGCGGTGAGGGGCCGCGGAAGCATCGGCCGCCACCTCAACCGCCAACTGCAGGTACACCGCCTGCAGACGACCGACGACGGGCACGGCGGGCAGAGCACAGAGATGGTCCTGCAAGGCAGCGTGCGGGCCAAGGTCGACCAGCCCTCCCCCACCGAGCGGCTGATCGCCCAGCAGGCGCAGACCCGGCACTCCCACAACGTCTACCTGCTGCCCGGTGCGGACGTGCGGCGCGGCGACGAGCTGCGCGGCAGCGATGTGCTCGGCCACGCCCAGACCTTCCGGGTCCAGGCCGTGGTGCAGCCCTCCACCCCCGTCTACTCGAAGGCTCTCGTGGAGCTGGTCCAGAACGAAGGAGAACCCGATGGCTGATCTCAGTCTCGTGCCCGTGCCGGTGGACGCCGGGGTCGCCGACGTCGCCGGCGAGGCCGCCGCGGCGGGAGCGGGCGGCGACACCGCGCCCGTGGGCCCGCACCGGTTCCTGTACGTCGCCAACGGCGACAGCTCCAGCCACACCGTCACCCTCGCCACACCGGGCACCGTGAAGGGCCTGGCGATCAGCGACGCCACGGTGACCGTCGCCGCCGGGGAGCACGCGATCATCCCGCTGCACAACGTCTACCGCGGCGCCAACGGCCGGGCCGCGATCACCTACGACGGCGTCACCTCGGTGAGCGTCGCCGCGTTCGAGCTGGAGTCGTGAGCATGGCCGAGCTGCCGCAGGAGCCTCAGGAATGCCGCCGCCTCGCCGAGGACCACCTCGGCGCAGGCGACATCGACGCCGATGTGCCGCGCGCCATCGCGTGGGGACTGCTGGCCGTGGCCGGCGAACTGCACGAGATCCGTCGGCTCCTGCGCAAGCGGTGACGCGATGGCGCGCAGGAGAGCACGCGTCGAGGTCATCGGCCTGCCCGCCCTGGAGCGGCGACTGGCCCGTCTGGTGCCGCAGCTGCAGGAGGCGGCACGGGCCGCGGTCGAGGAGTCCGGGCAGGCCATGGTCGGTGACGTCCAGCGCCGCGTGCGCCGCGACACCGGCAACCTGGCGCAGAGCGTGAAGGCGGTCGCCGACCGCGGCGGGATGCGCACCTCGGTGGGCTGGCGGGACCAGGACGACCTGTACGCCGTCTTCCACGAGCGCGGCACCCGGCACGTGCCCGCGAACCCCACGCTCGTGCCCGCCCTGGAGCGCGAGGGCAGCGAACTGGTGGCCCGCCTGCGGGCCGAGGTGAGAGGGGCGCTGCGGTGACGATGCCCGTGTCCGACTCCGTGCTGCTGCCTCTGTGGGATGCGGTCCTGGCCCGTCTGACCGGCGACGAGGAGCTGATGTCGCTCGCCACGGGCGTCGTCGACTGGGTCGAGGAAGGCCGCCCCTACCCGTACATCGTCATCGGCGAGGCCGTCGAAACGCCCGACAACAGCCACGACAGCCACGGCTCGAACACCGTCATCACGCTGCACGTCTGGTCGAAGTACCGCGGCTACGCGCAGGCCCTGACGATCGCCGCACGGCTGCGGGCCCTGCTGGAACACCGGCCGCTGACGATCGCCGGACACCGGCACGTGGCGACCTACTACGTGTCCCAGCAGACCCTCACCGATCCCGAACCGCCGGGCGACATCCGGCACGTACCCATCTCGTTCCGGGTGCTGACCGAGGTCAGCGCGTAAGTCCCGGACCCCTGCACGGAAGGAGACCACCGATGGCCGGTGAAGACGCAACGGGGACCCTGCTCAAGCGGGACTCCACAGGCGGCGGCGTGTTCGTGACGATCGCGAGTGTGGAGGACCTGTCGGGGCCCTCCCGCTCCCGCAACATGATCGACGTGTCCGCGCACGACAGCCCGGACAAGTACCGGGAGTTCGTCAAGGGCATGAAGGACGGCGGCGAGGTCACCGCCACGATCAACTACCGGCCCGGGGAGACCACCCACCAGGCGCTGGACGCCGACTTCGAAGAGGACGATCTGCGGGACTACCAGCTGGTCATGCTCCCCGGCGACCCGGACGAGCACACCTGGGACTTCACCGCCGGCATCAGCGACCTGAGCGACAGCTTCCCGCTGGACGACAAGATGGGCCGGGACGTCACCTTCAAGATCTCCGGCAAGCCCACCCTGACCGCGACCGCCTGATACCCCCGCCGGAGAGGAGCAGCCCTGTGGGCAGCATCAAGGAAGCCATCCGCGCCGCGCGCGACATCAAGACCCAGCCCGACGTGGACATTCCCGAATGGGGGGTGTCCGTCGACGTGCGGGGCCTGCCGTCCGGTGACTGGGAGAGCTACCAGAACAAGCTCAACCGGATTCGCTTCCAGGAGGGCAAGAGCGGCGCCGAGATGGCGGTGAAGTCCAACCGGGCCGAGATCGTCGCCAAGTGCCTGTACGAACCGGGCACCGACACGCGGGTCTTCCCCGATCTCACCGAGGGCATCGCGATCCTGTCGAAGAAGGCGCAGGGCACCGTCGACGGCCTGTTCAAGCTGTGCCGTCACCTCTCCGGCGAGGACCGGGACTTCGAGCAGAAGGCCAAGGACGCGGAGGGAAACTCCGGCGGCGACCAGAGCTGAGGCTGCTCTACGACCTCTCCGTCGCCTACCACATCCCGCCGGGCGAGGTCCTGGACCGCTTCACCGACGACGAGATCGTCCACCTGGTCGCCTACCAGAGCCTGTACGGGCCGATCACCCCGCGGCGCCTGGACATCGTCCTGGCCCGGCACGCCATGGACGTGATGGTCCCCCACCTGAAGAAGGGCCGCCGGCCCCGGCTGCGGGACCACCTGATGACGTGGTCGCGGGCGGACCGCCCGGCGCGCACCGGCCGGGAGATCCTCGGCATCGTCCGGGACCTGCAACGGCACTTCGAGGTCGACGACAAGCGGCGCTCCCGAGGGGCCAAGCGCGAGAACCCGGAGGTGTGAGATGGCGGTCCTGGACGAGCTGCTGGTGCGCCTGGGCGTCGACATGTCCGAGGCCGAGGACGAGGTCGACCGCGGCTCGGCGGGCATCACCGACCGGCTGGGCGGGCTGAGCAAGGCCGGCGGTCTGGCCGCCGCGGGCCTGGGCGCAGCGTTCGTGATGGGCCTGGAGTCCGCCATGGACATCTCCGAGGTCACCAACCAGCTGCAGAACCAGCTCAACCTCACCGACGACGAGGCCGCCCGCGCCGGCACCGTCGCCGGTGACGTGTTCTCCGCCGGATTCGGCGGCTCCCTCGACGAGGTCGGCGAGGCCCTGGACGGGGTCGCGTCCTCGATGCACAAGTTCGGCTCCATCTCCGACGGCGAGATGGAGCAGCTCACCAAGGACGCCCTGGCGCTGGCGAAGACGTTCGAGTTCGACGTCGCCGAGTCGACGAACGCGGCGGGCGCGCTGATCAAGTCGGGCCTGGCCAAGGACGGCAGCGAGGCGATGGACCTGCTGGCCGCGTCCGCGCAGAAGCTGCCCAAGGCGATGCGCGAGGAACTGCCCGTCCTAACCACCGAGTACGCGGACTTCTTCGACCAGCTCGGGTTCACCGGGCCGCAGATGTTCGGCCTGCTCACCGAGGCCGCGAAGAACCCGCTGTTCGAGATCGACAAGCTGGCCGACGCCGTCAAGGAGTTCACCCTGCAGATGGCGAACACCAGTGCCGTCGAGGGCCCGCTGAAGGATCTCGGCCTGGACGTCGCCCACATCCAGAAGCTGATCAACACCGGCAAGGGCACCAAGGCGTTCGACGAGGTCAACGAGGCGCTGCTCAAGGTCGAGGACCAGACCAAGCGCACCGCCCTGCAGGGCGCCCTGTTCGGCGGGCCGGGCGAGGACCTCGGCAACACACTGCAGGCCGTCGCCCAGGCGGGCGGCGCCGCGGGTGCGGGCATGGACGATGCCGCCGGGGCCGCGCAGAAGATCACCGAGAACATGCAGAACAGCCCCGCCCAGCAGTGGGACCAGGTCATGAACGGGCTGTCGATCACCCTCGGGCAGATGCTGCTGCCCGTCCTGACCCTGGTGTCGGACCTGTTCAAGGAGCACTCCGGGCTGATGCAGATCGCCATCCCGATCGTGCTCGCCCTGGCCGTCGGCCTGGCCATCGCCGCCGCCGCCCAGTGGGCGATGAACGCCGCGTGGCTGGCCTGGCCCGGCACGTGGATCATCGCCGCGATCCTCGCCGTCATCGCGATCATCGTGCTGCTGTGGCGGAAGAACGAGACCTTCCGCGCCGTGGTGATGGCCGTCTGGGCTGCGGTGCGCGGCGGGGTGGAATCCGCCGTCAAGGGCGTTCTGGCCGCCGTGGGCTGGCTCGCGGCCATCCCCGGCAGGGTCGCCGGATGGTTCGGCGACGCCAAGGAGTGGGCCGTGCGCAAGGCCCTGGAACTGGTGCTGTGGCTGGCCGGGCTGCCCGGCCGGGTGGGCCGGGCGGTGGGCGGCATGTTCGACGGCATCCCCCGGGCCTTCCGCGGCGCGATCAACTCCGTGATCGGCTGGTGGAACCGCCTGCACTTCACCATCGGCGGCGGCTCGATCATGGGCGTGAGCATCCCCTCGGTCACCCTCAACACCCCCGACATCCCCTACCTCGCCGACGGCGGCATCACCACCGGCCCGACCCTGGCGATGATCGGCGAGGGCCGGGAGGACGAGGTGGTCCTGCCACTGTCACGACTGGACCAGATGCTGAACACCACCTCGCGCATGACGGGCAGCGTCCAGCCGGTCGAGACCCGCGTGACCCTCGCCTTCGAGGGCGCCGACGACGCCTTCGTCACCTTCCTCCAGGAGATCACCCGCACCAAGGGCGGCGGCTCCGTCACCCAACTCGCAGGGGAGGCATAGATGGCCCGGTGGCCGCTGAAGCGGATCGGGGAAATGCTCATCGACGGCACATGGGTGCCCGTCCCGCTGCGCGAGTCGACCCGCGTCACCATCTCCCGCGGCATCAGCTCCGAAGCGGTCAAGGCCCGCCCGGGCAGCATGTCCGTGCGAGTCAACGACCCCGACGCCCTGTACAGCCCGCGCAACCCCGAGAGCCGTCTGTACGGGAAGATCGGCCGCAACACGTCCTTCC
The DNA here is from genome assembly GCF_043199735.1 of Streptomyces sp. NPDC048566. Classification (NCBI taxonomy): domain Bacteria; kingdom Bacillati; phylum Actinomycetota; class Actinomycetes; order Kitasatosporales; family Streptomycetaceae; genus Streptomyces; species Streptomyces sp. NPDC048566. The sequence continues at coordinate 687,159 of NZ_JBICWL010000001.1, forward strand.
GGTTCCGTGTCGGCGACGTGCCCGAAACCCCCGACCCGGTCATGACCGACGCCTTCGACCGGACGACGTCCAACGGCTGGGGAACCTCCACCTCCGGCACCGACTGGGTCATCTACGACCCGGCTGGGACATCGCCGCCCGCATCGGACTACGCGGTGGCCGCCGGCGCGGGCACCATGACCCTGGCCGTGGGCTCCTCGCGCTACATCGTCACCGACGGCCTCGACCTGGACGACTACGAGGCCACGTTCACCATCGCCACCGACACCCTGCCGCAGTCGCCCAACGCCGAGTCGGGCCTGACCTTCACCGCGGTGGTGCGCGCCAACGCGGCGGCCACCGAGTTCTACACCATCGACATCAACCTGCTGACCAACACCGGACTGCCCGACAGCGCCGGCCTGCGCGTCTCCATCGTGGGCCTGCGCTTCTACACCGGCACCGACTACGCGATCCTCGCCCCGTTCCGGCAGATCCCCAACCTGGTGTACGCCACCGACGCACCGCTGCGGGTCCGGGTCCGCTGCGAGGGCGGCGACATGCGGATGCGGGTGTGGAGCGAGGGCACCACCGAGCCCGACCACTGGCACTTCCAGGCATACGACGACACCTACGCCTCCGGCGAGTTCGGGTTCCGCGCCATCGTCCGCGCCATCGACACCCCCACTCCCGTCACCGCCTCGTTCGCCGACCTGGAGATCCGGCCCCTGGCCGAGGCGGCCGACACCGTCCGGATGACCGGGGAGACCGCCGGCATCACGCCCTACCAGGACGAGTCCGGCCGCGACGCGTATGTGGACCTCGACGTCGCCGGAGTCCTGCGCCGCTACGACGGCCCTCAGAAGCCCGTCCGGTCCGCGCTGCGCCGCCACATCAGCATCTACGGCCCCCTCGCTTACTGGACGTTCGAGGAGGGCGCGCAGGGAGACGCCTACGTCGCCGAGTACGGCGAGCAGTCCACAGTGGGGCCGCTCGCCGTCACCGGCCTGGACTTCGCCCGCGACAGCACCCTGGTGGGCAGCTCGGCCCTGCCGCTGGTCCAGGCCGGCGGAACGCTGCGGATGACGGACATCCCCGGCGACAACACCGGCTACTGGTCGCTCTACTTCATGGCCAAGTTCACCTCGGACGGCTTCCCCACCGACGGCGCCCAGCACGAGATCCTCACCTTCTCCACCGCGACCGCCACCCTGCGCGTCCTCGCCCAGCTGTCCGGCGGCTCCCACACCATCGTTCTGACCGGCACCGACGCCGACGGAACGAGCCTGGGGTCGGCATCCATCAGCCACGAGAACCTCCTCGCCGCGGGACGGCTCGGCCTCCTCGATCGCTGGCAGCAGGTCAAGGTGTACGCGCAGCAGTCCGGTGCGAACACGACGTTCACGCTGGCCCTGCTCGATCCGGACCTGCGCGGGCTGACGGCCAATCTGGCCGCCGCCGCGCTGGACGCCGACCACCCTCGCTCGATTCGCACCACGTTCGGATCGGGCGTGAAGGGCATGGGAATCGGCCACCTCAGCGTGTGGGGCTCCGCGTTCGTCAGCGCCTACACCAGCGTGCTCAGTGACACCCTGCGCTACGCCTACGAACTCGGCGCTCCGGGCATGCCCGCCCGGGACTGGCTGTCGGTGCTGTCCTGTGACCAGGCCGCCGCCCTGGACATCTACGGCCCCGCCGAGACTGCTCTGGGCCCCTACTCGGAGGACTCCTACGTCTCGCTGGTCGGCTACGCGGCAGAGACCGATATGGGCCTGCTCGTCGAGCAGCGCGACCGGGTGGCGCTGAAGTACGTCAGCCGCGCGCGTCTGTACAACGCGCCCGTGGACCTCGTCCTGGACTACAGCAGCGGGCAGGTCTTCGACCCCTTCCAGCCCAAGGACGACGACAAGGGCCTCACCAACCGCATCACCGCCCGGCGCCGCGGCGGGTCGGAGGCCACCGCCGAGCTGAGCGAGGGCTCGCTGTCGACGCAGCCGCCTCCCGACGGCATCGGCGTCAACGAGAGCACCGCCGACACCATCGTCTACCAGGACGCGCAGCTGCCCGGGCAAGCTGCATGGCGGCTGCACCTGGCGACCTGGGACGAGATGCGGGTGGCCAGCCTCACCCTGAAGATGGCCAACCCGCGCATGCGGGACCTGATCGACACCGTGCTGAGCCTCAAGGAAGGCTCCCGCATCCAGGTCGTCAACACCCCCAAGCGGTACGGGCCGGACGGCTTCGACCTGCTGGTCCGCGGCAGCAAGGAGGTCCACGCCGAGGGCGTCTTCGACATCACCTTCAACTGCACCCCCTACCGGCCCTTCCAGGTCGCCGAGGTCGCGACTGTGGAGGACTTCGAGGACACCGCCTACGCGGTCACCGCGACCGACGGAGGCACCCTGCCCTGGGCGCGCAGCCAGCTGCACTACAACACCGGGGCGTGGTCGCTGCGCTCCGGGGCGATCACCAACAACCAGACCTCCGACTGGACCGTGGCGATCCCGGCCGGCTCGACCGAGATGCGGTTCTGGTACTGGACATCGAGCGAGGCATCCGGCCCCGGATACGAGGGTGACCGGCTGCTCGTTCTGGTCGACGACGTCCAGGTCCTCCGTGCGCAGGGCACCACCGGCTGGACGCAGGCCATCGTCGATGTGACCGGCGCCGCCGCGGTGATCTTCCGCTACACCAAGGACAACTCGGCCAGCTCGGGCGAGGACGCCGCTCACATCGACGACCTGTCGTTCACCGGGCAGGCCCCGTGCTACGTGGACAGCAGCGGCAGCCAGCTCGCCGCGGACGCCACCGCGACCGCGACGAGCCTGTCCGTGGCCATCACCACCGGCGAGCCGTGGATCACCAGCACCAGCCACCCGGCCGAGTTCCCCTTCGGCATCCGGGTGGGCGGGGAAGTCATGACCGTCACCGGCATCAGCGGCACGTCATCCCCGCAGACGTTCACCGTGATCCGCTCCGTCAACCGGATCGTCAAGGACCAGACCGCGGACACGCCCGTCGCACTCGCGGAGCCCGCCTACACCTCACTGTGAGGAGACCCCCCGATGCTGTGGCAGCCAGGCATGCGGATCACCGACGACCGCCTCAACGCGATCACACCGGCCTTCGTCGACTGGACCCCCACGTGGACGACGAGCACCGGCGCCCACACCCCCTCGCTCGGCGACGCCACCGTCAACTGCCGGTACGCGCGGTGCGGGGATCTCGTCGTCGCGAACTTCGAGATCCTCTTCGGAGCAGGTACCAACTTCAACAGCGGTACCACCTCGGACAACTGGCGCTTCGGCTTGCCCGTTGTCGCCGCCGCGACCACTCAGGCCATCGGGTTCATGGAGCTGAACTTCTCGACCAGCGTCCGCGGCGTCGCGCGATGCCGGCTGACGTCCACGGCTGCCTTCGAGCTGGAGCTGTCCTCCGGCCGGCCCGACGGCACCGCCGTCACGAACAACGGTCTGGCGGACGCCCAGTCGCCCGAGACCTGGGCGTCCGGTGACGCCATCCGCGGCATCCTCCAGTACGAGGCCGCCGCCTGATCCACCCCCCCACACCGTCCGCCCCGAGCCATCTGGCCGGGGCGTTTCCCATGTCTGGAGGGCTCATGGCCACACCCATGACCGCTGCCCAGTTCGCCGCGGCCCTGCGCGCCGAGGGCGTGACCGTCGTCGAGGTCGGCAACTGGGCAGACCACAACCGCAACCACAAGGGCTCCTGGGGACCGGTCAACGGCGTGATGATCCACCACACCGTCAGCGAGGGCACCGGCAACACCGTCGCGTACTGCCGCGACGGCGACAGCGCCCTGCCCGGCCCGCTGTGCCACGGCGTCATCGACAAGCAGGGAGTCGTCCACCTCGTCGGCTACGGCCGCGCCAACCACGCCGGGGGCGGCGACAGCCACGTCCTGGCCGCCGTCGTCGCCGAGGACTACGGCGACCGCCCGCCGGCCACCCACGAGCACCAGGGCAGCGCGGGCGCCGTGGACGGCAACCCGCACTTCTACGGCTTCGAGTGCGTCAACCTCGGTGACGGCAAGGACCCGTGGCCCGATGCCCAGACCGAGGCCATCGAGAGGGTGTCGGCCGCGATCTGCCGGCACCATGGCTGGACGGCCCGCAGTGTGATCGGCCACCTGGAGTGGTCCGACTGGAAGTCCGACCCGCGCGGCTGGTCGATGACCGGGATGCGTGAGCGGATCGCCGGCCGCCTCGGCCACCCCACGACCGCCACCCCGGCCCCGGCCCCGGTCCCCGCGCGCCCGACGGTGTCCCTCGCGCACGTGGTCTACGCGGCCCGCCACGACCCGGCCGCCGCGCAGGGCCACACCACGCACAAGGCCGAAGTCCTGCTCGTCGAGAAGGCCCTCAAGTCCGAAGGTCTCCTCGCCACCCGCTGGGTCGACGGCAGCTTCGGCACCAAGACCGTCACCGCCTACGCCGCGTGGCAGCGCCGCCTCGGCTACAGCGGTCCGGCCGCCGACGGCATCCCCGGAATCGCCAGCCTCCGCCGCCTCGGCGCGGGCCACGGCTTCGACGTCAAGGAGTAACCCCCATGCTGCTGCCTTCCATCCTGCGCACCGTCGTGCCCCTGCTGGCCGGGTGGGCGCTGACCGTGCTGACCGGGCTCGGCCTGCACGCCGACTCCACCGCGGTCGCCGGCGGTGTCACCATCGCCGTGGCCGCCGCCTACTACCTCGCCTTCCGCATCTTGGAGCGGATCGGCGAGAAGATCAGCGTGCCGTGGCTGGCCACCCTCGCCGGCCTGCTCCTCGGCTACGCCCGCCCGCCCCGCTACGAGCCCACCGACGACGTGGGCGCCCTGATCCGTGCGAGCCGCCAGTGACGCCGCAGGACCCGGGCGTCTACATCAGCTCCTCGCAGATGTACCAGGAGATGAGATCCCTGCACGACGCGCTCACCCGGGTAGAGACGAAGATCGACGGGTTCAACGGCACGGTGAAGACGATCACCGACGACGTCACCGACCACGAGTCCCGCATCCGGACCCTCGAACAGACCGTGTGGCGGGCGGCCGGTGGCGCGGCCGTCCTCGGCGCCGGCGCCGGAGTCCTCGCCCAGTACCTCATGCGCTGAACACGCGGCCCCGCTCTCCTCCGGGAGGGCGGGGCCGCCTTCGTGCGTCCGGGCTCAGCGGAATACCGGAGCGGCACCCGACCGCCAGTCAGTCAGGCGCTTACGGATGCTGGCCACCATGGGGAGGTCGTCCGTCTCATCCGGGGTGAACCACCGGACGTCCGTCGACTCGTCCGACACCGCCAGCTCACCGCCCGTCGGGCGGGCCAGGAAGCAGATCGAGAACTCTTGGCGGACCTCACCGTCGTCGTAGGCAAAGACGTGTCCTGGGTCCGTGTATGTGCCGACCAGGCCGACTACCTCGACGTCGAGCCCAGTCTCTTCGCGCGTCTCCCGGACAGCGCACCCGGGCAGGGTCTCGCCGATCTCCATACGCCCGCCGGGCAGGGCCCACCGGCCGTTGTCCGCACGGCGCTGGAGCAGCACGCGCCCATCATTACCGACTACGACCACCGAGGCCGCAGGGACCAAGCTGTTCGCGGCCGGTGCGTCCGGGTCGTCCTCGTAGTCACGCCTGCCCATCGGAGCCCTCTCGTACCGGTCGGCCACGGGTCCACAATTCCTCGACGTGTGAGGCGAAGCGGTCGAACATGCCGTCGTTCTGGTGGCGCCGCAGGTGCAGCGTGGGTGCATCGTGCCCGACGCTGTGGGGCAGCAGGGGGGTGACGATCATGTCGTCGTCGAACCGGAACACCGACAGGTAGGCGTGCCCGTCGGAGTATCGGGCGTCGACCACGCCGTCGAGCTTCGCCAGCTCGGCGAGTGTGACGCGGATCCGGGTCGACAGCGTGAGCGGAACGCCCTCGTCCTGCTCACGCGCCCGGGTCATCGCACTGTCCGGGTCGCCGACGAGGAATCGGACCCGGCAGCCGGCGGACGCCTTGCGCCGCAGTGCCGTGCCGAACCGGGCTTGTTCGAGCCACAGGAAGTAGTTGGTGTATCCGGCGAAGGTCAGCTCACGCTCGGCCCGGGTGATGAGCGTCCGCCACAGGGCGGCCGGCACCGCCGAGCGGTACGGGAAGACCTCGACGACCTCGCGGTCGGGACCCACTTTGATGGCCGTCTTCGCTGCTGCTGGCCACAACACGCCCTCGTCCTCCCTCACCGCCTCGGCCACCGCCCAGCGGTGCCTGGCATGGGGGACCCGACCAGGCTGGGTGATCCAGCGGCCGACCGTCTTGGTGTCGACGTCGCAGCGCTCGGCCAGTTCTCTGTCGGTCAGGTTCGCCGCGACCATGGCCCGGCGCAGTGCTTCGTTCACGGGTGAGTACCCCCTGGGACGTTCGGCACGCTTCAAACGGTAGCGCCGCTACGTACCTAACGGTCCCGGAACGCGGTAGCAACGGCCCGCGCGGGGAGAGAACGTGACGTCACGTAAGGACCCCGGCGACCGTGCGACCGGTCCCGGGGTTGTGGCCGACTGGTTGGAGTCGACATGGCGCACCGTACCGCCCCTACCGCCGTCGCGGCAGGGCCAAGCACGCCCCCCGTGGACCTCCGCACCATGCGGACCACGGCGCGCGACGTCCTCGCCGTGAGTGCTCCGCCGGACCCCGCCTGGTTGGACAACTCTCTCTCGCTGCTGCGCGGGCACATCGACCTGATGATCCCGGAGATCCAGGCCCTGGCGGACGAGATGCCCGAGGAAGACATCCCCCGGTATTGCGCCCTCGCCTGCCTCGGCGAGGCTCGCCGCAAAGCCACGATCGAGGCGCGCCCCGAGATTTCCAGCCAGCTCGCCCACGCGCGCCGACTCGCTCGCGTGCTGAACGCGCTGTGCGACCACCATGAGGGCCTGGGCGGGAAGTGACGCGTCAGCGCACGAGGTCGGCCAAGTCGACCCCGAGAACGTGGGCGAGAAGCAGGAGATCCTCGAGGGTCGGGATGCGCTCCGCGTACTCCCAGCGATGCACCGTCCGGTGGTCCCTGCCGATGCGCTCGCCGAGTTGAACCTGCGTCAGGTTCGCGTGCAGTCGCGCGGTGCGGATGCGTGCGCCGATCTCCCGGCGGCGGGCGGGTACCCAGTCGGGCATCGGGTCGAGCGGCACCCGTCCCACGCTTTAACGATCATGGCGTTCTGTCTTTGCCCGGCCGGGCAAATTCCCTGATCATGAGGGCGTGAGATCGGTTCGGCGAGGGCATACCCACGGAACTCCCCACGGGCCCACCGCCCCCCGGAGGCGCCCCGCAGCCCTGCAGCTATGGCATATGCCGCAGGGCTCCATGTAGTGTCCAGGAATCGAATACATGTTCACACGAACGGGTGATTACGTATTCTGACCTGCCCTGATAGACATGTGGGGCGGGTGAGTGCACAGACCACACACCCCCCATGCGTGCCGGGCGTCATACGAGGTGGCCCCTCCCGTGGCGCCCGGCACACGCACCCCCGCACTCTCACCCGGAGTGCGGGGGTTGCGCGTTGGGGCAGTGACCTGCGCTTTCTGCTAGATCGTTTAGGCGATATTTAGGAGACCGCGCACCGTAGTGACCCTGTACCGAGGGCGTAGGCAGACCGTAGGTAAACGGGGAGACCGGGCAAGACAAAGGCCCCGGACCCTCCCTGACCTGGGAGGACCGGGGCCTATGCCCTGATCAACGCTGTGCCCCCGGCAGGATTCGAACCTGCGACACCCGCTTTAGGAGAGCGGTGCTCTATCCCCTGAGCTACGAAGGCGTGCGGATCGTGAGTGATCCGGTGGCTAGCCTAGCGGATGTGGGCTGGGGGCTGGGAGGGTTCTCGTTTCCGCAGGTGGGCCGGGGAGTGTGCGGGCCGTCGTCAGGGGGAGTGCGGGGGCCGGTCAGGGAGTGCGGAGGGCCGGGCGGATCAGGTGGAGGGCGCTGGTCAGTCTTTCGGCTGCCGATGCGTGGGCGGCGGGGGAGGTGCCGTAGCCGGGCCGCGGGCGGACGTCGCCGGAGGGGCGTGGAAGATCCCGAGCGCCGGTCGCACGGCGTGGCACGGGTGCCGCGCCCGCGTGCCCATGCGCGTGCGAGGTCCCGTCCGCGTTACGCCGTGCGTGCGAGGTCCCGTCCGCGTCCCGATACGCGTGCGAGGTCCCGCCCGTGCCCCCTCGTGCCTGCGCGTCCGCGTCCGCGGCCCGAAGCGTGTGCCACCCCTCAGCACTCCCACGCGCGTGCGCGGTCCCGTCCGCGGGTCGATCCGCGCCCGACGCCCTCCCCTCGCCCTGACGCGCCGACCGGTTCCCACCCGTGGTCTGAGGCGGCACCGGCATCGACGTCGCGTCCGTGTCCGGGTACGGCATCGTTGTCGCGCCCGTGATGCGGGACGAGGGTGCCGTCGGGCGCGGAACCTCGTACGGGAGGGTCGTCGTGCCGGTCACCAGGGACAGCAGGAGCGACGCCGCCACCGGTACGTCCACGTCGGGGCGCAGGGAACCGTCCTCCTTCGCTCGCCGCAGCGCCCCGTGCAGCGCGCTCAGCCAGTTCAGGTGGACGTGCAGCGCGGGGTCGTCCGGGGTGCGTATCTCCTGCGTGAGGCGGGCGCCGGCGCGTACGAGGGCGTCGGTCTCGATGAGCCGCACGAGGGCGTGGGCCATCGAGGCGGCGACGTCGAACCCCGGGGCGTCGCGCCGCGCGACGTTCGCGAGCGTCGACCCCGACACCGCGCACGCTCCCCCCTGAACCGCCCGCGCGAGGTCGGCCTTGGCCGCGAAGTGGAAGGACAGCGCGCCCTTGGTGACCTTCGCGCGCTCGCTGATCGCCGACAGGGTGGCCCGCTCGTAGCCGTACTGGTCGAACACCGCCGACGCCGCCATGACGAGGGTGTGCCGGGTGCGTTCGGACCGCTCCTGCCTCACCACGTCCTCTGCTCCGACACACTCGCGGTGATCCCTGCCGCGGCGTGGCGCGCGCCCTGCTCCCTGCCCTGCCTCGCGCCCCGCTCCGCCGCCCGCCTCGCCGCTCCCTCCGAGCGACGTCTGCCGCGCGACCCTTCTCTGTTCAACGAGCCCGGAAGCGGCTCTTGTTGTGCCACGACCTCGGCCCCACCTGCCGCGATCACCCGGGCTCCTTGTCGTTCAGACGGTTTTGTCCTGTCCGTGGGCGACGCTAAGAAGGGCGTTTCGGGTCTGTCAAAGCAGACGAGGGCCACAGATCATCTTCTCGCCACGGATACGGATGGGGGGCCGGAGCGGTTTCCGTCACCTGGTGGGGGCCGGTGTCGAGTGGCCGCGATCCGCCGTGCGCGGGACTTCCTGACGCGGGCCGCTGTCAACGCAGTTGGGCTCTGGACGGCGGGTTGGGGGAACGCGGACGTGCGTGCTCCACGCGGTGCACGGTGCGCCGCACGCCGCACGCCGCACGCCGCACGCCGCACGCCGCACGCCGCACGCCGCACGCCGCACGCCGCACGCCGCACGCCGCACGCCGCACGCCACGCGGTGCACGGTGCGCTACGCGGTGCGCAGGGAGACGTTCGCCGTGCCCGCGGCTCTCTCCCTCCCCGCCCCCCGGCCCTTGCCCCGCAGCACCCCCCCAGCCCACCTCGCCCCGCCCAGCCCCGCCCGGACTCGTCCCGAACCACCTCACCTCACCTCACCTCACCTCGCCCCGTCCAACCCCCCGTGCCGCAACGGCGACCCCGCCGGGTGCAGCCGTAACTCGGCCTCGATCAGCTCGCGTTCGCCGTTCGGGGGCGGTGACGTTCCCGACTGCCGGTCCATGCCAGGGCTCCGTCGTCCGCGCCCTGGTGGTGCACCGGGTCGGCCGGGTCGTTCCCGTGGCAGCGGAGTCTTTCCCTCCGGAAAATCGGCCGGAATGACGCGGCCGACGCCGGACGGCCGCGGGCTGTCCCCGCGATGGGCCCCGGCCGGCCGGTTCGGGGTCAGCGGCGGGTGACGTACACCCGGTACGTCCCCTCCGGGTCTCCGTCCGCGATCTGGACGGTGATGCCCGCCCTCGGGTCCTTGAACGTCTCGCCGGGGGAGAAGGGGGCGTCGGAGAGTTCGGCGTGGACGTTCGGGGAGCGGGTGCAGCCGCCGCTGTCGCGGTGCGCGTCGTACACCTTGACCGGGCCGTTCCCGGTGTCCACGTCCGTGTCGACCTTGTAGACGAGGATGCCGGGGCTGCAGACGGCGGAGTCGTTGCCCCCGTTGGTGCGCAGTTCGAGGACGTAGGTGCTCTTCGGGCCGAGCGGGATGACGACGAGCTTGGCGCCGCCCCAGCTCTCCAGCGGGGTCAGCGTGTACTCGGTGGTCCCGGACGTCGCCGCGCAGTGGACCTGGGAGTCGTCGAGCCAGCCGAGCTTCCACTTGTGCCAGCCGAGGAGGTCGTTGTCGGCCCCCCAGTCCTCGCTCATGATGTCCCAGTGGCCGACGGCGCCGCCGCCCTCCTGGGTGTACAGGTCGGGCAGGCCGAAGGTGTGGCCGTTCTCGTGGGGAAGGACGCGGTAGCCGGTGTCGGCGTACGAGCCGGAGCCGTCGTCCTGGCGGCTGTAGACGAACGACGCGTTGGAGACGGGGACGCCGTCCGCGACCGGCGCCTCGGCGTTGCCGGCGAACGTCACCGACAGCACGGTGTCCAGCGCCGAGGGCCCGGCGTTGGGGGTGACCAGCACGTTGAGGATGTCGTAGGAGCGGAAGTCGACCTCGGGGTCGGCCGCCGCCACGATGTCCTGCACCAGTTCGCGGTAGCCGGGGTCGAAGGGCGCGCCGCGTTCGATGCCGTACTGCTTGAACGACTTGGGCATGCGCAGCCAGTGCCGGATCGGGGCGTCGGGGCGGTAGTCGAGGCGCCCGTAGGAGCCCGTGCGGAACCATTCCTGCGTCTGCGGGAAGAACTCGGCGTACCGGTCGAGCGCGCTGCCCTTGCCGGGGGCGTCGGAGAAGTCGACCATCAGGGTCAGCGCCCGGATCGTGCCGGTGGAGCGGGCGTAGCCGGGGACGGTGGGGATGCCTTCGCCCATCTGGACGCCCGCCGGACCGCTGATCGCGCAGGAGCCCAGGGCCGTGGTGCGGGCCAGGGGGGCCGAGCCGGCCGTCGCCGAGCCCGCCGTCAGGTGCCCGCTGCCGGCCGCGGTGCTGACGGCGAGCGTCAGGACGCTCACCGTGGCGAGTGCGGCCACGCGGCGCGGGCGTATCCGGCGGCTGGACGGCTGCATGCGGGCCCCTCGCTCCACGGCAGCCGCCCGTCTCCGACTGCACCCTTGCGATCACCCTGTGTCGCCGACGCGCCGGGCGCGCGCTGGATGAGTCCGATCGGGTTCTTCTGTCGGACCGGCTCCGGGGGCGGGGCGGGAAGGGGCCGGCCGAGTGGTCTCGTGCCAGGTCCGAGGGGGTTCGGGGGGTGGACGCGGGGCGCCCGGTGCGCGGGCCGCGATCACCCGCGCGCATGTGTGAGCCAGGTCACATCATCTTTTCGGCGGGCCGGGAAATAACCGGGGATCGTTTCCCCGTTTAGCCAGGTGTCCGAGCGAAACGGGGAACGAATCCCCGGATCGCGCTTCACCGTCGGAACCGCCGACACCGACCCGTCCGAGGAGGACGCCGTGCAGACCGCAACCCCCGTGCAGCGCAAAGCGACCCGGCCCCGCGCCGACGCCCTGCGCAACCGGGAGCGGATCGTCGCCGCCGCCAGCGAGATGTTCGTCGAGTTCGGGGCCGAGGTGCCCTTCGACGAGATCGCCCGCCGGGCCGGCGTCGGCAACGCCACGGTGTACCGGAACTTCCCCGATCGCGACTCCCTCGCCCGAGAGGTCGTCTGCTCGGTGATGGACCGCACCTCGGAGTGGGTGGAGGAGGCCCTGGCCCGGGGCGGTGACGCCTTCGCGTCGCTGAGCGGCTTCGTGCACTTCGCCGCCGACGAGCGGATCGGCGCCCTGTGCCCGATGCTCTCCGAGGGCTTCGACCAGGACCACCCCGATCTGGTCGCCGCGCGCGACCGGATCACCGATCTGATCGAGCGGCTGATGGCCCGCGCCCGTGAGGCCGGGCAGCTCCGCCCCGATGTCGAGCTGGGCGATCTCATGATCGCCGTCAGCCAGCTCACCAGGCCGCTGCCGGGCACCGCGTGCCAGGGCATCGACCGCTTCGTGCACCGTCATCTGCAGCTGTTCCTGGACGGTATGCGGGCTCCGGCCCGCTCCGAACTGCCCGGGGTGGCCGCCACCGTGGAGGAACTGCGACGAGGCTGCTGACCGCCGGGGGGCGGCGCGCGATCCGCGACCGCCTCCGTCCTCGGCCCTCGTGACCCGAACCTGAACCCGACACCGTCCAACGACCTCGCCCAGCCGACCGACCGCGACGCCCGCACCGGCGCGTCGTCCCGCGCCCGACGCGCGGGTCGCTCGGCAACCGGCCGCCCTCGGCATGCCCGAGAGCCGCGCCGGTCGCACGTCCGGCCGTCACCGACGACGAGCCGTCCCTTCGCCGGTTCGCGCCGGTCCGCCTCGATTTTTTTCGCTACGAAGTCCCGGAGTGGGTATCCCCATGTCTGCATCAGCAACCAGCGCCGTACCGGACGCCGCGTCCGACGCGCACAACAACCGCTGGAAAGCGCTCGTCTTCATCGCGCTCGCCCAGCTGATGGTCGTCCTCGACGCGACGATCGTGAACATCGCGCTGCCCTCCGCCCAGCAGGACCTGGGCATCAGCGACGGCAACCGGCAGTGGGTCGTGACGGCCTACGCCCTCGCCTTCGGCGGTCTGCTGCTCTTCGGCGGCCGGATCGCCGACCTGTGGGGCCGCAAGCGCGCCTTCGTCGTCGGTCTCGTGGGCTTCGCCCTGGCCTCCGCCCTCGGCGGCGCGGCCCAGAGCGGCGCCATGATGTTCGGCGCCCGCGCCCTCCAGGGCGTGTTCGGCGCGCTGCTCGCGCCCGCCGCGCTCTCGCTGCTCGCCGTCATGTTCACCGACGCCAAGGAGCGCGCCAAGGCGTTCGGCATCTACGGCGCGATCGCCGGCGGCGGCGGCGCCGTCGGCTTCATCCTCGGCGGTGTCCTCACCGAGTACATGAACTGGCGCTGGACCTTCTTCGTCAACATCCCCTTCGCGATCATCGCGGCCGCGGGCGCGTACTTCGTCATCCGCGAGCCGGAGGGCGGCCGCAACCGTTCGCCGCTCGACATCCCGGGCGTCGTCCTGTCCACCCTCGGACTGGTCTCCCTGGTCTACGGGTTCACCCGCGCCGAGTCCGACGGCTGGACCGACTCCGTGACCCTCGCCCTGTTCGTGGCCTCCGCCGTGCTGCTGGCCGCGTTCGTCTACACCGAGTCCAAGGTCAAGGCCCCGCTGCTGCCCCTGCGCGTGGTCACCGACCGCAACCGCGGCGGCGTCTACCTCTCGCTCGGTCTCGCGATCATCGCGATGTTCGGCACGTTCCTCTTCCTGACCTACTACCTGCAGATCGTGAAGGGCTTCTCGCCCATCTCCACCGGCTTCGCCTTCCTGCCGATGGTCGCGGGCATGATCACGGGCTCGACGCAGATCGGCGCCCGGCTGATGACGCGGGTCGCGCCGCGGCTGCTGATGGGCCCCGGCTTCCTGGTCGCCGCCGTCGGCATGCTGCTGCTCACCCAGCTGGAGATCGGTTCCTCGTACTCCACCGTGGTGCTGCCGGGTCTGCTCCTGCTCGGCCTCGGCATGGGTACGGCGTTCATGCCCGCCATGTCGCTGGCCACGTACGGCATCGAGCCGCGTGACGCCGGTGTCGCCTCCGCGATGGTCAACACCTCGCAGCAGGTCGGCGGCGCGATCGGCACGGCCCTGCTGAACACGATCGCCGCCTCGGCGACGACCGCGTACATCACGGACCACATCGCCGGCGCCGGCTCCGCCGCCCAGCAGCGGCTCGTGCAGGCGCAGGGCATGGTGCACGGCTACAGCGTCGCGATCTGGCTCGCGGTCGGCATCCTCACGCTGTCCGCGGCCATCGCCCTCACCCTCGTCAACACCGGCCGCCCCGACGCGGGCGTCGTCGCCGGCGCGGACGAGGAGGCCGAGGACGAGCTGAAGGTGCCGGTCATCGCCCACTGACGTGCCGTCGCCCGCCGAGGGCGACGCCACGCGCCGGGCTCACTCCGGGCCCTCCGGGTCGGGCGGGCGTCCGGGTACGTCAGGTGCCCGGGTGCCCGGCCCCCCTCGCACGCTTCGCGTACGGACGCGGGGTGGGGACGCCTCGTCCGCACGCTTCCGGGCACCGCCCCGGCTCCCTTCCCGGGGAGCCGGGGCGGTGTCATGTCCTGCCTGCTCCCCGGGCGGGGAGCCGCGGCGGTGCCGCCGTCGCCCGATCCCCCCACTGTCTCCGGTCTCCCGCCGTCACTCCGGCTCCGGTCGTCGCCCGGTCTACCGTCGACGGTCCGGCCCTGGCCGTCGCCCGGCCTCGTTCCGCCGACCCGCCCGCCCCTCGCTCGTCGGCGCAACCGGTCGCTCGGGTCAGCGCAGCCAGGGGAGGTCGGCGCCGGCCTCCTGCGGCTGGAGGCCCTCCGCGATGATCCGCATGGCCTCGCCGAAGGCCTTCTGCCGCTCCGGCCCGAGCCGGTCGAACAGGGCCTGGCGTACGGCGGCCACATGGCCCGGCGCGGTCCGCCGCAGTACCTCGAAACCCTCGTCGGTGAGGACCGCGAACTGCCCCCGCTTGTCGGACGGGCAGTCCTCGCGGCGCACCCAGCCGCTCTTCTCCAGGCGCGCGATCGCGTGCGAGAGCCGGGAGCGGGTGATCTTCGCGTGCCTGGCCAGCTCGGTCATCCGCAGCCGGCGGCGCGGGGCCTCGGCGAGCTGGACGAGCAGGCCGTAGTAGATGTGCGGCATGCCCGCGTCGCGCTGGAGCTGGCGGTCGAGATGGTCCTCGAGGAGGGTCGTGGCGTGCATGTACGCGCGCCAGATGCGCTGTTCCTCGTCGGTGAGCCAGCGCGGCTCGTCAGCGGGAGGGGGTGCCGTGTTCATGGCTCCACTGTACGAGCCCATCCTTGAAAATTAAACAAACCGGGCGTAGCGTCGATGCAAGAACTTGAGAGTTTAAGCAACTGCTCGGGAATCGTTCGCCGCGCCGTCGAGCCGACCGCGCGTCCGCCGGAGGGAGCCGCCATGACCGCCGACACCGAGGAGCGCCCCGCCCCGGAGCGCATGCCCGCCCTCTATCTGAGCCACGGCGCCCCGCCCCTCGCCGACGACCCCGTCTGGCCCGGCCAGCTCGCCGCCTGGTCCGCCGACCTGCCCCGGCCCCGGGCGATCCTCATGGTCTCCGCCCACTGGGAGGAGGCCCCGCTCGCCCTCGGCGCGACCGAGACGGTCCCGCTCGTCTACGACTTCTGGGGCTTTCCCGAGCACTACTACCGGGTCTCCTACGCGGCCCCCGGCGCCCCGCGCCTGGCCGAGTCCGTCCGCAAACTGCTGCGCGCGCCCGGCACACCCGTGCAGGACATGCCCGATCGCGGGCTCGACCACGGCGCGTACGTCCCGCTGGTGGAGATGTACCCCGGGGCCGACATCCCGGTCCTCCAGGTCTCCCTGCCGACGCTCGACCCGGTCCGGCTCCTGGAGATCGGCCGCAGGCTGGCGCCGCTCCGCGACGAGGGTGTCCTGATCGTCGGGTCCGGATTCTTCACCCACAATCTCGCGGCCCTCAGGCACACCGGTGCGGGCGTGCCGGCCTGGTCGAGCGAGTTCGACGACTGGGGGCACCGGGCGCTGGAGGCCGGCGACGTCGACGCGCTGCTCGACTTCGAGCGCAAGTCCCCGGCGGGCCGGCTCGCCCACCCGCGCACCGAGCACTTCGCCCCCCTCTTCGTGGCCATGGGCGCCGCGGACGCCACGGGCGAGCTGGACGGGCAGCGGTCCGTGATCGACGGGTTCTGGATGGGTATGGCGAAGCGGTCGGTCCAGTTCGGCGGTCCCGCGGCCACGGAGTGAGGTCCGACCCGGGGCAGCGTCTTCCGGGCGTGAAGTGCGCCCGGTGCCGTGTGGGTCGCGCCCTCGCGGGGTGAGGGCCTCCTCGTGCCGGGTGACGGCCCGGTGGCGACCGGGCGCGCGGCCCGCCTCGCGACGGACGTGGACGCGGGCGGGGCGGGAGCCGAGGGGTCCGTGCTTCGCGCCGACGCGGCGCGGGGCGGCACGATCCCCGCCCGCGGGTGGCCGGGGCGCCTCCCCGGGCGCCCGGTGTCGTGAAGGGGCGCGCTGCGGGGGAGGGGGCCGCGGAGACCGGGCCGCCCCGTTCCCGCTGTCCGGGGCGCCCGGCCGATCGCCCCGAGGAGGTCCCGGGGGCGGCCTCCGGGGGGAGCGGGCCCGATGCTGCGTACCTGGGAATCGCCTGTGAGTCAGCGCCGGTGGCAACCATCGGGCGGTGCCGTCCGTCTTCAGGGTGGGAGAGCGGTCGGGGCCGGCGTTCGCCCCGCGGGAAAACGGCCGTATCGAAGGTGACGGGCGTCTCCCCCGTGCTGGGGTCGTCGAGTGTCGTCAGGGCGGCCGGGCCGACGGCGACTGCGTACCTGACCTGCGCATCCGTGCGCCGCGGCGGCATGCGTCCGCCCGTGTGGTGCGACAGGGTACTGCATGATCAGAAAAATCGAGGGGCCCGCTGGGAATTCTGTCCTGATTCCAGTCGTTGTTTCCATCGGATGCCGGGCACCCGGGAGGGTGAACGGACGTCCTGGACCACCCGCTAGCCCACCATCGCAAGGGAGCACGCATGGCAACCCGTGCCGTCGCCCGTCGTCAGTCCGCCACCGGCGAGACCGCCGACGCGGCACGCAGTGTTCGCGCCGTAGGCGGCGAGATCGCCGACCGCGACCTGGTCGGCATGTACCTCGACGAGATCGCGCGTACGCCGCTGCTCGACGCCGCCAAGGAAGTCGAGCTGTCCCAGGTCATCGAAGCGGGTGTGTTCGCGCAGCAGATCCTCGACGGTGAGACCGAGGCGAAGGCGGACGCCTCCCGCGAGGAGCTGGAGGCGCTGGTCGCCGACAGCGAGCGCGCGAAGGACGTGTTCATCCGCTCGAACCTGCGGCTGGTCGTGGCCGTCGCGCGGCGCTACCCGCGCAGCGGCCTGCCGCTGCTCGACCTCATCCAGGAGGGGAACGCCGGCCTGGTGCGCGCGGTCGAGAAGTTCGACTACCGCAAGGGCTTCAAGTTCTCCACGTACGCCACCTGGTGGATCCGCCAGGCCATCACCCGGTCCATCGCCGACCAGTCGCGCACGATCCGCCTCCCCGTCCACCTGGTCGAGGAGCTGGGCCGCATCCGCCGCGTCCAGCGCGAGTTCAACCGGGAGAACGGCCGGGAGCCGGAGCACGCGGAGATCGCCGCCGAGCTCGGCTCGACGCCGGAGCGCGTCGGGGACGTGCTGGACTGGGCGCGTGACCCGGTCTCGCTGAACATGTCGGTGGACGACGAGGGCGAGACCCAGTTCGGCGACCTCCTGGAGGACACCTCGGCGGTGTCCCCCGAGCAGTCCGTGCTCACCCTGCTGCGCAGCGAGGAGCTGGACGACCTGATCGGCCGGCTCGACCAGCGCACGGCCTCCATCATCAAGATGCGCTACGGCATAGAGGACGGCCGGGAGCGCACGCTGACGGAGGTCGGCAAAGAGCACGGGCTGACCCGTGAGCGCATCCGGCAGATCGAGAAGCACGCCCTGCTCGAACTGAAGAAGCTGGCACGGGACACCGGGTTCGACGCGGCGGCGTGACCGGAGCGGGACCGCGGCCGGCCGCGTGACGGCCGCGGCGACCGCGACGGACGGGACCGGCGCGACGGGCAGGGCGGCCGAGGCGGGTGGGCCGAACGGGTCCACGCGCCGGCGGGCCGCGAGGCCCCGTTCGCCGCGTCCTCGCACGGATCCCCGTGCCACGTTGGCCACAAGTCGACCAGACATGGCCATGTAAGGTCGCTTCAACTCGTCGGGCTCAGGGAACAAGACCTCAGGGCTCGGCGTTCGGCCCCCGTCCGGGCGCGCGTGAGACGCCCCCGAGAGCCGAGTCCCGACGCACACCCCCCCGCGCCGGGACTCTTCCAGAGCCGGGCTCCGGCGCCTTCCCCCCCCTGGCGCCGGGGCCCGGCTCCCTTTGTGCCGTGCCGCCGTGCGGCGGGGCACAAGTGGCGTGGGGCGCCGCGGGCCGTGCGGAACGGGCGGGCACCGTGCGGCGGACCGGGCGGGCTGCCGGCCGGAGGCCGGGGCGGGAAGGGGGCCGGAGCACCCCGGACCTGAACCCCGGGGTGACCCGGATGGCAGATTGTGCCACAGCGGCATAGCCTGCCGACCGTGAGCGGTAGTGAACACGACCTGGACACCTCGGCCGGCCGGGCGAACCCCGGAGCGACCCCTGTCCGCGGCGCGCGGACGGTCGGCGAAGGTCCCTCGCTCGTCGAGCGCCGCAAGGCGGCCACCCGGATGGAGATCGCCCGGGCCGCCGCGGGACTCTTCCTGCGTGACGGCCTGCGGGCCACCCGTGCCGAGGACATCGCCCGCGCGGCCGGCGTCGCACCCCGCACCTTCTACCGGTACTTCGCCGGCAAGGAGGAGGCACTGGGGCCCCTCTTCGCCGCCGGTGCGCAGCGCTGGGCCGAAGCGGTCCGGTCCGCACCGGCCCACCTCTCGGTGCCGGAGGCGCTGCGGCAGGCGCTCGTCGCCACCCTCACCCCGGGCGCGGGCGTCCGCTACGAATCCCTCGACTGGGTCCGCGCCCTGCTGCGGCTGGCCGAGGCGAACCCGGCCCTGCTGCGGGTGTGGGGAGAGGCGTGCCAGACGGCGGAACGCACGCTCGCGGTGGTCCTGGCGGACCGCGCGGCCGAGGCGGCGGGTGCGGCCGACGCGGCGCCGCCGGAGGCCGGGGCGGACGGGACCGATGCCGTCGGCGGACCGGGGGCGGTGACGCGCCCCGGTCCCGGGGAGGAGCCCGACGCCCCGGCGGCTTCCGCGGACCCCCGGGACACGGACCCTGCCGGCGTCGCCGGTCTCGACCCCCGGCTCCGGTTCACCGCCGCCGTCGCCACTGCGGCCGTCCGCGTGGCCGTGGAGTCCTGGGCGGCCGGCGACGCCGCCGCCGACGGCCCGGGCGGCCCCTGCGCCCTCGCCCTGCGCAACCTCGGGGCCCTGGACGGCTTCCCCTGGCCCGCCGGAACGCCGTGAGGCGGTGACGCGGGGCGAGCAGGGCACCGCGATCGCCCCGCCGGACCACGCCACGGGTCGGAACCGCGGGTGGTGGAGCCGGCACGGCGTGCCGGGTCAGTCCCCGGTGCCGCCCGCCGCGCGGCTCAGGCGGGCGCCCAGCTCGCTCACGTAGCGGGCCAGTTCGGTGGGCTCGTGGACCGTGAACTCGCAGCCGACCATCGCGATCCGCACCGCCAGCCACTCCACGGAGTCGCCGGAGGTGGCGCGGAGCCGGCAGCTGCCGTCGTCGACCGGCTCGGGAACGCCGAGCCAGCCGGGCAGGCGGGCCGTCACGAACGCGGCCGGGGCGGCGAAGGCGACGTCGACGGCGTACGTCTCCTGGCGCCGGTACACCGACTGCCGCAGGTACTCCGCCGCGCTGCCGGTCGGCAGCGGGCGCGGGGCGAACCGGGCGCCGGTCGCCACGGGCTCGGAGACCCGGTCGACGCGGAACGTCCGCCAGTCCTCGCGGCCGAGGTCGTACGCGACGAGGTACCAGCGGCGGCCCGTGGACACCAGGCGGTAGGGCTCGGTCAGCCGCCGCGACGGGGTCCCGTCGCCGGAGCGGTAGGCGAAGCGCAGCCGTTCCCGCCCCGCCACGCTCGACGCCATCACGGTCAGCGTCTCGGGTGCGATGCTCGCGCCGTCCCCGCTGGTCAGCGGAGTGGTGGCGGCCTGGAGGGTGGACACGCGGTGGCGCAGCCGGGCCGGCAGCACCTGCTCCAGCTTGGCGAGCGCCCGCACCGACGCCTCGTCCACGCCCTCGACCGCGTGCCCGGCGCCGGCCCGCAGGCCCACCGCGATCGCCACGGCCTCCTCGTCGTCGAGGACGAGGGGCGGCATTGCCTTGCCCGCGACCAGCCGGTACCCGCCGTCGGCCCCCTTCGTCGCCTGCACCGGATAGCCCAGCTCGCGCAGCCGGTCGATGTCGCGGCGGACCGTGCGCCGGGACACCCCGAGCCGCTCGGACAGCTCGCCGCCCGGCCACTCACGGGGTGTCTGGAGGAGGGAGAGGAGCTGGAGGAGCCGGGCCGGCGTGTCCGTCGTCATGCCCTCCAGGGTGCCGCACCATTAGGACACGATCCGACCTAATGGCGTTCTAGCGTGACCGCATGACCTCCACCGAGACCTCCGGGACAGAGATGTCCGACGCTCCGGGCGCCGGCCGACCGGCCGCGCGCGACGCGGCCGACCGGCGGCGCTGGTTCGCCCTCGCCATCGTGATGACCGCCGCCTTCATGGACCTGGTCGACGTCACCATCGTCAACATCGCGATCCCGTCCATCCAGCGGGACGCGGGCGCCACGTTCAGCCAGATCCAGTGGATCACCGCCGGCTACGCGCTGGCCTTCGCCGCGGGTCTCGTCACCGGTGGCCGGCTCGGCGACATCCACGGCCGCAAGCGGCTGTTCCTCCTCGGCGTGGCCGGCTTCACCGTCGCCTCCGCGCTGTGCGGCTTCGCCGTGAACCCGGAGATGCTCGTCGCCTCGCGCATCCTCCAGGGCGCCATGGCCGCCCTGATGGTGCCGCAGGTGCTCTCGATCGTGCACGCCACCTTCCCCGCGCACGAACGCGGCAAGGTCTTCGGCCTGTTCGGCGCGATCGTCGGCCTCGGCGCCGTCTCGGGACCGCTGCTCGGCGCGCTGCTGACCGAGGGGAACCTGTTCGGCCTGGAGTGGCGGCCGATCTTCCTCATCAACCTGCCCGTCGGCCTGCTCGCGCTCGTCCTCGGCCGCCGCTTCATCGGCGAGTCCCGGGCGCCGCGCGCGCTCCGGCTCGACCTGGTCGGCGTCGCGCTCGTCACCCTCGGTCTGCTGATGCTGCTGTACCCGCTGACCCGCGGCCGCGAGCTGGGCTGGCCGCTGTGGGGACACCTGTCGATGGGCGGCTCGGTCCTCGTGTTCGCCGCCCTGGTGGCGTACGAGCGGCGCAAGACGCGGCGGGACGGCTCGCCGCTCGTGGAGTTGTCGCTGTTCCGGGTCAAGAGCTTCGCGGCGGGCATCGCCGTGCAGACCGTGTTCGGTGTCGCCCTCGGCGTCTTCTTCCTGGTCTGGACGCTGTACATGCAGATCGGGCTGGGCTGGACCGCGCTGCGGGCGGGACTCACCGGCGTGCCGTTCTCCATCGCGGTCTCCGCGGCGGCGGGCATGTCGGTGCAGCTGCTCGTCCCGCGTTTCGGGCGCAAGGTGCTCCAGGCCGGCGCCCTGCTCATGGCCCTCGGCGTCCTGCTCTACATCTGGGAGGCCGACCGGTACGGCATGGAAATCGCGTCCTGGCAGATGGCCCTCCCGCTGGTGGTCATGGGCGTCGGCATGGGCTTCATCGTCGCCCCGCTGACGGACGCGGTGCTCTCGGAGGTTCCGCGGGAGCACGCGGGGTCCGCCTCGGGCCTGATCAACACCGTGCAGCAGATGGGCAACGCGCTCGGCCTCGGCCTGGTGTCGGTGGTGTTCTTCGGGGAGATCGGCGACCACCTGACCCGCCGCCAGGTGGGCCCCGCCTTCGTGCACGCCTTCCAGCACGCGCTGGGCTGGGTCGCCGCGGTGCTGGCCGTCATCTTCCTGCTGATGTTCGCCCTGCCCAGGCGCCCCGCCCAGCATGTGGAGGGCGGGGCGGCCGGCGCCGCCGGTCCGGAGCGCCCGGAGTCCGGTGCGCCGAAGCAGCCTGAACTCGTCGGCTGAGCCCCTCGCCCGGGTCTGCCGGGGCGCGGGATGCCCCGCCGGACCGGAGAGCCCCTCACGGTGTCCCTTTGCGGCCACCGTGAGGGGTTCACCGCTTCTGCGAGATACATCACGGTGCGGGGCCGAAGTCCCGGACCGTGGTGTCTACTGGGGCGCATGCCCGAGCACGTGTCGATCCTCCAGTCGGCCGGCGTGGCGTTCCTCGCGCTGGCGGCCGTCGTCTGGGTCCTCGGCCTGGCGCGCCTGCTGCGCGGCGGTCCGTCCGCCACCATGGCGCCGACCCCGGGCGAGGCGCTGCGCGGACTGCCCGGTCAGCGCCGGGGGCCGGACGCGGAGTCCGTGGAACTGACCCCCGAGGAACGTGCCGCCTTCGCCCGCCTGGTACGGCGGTTCAGCGACACCCGGCCCTCCTGAACGCGCCTCCACGCCTCCCGCAGACCGCGACGGGCATGCCCGACGCGGGCCCTGGCCCCGGCCCGGTTCCGGGCCCGGGGCAAGCGGACGGTGTCAGCCGAGCCGGGCGGCCCGCCGCTCGATCGCGTCCCGTGCCGCGTCCTGCGACGCGTAGACCTCGCACATGTGGCGGCGGTCCGGAGTCGCCGTGTGCTCGACCTCCCACAGGGAGACCTCCCGGCCGTCCCGCAGCAGGAACGCGTGCTCGTACAGCGAGAAGGACAGGCCGGTCCGCCCGGTGCGCCCGGGGCGGCCGAACGCCTGGGTGATCTGGTGGGCGAACGCCTCCCGCAGCAGCAGCGCCACGAGTTCCCCGTCCGGACCGTCCGCGTTCTCGGCGCGGCGCACCAGCCGGCGCGCGTGATCGGCGGAGTCGTCGGGCACATAGGTGTGCCGCGGCTCCGGGATCGACGACAACTGGACGAACGCGGGCAGTTCGAAGTCCGGGGCGTCCGGCGGGAGGGCGAGCCGGGCCGTGGCCTCGCGCACCTCCTCCTCGTCGACGTACACCTCGTGCTGGGCGTCGCGGCCCACCGCCGTGTTGTGCACGAGCTCCCACAGCGTGACCGCGGAGCCGTCGGCGAGCAGCCATGTGTGCCGGTACGTCTCCCGGTGCAGTCCGGCGCTGTGGTGCGCGGAGTGCAGCGAGCTGTCGTGCGCCAGCGCGCAGTCGAGGAGCCGTATCGTCTCGTCGGGCAGCTCGAACGAGTTCAGGGCGCGGCCCAGAAGCCGTTCGAGATGCTCCTCCGGAGACTCGGGCGACTCGGGTGGTTCGTACGCTGCCGTCTCGTACGGAACGCTCAAGGTTTCTCCCGGCGTTGCTGCATGTCACCTTGTGGGTGCATACCGTAGCCCCTCGGTCGGACATCATGTCCGCGAACCGAGAAAACGTACGGACGGAAAACGGCCGGGCCGCGCGGGGAGTTCCCCTGCGACCCGACCGCACTCCCGAAGCCCCTGGTCACAGGGCGCTTCCGGCCGTCCAGGCGCTCCAGGCCATGTTCCAGCCGTTGAGCCCGTTGTCCGGCGCGACCGTCTTGTCGGGGGAGTTCCGGACCGTCACGACGTCCCCGACGAGGGAGTTGTCGAAGAACCACTTGGCGGACGTGGCGCTCTGCCCGCCCTGTTCGTCGGCGAGACCGACGCAGCCGTGGCTGGTGCCCTGCCGGCCGAAGGGCGCGTTCCCGCGGCTGTACCAGTAGTTGCCGTGGATGAACGTCCCCGACGAGGTCAGTCGCATCGCGTGCGGCACGTCGGGGATGTCGTACTCGCCGCCGTACCCGACCGTCGAGCCGTTCATCCGCGTGCGGGCGAACTTCTCGGAGATCACCATCTGCCCGTTGTACGTGGTGTGTTCGGGGCTGCCCGCCGAGATCGGCACCCTCTTGAGGGTCCGGCCGTCCCGCACCACCGTCATCGTCTGGGTGTTCACGTCCACCGTCGAGACCTGGGAGCGGCCGACCGTGAAGGTGACCGTCTTGCGCTGCACCCCGTGGACGCCGTTCGCCCCCTCGACGCCGTCCAGGTCGATCTTCATGGTGACCTTGGAGCCGGCCTTCCAGTACTCCTCGGGCCGGAAGTCCAGGCGCCGCGACCCGAACCAGTGGCCCACGACCCGCTGTCCGCTGCTGGAGGTGACCGTGATGTGCGACTGCACGGCCTTCCTGTCGCCGATCGCCTTGTCGAAGGCGAACGAGACCGGCATCCCGACGCCGACCGTCGTCCCGTCGTCGGGGGTGTACGTGCCGATGAAGCTGTCGCTCGACGAGATCGTGGAGAAGATCGAGCCGGCCGCCGCGGTCCGCCCGCCGGAATCCTTCGCCGTCGCCGAGATCCGGTACTTCGTGCCCCGCTCCAACTGCTGCGCCGGCTTCCAGGAGGTGCCGTCCGCGGCTATCGCCCCCGGCACGGCCGTCCCGCTCCCGGCGACCGTCATCCTCACCCCGGTCAGCCTGCCGTGGCTCACCTTCACGCCGGTCGTGTTGATGGACGCGTTCGTCGAACCGTCCTTCGCCGAGATCACGATGCGGGCCCCGGACGTCCGGGCGGAACTCCCGCCCCCCTTGCGGTCCTTGCCGTCGGCCGTGTCGGCGCTGGCGTCGCCGCCGCACGCGGTGAGGGTGAGGGCGCCGACCATCAGGGCGGCACAGGCCCCCAGTGCGCGCGCTGTCCTGTTCGGCGTTGTCACGGCTGCTCCCCGGTGTCGTCGTGTGCGGCGTCCGCTGCGGTTCGGTGAGAGAGAGCGAGCGGGCACCGCCCGGGGTTCCGGCCGACGCCGGCCGGGGACGGCCACGTGACAGAACCAGGACAATCCCCGCCCGCGCCCGCGACGATCAACCCCGGCCGCGCTCGCCGCGATCAACTCCGGTCGCGCTCGCTGCTAACAACTCCGTTCCCGGCCGCCACGAGCGGCACCGGCCGCGCCCGCCGCGAGCGGCCCCGGCCGTGGCCGCCAAGAGCAACTCCTGCCGCGGCCACCGCGGTCAATCCCGCCCGCGCCCGCCGCGATCAACCCCGGCCGCGGCTACGACGGGCGGCTCCGGTCCGCCGGCACCGGCCCCGGCAACGACCGGTCATGGCCCGGACGGGACCATGGCACCGGCCGGGATCGCGGTGCCGGACGGGGTCATGGCACCCGACGGGATCGCGGGGACAAGGCCACCGTGCCGGACGGGACCGCACCGGCCCCGGCGACAGCCGACCATGGCGCCGGACGGGACCGTCGCACCGAACGAGACCGGGGCGCCGGTCGGGGCCGTCACTCCGGAGGGATCGCGGTGCCGGACGAGGCCATCGTGCCGACGGGATCTCACGCCGGACGGGGCGACGAGCCGTACGAGGTGGAGAGCGTCACCCTTTCCCGTAGAGCTCCTCGTACGACGGCCAGGCGCCGCCCGGGCCCTCCACCGGACGGGCGGCGCGCACCGCCCGCACGATGGCGCGGGTGACCAGGTCCGCCCCCGCCGCGAGGATCTCGTTCAACGCGAGAGGGTTCCCGGCGTCGAGTGGCCGGGTGCCCGTGGCCAGCGCGAACACCGTGTCGCCGTCGTTGAGCAGGTGGACCGGGCGCACGGCGCGGGCGATGCCGTCATGGGCCGTGCCGGCGAGCTTCTGCGCCTGCGCGCGGGTCAGGTCGGCGTCCGTCGCGACCACCGCCAGCGTGGTGTTCAGCGGCGGTGGCGCGTTCCGCGCGGCGCTCTGCGCGAGCCGGCTCCGGGCGGCCTCGTGCACCGGTCCGGACGGGCACGTCGTCCGCCCCCGCAACAACTCCCCGTACAGCGCGCCGCTGTCCGGCTCCATCACCGAGCCCGCCGCGTTGGCCACCACCAGCGCGCCGACCGTGATCCCCGACGGCAGCAGCGCGCTCGCCGTGCCGATCCCGCCCTTGATGTCGCCGACCACCGCTCCCGTGCCGGCGCCCACCCCTCCCTCGGGCACCTCGCCGCCCGGCTCGCTCGCGTCGGCCGCCTCGACCGCGGCCCGCCCGGTGGCGGCGTCGGGGCGGCACCGGAAGGCTCCGCCCCGGCCGAGGTCGAAGACGCAGGCCGCGGGCACGACCGGCACCACATGCAGGGGGTCGGGCCCCACCCGCACACCCCGGCCCCGTTCCTCCAGCCAGGCCATCACCCCGGCCGCCGCGTCCAGCCCGTAGGCGCTGCCGCCGGTCAGGACCACCGCCTCGACCTTCTGCACGAGGTTCCGCGGATCGAGCGCGTCGGTCTCCTTGGTGCCGGGCCCGCCGCCGCGGACGTCCACCGCGGCCACCGCGCCGCCCTCGGGGGCGAGGACGACCGTGGTGCCCGTGAGCCATCCGTCGCCGGTGCGCGTCGCGTGCCCGACCCGCAGGCCGGCCACATCCGTCAGAGCGTCAACTGTCATGCGCCCAGTCTTCCCCGGCCCCGCGCCCAACCGGCAGCACCGGCAGCACCGGCCGCCGCGAGATCCGGAGGCTCGGTGCCTACTCCGGTGCCGGTGTCCCCCGGGCGGCCGTCCGCGCCGTGAGCACCACCCCGACCGCGACGGCCAGTGCCGTGACGAGGCCCGCCGCCGGCACCGCCCAGTCCCCGAGGAACGTGCACAGGATGACCAGCAGGGCGGTGGTCGGCAGGACGAGCTGCTGCACGATGCCCACCTTGAAATAGCGCGAGTGCAGCACCCACACGGAGAGGAGGTACAGCGCGGTCGGCAGCGTCACCGCCGCGGACGCCGCGAGCGTCGAGATGTGCGCCGCGCCGACCGCCTGCTCGACCGCCACCTCCAGACCCGCCCCGATCGCGGCGGCCGACGCGAAGATCAGGTAGTGGCCGTATCCCCACAGGAACGCCTGGCCGTTGGAGCGCAGGTGCCCGTGGATCGGCACCACGAAGTAGATCCACCAGGCGGCGAACACGATCAGCAGCCCGCCCGCGGCGATGGGCAGGAGTTCCCCGAGCGCGTCGTGCTCGTCCACCGCCGACTTCACCGCGACGGTGGCCGCGGCGACCGTCTCGCCCAGCACGATGATCGTGAACAGGCCGTAGCGCTCGGAGATGTGATGCGGGTGCCAGGCCGTGCCGTGGTCCTTCTCGGCGTACAGCGGCACGCACAGTTCCGCGACCGCCACCACGAGGAACACCCAGGGACGGGCCCCCTCGGGGGCGAACAGCAGGCCGAGCCAGCCGGCCTGGCAGAGCAGCACCCCGCCCGCGTACCGCAGCGCCGTCGTTCTCTCGGCGCCCTCGGTGGAGCGCGCGGCCCGCAGCCACTGCGCGATCATCGCGAACCGCATGATCGCGTAGCCGAGCCAGACGACCAGGAAGTCGTGGCTCGCGAACGCCTGCGACACTCCGGCGGCGAGCACCAGCACACCGGCGATCTGGACCAGGGTGACGACGCGGTAGAGCACGTCGTCGTTGTCGTACGCCGAGGCGAACCAGGTGAAGTTCATCCACGCCCACCAGATGGCGAAGAAGACCATCGCGTAGTCGAGGATGCCCTCGCCGGCGTGCCCCTCCGCCATGGCGTGCACCAGCTCGGCGCCCGCCTGCGCGATGGCCACCACGAAGCACAGGTCGAAGAAGAGTTCCAGGGGCGATGCGACCCGATGGGCCTCGTCGCGTCCGCGGGCCGTCATTCTGCGCAGGTGACGGCGCGCGGGCCGGGCCGTCGCGCTGGACTGGGGAGTGGAACGGGAGGTCATGGGACCCAGCACAGCAGATGACCGGCGCGAAATCGGGTGAAGCGGGCCACGGGCGCCCGTGGTGCCGCCGTCCGCCGGTCGCGTGGCGCCGCCGACCGCGGACCGCCGTCCGTCGATCGCCGTCCGCCGACCATCGACCGCCGTCGGCGGGGTGCGGGGCGGTACCCGGGCGGGCGCCGCCTGCCGCGTCGTACCCTGGGGTCATGAGTACCGCCCCCGCCCCCGGACCGCGCGATCCGCAGCAGCCGCGCGACCCGAAGCCGGCGCTGGTCTTCGACGACCCGCTGGACCGGCAGTCCTCGGACGACACGGACCACGGCTGGGGGGAGCAGGCCGAGGGCACCGGTGACAGCGCCGCCGACCTCAAGCGCTTCCTCGACGAGAAGCCGCCCCACCACATCTGAGCGGCGGCGGCCCCCGCCGTCAGCCCTCGCGCTGTCCGTTCCCCTGCTGTCCGCTGCCGCGCTGGGCGACCAGCGCGTCGCGGATCTCCTTGAGCACCTCCAGCTCGGTCACCTCCAGCACCTCCTGGGTGTTCTCCTTCGCCTTCTGGCGGGCGGCCTGACGGGCCAGGAACTTGGCCATCGGCAGCACCATCAGGAAGTACACGACCGCCGCCGTGATCACGAAGCTGAGCGTGGCGCCCAGCACCGAACCCCACATGATGCGGATGCCGTCGGTATCGTCCCCGCTGCCGGTGCACGGTGCCTTCAGGCAGGAGTAGTAACCGTCGAGGTTCTGCGTCCCGATCGCCCCGACCACCGGGTTGATGATCCCCTTCACCACGGAGTTGACGATGTTGGTGAAGGCGGCACCGATGACCACCGCGACGGCCAGGTCGATGACGTTGCCGCGCATCAGGAAGGCCTTGAAGCCCTCCCAGACGCCGGGCTGCTGCTTGTCGCTCACCAGGAGGCCCCTCTGCACAAGTCGTGGAACAAACAGTTCCGAAACCTACGGCAGGGGCCGACGGGCCTGTCCAATTGGGTCGCTCCAACGAGGGACTTGACACGGTTTCTCCACCCCTCACCGCACCGTCACCGCCAGTCGTGACGTCGTGCCCGCGCCGGCCAGCCGCACGGCCGTCGGGCGCGGTACGGCGAGAACCACCAGCGCCCCCGTCTCGGTGCCGCCGACGTCCGGCACCTCGGCGACCCGGGCGCCGGCCGCCACGACCCGCACCGCACCGCCGGTGTCCGCCGCCACCACGTCCACCCGGTCCCCGGGGCGCAGCAGCCCCACCGTCGCGCCGTCGGCGATCCGGACGGGGGCCGTCACGGTGGGGGCGTGGTCCGGGGCCGGACCGGCGGGGGAGGCCGCGGAGTCCCGGGACACGGTGGCGGCGGGTGCGGAGGCGGTGGCCGCCGGATGGCCGCGCGCCCCTTCGGCGGCCTGCGGTCCGGCCGCGACGAGGGCGGCGGCCGTCATCGCCAGGCCCGCGGCCACGGCCCGCCTCCGGTGCCGCGCCAGGCGCCGCAGCCGGCAGCCGCCGCCCAGCCGGACGGGCGCGAAGTGCGGCACGGCGCACGTCGGCGGTGCGTCCGCGCCCGCCGGGCCGTCCGGCCCCGAGGGCCGCGGCTCGGCCGGACGCCGGGAGGGCGCCGCCGGCCGGGGCCGCGGATCGGGCCGTGCCGCCTGTTCCCGCCCGGAGGGAGGGGGCGCCTGACCGTGGTGCGGAGGGAGGAGGATGTGCCGAGTCATGGAGACCACCACCTGTGACGAGGGACCGGCGTGCGATCCCACGATGGGGCCTCGCGGCGCACCGTGCCGAAGCCTGTGCACCGCCGCCCGATTGTGGACAACTCGCCTGCCCGAACGGGTGGTTCCGCGCGGTCGGGAGGGCCCTTCGCCCACCGCCCCGGCCGCTACGGCAGTGTGAAGCCCGGGTCCATCCCGCCGAGCGCCGTCGTGCACGGGCAGTCGCGCGCGGCGTTGTCCGGGAGGGCGGCGACGGCGTCGAAGAGCACGCCGCGCAGCCGGTCCACGTTCGCCGCGAACACCTTGAGCACCTCGTCGTGGGAGACGCCCTCGCCGCTCTCGGCGCCCGCGTCCAGGTCGGTGACCAGCGTCAACGAGGTGTAGCAGAGCTCCAGTTCGCGGGCCAGCGCGGCCTCCGGGTGGCCGGTCATGCCGACCACCGACCAGCCCTGCGCCCGGTGCCAGAGCGATTCGGCCCGGGTGGAGAACCGGGGGCCCTCCACGACCACGAGCGTGCCGCCGTCCACCGGTTCCCAGGCCCGGCCGCGCGCCGCGTCCAGGGCGGCCCGGCGCCCGGCAGGGCAGTACGGGTCCGCCAGGGACACGTGCACCACGTTGGGCACCGAGCCGTCGGGCAGCGGCAGTCCGTCGAAGTAGGACTGGGCCCGCGCCTTCGTGCGGTCGGCGAACTGGTCCGGCACGAGGAGCGTGCCCGGCCCGTACTCCTCGCGCAGGCCGCCCACGGCGCAGGGGCCGAGGATCTGGCGGGCGCCGACGGAACGCAGCGCCCACAGGTTGGCGCGGTAGTTGATGCGGTGCGGCGGCAGATGGTGGCCGCGGCCGTGGCGGGGCAGGAAGGCGACCCGGCGGCCGGCGATCTCGCCGAGGAAGAGGGAGTCGCTGGGGGGCCCGTAAGGGGTGTCGACCTGGATCTCGGTCACGTCGTCGAGGAAGGAGTAGAGGCCCGAGCCGCCGATGACACCGATCTCGGCCCGGTCGGTCGCCTGCTCCCCGGCCGGGGTCTGGGTGTTGTCCGTGTTCGCCATGAACGGCACCCTAACCGGGCCGCGGAAACGCCGAGGACCCCGTCGCCGTGAGGCGGCGGGGCCGGGCGGGATCGAGCGGGTCCGGCCGGGGAGCGGGCCCCGGCGGGAGGCGTCCTTAGGCGGCGGAGCTGCCGGCCGAGCCGGTGCTCGACGACTTCGTGTCCGAGGACGACGAGGAGGACGGCGCGGACGCCGACTTGGCGTCGGAGGAGGAGGCCGCGGCGGACGTCGACGGCTTCGACGCGGGCGAGCTGCTCGACGAGGAGCCGCGGCTGTCGTTGCGGTAGAAGCCGGAGCCCTTGAAGACAATGCCGACGGCGGAGAACACCTTCTTCAGGCGGCCACTGCAGCTGGGGCACTCGGTCAGGGCGTCATCGGTGAACTTCTGCACCGCCTCGAGGCCCTCGCCGCACTCGGTGCACTGGTACTGGTAGGTCGGCACTTGTCTTCCTCCTGGCACTCTCACTCAGTGAGTGCTAACGATGGTCCATAGTGACGTATTCCGCGGCATCAGTCCACTGTCACCGGCACGCGGTGACCGACGCCACGTGCGACCGTCCGGCTCGGGGCGCTCGCGGCGAGGCGTGACCGCAGGGCCAGGAGGGTCGCCAGCGCGAGGACCGTACCGCCCATGGGCACCAGGAAGCCGGCACCGTCTCCCGCCCGGTCCTCCAACTGGCCGGCGACCGTGACGGCCGCCGCCTGGCCGAGGGCGACCGCGCCGGTCAGCCAGGTGAAGGCCTCGGTGCGGGCCCCCTGCGGGACCAGGTTCTCGACCAGCGTGTAGCCGGTGATCAGCGCCGGGGCGATGCACATGCCGACCAGGAGGCCGACGCCGGCGAGCACGACCGCCGAGTGCGCGGCCAGCAGCCCGGAGGCGGCCAGCGCGAGGGCGGTGTACCCGACGACGAGCCGCCGCTGGGGTGCCGCCTTCCAGGCGACGGCACCGCAGACGATGCCCGAGATCATGTTGCCCGCCGCGAACACGCCGTACAGGACGCCGTTCAGGCCGGGCTCGCCGATCGACTCGCTGAACGCGGCCAGCGAGACCTGCATGCCGCCGAAGACCGAGCCGATGCCGAGGAACGTGACGACGAGGACGCGCACCCCGGGGACCCGCAGCGCGGAACCGTGCTCCACGCGCGTGTGCCGCTCGGCGGAGACGGCCGGCTGCGTACTCCGGCGGGCGGCGAACAGCAGTCCGCCGACGAGGGTCAGCGTGGCCTCCGCGAGCAGGCCGGCGGCGGGGTCGACGGTCGTGCACAGGGCGGTGGCGAGGAGCGGGCCGAGGACGAAGGTCAGCTCGTCGGTGACCGACTCGAAGGCCGCCGCCGTCGTCATCAGGGGGGAGCCCTGGAGCTTCACACCCCAGCGGGCCCGCACCATGGGGCCGACCTGCGGCACCGAGGCGCCGGTGGGCACGGCGGCGGCGAAGAGCGCCCACAGCGGGGCGTGCGCCAGCGCCAGGGCGGTCAGCGAGACGCCCGCCACGGCGTGCACGAGGACGCCGGGCAGCAGGACGGCCCGCTGTCCGTGGCGGTCGGCGAGGCGTCCGGTGAAGGGCGCGAACAGGGCCATGGAGACGCCCGTGGCGGCGGCGACGGCGCCGGCCGCGCCGTAGGAGCCGGTGGTGTGCTGCACGAGCAGCACGATGGAGATCGTCAGCATGGCGAACGGCTGCCGTGCGGCGAATCCGGGGAGCAGGAACGTCCAGGCGCCGCGGGTGCGCAGCAGCTGTCCGTATCCAGGACGGGAGGTGACCGTGGATGCCACGGCCCGTGCCTTTCTGCCGCCTGGTAGCGCGCCCGTGCGGGGGCGCCGAGAGCTGTCCTCTTGCGCGGATCTGCGGTAGATACCGGCGTCCTCGGCAGGAGGGCGTCACGGCCGCCATACGGTCGCGCCAGCTCTGCGTCAGGCAGAGTTGGTTCGATCTGGGTGTGCCTTCATCCTACAGGGGCCGGCGGCCCCGCCTCCTGTGAAAACGAGCACCGTGGTGACCCCGGCCTGCGAATGCCCTCGTCTTCCGCGCCCCCGGGGGTGGCGCGGAAGCCCCGGGAGGGCCGCGGGCCGCCGCGCTGCCCGAGGGGCCTACGCGCCGCCGGGCCGCCCGATGGGGCTCACGCGCCGCTGCGGTGCGTGGTGTGGTCGCGGTGGTGTCCGGTGGCGCTCTCGCCGGTGCCCAGCCAGCCGGCCAGCTTGCCGCCCTGGCCCACCGCGCGCAGGCGCTTCTCGGCGGCGTCGCGGACCGGGTCGGTGGCCACCACGAGCAGTTCGTCGCCGAGTCGGAGCACCGTGGTCGGCAGCGGAACGAAGGACTTGCCGTCGCGGACGACCAGCGTGACGGCCGCGCCGGGGGGCATCCGCAGCTCGCCCACCTCCACGCCGTGCATCCGCGAACCCTCGGGGATGGCGACCGACAGCAGGTGACCGCGGAGCCGCTCCAGGGGGGCCGACTCGATGCCGAGGTCGGAGGCGCCCGAGGGGCCGCCGAGTCGGAGGGTGCGGGCCAGCCAGGGCAGCGTCGGGCCCTGGACGAGGGTGTACACGACGACCAGGACGAAGACGATGTTGAAGATCCGGCGGCTGTCCGGGACGCCGTTCACCATGGGGATGGTGGCGAGGATGATGGGCACCGCGCCGCGCAGGCCCGCCCAGGAGAGCAGGACCCGCTCCTGCCAGGGGATGCGGAAGGGCACCAGGCTGACGAGGACGCTGAGGGGCCGCGCCACCATCGTCAGGACGAGGCCGACGATGAGCGCGGGCACGATGTCGTCGCCCATCTCGTGCGGGGTCACCAGCAGGCCCAGCAGCACGAACATGCCGATCTGGGCGATCCAGCCGAGCCCTTCGGCGAAGCCGCGGGTGGCGGGCCAGTGCGGGAGCCTGGCGTTGCCGAGGAGCATGGCGGCGAGGTAGACCGCGAGGAATCCGCTGCCGTGGGCGAGCGCGCCGGCGGCGTAGGCGACGACGGCGATGGCCATGACGGCGATGGGGTAGAGGCCGGAGGCGGGCAGCGCGACGTGCCGCAGGCCGAAGGCGCCGAGCCAGCCGACCGCGATGCCGATGGCGGCGCCGATCGCGAGTTCCAGGGCTATCTCGCCGACGAGCAGGTACCAGTGCTCCACCGGCCCGGCGGTGGAGAAGGCGACGACGAGGATGACCACCGGGGCGTCGTTGAAGCCGGACTCGGCCTCCAGGATGCCCGTCACGCGCGCGGGCAGCGGGATCTTGCGCAGCACGGAGAAGACCGCCGCCGCGTCCGTGGAGGACACCACCGCCCCGACGATGAGAGCCTGCCGCCATTCCAGGTCGATCAGGTAGTGCGCCGCCGCCGCGGTGACGCCGACGCTCACCGCGACGCCCACCAGTGCCAGCGAGGAGGCGGCCGGGAGGGCCGGCCTGATCTCCTTCCACTTCGTGCCGAGTCCGCCCTCGGCGAGGATCACGACGAGGGCCGCGTAGCCGATGACCTGGGTCAGCTCGGCGTTGTCGAAGTGGACGTCGCCGATGCCGTCCTGCCCCATGGCGACGCCGATCCCCAGGTACACGAGCAGGGTGGGGAGCCCGCTGCGTGAGGAGATCCGCACCGCCGCCACGGCGACGAGCAGGACGAGCGCGCACACGAGCAGGAGCTGGTTGAGGTGGTGGACAGTCAGGGGCTGTTCCTTTCTCGCCGATCCGGTCCCGCCGGGACGGGCGCGGATCCGAGCACCGGAAGCCGGGTACTTCAGTGCAAGTTACTTCGTTACCTTACCTAACTCTTGACGCTTTCTTGACGTTCCGGGAAGCGTGATCGCGTGCTCGCACCTCCCGGTTCCCGACTCCGCGTCCAGGTGCGTCCGGCCCTGCGCCTATGGTTGCTCCAGCACTCCAGGACCGCCTGCCGCTCGCGTTAGGACAGCAAGGACAGCGATGCCCCCCAACACCACCGCCTCTTCCGGCCAAAAGCCCGGCAAGTCCGGCAGGAAGAAGGGGCGCAGAGCCCGACTGGTCTTGATTGTCCTGGTTCTCGCCGTCATCGGGGGCATCGCCTTCGGCGCGTACTGGAGTGTCAGCACCGTGCGCGCCTCCTTCCCGCAGACGAAGGGCTCCATAGCGCTCGACGGCCTGTCCGGGCCGGTGGACGTCAAGCGCGACGGGAACGGCATCCCCCAGATCTACGCCTCGTCCGACGAGGACCTGTTCATGGCCCAGGGCTTCGTCCAGGCGCAGGACCGGTTCTACGAGATGGACGTGCGCCGCCACATGACCTCGGGCCGGCTCTCCGAGATGTTCGGCAAGGGCCAGGTCGACAACGACGCGTTCCTGCGCACCCTCGGCTGGAACCGGGTGGCGCAGAAGGAGTACGACACCGAGCTGTCGGCCTCCACGAAGAAGTACCTCCGGGCGTACGCCAGGGGAGTCAACGCCTATCTGTTGGGCAAGGACGGCAAGGACATCTCCCTGGAGTACGCCGCCCTGGGCTTCAGCAACGACTACACGCCCCGGCAGTGGACCCCGGTCGACTCGGTGGCGTGGCTCAAGGCGATGGCCTGGGACCTGCGCGGCAACATGCAGGACGAGATCGACCGTTCCCTGATGACGAGCCGGCTCGGCCCGAAGCAGATCGCCGACCTCTACCCGGAGTACCCCTACGGTCGGAACAAGGCGATCGTCCAGGAGGGCGCGTACGACAGCGCCACCGGCGCGTACTCGCCCACCGGCACCGCCGCCGGGTCGACGCCCCCCGCGGGCAGCGGGCTCGCGGGCGGAACCGAGGCTCCCGCCGGGCTCCAGAGCCAGCTCTCCGGGCTGTACGACGTGCTCGACGACGTCCCCACCGCGGTCGGCGTCAACGGCAACGGCATCGGCTCCAACTCCTGGGTCGTCGCGGGCAGCCACACCATCACCGGCAAGCCGCTGCTCGCCAACGACCCGCACCTGTCGCCCTCGCTGCCGTCGGTCTGGTACCAGATGGGCCTGCACTGCACGACCGTGTCGGCCGCGTGCCGCTACGACGTCTCCGGCTACACCTTCGCGGGCATGCCCGGTGTCGTCATCGGCCACAACCGGGACATCGCCTGGGGCATGACCAACTCCGGGGTCGACGTCACCGACCTCTACCTGGAGAAGATCACCGGCGACGGCTACGAGTACGACGGCAAGGTGCTGCCCTTCACCACCCGCAAGGAGACCATCAAGGTCGCGGGCGGCGCGAGCAAGACCATCGTGGTCCGCTCGACCGAGGACGGCATGCCGCTGCTCTCCGACCGGGACGACGAACTGGTCAAGGTCGGCAAGAAGGCCGGCGTCGACTCCGAGGCGCCCGACCGCGGGGACGGCTACGCCATCGCGCTCCGCTGGACGGCGCTGGACCCCGGCACCTCGATGGACGCCGTCTTCGAGATGGACCGGGCCGGCGACTGGACGGAGTTCCGCAAGGCCGCCACGTCCTTCGACGTTCCCTCGCAGAACCTGATCTACGCGGACACCGAGGGCAACATCGGCTACCAGCTGCCCGGCAAGATCCCCACGCGCGCCAAGGGCGACGACGGCTCGCTGCCCTCGCCGGGCTGGGACTCCGCCTACCGCTGGACCGGCTACATCAAGCAGTCCGCGCTGCCCTACGAGTACAACCCCGAGCGCGGCTACATCGTGACCGCCAACCAGGCCGTCGTGGACAAGGACAGCTACCCCTACACGCTCACCACGGACTGGGGCTACGGCACCCGCAGCCAGCGGATCAACGACCTCATCGCGTCGAAGATCAACGGCGGAGGCAAGATCTCCACCGACGACATGCGG
Organism: Streptomyces sp. NPDC048566; assembly: GCF_043199735.1. Classification (NCBI taxonomy): domain Bacteria; kingdom Bacillati; phylum Actinomycetota; class Actinomycetes; order Kitasatosporales; family Streptomycetaceae; genus Streptomyces; species Streptomyces sp. NPDC048566. The sequence continues at coordinate 723,187 of NZ_JBICWL010000001.1, forward strand.
CAGATGCAGCTGGACAACAGCAGCGAGATCGCCAAGCTGATCGTGCCGAAGCTGCTCAAGATCGACGTGGCGGACAAGGACGTCCGGGACGCCCAGAAGCTGCTGGAGGGCTGGGACTACACCCAGGACTCCGACTCCGCGGCGGCGGCCTACTTCAACGCCACCTGGCGCAACATCCTCAAGCTCGCCTTCGGCGACAAGCTGCCCAAGGAACTGCGGGTCAAGGGCCAGTGCCTGTACGTCGACCGGGTCGACAGCACGGGCCCGGCCGACGAGGACCAGAGGGTGCGCGAGTGCGGCGAGCGCGACGCGGACCAGGCGCAGCCCGACGGCGGGGACCGCTGGTTCGAGGTCGTCCGCAAGATCATCGACGACGAGCACAACGACTGGTGGAAGCTGCCGAGGACGCGCACCCAGGAGGCGACCACCACCCGTGACGAGCTGTTCGGGCGCGCCATGCGGGACGCCCGCTGGGAGCTGACCGCCAAGCTCGGCAAGGACATCGACACCTGGAGCTGGGGGCGGCTGCACCGCCTGTTCCTGAAGAACCAGACCCTGGGCACCGAGGGTCCCGGCTTCCTGCAGTACATGCTCAACCGCGGCCCGTGGAAGCTCGGCGGCGGCGAGGCGGCGGTCAACGCGACCGGGTGGAACGCGGCGGGCGGCTACGGCGTCGTCTGGGTCCCCTCGATGCGGATGGTCGTGAACCTCGGCGACCTGGACAAGTCGAAGTGGATCAACCTGTCGGGCGCCAGCGGGCACGCCTACAGCGCGCACTACACGGACCAGACGGACCTGTGGGCCAAGGGCGAACTGCTGCCCTGGGCGTTCTCCGCCGAGGCCGTCGGCAAGCGGACGAGCGACACCCTGGTCCTCAAGCCGTGACCGCCCGGCGGCCGGCCGGGGCGTGACGCCCCGGTGCCGCCCGGCGGAAGTGGCCCTCCACGCGTGCGTGGAGGGCCACTTCGCGCTCTGCGCGCCGGTCAGCGGAAGCGCCGCACCCCCGACGGCGTGACCACCGCGTGGACCGGCCGGTCGTGGGCCTCGGCCGGGACCCGGTCGACGACTTCGGTGTCGTACAGGAGCACCACCAGCGCGGGGTCGGCGGACGCCCGCGCCAGGCGCGCGAGAACGCGGTCGTAGGAGCCGCCGCCGCGGCCCAGCCGCATCCCGTCCGCGTCGACCGCGAGACCGGGCAGCAGGACCACGTCCGCGGACCGGACGGCCTCCGGCCCCAACCGCTCGCCCACCGGCTCCAGCAGGGTCGTCCGCGCGCCGTGCCGGACCGGGCCGAGGGAGCCGGCCCCCTCGTACGCGCCCCAGTCGAGGTCGTTGTCCGGCAGCAGGACCGGCAGCAGGACCCGCACCCCGCGCGCGCGGAGCGCGTCGAGGAGCGCGAGCGTGCCGGGCTCGCTCCCCACGGACACGTACGCCGCCACCGAGCGCGCGTGCGCCAGTTCGGGCAGCTCCAGGGCGCGGACGGCGAGCGCCGCGGCCGACGCGCGCACGTCATCGTCCGTCAACCCGCTCCTCACCGCGAGGAATCCTCGGCGCAACATGCGCTTCGTAGGCTCCGGTCCGGGGTCCAGGTGGTTCACAGCTCGCTCCCTCGGTCTTCCTAATGTGCTCATATGAGAGCGAATTAACCGGAGCCACAGATCCAGCACATAGGCACCGGATATGGTTGCCGCCATGACTGAGTCGCACCCCAGGATCACCAAGGCTGTCATCCCCGCCGCCGGCCTCGGCACCCGGTTCCTGCCGGCCACGAAGGCCACTCCCAAGGAGATGCTTCCGGTCGTCGACAAGCCGGCGATCCAGTACGTGGTCGAAGAGGCCGTGTCGGCGGGTCTCGACGACGTCCTGATGATCACGGGCCGCAACAAGCGCCCGCTGGAGGACCACTTCGACCGCAACTACGAACTGGAGTCGGCGCTCCAGAAGAAGGGCGACGCCGGCCGGCTCGCCAAGGTCCAGGAGTCCAGCGACCTCGCGACCATGCACTACGTCCGCCAGGGCGACCCCAGGGGGCTCGGTCACGCCGTCCTGTGTGCCGCCCCGCACGTCGGCGACGAACCCTTCGCCGTCCTGCTCGGCGACGACCTGATCGACCCCCGCGACCCCCTGCTCGCCCGCATGGTCGAGGTCCAGGAGCGCCACGGGGGCAGTGTCGTCGCCCTCATGGAGGTCGCGCCGGAGCAGATCCACCTCTACGGGTGCGCCGCCGTCGAGCGCACCGACGAGGGCGACCTCGTGAAGGTGACCGGCCTGGTCGAGAAGCCCGACGCCGCCGACGCGCCCAGCAACTACGCCATCATCGGCCGCTACGTCCTCGACCCGGGCATCTTCGGCATACTGCGCAAGACCGAGCCGGGCCGCGGCGGCGAGATCCAGCTCACCGACGCCCTCCAGCAGCTCGCCGACGACGAGAAGACCGGCGGCCCGGTGCACGGCGTCGTCTTCGAGGGCCGCCGCTATGACACCGGCGACCGTGGCGACTACCTGCGTGCCATTGTCAGACTCGCGTGCGAACGTGAAGACCTGGGCCCGGACTTCCGGGCCTGGCTCCGCAGTTACGTAGCCGAGGAGATGTAGGACTTTGAGCAGCGCCGCGACCCGCACCACCGGCCGGGAACACCTCTGGTCGGTGGAGGACCACCTGGAGGACATCCTCGGCACCGTCCGCCCCCTCGAACCCATCGAGCTGCAGCTCCTCGACGCCCAGGGCTGCGTCCTGGTCGAGGACGTCACGGTGCCGGTCTCCCTGCCGCCCTTCGACAACAGCTCGATGGACGGGTACGCGGTCCGGGTCGCGGACGTCGCGGGCGCGAGCGAGGAGTACCCGGCAGTCCTCACCGTCGTCGGCGACGTCGCGGCCGGCCAGGCCGACGCCCCCTACGTGGGTCCCGGCCAGGCGGCCCGCATCATGACCGGCGCCCCGCTGCCGCCGGGAGCCGAGGCCGTCGTCCCCGTCGAGTGGACGGACGGCGGGCTGGGCGAGGGCCCGGTCAGCGGGATGCGCGCGCACAGCGCCTCGCCCGAGGGCTCCTTCGGGCAGGTGCACATCCACCGCGCCGCCGACGCCCGCGCGCACGTGCGCGCCGCCGGCAGCGACGTGCGGGCCGGCGACCGCGCCCTCGAAGCGGGCACCGTCCTCGGCCCGCCGCAGATCGGCCTGCTCGCCGCGATCGGCCGCGGCACCGTCCGCGTGCGCCCCCGCCCGCGCGTGGTGGTGCTCTCCACCGGCAGCGAACTCGCGCAGCCCGGCGAGGAACTGGGCGACGGCCGGATCTACGACTCCAACAGCTTCGCCCTGTACGCGGCCGCCCGCGACGCCGGAGCGATCGCCTACCGGGTGGGCGCCGTCGCCGACGACGCCGAGACGCTGCGCGCCACCATCGAGGACCAGCTGATCCGCGCCGACCTCGTCGTCACCACCGGAGGCGTGAGCGTCGGCGCCTACGACGTCGTCAAGGAGGCCCTGTCCTCCGTGGGGGACGAGGACGAGGCCGGCTCCGGCATCGACTTCCGCAAGCTCGCCATGCAGCCCGGCAAGCCGCAGGGCTTCGGCTCCATCGGCCCCGACCACACCCCGCTGCTCGCGCTGCCGGGCAACCCCGTCTCCTCCTACGTCTCCTTCGAGCTCTTCGTGCGCCCCGCCATCCGCACCCTGGCCGGCCTGCGGGACGTCCACCGGCCCACCACCCGGGCCACCCTCGCCGCCGGCGCGGCGCTGACCTCGCCCGCCGGGCGCCGCCAGTTCCTGCGCGGCACCGTCGCCGACGGCACGGTCACTCCCGTCGGCGGCGCCGGATCGCACCTGGTCGCCGCCCTCGCGCACGCCGACGCCCTGATCGTCGTCCCCGAGGACGTCACCTCGGTGCAGCCGGGCACCGAGGTCGAGGTCGTGCTGCTCGGCTGAGCGGCCCGCGCGCGGCGGGCGGGCGACGCGCGGCCACCGGGGCACGAGAGGGCCGCGGGCCCGGCTCGGGGCGGTGGGGCCGCCCGGCCGGGCGGTAACGTGTCGCGCACACCAGGCCCACGCGCCGCACCGCGACGGGCCCAGACCGGGAGCGCCCACGCACATGACTGTTCCGTCCCGGGGGGACTCCTCCGGACCCCCCGCGCAGGACCGACTGACGCACATCGACGCGGCGGGTGCCGCCCGCATGGTCGACGTGTCGGCGAAGGACGTGACCGCGCGCACGGCGCGCGCTTCCGGCCGGGTCCTGGTCTCGCCGCGCGTCGTCGAGCTGCTGCGCGGCGAGGGGGTGCCCAAGGGAGACGCCCTCGCCACCGCCCGCATCGCGGGCATCATGGGAGCCAAGCGCACCCCGGACCTGATCCCGCTCTGCCACCCGCTGGCCCTGTCGGGCGTGACGGTCGATCTGTCCGTCGCGGACGACGCCGTCGAGATCCTCGCCACCGTCCGGACGACCGACCGCACGGGCGTCGAGATGGAGGCCCTCACCGCCGTCGGTGTCGCCGCCCTCACCCTGGTCGACATGGTCAAGGCCGTCGACAAGGCGGCGGTCGTCACGGACATCCGGGTGGAGGAGAAGACGGGCGGGAAGTCCGGGGACTGGAGCCGGCCATGAGCGACCCCGCAGATCACGCCGGTCACGGCGATCACGCGGGCCACGGCGGCCACGCAGACCACGCCGGTCACGCAGGTCACCCAGACCATGGCGGCCACGCTGATCATGCAGGCCACACCGGTCACGGCGACCACGACGGCCACGACGGGCGCGGGGCCTCCCGGCCCTACCGGGCCCTGGTGGTCACCGCCTCGAACCGCGCCTCCGCGGGCGTGTACGAGGACCGGGGCGGTCCCCTGATCGCGGCGGGGCTCACCTCCTTCGGCTTCGCGGTCGAGGGGCCGCAGGTCGTGCCGGACGGGGACCCCGTGGAGGCGGCGCTGCGTGCCGGGGTCGAGGCCGGCTACGACGTCATCGTCACCACCGGCGGCACCGGCGTCTCGCCCACCGACCGCACCCCGGAGGCGACCCGGCGGGTCCTCGACCGGGAGGTCCCCGGCATTCCCGAGGCCATCCGGGCGTTCGGCCGCGCGGCGGTCCCGACGGCGGCGCTCTCCCGCGGGCTGGCCGGAGTCGCCCGCGAGACACTGATCGTGAACCTTCCGGGTTCACCCGGCGGGGTGAAGGACGGTCTGGCCGTCCTGGAGCCCCTGCTGGCCCACGCCGTCGACCAGCTCCGCGGCGGCGACCACCTCAGACCCGGCGGCACTGGGGGTGCGAGCTGAACAGCCAGTCCTGGCCCGTCGAGCTGGCGGACGGCGACGTCGTCCTCCGGCCCATAAGGCTGCGCGACCAGCGGACCTGGCGTGAGGTCAACCGGCGCAACCGCGACTGGCTGCGCCCCTGGGAGGCGACGATCCCGCCGCCCACGCCCAGCGGCCCGATCGCGCACCGGCCGACCTACCGTCAGATGGTCCGGCACCTGCGGGCCGAGGCCAACGCGGGCCGGATGCTGCCCTTCGTGATCGAGTACCAGGGGCGGCTGGTCGGCCAGTTGACCGTCGCCGGCATCACCTGGGGCTCGATGTGCTCCGGTCACGTCGGCTACTGGGTGGACCAGTCGGTGGCGGGCCGCGGCGTGATGCCGACGGCCGTGGCGCTGGCGACCGACCACTGCTTCCGCACGGTCGGACTGCACCGCGTCGAGGTCTGCATTCGCCCCGAGAACCGGCCCAGCCGCCGCGTGGCGGAGAAACTCGGATTCCGCGAGGAAGGGCTGCGCCCGCGCTATCTGCACATCGACGGCGCGTGGCGCGACCACCTCGTCTTCGCGCTCACCGCGGAGGAGGTGCCCGAGGGGCTGCTGGCGCGCTGGCGGCGCAACCGGCCCCTCCGCACCGGTCCGGAACAGGCCGGACCGGACGCGGCCGGATCGCACGACCCGAGCACCCCCGGCAACACGGGGAAATGAAATAGGTGTTCGAAATTGATCGTCCTGCGATCGGCTCCGGGCATTAAATTCGCCCTCCCGGCGGCCTGTTGATCGCATCGGTCACAAAAAAAGCTCGAAATATCAGCCAGATCGTGCGACACACCGGCGCAATTGGCAGATGGCCTCACACAAACCCCTCTACCGTGTGAGGCGTGAGCAGCAGCGGCCTCATCTACGCAGTCATCGTCGGGGCCTGGGCCGCCTACTTGGTGCCGATGTGGCTCCGTAGGCAGGACGAGCTGAACGAAGCTCGTCCGACCGAGCGCTTCAGCACCGCCATCCGGCTGCTGTCCGGACGGGCGGGCATGGAGCGTCGGTACGCCAGGGACCTGCGGGCGCGCTCCGCCGACGAGGGGGAGCCCGACGCCGACCCGGACGACGCCACCGACTCGGTGGACGTCCGGGCCTTCGCCATGCCTCCGGCCCGGTCCCGGACGTCCGTCCGGCACCGGCCCCGGGGCCACGAGCGGGTCCGGCCTCCCGAACCGGCGCCGGCGGAGCCCGTCCCGGGCGACCGGGCACCCGGCGGAGAGGGGGACGGGGACGTGTACGAGACCGCGGGCACCTCCCGGGCCGTACCGCAGCAGCCGGCCGCCTCCGCGCCGAGACGGCCGGTCGTGTCCGCGCCCCGGCAGGCCACGTCGACCGGCGCGGGCCGTGCCGGCGTGCGGCGGTCGACGTCGGCGGAAGCCGAAGCGCGGGCGCGGCGCGTGAAGGTCCTCGCGCGCCGCCGGCGTACGACGGTCCTGCTCTTCCTCGCCTTCACGGTCGGCGCGATCGTCGCGGCCGTCGGCGGCCTGGCGTTCCTCTGGGCGCCGGCCGTGCCCGCCGTGCTGCTCAGCTCGTACATCGTGTACCTGCGGGTGCAGGAGCGGCGGCGCTTCACCTACACCATGGACCGGCAGCGGGCCGAGGTCGCGGCGCAGCGGCTCCGGGAGCGCCAGCCGCGCCGCCGTCCCGCCGCCGACCCGGTGGCGGACGAACCGGAGGAAGGCCCAGCCGCGGGCACCGAGACCGGTCTGTCCGCGCTGGCCGCCGACCGCCGGGCCCTCGTCGAGCAGACGGACCACGCCGAGTGGGTCGACCAGCAGCGCGAGCGCCGGAACGGCCCGCGCCAGGGCGACAGCTGGGACCCGGTGCCGGTCCCGCTGCCGACGTACGTGACGGCGCCCGTCGCGCCGCGGGCCACGGCGGACGTGGACCTCGGCGCGCAGGACGCCTGGAGTTCCGCGCGCTCCAGCGTGGCCGAGCCGGGCCTCCCGTCGGCCGACGCCGTCGAGGAGACCCCCGAGGCGGACGCGGACGCCGAGGACGCGGCGGACGACGGGCGCAGCGACGCCCGCCGGGCCGCGTCCGCGCGGCGCGCCCGCGAGCGCGGCCGCACCCCCCTGTTCGACCAGTACGAGGACGGCGAACGGCCGCGCGCCGCCAACGAGTGACACACCGGCCGGCCGGTGCCCGGAGGGGCCCGGCCGACCGGCCCGGAACGGATTACCGAGCACCCTGATCGGGATGCTAGAGTTTCACTCGTTGCAAGGGCCTGTGGCGCAGTCTGGTAGCGCACCTCGTTCGCATCGAGGGGGTCTGGGGTTCAAATCCCCACAGGTCCACCGCAGCCAAGAGCCCCAGCCGGAGAGATCCGGCTGGGGCTCTTGCCATGTCCGGCCCCGGCGCGCGGGCGCGGGCAACTCCCGCCCCGGCGGCGGCTCGTGGTGATCCGTGCCGGAGGGCGTCGCCCCTGCCGGGCGCACCTCCCTCCGGCCGTGCGGGGCCCGGCCTCAGAGGGCCTTCGCGAAGCAGAGGCTCAGTTCGTGGAAGCGGTAGTAGCCGAACTTCGTGCAGGGGTCGTAGCCGCTCGACGTGTACAGGGCCACCGCCTCGGGCTGCTTGGCCCCGGTCTCCAGGACCATGCGGACGCGGCCGGCGGCCCGGGCGTCCTCCTCCAGGGCGGCCAGGATGCGCCGGGCCAGGCCGAGTCCGCGGGCCTCCGGCACCACGTACATCCGCTTGAGTTCGGCGTCGCCGTCGGTGTAGCCCTCGTCGTTCGCGTCCTGGGAGCGCCAGCCGCCCGTGGCCACCGGCAGGTCCCCTGCGTCGTAGGCGATCAGGTAGCGGCCGGCGGGCGGTGCGAACATCCGCGCCTCCAGGTGCGTGGCGTCGCCGCCGTCGCCGTAGCGCTCGGCGTACTCGGCCTGCACCCGGTCGTTGAGCTTGACGGCGTCGGGGTGGTCGAAGGGGACCTGGCGGATGTTCATGCGATATACCGTACATCTATGCAGGAGGAGCGGGGGAGGGGTGGCGTGTCGTGCGGGGCCGGCCCGGGGAAGCGGCTCGCCCCCCGGCGGGCCGGCCCGGTGATCGAGTTCGGATCGGGTGCACCCGTTCAGTATCGTGCCCGGGTGCTTACTGTGACCTCGGTGAACGTGAACGGGCTTCGGGCCGCCGCCAAGAAGGGCTTCGTGGAGTGGCTCGCGCAGACCTCCGCGGACGTGCTGTGCCTCCAGGAGGTGCGCGCGGAGCCGGGGCAGCTCCCCGAGGAGGTGCGGGCGCCCGAGGGCTGGCATGCCGTCCACGCCCCCGCCGCCGCCAAGGGCCGGGCCGGGGTGTCCCTCTACACCCGCCGCGAGCCGGACGCCGTCCGCGTCGGCTTCGGCTCCGAGGAGTTCGACTCCGCCGGCCGCTATGTCGAGGCCGACCTGCCGGGCGTCACCGTCGCGAGCCTCTACCTGCCCTCGGGCGAGGTCGGCACCGAGCGGCAGGACGAGAAGGTCCGGTTCATGGCGGAGTTCCTCGGATACCTGAAGGAACTCCGGGAGCGGGCCGCGGCCGACGGGCGCGAGGTCGTGGTCTGCGGCGACTGGAACATCGCCCACCAGGAGGCCGACCTCAAGAACTGGCGCGCCAACCGCAAGAACTCCGGCTTCCTGCCCGAGGAGCGCGCCTGGCTCGGCCAGGTCCTCGACGCGTCCGACGGCGGCTACGTGGACGTCGTCCGCGCCCTGCACCCGGACACCGAGGGGCCCTACTCGTGGTGGTCCTACCGGGGGCGGGCCTTCGACAACGATGCGGGGTGGAGGATCGACCTGCACGTCGGCACGCCGCGCCTCGCGGGCAGGGCGGTCAAGGGCTTCGTGGAGCGCGCCGCGAGCCACGAGGAGCGCTGGTCCGACCACGCGCCGGTGACGGTCGTCTACGACCTCTGAGCGCGGCCGGCCCGCGGCGGCCCCCCGCCCGGCCCGGCCCCCGGACCGGCGCGACGGGCTGCGGGGCGCTCAGGCCGGAGCGGAGCCGGGGGCGGTGCCGCCGCCCCGCTCCTTCTCCCGCAGCCTGCGGTCCAGGGCCATCGACAGTTCCGCCTCCACCACGCTCTTGGCCAGCGGGCGCAGGCGCTGGAGGTCCTCCGCGCCGCGGTCCTGTGTGAGGACCAGCGTGGTGAACAGTTCGGCGAGGGCTTCGGTGTGCGCGCGGACCCGGCTCGCGGCCCGCAGGACGTCGGCGAGCGGGATGCCCTCGCGCACCAGCGCCGCCGACACGTCCAGCAGTCGCCGGCTGACGTGCACGATCTCGCCGCCGTCCGTGCCGAGGTAGCCGAGGTCGAGGGCGGCGGCGAGGTTCTCCGGTGTCGCCTGCCCGGCGAAGACGTCGGCCAGTTCCTCGGGGGAGAGGCGGACCGGGACCTCCTCGGAGGGCTCGCCCAGGCCGAGCAGTTCGCCCACGTCCCGGCCGTGGTCGAACGCCTCGGCCAGTTCGGCGATGCCGCTGAGGGTGTGGCCGCGTTCCAGGAGGGCCGAGATGGTGCGCAGCCGGGCCAGGTGGGTGTCGTCGTACCAGGCGATGCGGCCCTCGCGGCGGGGCGGCGGTATGAGCTTGCGTTCCCGGTAGAACCGCAGGGTGCGTACGGTGATGCCGGCCTTCTCGGCGAGTTCCTCCATGCGGTACTCGGGCCCGCGGGCCTCCGGGGGGCCGCTCTCGGCGACCCGTCCCGCGCCCGCTCCGGTGGCTCCGCGCGTCCGCGCCCCCGGCCGGCGCGCGCCGTCGTCCGGCGCCCGCCCGCCCCGTGCCGGCGCTCCGGCGCCCCGCTTCGCTGCTCCCTCGGCCACCTGCGCACCCTACGTCGTACCCCGGGTAACTTTCCCGCTCACGACCCCTACCCATCAGTACGAAGCTGCTCTACGCTCCGATTGCGCCAGTGTTCACTGGCGGAGTCGTGCGGACCTGGGAGGCGTCGGGATGACCGAGCACGAGCATGTACGGGTGGCGGTGATCGGGTCCGGATTCGGCGGGCTGGGAGCCGCGGTGCGGCTGCGCCGCGAGGGCGTCACCGACTTCGTCGTCCTGGAGCGCGCCGGCGGCGTGGGCGGCACCTGGCGCGACAACAGCTACCCCGGCTGCGCCTGCGACGTCCCCTCGCACCTCTACTCGTTCTCCTTCGCGCCCAACCCCGAATGGCCGCGCACCTTTTCCGGGCAGGAGCACATCCGGGCCTACCTGGAGCACGTGGCGGACGTCTTCCGGCTGCGCCCGCACCTGCGGTTCGACTCCGAGGTGCGGATGATGACCTGGGACGCGCAGAAGCTGCACTGGGTGATCGAGACGAGCAGCGGCCACCTGACGGCCGACCTCGTCGTCTCGGCCACCGGCCCGCTGTCGGACCCCAAGATCCCGGACATCCCCGGGATCGACGGCTTCACCGGCAAGGTGTTCCACTCCGCCCGCTGGGACCACGACTACGACCTGCGCGGCAAGCGCGTCGCCATGGTCGGCACCGGCGCCTCGGCCATCCAGATCGTGCCCGCGATCCAGCCCGAGGTGTCCCGGCTGACGCTCTTCCAGCGCACCCCGCCGTGGGTGATGCCGCGCGTGGACCGGGCGATCAGCGGGGCCGAGCGGTGGCTGCACCGGCGGCTGCCGTTCACCACCCAGGCCCGGCGCGGAATGCTGTGGGGCATCCGCGAACTCCAGGTGCAGGCCTTCACCAAGCGGCCCGACGAACTCGGCCTGGTGGAGCGGCTGGCGAAGCGGAACATCGCGCGGGCCGTGAAGGACCCGGCGCTGCGTGACCGGCTGACGCCCGACTACCGCATCGGCTGCAAGCGCATCCTGCTGTCGAACACCTACTATCCGGCGCTCACCCGGCCGAACGTCGACGTCGTCGCCTCCGGACTGGACCGCGTCGAGGGCTCCACGCTCGTCGCCGCCGACGGCAGCAGGGCCGAGGTCGACGCGATCGTCTTCGGGACCGGCTTCCACGTCACCGACATGCCGATCGCCGAACGCGTCGTCGGGGCGGACGGCCGGACGCTGGCCGAGGCGTGGAAGGACGGCATGAGGTCCCTGCGCGGCGCGACCGCGGCGGGCTTCCCCAACTGGATGACGATCATCGGGCCCAACACCGGGCTCGGGAACTCCTCGATGATCCTGATGATCGAGTCCCAGCTCAACTACCTGGCCGACTACGTGCGGCAGCTCGACGTCCTCGGCGGGCGCGTGGCGCTCGACCCGCGGCCCGCCGCCGTGGACGCCTGGAACGACCGGGTGCAGGAACGGATGAAGCGCACGGTGTGGAACACCGGCGGCTGCACGAGCTGGTACCTCGACGCCAACGGTGTCAACACCACCGTCTGGCCCGGCACGACGACCGAGTTCCGCAGCGCCACCCGCCGGGTCGACCTGGCGGAGTACGAGGTGGTCCGGGCGGCGCGACCCGCTCCCGCCCCGGCCGCGCGGAGCACCCGGGCGACGAAGGCGGTGGCCGAGGCGTGAGGGGGCCGACGCACGCGGAGCACGGGGCGTACGCCCCGCCCGCACCGGTACGCGAACTGCTCGCGACGTCCGCGGACGGCGCCCGCCTGCATGTCGAGGTGCACGGCCCCGAGGGAGCGCCCGCGGTGGTCCTCGCCCACGGCTGGACCTGTTCGACGGCCTTCTGGGCGGCGCAGATCCGGGACCTGGCCGCCGACCACCGTGTCGTCGCCTACGACCAGCGCGGTCACGGGCGCAGCCCGGCGGGCGCGGTGTGCAGCACCGACGCGCTCGCCGACGACCTGGAGGCGGTGCTCGCCGCCACCCTGGAGCGGGGCGAGCGGGCCGTGCTCGTGGGGCACTCGATGGGCGGGATGACGCTGATGGCGGCCTCGGGCCGGCCGCGCTTCACCGAGCACGCCGCGGCGGCCCTGCTGTGCAGCACCGGCAGCACCCGGCTGGTCGCCGAGTCGCGGGTCGTCCCGCTGCGGGCCGGCCGGCTCCGGACCCGCATCACCGGCGCGGTGCTCGGCTCCCGCGCGCCGCTCGGGCCGGTCACGCCGCTCGCCCGCCGCATCCTCAAGTACGCCACGATGGGCGCCGGTTCGTCCCCGCTGGTGGTCGACGCCTGCGCGCGGATCGTGCACGCCTGCCCGCGGTCCGTGCGGCACGCCTGGTCGGCCGTCCTGGAGTCGCTCGATCTCGACCACGGTGTACGGGAGTTGCGGGTGCCCACGGCGGTGATCGCGGGGACCGCCGACCGGCTGACGCCGGTCGTCCACGCGCGGGCCCTGGTGGCGCTGCTGCCGAACTGCGTGGGCAGCACCGAACTCGCCGGCGTCGGGCACATGACCCCGATGGAGGCACCGGAGGCGGTGACCGCCCGGATACGGGAACTGGTCACGGCGTACGCGCGGCCCGCCGGACGGACCGGCGGGGCGGACGGGATCGACGGGATCGACGCCATCAAGGAGGGCGCATGAGCAGGGTGAGTCTCGAAGGGCAGGTCGCGGTCGTCACGGGCGCCGCGCGCGGGGTCGGCGAGCTGCTCGCCCGCAAACTCTCCGCGCGCGGGGCCACGGTCGCGCTGGTCGGCCTGGAGCCCGACGCGCTCAAGCAGGTCGCGGAGCGGCTGCACGGCGAGAGCGGCCACTGGCACGCCGACGTGACCGACCACGAGGCGATGGCGCGGGTCGCGGAGGAGGTCAAGCAGCGGTTCGGCAAGGTCGACATCGTCGTCGCCAACGCCGGTGTGGCGAGCGGGGGTCCCTTCGCGGACTCCGACCCGGTCGCCTGGCGGCGGGTGATCGAGGTGAACCTGATCGGTTCGGCGGTGACGGCACGGGCCTTCCTGCCGGTGCTGACGGAGAGCCGCGGCTACCTGCTCCAGATCGCCTCGCTCGCGGCGATCACCCCGGCGCCCATGATGACGGCGTACTGCGCGTCCAAGTCCGGTGTGGAGGCGTACGCGCACAGCCTGCGGGCCGAGGTCGGGCACAAGGGCGTCCGGGTGGGCGTCGGGTACCTGTCGTGGACCGACACCGACATGGTGCGGGGCGCTGACCAGGACGAGGTGATGCGGGAGCTGCGGCAGCGGCTGCCGTGGCCGTCGAACAGGACGTATCCGCTGGGCCCGGCCGTCGACCGGATCGTGGCGGGCATCGAGCGCCGCTCCAGCCACGTGTACGCGCAGTGGTGGCTGCGCGGGATGCAGGGCGTGCGCGGATACCTGCCCGCGCTCATCGGGTCCGTCGGGCAGCGGGAGATGCGGCGGTTCGAGCCGCGGCTCGGCACGGTGCGCACGGGGCTGGTCGGGGCCGGTGGGGCGGCCGACGAGCGGGAGCGGGGGGCCGAGGCGCCCTGACCCTCCCGGGGGCGTCACGGAGCGTGACTGATCGACATGCGGGGCCCCGGGCCGCGTGTCAGTCTGATCGAGGCCCGAACACCCGCTCCCCACAACGGGATCGGGCCGATCCCCCCTCACCCACTACGGGAGTGAATCTCATGGGCATGCAGGACCAGTTCAAGGACAAGGCCGAGCGTCTTCAGCAGAAGGCCAAGGGCCGGGCGGGCGACACGCGCGACGAGGCGGGCGAGCGTTCCCGCCAGGAGCGGGACCACGCGATGCCGGCCACGGACCGTGCCCGGCAGGAGGCGCAGGACCGCTTCGACCAGGACTACGACGCCTGACGGCCCGCGTCCTGCACGCGTCGGGGTGCCCCTGTTCCGGGGGCACCCCGATGCGGCTGTCCGGGCCGGGCCCGACGGCCCGTCGGGCCCGGACGGCCGGCGGGCCCGGCCCGGGTCACTCCGGGCGCGGCGGCAGTTTCGGGCGGGTCCGGTCCGGCACGCGGGAGTAGTCCGGCGGGGACGCGGCGGGGTGGGTGCGCAGCAGGTCGAGCGCGAGCTGGACGGCGTCGTCGAGCTGGGCGTGCCGGCCCTCCGCCCAGTCCAGCGGGGTGCGCAGGATCTCCAGGTCGGGCGCCACCCCGTGGTTCTCGACCGACCAGCCGTAGGCGTCGAACCAGGCCGCGTTCATCGGCACGGTGATGACCGAACCGTCGCCGAGCCGGTGCCGCCCGGTCATGCCGACGACTCCGCCCCAGGTGCGCTGCCCCACGACGGGCCCGAGGTCGAGCAGCTTGAACGCGGCGGTGATCATGTCGCCGTCGGAGGAGGTCGCCTCGTCGGCGAGGGCCACGATCGGGCCGCGGGGGGCGTTGGAGGCGTAACTGACGGGCTGGGCGCCGCGGGTCAGGTCCCAGCCGAGGATGGTGCGGGTCAGCGTCTCGACGACCAACTCGCTGATGTGGCCCCCGGCGTTGCCCCGGACGTCGATGATGAGGGCCGGGCGGGACACCTCCATCCGCAGGTCGCGGTTGAACTGGGCCCAGCCCGAGCCGCCGAGGTCCGGGATGTGCAGATAGCCGCAGTGGCCGCCGCTCAGCTCCCGGACCACCTGGCGGCGCTTGGCCACCCAGTCCTGGTAGCGCAGGGTGCGTTCGTCGGTCAGCGGGACCACGGCGACCCGGCGGGAGCGGCCCTCGCCCTCGGCCGGGCGGAAGGTGAGCTCGACCGTGGTGCCGCCGGCGCCCGCCAGCAGCGGGTAGGGCCCGGTGACCGGGTCCACCGGGCGCCCGTCCACGTGGGTCAGGACCGCGCCCTCGCGGATGCCGGTGCCCGCCAGCGGGGAGCGGGCCTTGGAGTCGGAGGAGTCGCCGGGCAGGATCCGCTTGAGCATCCAGTCGCCGTCGCGGCGGACGAGGTTGGCGCCCAGCAGGCCCTGCGGCCGCTGGTAGTGGGCGGGTCCCTCGTTGCGCCGGGCGGCGCTCACGTACGCGTGCGAGGTGCCCAGTTCGCCGAGGACCTCGCGCAGCAGATCCGCGAACTCGTCGGGAGAGGCGACCCGTTCGACCAGCGGACGGTACTGGGCCAGCACGGCAGGCCAGTCGATGCCGCACATGTCCGGGTCCCAGAAGTAGGCGCGGATGATCCGGCCGGCCTCGTCGTAGGCCTGGCGCCACTCGGCGGGCGGGTCGACCTCGTGCAGGACGCGGCGCAGGTCGATCCAGACGGTGGAGTCGCCGTCGCCGGACTCGGTGGAGGGGACGGCGCGCAGGTCGCCCTCGTCCACGACGACCAGCCGCGATCCGTCGCCGCTGACCGCGAACCAGTCGAGGTGGTCGACGAGTTCGGACTTCTTCGCCTTGGTGATGTTGAAGAACTCCAGGGTGGGACGGCCGGTGGTGTCGTCCGGGTTGGCGAAGGTCTCTCCCAGCGCCCCGGAGATCGGCCAGCGCAGCCAGACCAGGCCGCCGCCCGCGACCGGGTGCAGCGCCGAGTACTTGGAGGCGGTGACCGGGAAGGGCGTCACGCGGCTCTCCAGGCCCTCGAGTTCGACCGTCGCCGCGCCGTCCTCCGTGCCCTCCTCGACCGGGTCCAGACCGCCGGCGACGGGCCGGCCGTCCGGGTTGAGGGCGAAGGGGGAGGGGGTGGCGGAGGACAGCGGGACGAGGTAGGGCCGGCAGCCGAGCGGGAAGGACAGGTCCCCGGTGTGCACGTCGTAGACGGGGTCGAAGCCGCGCCAGGACAGGAAGGCGAGGTAGCGGCCGTCCCGGGTGAACACCGGGTTCTCGTCCTCGAAGCGGCCGTTGGTGACGTCGACGACCAGCCGGTCCTTGATGCGCGCCATCTTGATCTGCCGCAGGGAGCGGCCGATGCCGGGGTGCGACCAGGTCAGCCAGGCGCCGTCCGGGGAGAACGCGAGGTCGGCGACGGGTCCGTTGATGGACCGGATGAGTTCGGTGGCCTCGCCGGTGGACTCCTCCGTCGCGTCGAGCAGCAGCAGCCGCCCGTCGTTCGAGGCGATGGCGAGGCGTTCGCCCTGCGGGTCGGCGACCAGTTCCAGGACGCGCCCGAGGGCGCCGGAGGCCAGGCGGCGCGGCGGGCGGTCGCCGGTCGCGCGGGGCAGGTAGGCGATCTCGACGGCGTCCTCCCCCTCGGCGTCGGTGACGTAGGCGACCTGTCCGCCGGAGCCGAGCATCTCCGGGAGCCTGACCCGGACGCCGGGGGTGTCGGCGATGGTGCGGGCGGGGCCGTCGCGGTGGGTGAGCCAGTACAGGCTGCCGCGCACGACGACGGCACTCGCCCGGCCCGTCTCGTCGACGGAGAGGCCGTCCACGTGCTGGGCGGCCGGCACCTGGTAGGGCCGCCGGCCGGCCCGCGGACCGCCGAGCCGGACGTCCAGGCGGCGCGGGAGGGAGGTGGCGGAGAGGTCGTCGACCATCCACAGGTCGCCCGCGCACTGGTAGACCACCCGGGTGCCGTCGGAGGCGGCGTGCCGGGCGTAGAAGGCGTCGTGGTCGGTGTGCCGGCGCAGGTCGGAGCCGTCGTGGGCGCAGGAGTAGAGGTTGCCGACGCCCTCGTGGTCGGAGAGGAAGGCGATCCGTCCGCCGACGAACATCGGGCAGGCCAGGTGGCCGTCGATGTCGGCGAGCAGGTGCCGGCCGTGCAACCAGATGCGGCCGGTGGCGCCGCCCCGGTAGCGCTTCCAGGCGGCGGGCTCGTGCGGCGGCGTGCCGGTCAGCAGCAGGGTCCTGCGCTCGCCGTCGACGTCGGCGACGGCGATGTCCGTGACGGGCCCCCAGGGCAGCCGTCCGCCGGGGTCGCCGTCGGTGGGCACGCTGTGCGCCCAGGTGAAGTGGGAGAAGGGCTGTCCGTGCGAGGCGACCGCGAGGATGTCGCCGTCCGGCGACCATCCGCACACCTGGGTGTCGGCCCTGCCCCAGTAGGTGAGCCGTCTGCCGGGGCCGCCGTCCACCGGGGCCAGGTGGATCTCGGGGACGAGGCTGCGCCAGCTCGTGTAGGCGATGGTCCGGCCGTCCGGGGAGAAGCGCGGGTGGCCGGCCTTGGTGCGGTCCACGGTGATCCGCCGGGCGCGCCCGGACCCGTCGACCGGGGCGACCCAGAGGTCGTCCTCGGTGACGAAGCACAGCCGGTCCCCGCTGATGTGCGGGAAGCGGAGATAGCCGGGGGAGTGCTCGTCGCGGGGCGGGGTGTCGTCGGCGTCGCTCACCTCCCCATGCTTTTCCGCCGCCGGGGCCCCGGCAACTCGTGGACCAGGCCGGTCGGCGGCGGCCCCGCGCGGCGCCGCGTCCCGCCGCCGGTCCCGTACGCCCGGGCGCCCCCGCCGGTTCCCGCCGGAGGCGTGACCGAGCCCACGTACGAAACGGTTTCGTTTCGTTGGGGGCGAGGGTATCTTCGAGGGCATACACATCCGTGTCGTACGAAGCAGAGGTGAACGGGATGACCGAGGCCGCGGCGGTGCGTCGCAGTCGGCTCACGCCCGAGCGCGAGGCCGAGCTGTACACGGCCGTGCTCGACCTGCTTCGGGAAGTCGGCTACGACGCCCTGACGATGGACGCCGTCGCCACCCGCACCCGTGCCAGCAAGGCCACCCTCTACCGCCAGTGGGGCGGCAAGGCCGAACTCGTCGTGAAAGCGCTGCGGCACCACAAGCCGCTCAAGTTCTCCGACGTGGACACGGGAACCCTGCGGGGCGACTTCCTCGCCCTGGCCGCCCGGCAGGACGACTGCCGGATGGAACAGGACTCCGCGCTGATGCGGGGCCTGGCCATGGCGGCGCACGGGAACCCGGATCTGCTGAAGGCGTTCCGGGAATGGCTGGTCGAGCCGGAGATGGACGAGCTGCGCCGGGTGCTCCGGCGGGGTGTCGACCGAGGTGAGATCCGTGCGGACAACCCCGCGATGCCGTTCGTGATGCACATGCTGATCGGCGCGTTCGCGGCCCGCACCATGATCGACGAACTCCCGCCGACCCAGGCGTTCCTGCACGCCTACATCGACGCCGTGGTCCTCCCCGCTCTCGGCGCCTGATCCTCCGGCCCTCCATCCGTCGTCACCCTCTCACCCCCCTCTTCCCCTTCCCTCTCCCCATGCCCGCGTCCGCGCGGGCGCACCTGACGCGCCGCTCACGTCGTCGGGCTGACCACCCCTGCCCCCACTCGGGTGGTCGCACCAGCCCCTGCCATCCCACGACCTGACCGGGAGTTCGCCCTCGTGGCCACGTTCCTCTACACCATCGGCCGACTCGCCTTCCGGCGACGGCACGTCGTCGCCCTGATATGGGTGGCGCTGCTGACCCTCGCCGGTGTCGGCGCCGCCTCCGCGCCCGTCGCCGGGGCATCCTCCTTCTCGATCCCCGGCACGGAGGCGCAGAAGGCCTTCGACCTGCTGGAGAACCGCTTCCCCGGAATGAGCGCCGACGGGGCGACCGCGCGGGTCGTCTTCCAGGCACCCGACGGCGAGAAGATGGCGGACGCCGCCAACAAGGCGACCGTCGAGAAGACCGTCAAGGTGCTCGGCACCGGATCCGAGGTCTCCTCCGTCGACGACCCGTTCGCGGCGCACACCGTCAGCAAGGACGGGACCGTCGCCTACGCCTCGGTGAAGTACAAGGTGTCCGGGATGGAGTTGGAGGACTCCTCGAAGGACGCCCTGAAGGCCGCCGCGCAGGACGCGCGGGACGCCGGACTGACCGTGGAGGTCGGCGGTGACGCGCTCCAGGCGACCCCGGAGACGGGGTCCACCGAGGTCATCGGCATCGCGATCGCCGCGGTGGTCCTCGTCGTCACCTTCGGATCGCTGATCGCGGCCGGACTGCCCCTGCTCACCGCCCTGATCGGCGTCGGGATCGGCGTCTCGACGATCACCGCGCTCGCCGCCGCCCTCGACCTCGGGTCCACCACCTCCACCCTCGCCATGATGATCGGCCTCGCGGTCGGCATCGACTACGCCCTCTTCATCGTCTCCCGCTACCGGGCGGAACTGGCCGAGGGCCGGGAGCGGGAGGAGGCGGCGGGCCGCGCCGTCGGCACCGCCGGCTCCGCCGTGGTCTTCGCGGGCCTCACCGTCGTCATCGCCCTGGTCGGACTGTCGGTCGTCAACATCCCGATGCTGACGAAGATGGGCGTCGCCGCCGCCGGCACCGTCGCCATCGCCGTCCTCATCGCGCTGACGATGATCCCCGCCCTGCTCGGCTACGCGGGCCGCCGGGTCCAGCCGGCCGGGAAGAAGAGCCGGCTCCTCGGCGGAGGTCGCGCCGCGAAGAAGGCGGGCAGGCCCAACATGGGCACCCGCTGGGCCAGCTTCGTCGTCCGCCGCCCGCTCGCCGTGCTGCTGCTCGGTGTGATCGGCCTCGGCGCGGCGGCCCTGCCGGCGGCCTCCCTCGAACTCGGCCTGCCCGACGACGGCTCGCAGCCGACGTCCACCACCCAGCGCCGCGCCTACGACCTGCTGTCCGAGGGGTTCGGCCCCGGCTTCAACGGACCGCTGATGGTCGTGGTCGACGCCAAGGCCGGCGACGACCCCAAGGCCGCCTTCCGCTCGGTGACCGACGAGGTCAAGGGGCTGAAGGGCGTCGTCAGCGTCTCCCCGGCCGTCCCCAACAAGTCCGGCGACACCGCGATGATCACGGTGGTGCCCGACTCGAAGCCCTCGTCCGTCAAGACCGAGGACCTGGTGCACGCCATCCGCGACGCCGGCGGCGAGATCAGGGCCGACACCGGCGCCACCGTGCTCGTCACCGGCTCCACGGCCATGAACATCGACTTCTCGCAGAAGCTCAACGACGCGCTGATCCCGTATCTCGCGCTCGTGGTCGGTCTCGCGTTCCTGCTGCTGATCGTCGTGTTCCGGTCGATCCTGGTCCCGCTGAAGGCGGCGCTGGGCTTCCTGCTCAGCGTGATGGCCGCCCTCGGCGCGGTCGTCGCGGTCTTCCAGTGGGGCTGGCTGTCGGGCCTGATGGGCGTGGAGGAGACCGGCCCGATCATGTCGATGATGCCGATCTTCATGGTGGGTGTCGTCTTCGGCCTGGCCATGGACTACGAGGTGTTCCTCGTGACCCGGATGCGTGAGGCCCACGTCCACGGGGAGACGCCGGGTCAGGCGATCGTGACCGGGTTCAAGCACGGCGCGCGGGTCGTCACCGCCGCCGCGGTCATCATGATCGCCGTCTTCTCCGGATTCATCGGCTCCAGCGAGTCGATGATCAAGATGATCGGCTTCGGCCTCGCGATCGCCGTCTTCTTCGACGCCTTCGTCGTCCGCATGGCCATCGTGCCGGCGGTGCTCGCGCTGCTCGGCAAGCGGGCCTGGTGGCTGCCGGGGTGGCTGGACCGCGCGCTGCCCAACGTCGACGTCGAGGGCGAGGGCCTGCGCGCGCGGGAGGAGGGCCGGCGCGACGACGCGGACCGGGAACCGGTCCGCGTCTGACCGCTCAGCGCGCCACCGGGGCGGCGGCCGTGTAGGTGCGGCGGAGGAAACGGATCAGCACCTTCGTGTCCATCTGCACGACCGCCACCCCCTTCGGCGAGTGGAACTCCAGCACGGCCTGGACGCGCCCGCACGGCCACACGCGGACGTCGCCGCTGCCGGACGGCACGCGCAGGCCCTGCTCCAGGAGCTCCCGGGAGAACACCCACTCCTTGGGGCCCGGCAGGGTGATCCGCACCTGCGGCGGGTCGCTCTCCGGGTCGTACCGCAGGGCGACCGGGACGGCCCGGCGCTCGTCGTCCAGGGAGTCGGCGGTGTCAGTGACGATGTGGGCACGGGCGTACTGTTCGACGGCGTACATGAACCGACTCCTCACGCTGCGTCACCTGTGCGGAACCTGTGATTCCGTCACACGTTCCAATGTCGCACATCTCACGGAAACCGCTCTCCGGCCGCCCGCGACCACCCCTTCATGTGCGTGGTCTTCCTGTCCCCTTCTTCTTCCCGTCGGCCGCGGGCGCATGTCCCAGGCGCCGTGAGGCGCCTGTCACGCCGGTCGCGCACGGAGGCCTTCGCGCCGGTCGCGCGGAGGGGAGTGCGCCCGGAGCGCAATTTCAGCGGGCTCCTCGCTCTTGCAACCTCTTCGCAAGAAGGGATTATGATCGAGCGGTGCATGTGCCAGATGGATTCATCGATGCCCCCGTCTCCGCCGTCGCCGGAGTCGTCGCCGCGGGCGCCGTCGCCGTGAGCCTGCGCGGCGCCCGCCGCGAACTCGACGAGCGGACCGCCCCCCTCGCCGGCCTGGTCGCCGCCTTCATCTTCGCCGTGCAGATGCTGAACTTCCCGGTGGCCGCCGGGACCAGCGGACATCTGCTGGGCGGCGCCCTCGCCGCGATCCTGGTCGGCCCCTACACCGGGGTCCTCTGCGTCTCCGTCGTCCTGCTCATGCAGGGCATCCTCTTCGCCGACGGCGGACTCACCGCGCTCGGCGTGAACATCACCGACATGGCCATCGTCACCACGGTCGTCGCCTACGCCGTCTTCCGCGTCCTGGTGAAGGTGCTGCCCCGCACCCGCCGCTCGGTCACCGTCGCCTCGTTCGCCGCCGCGCTCGTCTCCGTGCCCGCCGCCGCCGTCGCCTTCACGCTCATCTACGCGGTCGGGGGCACCACCGACGTCGCGATCTCCAAGGTCGCCACCGCCATGGTCGGCGTCCACGTGCTCATCGGCATCGGCGAGGCCGTCATCACCGCGCTGACCGTCGGCGCCGTCATCGCCGTACGCCCCGACCTCGTGTACGGCGCCCGCGGCCTCGGGCAGCCGCTCAAGCTGCGCGTCGGCGGCGAACTCGTCGACACCCCGGCCGCCCCCGCGGCCGCCCCGGCGGCGGCCCGCTCCTCGCACCGCACGGTCTGGATCACCGGCCTGGTCACCTCCCTCGTCCTCGCCGGGTTCGTCAGCTTCTACGCCTCCGCCAGCCCCGACGGCCTGGAGAAGGTCGCCCAGGACAAGGGCATCGACGCCAAGACCGAGAAGCACGCCACCGAGGACTCCTCGCCGCTCGCCGGATACGGCGTCAAGGACGTCGCCGACGCGCGCGTCTCCGGCGGCCTGGCCGGCGTGATCGGCGTCGGCGTCACGATCGTCGCGGGCACCGGGGTCTTCTGGGCGGTCCGCAGGCGCCGCTCCGCCGACACCTCCCCCACCTCGCTGCCCGAAGGGGTCTGAGGGATGGGGGCGGGTCACACGCACAAGCTCTACCGGCACGGGAACTCGCCCGTGCACGGCCTGCCGCCGCACACCAAGCTCGCCGCCACCCTCGCCTTCGTGATCGTGGTCGTCTCCACGCCCCGCGAGGCCATGTGGGCGTTCGCGCTGTACGCGGCGCTGCTCGCCGTCGTCGCCGGACGCGCCGGCGTCCCGGCGGGCCTCCTGCTGAAACGGCTGCTGATCGAGATCCCGTTCGTGGCCTTCGCCGTGCTCATGCCCTTCGTCGCCGAGGGCGAGCGCGTCGACGTCCTCGGCCTGTCCCTCAGCGTCAACGGGCTCTGGGGCGCCTGGAACGTCCTCGCCAAGGGCACCCTCGGCGTCGCCGCCTCCGTCCTCCTCGCCTCCACCACCGAACTGCGCGAACTGCTCCTCGGCCTGCAACGGCTGAAGCTCCCGCCGCTCCTCGTCCAGATCGCCTCCTTCATGATCCGCTACGGCGACGTCATCACCGACGAGATGCGCCGCATGCGCATCGCCCGCGAGTCCCGCGGCTTCGAGGCGAGCGGGGTGCGCCACTGGGGCGTGCTCGCGAAGTCGGCGGGCGCCCTCTTCATCCGCTCCTACGAACGCGGGGAGCGCGTGCACCTGGCCATGGTCAGCCGCGGCTACGCCGGCTCCATGCCGGTCATCGACGAGGTGACCGCGTCCCGGGCGCAGTGGTCGTACGCCCTCGCCCTCCCGTTCGCCGCCCTGGTCGTCTGTGTGCTGGGATGGACGCTGTGACAGCTGCCGAACCCCCCGCGACACCCGCCGACGGCGCCGCCGCGCCCGCCTCCCTGGAGGTGTCCGGCCTCGCCTTCGCCTACCCCGACGGCCACCAGGCGCTGTTCGGCGTCGACTTCACCGTCCGGCGCGGGGAGCGGGTCGCGCTCCTCGGCCCCAACGGCGCCGGCAAGACCACCCTCGTCCTGCACCTCAACGGCATCCTGACCGGCGGCGCGGGAACGGTCACCGTCGCCGGACTCCCCGTCGGCGCACGGCACATGGCCGAGATCCGCCGGCGGGTCGGCATCGTCTTCCAGGACCCGGACGACCAGCTGTTCATGCCGACCGTGCGGGAGGACGTCGCCTTCGGTCCGGCCGCCGCCGGGGTGAAGGGCGCCGAGCTGGAGGCGCGCGTGCGCACCGCGCTGGAGCGCGTGGGCATGGAGTCCTTCGCGGACCGCCCGCCGCACCACCTGTCCTTCGGGCAGCGCCGCCGGGTCGCCGTCGCGACGGTCCTCGCGATGGAACCGGAGATCCTCGTCCTGGACGAGCCCTCCTCCAACCTCGACCCCGCCTCGCGGCGCGAACTCGCCGACATCCTGCGCTCGCTGGACGTCACCGTCCTCATGGTCACCCACGACCTGCCGTACGCCCTCGAACTGTGCCCCCGCGCCCTCGTGCTCAGCGACGGAGTGATCGCCGCCGACGGGCGGACCGGAGACCTCCTCTCCGACGACGAACTGATGCGCACCCACCGCCTGGAGCTGCCGTTCGGCTTCGATCCGCGGTCCGTGACAATGGGGGCGTGACGAGACGACAGGACGCCGCAGCGCCCGCCGGGCCGCACACCGCCGACCCCGCCGCGGCCGGGTCGCCGGGCCAGGCCGTGGAGGTCCACGGCACCGTGGCCGAGGGCTTCGAGCCGGTCCGGGAGGCGTTCGCCCGCAACTTCACCGCGCGCGGCGAGCGGGGCGCCGCGGTGGCCGTGTACCGCGACGGGCGCAAGGTCGTCGACCTGTGGGGCGGCACCCGCGACGTCGACGGCACCGAGCCCTGGCGGCACGACACCGCGCAGATCGTGCGCTCCGCCACGAAGGGCGTCGCCGCCGCCGTGATCCTGCTGCTCGCCCAGCGCGGCCTGCTCGACCTCGACGCGCCCGTCGCCGCCCACTGGCCCGCCTACAAGGCGCGCGGCAAGGAGCACACCCGGGTGCGGCACGTGCTCGCGCACCGGGCGGGCGTGCCGGCCCTGGACCGCCCGCTCACCCCCGCCGAGGCCGCCGACCCCGACATCGCCGCGGCGGCCGTCGCGGCGCAGACACCGGCCTGGCAGCCGGGGACCGACCACGGCTACCACGCCCACACGTACGGCTGGCTGACCGGCGAGCTGGTCCGGCGGGTCACCGGGCGCACCATCGGCGCGTGGACGGCCGAGGAGATCGCCCGGCCGCTGGACCTCGACCTGTGGATCGGGCTGCCGCCGGAGCGGGCCGACCGGGTGGGCCGGGTCGCGCAGATCGAGGCGCTGCCCGCACCCGGCGGCCTGCACACCCGCCCCAAGCGGGCCGTGGTGGAGGCGTACGCCGACCCGCGGAGCCTGACCCGCCGGGCCTTCGCCGCGATCACCCCGACGCCGGACGAGAACGACCCCGCCCACCGGGCCGCCGTCCTGCCCGCCTCGAACGGCATCGCCACCGCCGACGGCCTCGCCCGCTTCTACGCCGGGCTCGTCGCAGAGGTGGACGGCGTCCGCCTCTTCTCCCCGGACACCGTGGCCGCGGCGCGCGCGGAACACTCCGCCGGCCCGGACCGCGTCCTGGTGGTCGGCACCCGCTTCGGCCTCGGCTACATGCTGCACGGCCCGGCCTCGCCGCTGCTCTCCCCGGAATCCTTCGGCCACCCCGGACGCGGCGGAGCCCTCGGCTTCGCCGACCCCGGATCGGGCATCGGCTTCGGCTACGTCACCAACGGCTTCCGCACCAGCGTGACGGCGGACGCGCGAGCCCAGGCGCTGGTGCGGGCGGTGGCGGCGGTGGTCGGCCGGTAGGCCGGGTCCGCCGCCGACCCGCGCCGTGCCGGCGGATGTCCGGCGTGCAGCATCAGCCCGATGCCCGCGACGATCGAGGACGGTGACGATCAGCGGCGCGACGCCGCGGCCGCTGCGGGCGGCACGCGCGGCACGCGAGCGGGTACCGGCGCCGGTGCAGCGCACCGGCGCCCGGCCTGCCCGTCGCGGCGCGGTCCGGCCGGTGCCACCGGGGAGCGGAGGGCGAGCGCGGCACGCCGGTTCACCCCAAGGGCTGTCCCGTCCTCCCCGGCGGGCGCACGGCGACGGCCACGGCACCTCGCCGCGTTGTCGGACCGCCCGAGTGCACCCGGTGGGAGGACGGCTCTGCGCCGTGCGATGCACCGCATCCGGCGCCGCGCGCCGATCCACCGGGGATGACGGGACAGCCCTCAGCCGCCCGCCTTCAGCAGCGCCGCCACGATCGGGCCCGCCGTGTCGCCGCCGTGGCCGCCCTGCTGGACGACGCCCGCGCCGGCGAGGTCGCCCTTCCAGGCGGTGAACCAGCCGTTCGGTTCCTTCTGGTGGTCGACCTCCGCGGAGCCGGTCTTCGCGCCGTAGTCGGGGCCGAGGCCGGACATGGCCTCGGCGGCGGTGCCCGCGGCGGCCGTGTACTGCATGACCTCGCGCAACTGGGCGAGCGTGGACGCGGACAGGGTGCGGGAGGCCGTGGCCAGGGTGCGGTGGTCGACGTCGGGGGAGACCAGGTACGGCTGGTGGAAGCTGCCCGACTTCACCGTGGCGGCGACGGAGGCCATGTTCAGCGGGTTCATGCGGACGCCGCCCTGGCCCATCAGCGACGCGGCCATCGGCGCCGCGCTCTGCACCGGCACCGAGCCGTCGAACGAGGGCACGCCGATCGACCAGTTGTTCCGGCTCAGCCCGAAGACCTGCTGGGCCTGCTTGGTCAGGTCGTCGTTCCCGAGCTTCTTCGCCTGGGTGATGAAGGCGGTGTTGCAGGACCGGGCGAAGCTCGCCTTGAAGGTGCCGTTCCTGATCTCGAAGTCGTCGTCGTTGTGGAACTTCCACCCGCCGTACGTGGACGTCTTCGGGCAGGGGTGCGGCTTGTCCGCGGAGGCCAGGTGCTTGTCGAACAGCAGCGAGGCCGTGATCACCTTCATCGTCGAGCCCGGTGCGAGGGAGCCCTGGAAGGCGGTGTTGAAGCCGTGGGAGCTGTTGGCGACCGCGAGGATCTCGCCGGTGGAGGGGCGCAGCAGCACCACCGAGGCCCGGCTCTCGGCGGCGACCAGGCGTTCGGCCTCGGCCTGGAGGGCGGGGCTCAGCGTGGTGGTCACCTTGCCGGCCCTGCCCTCGGTGAGGGTCAGCAGCGTCTTGTCGGGGGTCTTGCGGCCGCCCTTCTTCGCGGCCTTGCGCACCACGCGCAGCTCGATGCCGGCCTTGCCCCCGGCCGTCTTGCCGTACTTCTCGCGCAGCCCGTCCAGGACGGTGCCCAGGGACGGATAGCGGGCGGCGGTCAGCTCCCCGCCGTCCCGGTCGAGAGCGGTGACCGGCGGGGTGCCGGACGCGCCCGTGACGAGCCGGTCGCCGTCCCGGAGGTCCGGGTGGAGCACGGAGGGCTTCCAGCCGACCCGCGCCGCGCCGTCCTCGGGGCGCCGCACGACGGTCAGTTCCGAGGAGTAGGCGAGAGGCTTGGCCGTGCCCCGGTAGGCGACGCTCGCCTTGACGGTGAACGGGACGTCGGCGCCCGACGGCGCGCCGCCGGTCAGTTCGACGCCGGTGATGCGGGCGTCCTCGGCGTAGCCGGTGAGGGCGGTCCTCGCGGCGGTCGCGTCGTCGGTGGCGGCGGCGGCCTTCGCGACGTCGCCCTGCTGCCAGGCGGCGAGGAAGGCGGTGGACGCGGTGCGGATCTCCTTCGCCGTCAGCGGGCCGGTCCTCACCCGGGTGTGCGCGGTCCCGGGGGAGGTGCCGTCCCCGGCCGCGGTGCCCCCGTAGAGGCTGTACGCCCCGAACGCGCCGCCGGCGACGACGACCGCGGCGACCCCGCCGAGCACGGCGGGCCGCCTCGTCCTCCGCCGCTCGGCGACGCGTCTTCTCTTGCCCATGGCTGACCGTCCTCGGCTGTCCCGCGCTGCCCGGTGGCGCCCCCGCGCCTCTCGCTCCTCGACGAGATGCCCCACCCTAGGGTCCCGATCCGGGTGCGGCGGCCTCAGCCACCCGTTCGTAGCACTGCTGCGACGATCGGCCCGGCCGCCTCGCCGCCGTGGCCGCCCTCCTGGGTCATGGCGGCGGCGGCCATGTCGTTGCGGTAGCCGGTGAACCAGCTGTTGGACACGGCCTGCCCGTCGACCTCGGCGGAGCCGGTCTTGGCGCCGACGCTGCCGCCGAGACCGGCCATCACCTGCGACGCGGTCCCGCTGACCGCCGTGCGGTTCATCATGGCGCGCAGCTGGGCGACCGTGCCGCCGGACAGGCCCTGGGCGGTGGCCAGTTCGCGGCCGTCGAGGGAGCGCGCCACGATGACCGGCTGCCGGAAGGCGCCCGTCATGGCGGTCGCGGTCACCGAGGCCATGTCGAGCGGGCTCATCTGCACCTGGCCCTGGCCGATCATGTTGGCCGCCGTGTCGGGGCCGCCGGAGGCGGGAACGGAGCCGTCGAAGGAGTCGATGCCGGTCTTCCAGTTGTTCCTGCCGAGCCCGAAGCGCCGTTGCGCCTCGTTCGTCAGGGAGTCCACCTTGACCTCGTCGGCGTACTTCACGAACGCCGTGTTGCAGGAGCGGGAGAAGCTGTCCGAGAGCGTCGCGTTCGCCTGCGGCTGCATGCCCTTGAGGTTGTGGAAGGTCTGGCTCTGCCAGGTGGCGGTGTTCGGGCAGGGCGCGGGCCCGTTCGAGGTCGTGATGCCGTTGTCGATGAGGGTCGCCGCACTGATGATCTTCATCGTGGAGCCGGGGGCGAGCTTGCCGAGGAAGGCGGCGTTGAAGCCGTCCCGGCGGTGGTTGGCGACGGCCAGCACCTCGCCGGTGCTCGGCTTGACCGCGACGACCGACGACTCCGCGTACCGCTGCACCGCCTTCTCCGCGGCGGCCTGCGCGCTCGCCTGGAGCGTGGTCTTGACCTTGCCGGGGCGCCCTTCGGCGAGCGTCACGAGGGAGGTGTCGGGGGTGTCGGCGTTCCCGTGGTGGACGGCCAGTTCGATGCCGGGGCTGCCGCCGGCCTTGTCGCCGTACTTGTCGCGCAGCGCGTCCAGGATCGGCCCGAGCGAGGGGTAGTCGTCCTTGGTCAGGACAACGTTGTTCCGGTCCACCGCCTCGATCGCCGGGCTCTCCGACTCCCCCGTGACCAGAGTGTCCCCGTCCTTCAGTTGCGGGTGCACCACGGCCGGCTTCCAGTCCACCAGCGCCTTGCCGGTCGTCTCCCCGCGCACCACGGTCAGGGACGAGTCGTACGCGAGCGCCTTGCTCCTGCCCTCGTACGAAACCGTCGCCTTCACCGAGAACGGCACGGTCGCGCCGGTCGCCCTGCCGGGGGTGATGCGCAGGTGGCCGATGTGCGCGGCGTCGCCGTAGCCGGAGAGCAGGCTCTCGGCGGCCGCCTCGTAGTTCGTGTATCCGGCGGCCTTCGCCGCGTCGCCCTTCTCCCAGGCCGCGAAGAACGCGCGGCTGGTCTCCTTGACCTCGGAGCCGCTCGGCGGCCCCGTCCTGACCGGCGCGGGTCCGGCCGTCCCCGACCCGGTGCCCCCGCTGACCGCCGTGACGAAGTTGTACGCGCCGTATCCGGCGCCTCCCAGCATGACGGCGAACGCACTGCCGATCACGGCAGCCTTTGCCCCCTTGCGCATCGCGCGATCCCCTCCCCGTGAACCTCTCCCGAACTTCTGAACGCGTTCAGAAAATCTGGACTCGGGTGCACCCTAAGTGCGTGCGGGGTGCAGGTGACAGGGGTGTCGCCGAATCGTTAGCCCAGACCAGCTGTCAGGAATGTGAACCGGATTCAGGTGGGAGAACATCCCTCGTCGGAGGGCGGTGCGCGGCGGTACGGGGGTGCCCGGTCCGCCCGCCCGGAGCCGTCCTCCTCTCCGGGCGCCGTCAACGGCCGCTGGAATCAGGCCAGTTGATCTCGGCCACCCGTCGAAGACGGCCCTCGTCGCCGACCGGGCCCGGCGACGCCCGGCGGGCGGACGGATGGGAGCGGCCCACCGTGCCGGGGGGAGGCTGCGCGACGGGCGGCGCGAGGAGGGCCGGCGACGACCGCGGGGGCCCGACGGCGACCGCCGGTGGCCGTCGACGGCGCATGGGGCCCGGCGGTGTGCCGGGCCCCATGCGCCGTCGCGTCCCGTCCGTGCGGCTAGACCCAGGTGTCCAGCCACATCCGCGATCTCCACTGGTCGATGGGGATCGCGGTGCCGGTGTACAGGGGCCAGAAGTAGATGAAGTTCCAGGCGATGAGGAGGACCAGGACGCCCGCCGCGGCGGCTCCGACGACGCGGCGGCGTTCCGAGGAGCCCGGCGGGCCGAGGATCGCGCCGATCATCATCGTCACCGCCAGGCACAGGAACGGCACGAAGACGATGGCGTAGAAGAAGAAGATCGTGCGCTGCTGGTACAGGAACCAGGGGAGGTAGCCGGCCGCGATGCCGCAGGCGATCGCGCCCGCGCGCCAGTCGCGGCGGAACGCCCAGCGCCACAGCACGTAGAGCACCGCGAGGCAGGCCGCCCACCACAGCAGGGGCGTGCCGAGGGCCAGGACCTCCCGGGCGCACTTGTCGCCGGCGTCCGCGGGGCAGCCGTCCTTGCCGGGCAGCGGGGACTCGTAGAAGTAGGAGACCGGGCGGCCGAGGACGAGCCAGCTCCACGGGTTGGACTGGTAGGTGTGCGGCGAGGAGAGGCCGACGTGGAACTTGTACACCTCGTGCTCGTAGTGCCACAGGCTGCGCAGCCAGTCGGGGAGGACGGTCCAGTTGCCGCCCCTGCCGTCCGTCGCCGCCCAGTTGCGGAAGTAGCCGCCGCTGCCGTCGGCCGGGGACAGGATCCAGCCGGTCCAGGAGACCAGGTACACCGCCACCGCGACCGGGACCGTCGCGAGGAAGGTGAGGCCGGTGTCGTGCTTGAGCGCCGCGGTCCAGGGGTGCCGGGCGCCGGCCACCCGGCGGGACGCCACGTCCCACAGGACCGCCATCACGCAGAACGCGGCGAGGATGTACAGGCCGTTCCACTTCGTGCCGATGGCCAGGCCCAGCAGGAGCCCGGCCCCCCAGCGCCAGGGCCGCAGGCCCAGGCGGGTGTTCTCGGCGGCGTCCGCGTCGGGGCGGACCGCGCCGTCCTCGTCGACCGGCAGGGCGGCGGCCAGCCGGGCCCGCGCCCGGTCCCGGTCGACGACCAGGCAGCCGAAGGCCGCGAGGACGAAGAACATCAGCACGCCGTCGAGCAGCGAGGTGCGGCTCATCACGAAGTGCAGGCCGTCCACCGCCATGAGCGTGCCCGCGAGGCAGCCGAGGAACGTCGACCGGAACAGCCGCCGCCCGATCCGGCACAGCAGCAGCACCGACAGCGTGCCGAGCACCGCCGTCATGAACCGCCAGCCGAAGGGGTTGAAGCCGAACATCCACTCGCCGAGCCCGATGACGTACTTGCCGACCGGCGGGTGCACGACGTAGGCGGCGTCGCCGGGGATGCGGACGTTGCCGTTCCCCTGGAGGATCAGGTCGTTGGCGTCCTTCGCCCAGTTGACCTCGTATCCGCGGTGGATGAGCGCCCAGGCGTCCTTCGCGTAGTACGTCTCGTCGAATATCACCGCCTTGGGGTTGCCCAGGTTCCAGAACCGCAGCAGCCCGGCGAACAGGGTCACCAGCAGCGGACCGGCCCATCCCGACCAGCGGTGGAAGCGGTCGGCGACCTCCCGGCGCAGTCCGAGGGCCCCCCACATCCGCGACCCCGGCTCGGGGTACGGAGGCACGAGCCGGTCGCGCACATCGCTTCGGGGCGGCGCCGTGTAGCCGAATCGGCGCAGCCGCCGCTGCCACGACGGCCGCTGATCGTCGGCGGCCTGGCCCTGCCGGGTGTCCGTGGAGGACGCGGTACTGGTCACCGCGCCATCGTAGGGAACCCGTCTGTGGGAGTCCCGTGCCCGGGCCCTTCCGGCCGGATGAGCCTGCCCGGCGGCACCCCTGCGAGGATGGGCCCGTGACAGGAATCCTTGTGTTGGCAGGCACCCCCATCGGTGACATCGCGGACGCGCCGCCCCGGCTCGCCGCGGAACTGGCCGGGGCCGACGTCGTCGCCGCCGAGGACACGCGCCGGCTGCGCCGGCTCACCCAGGCGCTCGGCGTCCAGACGACGGGCCGGGTCGTCTCCTACTTCGAGGGCAACGAGGCCGCCCGCACGCCGGAACTCGTCGAGGCGCTCGCCGGCGGGGCCCGGGTGCTGCTGGTGACCGACGCCGGGATGCCGTCGGTGTCGGACCCGGGCTACCGGCTGGTCGCGGCGGCCGTGGAGCAGGACATCAAGGTCACGGCCGTCCCCGGGCCCTCCGCGGTGCTCACCGCGCTCGCCCTGTCGGGGCTGCCCGTCGACCGGTTCTGCTTCGAGGGCTTCCTGCCGAGGAAGGCCGGCGAGCGCCTCTCCCGGCTCCGCGAGGTCGCCGGGGAGCGCCGGACGCTCGTCTACTTCGAGGCGCCGCACCGGCTCGACGACACCCTCGCCGCGATGGCCGAGGTGCTCGGCGCCGAACGCCGGGCCGCCGTCTGCCGCGAACTGACCAAGACGTACGAGGAGGTCAAGCGCGGCCCGCTCGGCGACCTCGCCGTCTGGGCCGCCGAGGGCGTCCGCGGCGAGATCACCGTGGTCGTCGAGGGCGCCCCCGACCAGGGGCCCGAGGAGCTGGACGCCGCCGAGCTGGTGCGCCGGGTGCGGGTGCGCGAGGAGGCGGGGGAACGGCGCAAGGAGGCGATCGCCGCCGTCGCCGCGGAGGCCGGGATTCCCAAACGGGACGTCTTCGATGCCGTCGTCGCGGCAAAGAACGCCGCCCGAACCGCCCCATAGAAGGGCAAAGGGCCGCGGCCAAAGGCAAAGCGCGGGCCGCGTGACGGGACCTCCCGGCAAGGGAAGGACCAAAACGGCTCCAACAGTCGACAGGGCGGATGCGTTCGCGCCGGGAGAGGCGTCCACTGGATGAAGGGACGCACCCGTCCCTCGCCTTCGACGCACCGGCGGACTCCAGGGGGAATCCCGTCGACGGGTGTGCCGGAGGTGCTTGTCCGGCGGACAAGAGGAGCAGTCGGAATGAGTGAGACCACAGCACGGACCGGCGGCGGCGCCGACGGTCGGGTCACCGGACGGACCGAGGATCGCGGTGCGGCGACGGCGGTCGTCCACGAGTCGTACGCCTTCGCCTGCATGCGCTGCGGGCACGGATGGGAGCAGTCCTTCGCGATCGAGCACCACCACGACGCGGACGGCACGGAGTTCGTGACGTACGTGGCGGACGGCCGGGTGGTGCCGTCGCCGCTGAGCAGCCCGAGCTGCCGCAACTGCGACGGTCACCTGGTGCGCATCATGCGCGCCGGCCAGGTGTCCTCCGTCCTCGATTCGCTGCACCCCGTCGCCAAGGCGGCCCCGGTGCCGCGGCAGTCCGGGGAGGGAGCCGAGGGGGCGGCTCCCGACGACTCCGCCGAGACGCCGAAGGAACCGCACCACTGGCACCTGTCGGACCTCCTGCATCCCTTCCAGCACCGCAGGGCGAGCTGACCGGCGCGTCCGGCAGCGGTGACGGCCGCGTCCCGCGGCACCGGCCGGAGCGGGCGGTGAGGTGAGCGACGGCATGCCCCCTTCGTAGGATCGGGGCATGCCTTCCTCCGTCTCCGGCGCCTCCGCCGCCTCCGACAAGAACGCCGCGCCCCCGCTCCCCGAGCCCCTGCGGGTGCCCGTCGCCGACGCGCACACCCATCTCGACATGCAGTCCGGCACGGTCGGGGAGGCGCTCGCCAAGGCCGCGTCGGTCGGTGTCACCACGGTCGTCCAGGTCGGCTGCGACCTGGACGGCTCCCGCTGGGCGGCCGAGACGGCCGCGGCGCACGACGCCGTCCACGCCACCGTGGCCCTGCACCCCAACGAGGCGCCCCGCATCGTGCACGGCGACCCGGCGGACGCCGCCGGGCCCCGGGCCCGGGGCGCCGCCCGGCAGCCCGGCGGCGACGCCGCGCTGGACGAGGCGCTCGCCGAGATCGACCGCCTCGCCGCCCTCCCGCAGGTCAAGGGCGTCGGCGAGACGGGACTCGACTACTTCCGCACCGGCCCGGAGGGCAAGGCGGCCCAGGAGCGCTCCTTCCGCGCCCACATCGAGATCGCCAAGCGGCACGGCAAGGCCCTGGTCATCCACGACCGCGACGCCCACGCCGATGTGCTGCGCGTCCTGAAGGAGGAGGGCGCCCCGGAGCGGACCGTCTTCCACTGCTACTCCGGCGACGCCGCGATGGCCGAGGTGTGCGCCCGCGCCGGCTACTTCATGTCCTTCGCGGGCAACATGACCTTCAAGAACGCCCAGCCGCTGCGCGACGCGCTCGCCGTGGCCCCGCTCGACCTCGTCCTGGTCGAGACCGACGCGCCCTTCCTGACCCCCGCGCCGTACCGCGGACGGCCCAACGCGCCCTATCTCGTTCCGGTCACGGTGCGCGCCATGGCCGCGGTCCGCGGCATCGACGAGGACACCCTCGCGACCTCGCTCTCCGCCAACACCGCGCGCGCATTCGATTACTGAGCGATAACGGTCCCCGGCGTTTTCCCTGGTCGGCGGAGGGGCTCGGCGGGGGGAGTGTCGCGACACAGCGTAGCCGCGTTGCTTGGGAGAGTGGCGGCCGCTCCGCTAGGTTCTGGTCGCCCGATCCGGACCCTGGAGCGTGTCGTCGTGAGCAGCTCGCGCTACGAGCAATACGAGACGTACGGACCGACCGGTGGCGCCGACGCCACGGTCGCCGACGCCGACGGCGCCACCGCCGTGTCCCCGGCCGCGTCCCCCGCGCGGAGCGGCGCCGCCGACGAGGCGTACGGGGCGTACGGGGCGTACGGGGCGTACGAGGGGTACGGGCCGCGCGGGACGCCGCCCGGGGTGCACGCGCCACGCGGAGTGCACGGCGCCCCCGCGGCGCACGCGGCGCGCGGAGACCACCCCGGCTTCGGCGCGGACCCCGCGTGGCCCGCCCCGGACGTCCGCCCCGGAACCGCCGGAGACTTCCGTCCTGGAACCGGGTCCGCCGGAGACTTCCGTCCCGGGTCCGCTGGGGACTTCCGTCCCGTGTCCCCCGCAGACTCCGGGTCCGGGTCCGCCCGAGACGTCCGCTCCGCATCCGCCGGGGGCGTCCGTCCTGGAACCGGGTCCGCCGGGGGCTTCCGTCCCGGGACCGGGGCTGCCGGGGACTTCCGTCCCGGGTCCGCCCGAGACGTCCGCTCCGCATCCGCCGGGAACGTCCGTCCTGGAACCGGGTCCGCCGGGGACTTCCGCTCCGGGTTCGCGGGCCCGGGCGCCGACGGGGACTTCCGTGGCGGGACCGCCGCGGGCTCCGGCCCCGGTCTCGGCGCCGCCTTCGCCCGGGTCCGGGCCCGGAACGCCGGGGCCCCGGACGGCCGGGACCCCTTCGGCCACGGGTACGCCGACACCTACCGCCCCGCCTACGAGGCCCGCACCCCCGGACACCCGGCGCCGGACATCGCGCACGCACCCGGCGGGCCGGCCGCCTTCCCCGGGCCCGGTGCGACCGGCGGGCCGCGCCTGCCGCGCCCGGCCGCCGAGGCACCCGGCCGGACGGGCACCGCGGCCCCCGCGGAGGGCGCGGGGCGCGCGTGGCCGGCCACCGTCGCCGACGGGAGCGCGCCCGCGTGGGCGGACACGGTCGTCCTCGCGGAGGCGATCGCCGGCGCCGAGACCGTGGCCGTCACCCTGCCCGGCCCGGCGGCCGGCCCGCCCGGCGAGGCCGCCCGTCCGGGGGGCGGACGGGCCGACGCCCGCCGCGCGGCCCGCCGCAGACGCGTCACCGACCGGCCCGACGCGCTGCGCCGGCTGCTCCCGCAGGCCCTGGTCGTCGCCTTCCTGGCCGGCGGCACGTCCGCGTTCGTGGCCGACGACAAGGCGATCGAGCTCAGCGTCGACGGACACCCGCGCACGCTGCACACCTTCGCGGACGACGTGACGGAGCTGCTCGACGACCAGGGGGTGGAGGTGGGCCCGCACGACGTGGTCGCCCCCGCGCCCGGCACCCCGCTGGCCGACGGGGACGAGGTGGCGGTGCGCTACGGACGCCCGCTGGGCCTCACCCTCGACGGCACCCGGCGCCAGGTGTGGACGACCGGGGACACCGTCGAGGAGGCGCTCCGGCAGCTCGGGGTGCGCGCCGAGGGCGCCTACCTGTCGGCGTCGCGCTCGCGGACCATCGGGCGAGCGGGGCTGGAGATCGACGTGCGGACCGAACGCACCGTCACGATCATGGCCGACGGCCGGGCCCGGACCATCCGCACCAACGCGGCCAGCGTCGGCGAGGCCGTCGAGGCGGCGGGCGTCACGCTGCACGGGCAGGACACCACGTCCGTCCCGGCCGGGAGCTTCCCGAGGGACGGGCAGACGGTCACCGTCCTGCGCATCACCGGGACCCGGGAGGTCCGCGAGGAGCCGATCCCCTTCGAGGTCCGGCGCCGCGACGACGCCACGCTGTTCCGGGGCACCGAGGTCGTCGAACGCCCCGGCCGCCCCGGCGCCCGGCGCGTGACGTACGCGCTGCGCACGGTCAACGGGGTCCGCGAGAGGCCGCGGCGCATCCGCGCCGAGGTGGTGCGGGAGCCGCAGGACCGGCTGGTCCGCGTCGGGACGAAGCCGCGCCCGGCGTCCGTCGGCGGCGCCGACCACCTGAACTGGGCCGGGCTCGCCGCGTGCGAGTCGGGCGGCCGTCCCGGAGCGGTCGACCCCTCCGGCACCTACGGCGGCCTCTACCAGTTCGACACCCGCACCTGGCAGGCCCTCGGCGGCAGCGGCCGGCCGCAGGACGCGTCCGCCGAGGAGCAGACCCTGCGCGCGAAGAAGCTGTACGTGCGCCGAGGGGCCGGCCCCTGGCCGCACTGCGGAGCCCGCCTGCACGGCTGAGGCCGCCGGCGGGCGGGCGGCGCCGGCCCCCGCCGCCCCGTGCCGCGGGCCCCCGCGCCCGGGCCGGGCGCGCGGCGCGCCCCGCGCCCGCCGAGGGGCGTGATCCCGACGGGCCGGCCGGCACCCGTACCCTTGGGGCGTGACGAGCCCCACCCCCGACGCCCTCCTGGGCCCCGCCGACGTCCGCGATCTCGCGGCGGCGCTCGGCGTACGGCCCACCAAGCAGCGCGGCCAGAACTTTGTGATCGACGCGAACACGGTGCGCCGCATCGTGCGGACCGCGCAGGTGCGGTCCGACGACGTGGTCGTGGAGGTGGGTCCCGGCCTCGGCTCGCTGACCCTCGGCCTGCTGGAGACCGCCGACCGGGTCGTCGCCGTCGAGATCGACGACGTCCTCGCGGGCGCCCTGCCGGCCACCGTGGCGGCCCGGATGCCCGAGCGGGCCGACCGGTTCACGCTGGTGCACTCCGACGCCCTGCACGTCCGGGAGCTGCCGGGCCCGCCCCCGACCGCGCTGGTCGCGAACCTGCCCTACAACGTCGCGGTGCCCGTCCTGCTGCACATGCTCGACACCTTCCCGACCATCGAGCGCACCCTCGTGATGGTCCAGGCGGAGGTCGCCGACCGGCTCGCCGCGGCGCCCGGCTCGAAGGTGTACGGCGTCCCGTCCGTGAAGGCGAACTGGTACGCCGAGGTGAAGCGGGCCGGATCGATCGGGCGGAACGTCTTCTGGCCGGCGCCCAACGTCGACAGCGGACTGGTCTCGCTCACCCGGCGCACCGAGCCGATCTCCACGGCCGCGCCCAAGAACGCCGTGTTCGCGGCCGTGGACGCCGCCTTCGCGCAGCGCCGCAAGACGCTGCGGGCCGCCCTCGCCGGGTGGGCCGGCTCCGCCCCGGCCGCCGAGGCCGCGCTCGTCGCCGCCGGCGTCTCGCCGCAGGCCCGCGGGGAGTCCCTGACGGTCGAGCAGTTCGCCCGGATCGCGGAGAACCGCGGTGACGGCGCCGGCGCGCGGCCCCCGGGCGCCCGCCGGTACGCCGAGGGTCCGGCCGCGGCCGGAGGGGCCGACGACGCCGAGCGGGCCGACCGGTCCGCGCACACCGAGAACGAGGAGTCGGGTCAGCCGTGACGGAGTCGGTGACGGTACGCGTCCCTGCCAAGGTCAACGTCCAGCTCGCGGTCGGCGGCGTCCGCCCCGACGGCTTCCACGACCTCGCTAACGTGTTCCTGGCGGTCGGCCTGTACGACGAGGTCACGGTCACCCCGGCCGACGAGCTGCGCGTCACCTGCGCGGGCCCGGACGCCGGCCAGGTGCCGCTGGACCACACGAACCTCGCGGCCCGCGCCGCCCTCGAACTCGCGCGCCGCCACGGCCTCGATCCCGCCGTCCACCTCCACATCGCCAAGGACATCCCCGTCGCCGGCGGCATGGCCGGCGGCAGCGCGGACGGCGCCGGCGCGCTGCTGGCCTGCGACGCGCTGTGGGGCACCGGCGCCTCGCGCGAGGAACTCCTGGACATCTGCGCCTTGTTGGGCAGCGACGTGCCGTTCAGCCTGGTGGGCGGGGCCGCGCTCGGCACCGGCCGCGGCGAGCGGCTGCGCGTGCTGGAGGTCGGCGGCACCTTCCACTGGGTGTTCGCGATGGCCGAGCGCGGACTGTCGACCCCGGCGGTCTTCCGGGAGTTCGACCGGATGCACGCGGGGACGCCGGTCCCCGCTCCGGCCGCCTCGCAGGACCTGATGGCGGCGCTGGCCGAGGGGGACGCCGGCGCGCTCGCGCGGACGGTCTCCAACGACCTCCAGCCGGCCGCCCTCTCCCTCTTCCCGGCGCTCGCCGACACCCTGGTCGCGGGCCGTTCGGCCGGCGCCCTCGCCGCGCTGGTCTCCGGTTCGGGACCGACCACCGCGTTCCTCGCCGCGGACGCGGTGTCCGCGCGGGCCGTCGCCGAGGCGCTCGACGCGTCCGGCACCTGCCGCCAGGTCCGCGTCACCCGCTCTCCGGCCCCTGGAGCGCACGTCCTGCGCTGACCCGCCGGCGACCGTCCCCGGCCGGCCGCGCGGACCGACCCGCACGCCCCGCGCCCGGCGGGTGCCGGGCGCGCCCGGAGCGGTGCCCCGGTGCCGGCCGGGCGCGGCGCCGGGGGGCCGGGGCACGCGTGGGCGGCGGCGCCCGGCGCGCGGACTACCCTTGAGGGTCGATCGTCCCCCTTGTCAGGAGAGAAATGGCCGTCAACCTGGTCAATGTCGAGTCCGTCAGCAAGGTGTACGGCACCCGTGCACTGCTCGACGGGGTCTCCCTCGGCGTCAGCGAGGGGGACCGCATCGGCGTGGTCGGCCGGAACGGCGACGGCAAGACCACCCTGATCCGCATGCTGGCCAAGCTGGAGGAGCCCGACACCGGGCGCGTCACGCACTCCGGCGGCCTGCACACCGGCGTGCTCACCCAGCACGACTCGCTCGACCCCACGGCCACCGTCCGGCACGAGGTCATCCGCGACATGGCCGACCACGAGTGGGCCGGCAACGCCAAGATCAGGGACGTGCTGACGGGCCTCTTCGGGGGCCTGGACCTGCCGGGCTTCCCGCAGGGTCTCGACACCGTGATCGGCCCCCTCTCCGGCGGTGAGCGGCGCCGCATCGCGCTGGCCAAACTGCTCATCGAGGAGCAGGACCTGATCGTCCTCGACGAGCCGACCAACCACCTGGACGTCGAGGGCATCGCCTGGCTCGCCCGGCACCTGCGCGAGCGCCGCTCCGCCCTCGTCTGCGTGACCCACGACCGCTGGTTCCTCGACCAGGTCTGCACCCGCATGTGGGACGTGCAGAAGGGCGCGGTCTACGAGTACGAGGGCGGCTACTCGGACTACGTGTTCGCCCGCGCCGAGCGCGAGCGGATCGCCGCGACCGAGGAGGTCAAGCGGCAGAACCTGGTCCGCAAGGAACTGGCCTGGCTGCGCCGCGGCGCGCCCGCCCGCACCTCCAAGCCGCGCTTCCGCGTCGAGGCCGCCAACGAACTCATCGCCGACGTGCCGCCGCCGCGCGACAAGAGCGAGCTGATGCGCTTCGCCGGCACCCGGCTGGGCAAGACCGTCTTCGAACTGGATGACGTGACCGTGCAGGCCGGGCCCAAGGTGCTGCTCAAGCACCTGACCTGGCAGCTCGGCCCGGGGGACCGGGTCGGCCTGGTGGGGGTGAACGGCGCCGGCAAGACCTCCCTGCTGCGGGCCCTGGCCGAGGCCGCCCGCAGCGACGGCGAGCGCCAGCCCGCCGCGGGCCGCATCACCACCGGCAAGACGGTCAAGCTCGCCTACCTCTCCCAGGAGGTCGCCGAACTCGATCCCTCCTGGCGGGTCCTCCAGGCCGTCCAGTCGGTCCGCGACCGCGTCGACCTCGGCAAGGGCCGGGAGATGACGGCGGGCCAGCTCTGCGAGACGTTCGGCTTCAACAAGGAGAAGCAGTGGACGCCGGTCGGCGACCTCAGCGGTGGTGAGCGCCGGCGGCTGCAACTGCTGCGCCTGCTGATGGACGAGCCGAACGTGCTGTTCCTCGACGAGCCGACCAACGACCTCGACATCGAGACCCTCACCCAGCTGGAGGACCTCCTCGACGGCTGGCCCGGCTCCATGATCGTGATCTCCCACGACCGCTTCTTCGTCGAGCGCACCACCGACAACGTCTTCGCGCTCCTCGGCGACGGCACGCTGCGCATGCTGCCGCGCGGGATCGACGAGTACCTGGAGCGGCGCAGGAAGATGGAGGAGGTCGCCGCGGC
Source organism: Streptomyces sp. NPDC048566 (assembly GCF_043199735.1). Taxonomy (NCBI): domain Bacteria; kingdom Bacillati; phylum Actinomycetota; class Actinomycetes; order Kitasatosporales; family Streptomycetaceae; genus Streptomyces; species Streptomyces sp. NPDC048566. Next base: position 763,083 of record NZ_JBICWL010000001.1, read on the forward strand.
GGCCGTCCTCGCCGCCGCCCCGGCCCCCGCGAAGTCCGCCTCCTCCGCCGACGCCCGGGCCGCGAAGAAGGAGCTCCAGAAGATCGAGCGGCAGCTGGACAAGATCTCCGAGAAGGAGACCGGGCTGCACGCGCAGATCGCGGAGAACGCGACCGACTTCGGGAAGGTCGCCCGACTCGACGGCGAGCTGCGGGAGTTGGCCGGGGAGCGCGAGGAGCTGGAGATGCGCTGGCTGGAACTGGCCGAGGACGCGTGAGCGACGGGGGCGCCCGCCCGGCGTGATCACCGGGCGCGCACGGCCCGCCGGGGCGGCGTGCGCCGGTGTCGCGAGCGCGGCCCCGTTCGGGCCGGCGCCCCCGCCGCCGGGCCGGGGGAGGGGCCCGTCACCGGCCCGGGCGCACTCCGCGCGCCCGGGGTGAAGGCCCCGTGAAGGCGCGTAACGACGGCATCACAGCCCGGTCCTCCCTTGGGAACAGGGCGCGCACCGGCCCCCGGCCCGCGCCCCCCTCAGTGATAGAAAGAGCCGTCTGGAAACAATCTGAGAACCACCGGGTGTGGCGGGGATCCAACGCCGCCGATGGGCGCCACATCAGTGACAGAGGGGGAAGCGCTGATGAGTCAGCCGCCGAGTCAGCCGCCGCAGGGCGGGTTCGGAGCACCGCAGGACCAGCCGCCGAAGGACCAGCCGCCGAAGGACCAGCCGGGCGCCGCCGGCGCGCCGCAGGACCCGCGTTCGCAGGGCGGCTTCGGCGCCCCGCAGAACCCGCCGGCCGCCCCGCAGAACCCGCCGCCGGGCGCACCCCCCGGCACGCCCCCGCCGCCGCAGGGCGCGCCGCCCGCCCCGCAGCCCGGCTACGGGTACCCGCAGCAGCCCGGCCCCTACGCGCAGCCGGGCCCGTACGCGCAGCCCGGTCCCTACGGTCAGCCGCAGCAGCCGGGACCGTACGGTCAGCCCGGCCCCTACGGCCAGCCCGGCCCGTACGGCCAGCCCGGTCCCTACGGTCACCCGCAGCAGCCCGGCCCCGGCACCCCGCCGCCCGGCGGTTCGAAGAACCCCTTCAAGGGGCGGCCCGGCCTCGTCATCGCGGCCGCCGTCGCCGGACTGCTCGTCGTCGTCGGCACCGTGTGGGCCGTCGGCAGCGGTGGCGACGACCCGAAGAAGCCCGTCGCCCAGGACAGCCCGAGCCCGAAGCCGACCGTGTCGGACGACCCGGTCAACCCCGGTGACGGCAGCGGGGACGGCCGTGAGGAGGACGAGGACCTCAACGCCGGCCGCAATCCGGGCGAGGCGAAGGTGCTCTGGTACAAGTCGGCGCCCGACGCCCCCGGTTCGGGCGCGGAGGCCCCCGGCCTGTGGATCACCGGCAAGGCGGCGGTCAAGGCCGCGTACAAGCAGGTCTTCGCCTTCGAGACCGGCAGCGGCAAGCCCGCCTGGGACCCGCTGACGTTCCCGCAGAAGATCTGTGCCGCCACCCCGCAGAAGACGTCCGACGACAAGATCGTCATCGCGTACATGAGCGGCTCCGCCAGCGGGGCCAAGTGCAACCGGCTCCAGCAGATCGACCTGGACACCGGGGAGAAGGGCTGGAGCGGGAAGGTCGCCGACGGCGGTCTCTTCGACAGCGCCATCTCGGTCGACCTGTCCATCACCGGTCACACCCTCGCCGTCGGCCGCTCGATGTCCGGCACCGGGTACGACGTCTCCAGCGGCAAGAAGCTGTGGGACAAGGAGAAGTACGGGGCGAGCTGCTTCCCCTCCGGATTCGGGGGCGGCAGCACGCTGCTGTCGCTCGCGTCGTGCGGAGCGGGCACCGACACCGAGCACGACGAGGTGCAGGAACTCGACCCCGCCACCGGCAAGGCGAAGTGGACCACGAAGATCCCCAAGGGGTGGAAGGTCCAGCGCGCCTACTCCGTGGACCCGGTCGTCCTCTACCTCAAGAACGACGAGACGAAGAAGTACAACATCACCGCGCTGGACGGCAACGGCCGCGAGCGCTCGCAGCTGAAGAGCGACGACGGCTTCGCGCCCCGGTGCGGCTTCGTCATCTTCAGCGGTGACCTGGACGGCTGCTTCGGCGCCGTCGCCGACGCCGACACGCTCTACCTCCCGACCGACGAGAAGACCGACGCCAACGAGGTCGTCGCGTTCGACCTGGCGACCGGCAAGGAGAAGTGGCGCGTCAAGTCCCCCGCGGACAACCCGATGATGCCGATGAAGATGGACGGCACGAACCTCATCGCCTACGTCGAGCCGTCGTACGACGCCGGTGGCCGCGTCGTCTCCATCCCGACGACGGGCGGCGGCCACAAGCCGACCACGCTGCTGCGCAACCCCCAGGGCGCGGCGAAGGTCGAGGGCAGCTTCTTCTCGAAGGCACTCGACTACGTCGACGGGCGCTTCTACATCTCCACCACCCGGCTGACGGGCAACGACGAGGCGAAGGAGAAGCTGATGCTGGCCTACGGCAAGTGACCGCGGCCCACCGCCCGTTCCCCCGCGCTCCCCGCGCGCTCCGTCCCGCCGCCCCATCGTCCCCCGAGGTCACGTCATGAGTCAGCCGCCCCCGCCCCCGCCGAACCAGCCCCCCGCGGACCAGCCCGAGGAGAGCGGGTCCGCCGCGGAACGGCCCGCGCCGGAGAAGCCCGGGCAGGACGCCCGCCCCGCGGACCCGTCCCCGGCGGACCGGCCCGGACCCGAGGAGCCCGGCAAGGGCGGCTTCGGGGCACCCCAGGACCCGCCCCCGGGCGGCTTCGGGGCCCCGCAGAGCCCCCCGCCCGGCGGCTTCGGCGCCCCGCAGGACCCGGCCCCGGGCTTCGGCGCCCCGCAGAGCCCGCCCCCCGGCGGCTTCGGCGCGCCCGCCTCGCCCCCGCCGCCCGCGCAGGGCCCCGGCTACGGCTACCCGCAGACGCCTGAGCCCCCGCAGGCGGCCCCGCCCCAGCAGCCCTACGGCTATCCGCAGGCCCCGGCCCAGCAGCCCTACGGCTATCCGCAGGCCCCGGCCCAGCCGGGCTACGGCTACCCGGCCCAGCCGCAGAGCCCCTACGGGCAGCCCGGCCCGTACGGCCATCCGCAGCCGCCGACGATGCCGATGCAGCCGCAGGGCCCGCAGAAGGGGCCCGGCGGCGGCAAGCTCAACAGCCAGGTGCTCATCATCGTGGCGGCCGTCGTGGCCATCGCGCTGATCGTCGGCGCCGGAGTCCTCTACGCGCACTCCTCGGGGGACGGCAAGCCGGCCTCCGCCGGCGGCAGCGGTGCCACCGGCGGCAAGGGCGGGGACGACGGCAAGGGCACCGGCGGCGCCTCCTCCAACGGCGAGGAGAAGGTGCCGTCCAGCACCAGCGCCTCCAGCCTGTTCAAGATCCCCGCGCCGGCCGTCCCCAAGGACGACAGCAGCGTGAGCACGGTCGGCTCCTGGCTCACCGACACGGTGTACGCCAAGAGCGGCGTCGCCGAGATCAACGGCTACGACCCGGACTCCGGCGACAAGACCTGGACGATCAAGCTGCCCGGCCCGGTGTGCCAGGCCAGCCGGCACACCACCGACTCCGGCCGGACGGCGGTCATCTACGAGCCCGCCATGCCGACCAAGGAGGACCCGTCGCACGGATGCAGCCAACTCGCCGCCATCGACCTGAAGGCCGGCAAGAAGCTGTGGACGCACACGATCAAGTCCGGTGACCGCTCGATCAACCTCGACAACGTGACGGTCAGCGGCAACACGGTCGCCGCGGGCAGCACCAGCGGTGGCGGCGCCTTCGACATCTCCACCGGCAAGACGCTGTGGGCCCCGAAGTCCACCGACAGCTGCTACGACTCCGGTTACGGCGGCGGGCCCAAGCTGGTCGCCGTCCGCAAGTGCGGCGAGTACGGCAGCGCACGCCAGCTGCACATCCAGACCATCGACCCGACGTCGGGGAAGGTGGTCTCCGAGTACAAGATGTCTCCCGGCATCGAGTACGCCAGCGTCGTCTCCACCGACCCGCTGGTCGTCGCCGCCGACGTCGGCGACTCGGCCGGCGACGGCAGCGGCATCTCCGACTTCTTCTCGATCGACAACAAGACCGGCACGCTGCGCACCAAGATCTCGGCGCCGGGCAAGACCTACGCCGCCAAGTGCGACGGCATCACCCGCATCGAGTACTGCAGCGGGCTCGCCGTCGGCAACGACAAGCTGTACATCCCCACCGAGGAGCACGACGGCTCCGGCGACTACAGCCGGACCAACGAGATCGTCGCCTTCGACCTGGGCACCGGCAAGCAGACCGGCCAGCGCGCCGACGCCGGTGACGGCTACACGATCAGCCCGCTGCGCATGGACGGCGGCAACCTCCTCGCGTACAAGAGGCCGCCCTACGACAAGGGCGGACAGATCGTCACGATCGACGGGTCCTCGTTCAAGGAGACCAAGCTCCTGGTGAACCCCTCCGACGAGGCGACGCGCGACGCGGAGACCAGCATGCTCCCGGAGTACGCCGAGCTCCTCTTCCGCGACGGGCACCTGTACATGTCGCAGGTCTTCGCGGACAAGCCGTCCACGACGGGCGACAAGGAGTATCTGGCGATCGCTTTCGGAACGAAGTAGTCCGCACAGCGGACCGATACGTTCGGTCTCCGACACCTTTCCGGCTCCGTCCCTGTTCAGGGGCGGAGCCGGCCGTGTATCGCGCATCATGATCCCGGCGGAGGGAATCGATGTTTCCGGGTCACTTCTCTCCGGTAGGGGAAGCGCGACGTCGAACAAGCGTGTAGCTTCCGGGGGATGGAGGGCCGGGGGGGCTTCTCATCCACGGGGAACCAGTGGGCTGACCGGGGGGACTGGGGGTTGCCTGATGGGAGTGCGGCTCATGGTGGTCGACGACCACCGTCTGCTGGCGGAGGCGCTGGCCTCGGCGCTGAAGCTGCGCGGGCACCGGGTGCTCGCCGCCGCGGCGCCCGCCGCCGGGGCGGCGGAGCTGGTGATCAGCCGGTCGCCCGAGGTGTGCCTGCTCGGCACCGCGACGCCGGCCGAACCGGGGATGTTCGACCCGGTGGTGCGGATCAAGCGGGAGCGTCCCCAGGTGGCGGTCCTGGTGCTCGGCCCGGTCCCCAACCCCCGCGGCATCGCCGCCGCCTTCGCCGCGGGCGCCTCCGGCTACGTCCGGCACGACGAGCGCATCGAGGGCGTCGAGCGGGCCATCATGAAGGCGCGCGCCGGTGAGGCGGCGGTCGCGCCGCAACTGCTCCAGGGCGCCTTCGGTGAACTGCTCAACCCCGCGGCGCAGCCCGACGACGAGGGCCAGCGCCTGCTCCAGATGCTCACGCCCCGCGAGGTGGAGGTGCTGGTGCGGGTCGCCGACGGCGAGGACACCCGGCTCATCGCGGCCGGCATGGGCATCGCGCCCTCGACGGCCCGCACCCACGTCCAGCGGGTCCTGATGAAGCTGGGGGTCGGCTCCCGGCTGGAGGCGGCGGCGCTCGCGGCCCGCACGGGACTGCTCGACCGGGCGGGCCCGATCCCCGCCCCGGCGGCACCGCACCCCTCGGAGAACGACGGCCCCTGAGCCGCCGGGCCCGACGCGTACGGTCCGGGGTGCAGGGGCCGGGAGTCCGCCGGCCGCCGGGGCGACCGCGACCGGTGCCGCCCCGGCGGTACGGCCGCCGGTCTACTCCGCCGGGGGCCTGCCCTCGGCGAAGCTGGCGAAGTAGGCGGCGGCCATGTCCTCGTCCCCGTGGCCGTGGGCCGCGGCGCGGGCGAGCCGTTCGGCGGCGGCCTCGGCCACGTCGAGCCGGACGCCGTGCGCCCGCCCGGCCGCGACGATCAGCCGGGCGTCCTTCTCGGCGGTGGTGACGGCGAACGCCGCGGGGGAGAGCCGATTCTCCAGGACCAGCCCGGCCTTGGCGTGCAGATAGCCCATGTCGAGGGGCCCGCCGGCGATCAGCCCGAGGAAGTCCTGCGGGTCCACGCCGAGTCCGCGGGCCAGCGCGAGGGACTCGCCGGTCGCGGCGGTCGCCGCCAGCACCCAGCTGTTGGCGACGAGCTTGAGCCGGGTGGCGCTGCCCGCCGCTCCGTCCTCGCCGGTCCACACGGTGCGCGAGCCGACCGCGTCGAAGACCGGCCGCACGGTGTCCCGGGCCGCCGGCGGACCGGCGGCGAGCACGGTCAGCTGCCCGGCCTCGGCGGGGGCGCGGGTGCCGAGGACGGGAGCGTCGAAGAAGGCGAGGCCGTGCGCGCGGGCGAGGCCGGCCAGGTCCGCCACGGCGTCGATCCCGGCGGTGGTGGACTGCGCCCAGACCGTTCCCTCCCGCAGTCCGGGCGCCGCCTGCCGCATCGTGTCGAGGGTGGCCGGCCCGTCGTACAGCATGGTCAGGACGACGTCGGCGCCGCGGACGGCCTCCTCGGGCGTCGCCGCGACGTGCGCTCCGTCGGCGGCCAGCGGCTCGGCCTTGCCGGACGAGCGGTTCCAGACCCGGACGGCGTGTCCGGCGCGGGCGATGTTCCGGGCCATCGCGGCCCCCATGATCCCGGTGCCGAGGACGCCGACGGTGAGTGTCTCGTTCATGGGATCAGCCTTCCCGCTGGGCCCGATTCATGCGCGCCGGCCCGCCCGGCCGCTCCCGGGCCGGCGGGCCGCGCCGGGCCGCTGGCCGCCGTGCGCCGGCCGGTTCCGCGCCGGTGCGGGCCTCGCGGCCGGTGCCGGAGGGGACCGCGGGCGGTGCGGGCCGGCCAGATCGGCGGGGCCCGTCCGGCGCCGCCCGCGGGAGCGGACGCGTGGCGTCGACGCGGCGTCCGCGCCCGCGGGCGGGCCCGGCGCCGATCGCGTTCGCGCCGCCGGGCGGACCGGCCCCGCAGGCACCCGCCCCGGGCCCGGTGCGTCCCCGCGCAGGGTTTCCGGCCCGGGCACGGGGGCCGCGGGTCACCGCTCCGGCGGGGGCGTCCCGTCGGCTTCTGCGCCGGGTTCGGTGTCGGGCACCGGGGCGTCCAGCGGGCGGAGCCGGAGCCAGGCCAGGAAGAACAGGCCGAGGGCCAGCATGCCGAGGCCGGTCCACAGGTTGATGTTGACGCCGGCCGCCTTGTCGATGTCGGCGTCGGAGGCCGTGATGCCGGCGATCGTGACGATGATGCCGTAGAGCACGAACAGGCCGCCGATGATGCGGCGGATGTCGAACAGCCGGGCGGCGGTCGCGGACTTCCCCTGAAGCTCCGTGACCTGTCCCTGGACGTCGCGTTCCGAATGGTCGGACATGGTCTTCTCGATTCTCCCTCGTCAAGGACCGTCGCAGCTCGTCAGAGCGAGAACGGGATGTAGCAGGCGGCGGCCAGGACCACGGCGCCCCAGCCCAGCAGCGCCGGCCTGCGGTACCAGGCGTCGTCGCCGGTGGCCGGCGGCTCGGCCATGCCCGGCGAGCGGGTGCCGTAGACCAGGCCCTCCAGCTCCTCGGCGGGCTTCGGCGCGGTGAACAGGGACACGGCGACCATGACCACCGCGCCCGCGACGAAACCGGCGATCGCGGAGACGAAGTTGGCGCCCTGGTCGGAGGGGAAGCCGATCACGCCCTGCTTGTAGAGGACGAAGTAGTTCACCATCGCGGCCGTCGTGCCGGCCAGCAGGCCCCAGAAGCCCGACTTCACCGACGCGCGCCTCCAGAACATGCCGACGATGAACACCACGAACATCGGCACGTTGAAGAAGGAGAACAGGGTCTGGAGGTAGCTCATGATGTTGGAGAACGACGAGGCCAGGAACGCCGTGCCGATCGAGGCCAGGACGCCGATCACCGTGATCCAGCGGCCGAACCGGACGTAGTAGGCGTCGTCGCGGTCCTTCACCACGTAGCGCGCCCAGATGTCGGTCGTGAACACGGTGTTGAAGGAGGAGACGTTGGCCGCCATGCCCGCCATGAACGCGGCCAGCAGGCCGGTCACCGCGATGCCGAGGACACCGTTGGGCAGCAGTTCCTGCATCAGGTAGGGGATGGCGTCGTTGTACTGCAGGTCCGACCCCGGCATGCCGATCTTGGGGACCAGCACCGCGGCGACCAGGCCCGGGATCATCACCAGGAAGACGATGAAGATCTTCGGGTAGGCGGCGATGAGCGGGGTGCGCTTGGCCGCGGAGAGGTTCTTGGCGGACAGCGCGCGCTGCACCTCGGCGAAGTTCGTCGTCCAGTAGCCGAAGGACAGCACGAAGCCCAGACCCAGCACGATGGTCAGCCAGTTGGCGCCGAGCGGGTTGGCGCTGCCGATGCCGGTCCCGCCCCAGGCGGTCGTGAAGTTGTCGCCGTGCGAGGCGTCGAGGGAGTCCGTCAGGCCGTCCCAGCCGCCCACCCGCTTCAGGCCGAGCGCGGCGATGGGGATGAGCGCGGCGAGGATCACGAAGAACTGGAGGACCTCGTTGTAGATCGCCGAGGACAGGCCGCCCAGGGTGATGTACGCGAGCACGAAGAAGCCGGCGACGACGATCGCGACCCACTGCGGCCAGCCGAGCAGCGCCTCGACCACGATCGCGAGCGAGTAGAGGTTCACCCCCGCGATGAGGATCGCGGCGAAGGCGAACAGCGCCGAACTCAGCAGGTGCGCGTACTTGTCGAAGCGCAGGTAGAGGAACTCCGGCACCGAGCGGACCTTGGAGCCGTAGTAGAAGGGCATCATCACCAGGCCCAGGAAGACCATCGCCGGGATGGCGCCGATCCAGTACCAGTGCACGGTGTAGACGCCGTACTGGGCGCTGTTGGCCGCCATGCCGAGGATCTCGGTGGCGCCGAGGTTGGCCGAGATGAAGGCGAGGCCGGTGATCCAGGCCGGGAGCGAGCGTCCGGAGAGGAAGAAGTCGAGGCTCGTCCTGACCGAGCGGCGGGCCGCGAAGCCGATGCCGAGGACGACCGCGAAGTAGATGCCGAGAATCGTGTAGTCGAGTGCGTTCGTGGGGAGCCGCAGCTCGGCGGCCAGCACGCTGCCCGCCGGTGGGAGATATGTGGGGGATTGCATCAGAACTCGCTTCGTCGCGTGAACGTATCCGACCGGAACCTACGCCGCTACCGCTAAGAAATGAACACTTTTGATGGTGTCCTTTGTTTGATCGTGATGTTGACGCTGCTGGTGCCTTGTGGTTTGTTGTGTTCGGTTCTGTTTGAAGCGTGCTCGGGTGTGGATGGGGAGTCCGACAGTGAAGAAGACCTCGACGCGGCTCGCCGACGGTCGTGAACTCATCTACTACGACGCACGCGACGACCGGGTCCGCGACGCGGTGGACCGGCGCCCGCTCGACCCGACCGTCACCACCTCCGAGGTGCGCCGCGACCCGCTGCTCGGCGACGCGGTGGCGATCGCCTCGCACCGCCAGGGCCGCACCTACCACCCGCCGGCCGACGAGTGCCCGCTGTGCCCGTCCTCCGGCGACCGGCTCAGCGAGATCCCGGACTCCTCCTACGACGTCGTCGTCTTCGAGAACCGCTTCCCCTCGCTGGCCGGCGACGCCGGGCGCTGCGAGGTGGTCTGCTTCACCTCCGACCACGACGCCTCCTTCGCCGACCTGACGGAGGCGCAGGCGGGGCTCGTGCTGGAGGCGTGGACCGACCGCACGGCCGAGCTGTCGCATCTGCCTGCCGTGGACCAGGTGTTCTGCTTCGAGAACCGCGGCGCCGAGATCGGCGTGACCCTCGGCCACCCCCACGGGCAGATCTACGGCTACCCCTTCGTCACCCCGCGGACCGCCCTGATGCTGAGCTCCCTCGCCTCCCACAAGCGGGCCACAGGCGGCGGGAACCTGTTCGACGAGGTCGTCGAACGGGAGCTGGCGGACGGCTCACGCGTCGTCCTGTCGAGTGAGCACTGGGTCGCCTTCGTGCCGTACGCCGCGCACTGGCCCTACGAGGTCCACCTCTACCCCCGCCGCCGCGTCCCCGACCTGCTCGGGCTCGACGAGGACGCGCGCACAGCGTTTCCCCAGGTCTATCTGGAACTCTTGAGGCGCTTCGACCGGATCTTCGGCGGACCGGAGGGTGCCGAGGGCGCGGCGGGCGGTGCCCCGACGCCGTACATCGCGGCCTGGCACCAGGCCCCGTTCGGCCCGCTCGACGCGTTCGAGGGCGTCAACCGCGACGACTTCGCGCTGCACCTCGAGCTTTTCACCATTCGCCGCACTTCCGGCAAGCTGAAGTTCCTCGCGGGTTCCGAGTCCGGCATGAACGTGTTCATCAACGACGTGCCGCCGGAGACCGCGGCTCAGCGACTGCGAGAGGTAGCGAGTTCATGAGTGGGAAGTACCTGGTCACCGGTGGAGCCGGCTACGTGGGCAGCGTGGTCGCCCGCCACCTGCTGGAGGCGGGCCACGAGGTCACCGTCCTCGACAACCTCTCGACGGGCTTTCGCGAGGGCGTCCCCGCCGGCGCCGCCTTCGTCGAGGGCGACATCCGCGACGCCGCCAAGTGGCTGGACTCCTCCTTCGACGCCGTCCTGCACTTCGCCGCGTTCTCCCAGGTCGGCGAGTCCGTCGTGCAGCCCGAGAAGTACTGGGACAACAACGTCGGCGGCACCATGGCGCTGCTCGCCGCGATGCGGGAGGCGGAAGTGCGCCGCCTGGTGTTCTCCTCCACCGCCGCGACCTACGGCGAGCCCGAGACCACCCCGATCGTGGAGTCCGCGCCCACCCGCCCCACCAACCCCTACGGCGCCTCCAAGCTGGCCGTCGACCACATGATCACCGGCGAGGCAGCCGCCCACGGACTGGCCGCGGTCTCCCTGCGCTACTTCAACGTGGCGGGCGCCTACGGCGACAGCGGCGAGCGGCACGACCCCGAGTCGCACCTCATCCCGCTCGTCCTCCAGGTCGCCCTGGGCCGCCGCGAGGCCATCTCGATCTACGGCGACGACTACCCCACCCCGGACGGCACCTGCATCCGCGACTACATCCACGTCGCCGACCTCGCCGAGGCGCACCTGCTGGCACTCGGCGCCGCCGCCCCCGGCGAGCACCTCGTCTGCAACCTCGGCAACGGCAACGGCTTCTCCGTCCGCGAGGTCGTCGAGACCGTGCGCCGGGTCACCGGACACCCGATCCCCGAGGTCGTGGCACCGCGCCGCGGCGGGGACCCGGCCGTCCTCGTCGCCTCCGCCGACACCGCCCGCGAGCGGCTCGGCTGGAACCCGTCCCGCGCGGATCTCGCGGGCATCGTCGCGGACGCGTGGCAGTTCGCCCGGAACACAGCGAAGGGGTAACAGGTGGAGCAGGTGGGGGTACGCGAGGGGTTCGAGGAGCTGTACGGGGCGCCGCCCGAGGGCGTCTGGGCGGCGCCGGGCCGGGTCAACCTGATCGGCGAGTACACGGACTTCAACGAGGGGTTCGTGCTGCCGCTCGCGCTGCCGCACACGGCGGTCGCGGCGGTGTCCCGCCGCTTCGACGGGGTGCTGCGGCTGAACTCGGCGGACGTCGACGGTCCCGTCGTGGAACTGCGGGCCGACGAACTCGTGCCGCGCTCGGACACCGGCTGGGCCGCCTACCCGGCGGGCGTGGTCTGGGCGCTGCGCGAGGCCGGCCACCCGGTCGGCGGCGCCGACGTCCACCTCGCCTCCACGGTCCCCACCGGCGCCGGCCTGTCCTCCTCCGCCGCCCTGGAGGTCGTCACCGCCCTCGCCCTCGACGAGCTGTACGGCCTCGGCCTGTCCCGTCCCGAGCTGGCCCGCCTCGCGCAGCGCGCCGAGAACGACTTCGTCGGCGTGCCGTGCGGCGTGATGGACCAGACGGCGTCGGCCTGCTGCACCGAGGGCCACGCCCTGCACCTGGACTGCCGGGACCTGTCGATCCGCCAGGTCCCCTTCGACCTCGCCTCCCGGGGGCTGGAACTCCTCGTCGTCGACACCCGGGTGAAGCACGCGCTCGGCGACGGGGCGTACGCTAAGCGGCGGGACGGCTGCGAGGAGGGCGCCCGCCTCCTGGGCGTCTCCCACCTGCGCGACGTCCCCTTCGACGGGCTGGACGCCGCGCTGGCGCGCCTCGGCGACGAACGGGTGCGCCGCTACGTCCGCCACGTGGTCGGCGACGACCACCGGGTGCGGCGGGTCGTCTCCCTGCTCGACGCCGGCGACGTTCGGGCGATCGGGCCGGTCCTGACGGAGGGTCACGCCTCGCTCCGCGACGACCTGCGGATCTCCTGCCCCGAACTGGACCTGGCCGTCGCGACGGCGAACACGGCGGGGGCGCTCGGAGCACGGATGACCGGGGGCGGCTTCGGCGGGTCGGCGATCGTGCTGCTGGAGTCCGGCGACGCGGACCACGTCGGCAAGGCGATCACGGAGGCGTTCCGGTCCGCGGGCTTCGCGAGCCCGCGGATCTTCCCGGCCGTTCCCTCGGCGGGGGCCCGCCGGATCGGCTGAACCCGCTGCACCCCCGCGCCGCGCCCCGCCGCTACGCCGCGCCTGCCCCGGGCGCGGTCCCCGGACCGCCGCCCGGCCGCCGGAACGTCTTGGTCAGGGTGTACTCCGTGATGCCCGGCGGGTAGTCGGGGATCGCGGCGACGACCTCGTAGCCCTGTCCGCGGTAGAAGTCCGGGGCCTGGAAGTCCCAGGTCTCCAGCCGGGACGCGGTGCAGCCGCGCTCGCCAGCGGCCCGCTCGGCCTCGGCCAGGAGCCGGCTGCCGAGGCCGTTCCCGCGCCGGTGACCGTCCACCCACAGATAGGTGACGTGCAGCCAGGTCGCCCAGGTGTGCCCCACCAGGCCGCCCGCCAGCTCGCCCGCCTCGTCCAGGGCCCACAGGTCGAGGGGGTGCCGGCGCTCCTGCGGGGTGCCGCGCAGGGCGCGGAGCACGGGCGACGCCGCGGTGTTGGTCTCCAGCAGTCGCCGGCGGAGCAGATCCCGACGCTCCTTGTCGTCTCCCGTCTCGATACGAAACATACGGCTCACCATAAACGCGCTGGCCAACCAGTTCTGCAAATTGCCTTCCGCTCCCCGCCCCCGCCCGTACTCTGATGAGCAGTACCGGTGGGGGCCGGTGCTGATCAGGGGGCGAGACAGTCGGGTACGACGCCCGAAGTGGGGGTAGCACTTCCAGCACGGCGGCGGCCGTGCGGTCGCGGCACCCCGCTTCCGGGTCGCAAGCCGGCTCGGGAGCACTCGGGCGCCGTACCCGTACCGACCGTCCCCCGACAGTGGGGGTTTCAGTGGTTCGCATCCGAGTACTGGTCGTCGACGACCACCGCATCTTCGCCGAGTCGCTCGCCGCGGCTCTCGCGGCCGAGCCGGACGTCGACGTGTCCGCCGCGGGCAGCGGGCCCGCGGCGCTGCGCTGCCTGGAACGGGCCGCGGCGGAGGGCCGGCGGTTCGACGTGCTGCTCGTCGACGCCGACCTCGGCGGCAACGTCCCGGGCGTGCGTCCGGCGGTGCCCGTCCAGGAGAGCAACGAGGACGGCCTGGTGGACGGCATCTCGCTGGTCGCCGGCGTGCGCTCCGCGCAGCCGGGCGTTCGGACCGTGGTGCTGGCCGAGAAGGACGACCCGCGCCGGGCGGCCCTCGCCCTCCAGGCGGGGGCCTCCGGCTGGGTGGCCAAGGACTGCTCCCTGTCGCGGCTGCTGACCGTCATACGGGGTGTTCTGCGCGAGGAGACGCATCTGCCGCCCGCCCTGCTCACCGGGGTGCTGCGGGAGCTGACGGCCGCGCGCAAGCACCGCACCGAGAGCGAGCGGCTCGTCGAGTCGCTGACGCCCCGGGAACGCGAGGTGCTGCGCTGCATGGTGGCGGGGCTGGGCCGCAAGGCGGTGGCGGAGCGGCTGTTCCTCTCCCCGCACACCGTCCGCACCCACATGCAGAACGTGCTCGGCAAGCTCGGCGTGCACTCCACGCTCGCCGCCGTGGCGCTGGCCCGGCGGGCCGGGGTCGGCCCCGTCGACCTAGCCGGGGATGTTGTCGAACGGGGCGGTCAGCTGGCGTAGCAGCCCGGCCAGCTCACCGCGCTGGCCCCGGCTCAGCTCCGCCAGGATCGCCCGCTCCTGCTCCAGCAGTCCGGCCAGCGCCTGGTCGGCCCGGTCGCGGCCCTCCTCGGTGAGCCGGACGAGGACGCCCCGGCGGTCGCTCGGGTCCGGAAGGCGCTCCACCAGGCCCTTCTTCGTCAGCCGGTCGATGCGGTTGGTCATCGTGCCCGAGGTGACGAGCGTCTGGGTGAGCAGCTGTCCGGGGGAGAGCTGGTACGGCGATCCGGCGCGCCGCAGCGCCGTCAGGACGTCGAACTCCCAGGGCTCCAGGCTGTGCTCGGAGAAGGCCAGGCGGCGCGCCCGGTCCAGGTGCCGGGCCAGCCTGCTCACGCGGCTCAGGACCTCCAGCGGTTCCACGTCGAGGTCCGGGCGCTCCCGGCGCCACGCAGCGACCAGCCGATCGACCTCGTCCTCCATGACGATCAGTGTAGTGGTTGTGTCGACGTGAAGTCTCTTGGCATCAAGTCTCTTGACGTCGAGAGAGTAATGCTGTGAGGCTGGAGTCCGGAAACGGTCCGCCCGCGGCTCCCGTCCGGCGGCCCGCACCCCACCGCGACCCAGCGAGGAGAACGTCATGAACGCCCCGCCCACCTGGGATCCCCGCCAGTACCTGCGCCACGCCGCGCACCGGGCCCGGCCCCTCGCCGACCTCCTCGCCCGCGTCCCGGACCTGCCCGCGGACCCCGCCCGCGTCGCCGACCTCGGCTGCGGCCCCGGCAACAGCACCGCCCACCTCGCCGAGCGCCTGCCCGCCGCCCGCATCACCGGCTACGACAACTCCGCCGAGATGCTGGCCCGCGCCGTCGCCGACCACGCCGGCCCCACCCCCGGCGGCGGGCGCCTCGACTTCGCCCACGCCGACCTCACCGACTGGACGCCCACCGAGACCTACCACCTCATCGCCTCCAACGCCGCGCTCCAGTGGGTGCCCGGGCACCTCGACGCCCTCCCCGGCTGGCTCGACGCCCTCGCCCCCGGCGGCACCCTCGCCGTCCAGATGCCCGACAACTCCGACGCGCCCCTGCACGCCCTGATGCGCGACCTCGCCGACTCCGCGCCCTTCAAGGACCGCCTCGCCGGCGTCCTGCGCGCCCCCGGCTCCGTCCACGACCCGCTCGTCTACCTGGACCGCCTCGAAGCCCTCGGCTGCGCCGCGGACGTCTGGCAGACCACCTACCTGCACCTGCTGTCCGGTCCCGACGCCGTGCTCGACTGGGCCAAGGGCACCGGGCTGCGGCCCGTGCTCACCGCCCTCGCCGACGACCCCGAGGCCCGCGACCGTTTCGTCGCCGCCTACCGCGACCTGCTGCGCGAGGCCTACCCCGAGCGGCCCTACGGCACGGTCCTGCCGTTCCGCCGGCTGTTCGCCGTGGCCCGGAAGGAGTACTGATGATCACCGCCCTCGACCACGTCCAGCTCGCCGCCCCGCCCGGCACCGAGGACCTGCTGCGCGCCTTCTACACCGGTGCCCTCGGCATGACCGAGATCCCCAAACCGCCCGCCCTCGCCGCCCGCGGCGGCTGTTGGTTCGGGACCGGAGCCGTACAGCTCCACCTCGGCATCGAGCGCGACGCCCGGCCCGCGAAGAAGGCGCACCCCGGTCTCCGCGTCACCGGCATCGACGCCTTCGCCGCCCGCGTCGCCGCCGCGGGCGCCCCCGTCACCTGGGACGACGCGCTCCCGGGCCACCGGCGCTTCTCCTGCGAGGACCCCGTCGGCAACCGCCTGGAGTTCCTCGAACCGCATCCGGCCGGGACCGCCACGGGGGAGCGGTCCCGGCCGGAGGGGGACTGACGGGCGGCGGTCCTCACGCCTTGCGGTGCCCTATCAGCCGCGGCTTGGGCTCCAGGCCGTCCAGGCCGTGCCAGGCAAGGTTCACCAGGTGCGCCGCCACCTCCGCCTTGCGCGGCTTGCGCACGTCCAGCCACCACTGCCCGGTCAGCGCGACCATCCCGACCAGGGCCTGCGCGTACAGCGGCGCGAGCTTGGAGTCGAAACCGCGGCTCTTGAACTCGCGGCCCAGGATGTCCTCCACCTGGGTCGCGATGTCCGAGATCAGCGACGCGAACGACCCCGTCGACTGCGGGATCGGGGAGTCGCGGACCAGGATGCGGAAACCGTCCGTGTACTCCTCGATGTAGTCCAGCAGCGCGAAGGCGGCCTGCTCGCACAGCTCCCGCGGATGCCCGGCCGTCAGCGAACCCGTCACCATGTCCAGCAGCCGGCGCATCTCCCGGTCCACCACGACCGCGTACAGGCCCTCCTTGCCGCCGAAGTGCTCGTACACCACCGGCTTGGACACCCCGGCCTTCGCCGCGATCTCCTCCACCGAGGTCCCCTCGAAGCCCTTGGCCGCGAACAGGGTGCGGCCGATCTCCAGCAACTGCTGACGGCGCTCCGCGCCGGTCATCCGGGTGCGGCGCGCACGCCGCGGCTTCTCACTGCTGCTCGGGGTGCTGCTGGAGTCGGTCGCCACGCCGTCAATCATGCCGCTTCGGCGGACTGCTGCTCGCGCCGGGAGCGCTTGGCGTCCGCGGCACGGCGTGCGTCGACCCGCGAGGGGGACGGCCACCGCACGTCCCAGGCCCATCCGAGCTGCTCGCACCAGCGGATGATCCGCGCCGAGGAGTCGATCTGGCCGCGGTCCACGCCGTGCCGCGCCGACGTCGGATCGGCGTGGTGCAGGTTGTGCCAGGACTCGCCGCACGACAGCACCGCCAGCCACCACACGTTGCCCGAGCGGTCCCGCGAGCGGAACGGCCGCCTGCCCACCGCGTGGCAGATCGAGTTGATCGACCACGTCACGTGGTGCAGCAGTGCCACCCGCACCAGCGACCCCCAGAAGAACCCGGTGAACGCGCCCCACCACGACATCGTCGCCAGACCGCCGATCAGCGCCGGCAGCCCCATGGAGAGCAGCGTCCAGAGGATGAACTGGCGCGAGATCGCCCGGATCACCGGGTCCTTCACCAGATCCGGCGCGTACTTCTCCTGCGGCGTGCGCTCCTCGTCGAACATCCATCCGATATGGGCCCACCACAGGCCCTTCAGCAGCGCCGGCACCGTCTCCCCGTACCGCCACGGCGAATGCGGATCACCCTCCGCGTCGGAGAACCGGTGGTGCTTGCGGTGATCCGCCACCCAGCGCACCAGCGGCCCCTCCACCGCCATCGACCCCGCGACGGCCATCGCGATCCGCAGCGGCTGCTTCGCCTTGAAGGAACCGTGCGTGAAGTAGCGGTGGTAACCGATCGTGATGCCGTGGCACCCCAGGAAGTAGAAGAACACCAGCAGGCCCAGGTCCAGCCAGCTCACCCCCCAGCCCCACACCAGCGGCACCGCCGCCAGCAGCGCGAGGAACGGAACGGCGATGAACAGCAGAAGCGTGATCTGCTCCAGCGACCCCTTCCTCTCGCCGCCCAGCGTGGCGGCGGGAGGAACGGTGCCGTCGCCGTCCGCCCGCCGGGCGTCGTCGATCACATCGGAACTCGTGGTCATGGGCGTCCCCTGGAGGGTTCGAAGGTGCGGAAGGCCGGGGAAGAGTGTCCGGGGTGCGGTCCCCGCGGTTCACCCGTCGTCCGACGGGAGACCCTACGGGTCCGTAACCTACGGCGTCGTAAGTATGTCAGCGCGTAGCCCGGCGGCAAGAGCCCGACAGCCTGCGCGTCCGTAACGACACCTATCCTTGGAATCGGTCGGACAGCGCGGTCCGCTCTGAATTCTTCCCGGATGCCTGCCCGCCAAGCGGCTCCCGCCGCGCGGTCGGACACCCGGGTCCCCTCCCAGCCGAGCCTCAGACGAGATTCCCCACTCTTCAGACGAGCTTCACCACTGCAAGGAGCCGCACCTGTGAGCAGTGCCGACGACCAGACCACGACGACCAGCAGCGAGCTGCGCGCCGACATCCGCCGCCTGGGCGACCTGCTCGGTGAGACCCTCGTACGGCAAGAGGGCCCCGAACTCCTGGAACTGGTCGAGAAGGTCCGCCGACTGACCCGCGAGGACGGCGAGGCCGCCGCCGAGCTGCTGCGCGGAACCGAACTGGAGACCGCCGCCAAGCTGGTCCGCGCCTTCTCGACCTACTTCCACCTCGCCAACGTCACCGAGCAGGTCCACCGAGGCCGCGAACTGCGCGCCCGGCGCGCCGCCGACGGCAGCCTGCTGGCCCGCACCGCGGACCGCCTCAAGGACGCCGACCCCGAGCACCTGCGCCAGACGGTCAGGAACCTCAACGTCCGCCCCGTCTTCACCGCGCACCCCACCGAAGCGGCCCGCCGGTCGGTCCTCAACAAGCTGCGCCGCATCGCGGCCCTGCTGGAGACCCCCGTCATCGAGGCCGACCGCCGCCGCTACGACACCCGCCTCGCCGAGAACATCGACCTCGTGTGGCAGACCGACGAGCTCCGCGTCGTCCGCCCCGAACCCGCCGACGAGGCCCGCAACGCCATCTACTACCTCGACGAGCTGCACGCCGGCGCCGTCGGCGACGTCCTGGAGGACCTCACCGCCGAACTCGAGCGCGTCGGCGTCGCCCTCCCCGACGACACCCGCCCCCTCACCTTCGGCACCTGGATCGGCGGCGACCGCGACGGCAACCCCAACGTCACCCCCGAGGTCACCTGGGACGTGCTGATCCTCCAGCACGAGCACGGCATCAACGACGCCCTCGACCTCGTCGACGAACTGCGCGGCTTCCTGTCGAACTCCATCCGCTACACCGGCGCCAACGACGACCTGCTGGAATCCCTCCAGAACGACCTCGGACGGCTCCCCGAGATCAGCCCCCGCTACAAGCGGCTCAACGCCGAGGAGCCCTACCGGCTCAAGGCCACCTGCATCCGCCAGAAGCTGGAGAACACCAAGCTCCGCCTCGCCAAGGGCACCGCCCACGAGGAAGGGCGGGACTACCTCGGCACCGCCGAACTCCTGCACGACCTCGTCCTCATCCAGAGCTCGCTGCGCGAACACCGCGGCGGCCTCATCGCCGACGGGCGGATGAACCGCACCATCCGCACCCTGGCCGCCTTCGGCCTCCAGCTCGCCACGATGGACGTCCGCGAACACGCCGACGCCCACCACCACGCCCTCGGCCAGCTCTTCGACCGCCTCGGCGAGGAATCCTGGCGCTACGCCGACATGCCGCGCGAATACCGCGCCAAGCTCCTGGCCAAGGAACTGCGCTCCCGGCGCCCGCTCGCCCCCACCCCGGCCCCGCTCGACGCGGCCGGCCACAAGACCCTCGGCGTCTTCGAGACCATCAAGAAGGCCCTCGCGATCTTCGGACCCGAGGTCGTCGAGTCCTACATCATCTCCATGTGCCAGGGCGCCGACGACGTCTTCGCCGCCGCCGTCCTCGCCCGCGAGGCCGGACTGCTCGACCTGCACGCCGGCTGGGCCAAGATCGGCATCGTCCCCCTCCTGGAGACCACGGACGAGCTCAAGGCCGCCGACACCATCCTGGAGGACATGCTCTCCGACCCGTCCTACCGGCGCCTGGTGGCGCTGCGCGGCGACGTCCAGGAGGTCATGCTCGGCTACTCCGACTCGTCCAAGTTCGGCGGCATCACCACCTCCCAGTGGGAGATCCACCGCGCCCAGCGCCGGCTGCGCGACGTCGCCCACCGCTACGGCGTACGGCTGCGCCTCTTCCACGGCCGCGGCGGCACCGTCGGCCGCGGCGGCGGCCCCTCCCACGACGCCATCCTCGCCCAGCCCTGGGGAACCCTCGAAGGCGAGATCAAGGTCACCGAGCAGGGCGAGGTCATCTCCGACAAGTACCTCGTCCCCTCCCTCGCCCGCGAGAACCTCGAACTGACCGTCGCCGCCACCCTGCAGGCATCCGCCCTGCACACCGCGCCCCGCCAGTCCGACGAGGCCCTCTCCCGCTGGGACGCGGCCATGGACGTCGTCTCCGACGCCGCCCACTCCGCCTATCGGCGCCTGGTCGAGGACCCCGACCTGCCGACCTACTTCCTCGCCTCCACCCCCGTCGACCAGCTCGCCGAACTCCACCTCGGCTCGCGGCCCTCCCGCCGCCCCGGCTCGGG
The DNA here is from genome assembly GCF_043199735.1 of Streptomyces sp. NPDC048566. Lineage (NCBI taxonomy): Bacteria > Bacillati > Actinomycetota > Actinomycetes > Kitasatosporales > Streptomycetaceae > Streptomyces > Streptomyces sp. NPDC048566. The sequence continues at coordinate 783,073 of NZ_JBICWL010000001.1, forward strand.
CGTCTCCCTGGACGGGCTGCGCGCCATCCCGTGGGTCTTCGGCTGGACCCAGTCACGGCAGATCGTCCCCGGCTGGTTCGGCGTCGGCTCCGGCCTCAAGGCGCTGCGCGAAGCCGGTCTCGACACCGTGCTCGACGAGATGCACGAACAGTGGCACTTCTTCCGCAACTTCCTGTCCAACGTCGAGATGACCCTCGCCAAGACCGACCTGCGGATCGCCGGCCACTACGTCGACACCCTCGTCCCCGACGAGCTCAAGCACGTCTTCGACACCATCCGGGCCGAACACGAACTCACCGTCCGCGAGGTCCTGCGCATCACCGGCGGCGAGAAGCTCCTCGACACCAACCCGGTGCTCCAGCAGACCTTCTCCATCCGCGACGCCTACCTCGACCCGATCTCCTACCTCCAGGTCGCCCTCCTCAAGCGCCAGCGCGACGAGGCCGCCGCCGGCCACGACCCCGACCCGCTGCTCGCCCGCGCCCTGCTGCTGACGGTCAACGGCGTCGCCGCGGGCCTGCGCAACACCGGCTGACCCCTCGGCCCGGCGGCCCGGCGGCCCGGCGGCCCGCCGGCCCGCCGGGCCGTGTCGCGCGAAGGCGCCCTCCGCATCCGTCCCGACGGACACGGAGGGCGCCTTCGCG
>NZ_JBICWL010000001.1:783726-857384 GCF_043199735.1 Streptomyces sp. NPDC048566
CCGCCCGCGCCGCGCCCGCGCGGCGCCGGCCCGCCCCGCGCCGGGCCCCCCCCGGGCCCCCCCCCCCCCCCCCGCGCCCCCGCCGCCCCCCCGCGCCCCCCCCCCCCCCCCCCCACGGCCCGGGGCGCGCTCCGCACGTCCCCTACAACGCCACCCACGCGGCCGTCAGCAGAACCAGCCCCGTACCCGCCATCGCCCACGCCGTCCGCGGCAGCCGCAGACCGCCCGCCACCACCACCGACGCCAGCAGCAGCGCACCGGCCAGCGGCGACCACGCGTACAGCAGCCCGGCCGGACCGCCGCGCACCACCTCGTCACCGCCGGGCTTCACCGTGACCGTGTACGTCCGGCCCTCACGCACCGCCGGGGAGTCGTCCACCCGCACCCGCTCCCGCGCCCGCGCACCCGGCGACGTCGGCCTGAACGGTCCCGTGCACACCCCGCCGGAACACGCCGTCACCGCCATCGTGCCCCGCTCCCGGCCCTTGCCGAGCATCACGTGCTGCGCCGTACCCCACGACGCCCAGACACCCGCGACCAGGATGAGCAGCGCCACCGCGCCCATCGCCGCGAGCCGCCCGAACCGCAACGCCGGGTACGCGCTTGAACGGGAGGAGACAGCAGGCATGGCCGGGATCATTGGCCATGCCTGCGCACCCGGTCAACTTCCGCGGGGACAAGTCCCCCGTTGTCCCCGTACGTCGACCACCCCCGGCGCCGCCTCAGGAGTTGTACGTGCTCTGCGCCCGCTCCAGCCCCTCGATCACCAGAGCCTCCACCGCGTCCGCCGCCCGGTCCACGAAGTAGTCCAGCTCCTTGCGCTCCGCCGACGCGAAGTCCTTCAGCACGAAGTCCGCCACCTGCATCCGCCCCGGCGGGCGCCCGATCCCGAACCGCACCCGGTGGTAGTCCGCGCCCATCGCCTTCGTCATCGACTTCAGGCCGTTGTGCCCGTTGTCGCCCCCGCCCAGCTTCAGCCGCAGCACCCCGTAGTCGATGTCCAACTCGTCGTGGACCGCCACGATGTTCCCCGTCGGCACCTTGTAGAAGTCCCGCAGCGCCGTCACCGGACCACCCGACAGGTTCATGTACGACATCGGCTTCGCCAGGATCACCCGGCGGTTCGCCGGACCCGGCGGACCGATCCGCCCCTCGATCACCTGCGCCTGCGCCTTCCCCGCCCGCTTGAACTTCCCGCCGATCCGCCCCGCGAGCAGATCGGCCACCATGAAGCCCACGTTGTGGCGGTTCATGGCGTACTCCGGGCCCGGATTGCCGAGCCCCACGATCAGCCAGGGCGCGGTGGCCTCGCTCGTCACGTCCGTCTCTCCCCTGCGTCCTCGATACGCGGCAGCCGCCGCCCCTGACCGGAGCGGCGGCTGACACAGCTGAAGATGGCGGCCAGGATCAGGCCTCGGTCGCCTCGGCGGCCGCGCCCTCGGCGTCCTCGTCACCCGCCGGCTCCTCGGCCTGCGCGGCCAGGACCTGGAGGACCACCGCGTCCTCGTCGACGGCGAGGGTGACGCCCTTCGGCAGCGCGACGTCCTTGGCGTGGATCGAGGCACCGGCCTCCAGACCCTCGATGGAGACGGTGACCGACTCCGGGATGTGCGTGGCCTCGGCCTCGACCGGCAGCGTGTTCAGCACGTGCTCCAGCACGAACGCGCCCGGAGCCAGGTCGCCCTCGGTCTGCACCGGGACCTCGACCGTGACCTTCTCGCCGCGCTTCACCAGCAGCAGGTCCACGTGCTCCAGGAAGCCCTTGATCGCGTCACGCTGCACGGCCTTCGGGATCGCCAGCTCGTTCTTGCCGTTGATGTCCAGGGACAGCAGCACGTTCGGCGTCCGCAGCGCCAGCAGCAGGTCGTGACCCGGCAGCGTGATGTGGACCGGCTCGCTGCCGTGACCGTAGACGACCGCCGGAACCTTGTTCTCACGGCGGATACGGCGGGCGGCACCCTTGCCGAACTCGGTGCGGGTCTCGGCGGCCAGCTTGACCTCGGACATGATCACTCCTCGTAGAACTGGGAAAAACCTTCAGACAGGTCACCCGGCCACACATCGGCCTGCTACGAAGAGCGCGTCGATAACGGACCGCCGTATTCGCCTCGAACAGCGAAACGGCCTCCCTCGCCGAGCAACCGTGACAGCTTACGCGGCAGGGAGGCCGTACCAGAAATCGATCTTCGGTCGGCCCGCGGGCCGACCGGGAACGCAGTCCTACTGCTCCTCGAACAGGCTCGTCACCGAACCGTCCTCGAAGACCTCGCGCACCGCGTTCGCGATCGTCGGCGCGATCGACAGCACCGTGATCTTGTCCAACTCCAGCTCACCCGGCGTCGGCAGCGTGTCCGTGAACACGAACTCGCTGACCTTCGAGTTCTTCAACCGGTCCGCCGCCGGACCCGACAGCACACCGTGCGTCGCCGTCACGATGACGTCCTCCGCGCCGTGCGCGAACAGCGCGTCCGCCGCCGCACAGATCGTGCCGCCGGTGTCGATCATGTCGTCGACCAGCACGCAGACCCGGCCCCGCACGTCACCGACCACCTCGTGGACGGTGACCTGGTTCGCCACGTCCTTGTCGCGCCGCTTGTGCACGATCGCCAGCGGCGCGTCCAGACGGTCGCACCAGCGGTCCGCCACCCGCACGCGGCCCGCGTCCGGCGACACCACCGTCAGCTTCGACCGGTCCACCTTCGTGCCCACGTAGTCCGCGAGGATCGGCAGCGCGAACAGGTGGTCCACCGGGCCGTCGAAGAAGCCCTGGATCTGGTCCGTGTGCAGATCCACCGTGAGGATGCGGTCCGCGCCCGCCGTCTTCATCAGATCCGCGATCAGACGCGCCGAGATCGGTTCACGCCCGCGGTGCTTCTTGTCCTGCCGCGCGTAACCGTAGAACGGCACGATCACCGTGATGCTCCGGGCGGACGCCCGCTTCAGAGCATCGATCATGATCAGCTGCTCCATGATCCACTTGTTGATCGGAGCGGTGTGGCTCTGCATCAGGAAGCAGTCCGCCCCGCGGGCCGACTCCTGGTAGCGGATGTAGATCTCGCCGTTCGCGAAGTCGAAGGCCTTCGTCGGGACGACCCCGACACCCAGCTTGTGGGCGACCTCCTCGGCAAGCTCGGGGTGGGCGCGGCCGGAGAAGAACATCATCTTCTTCTCGCCGGTCGTCTTGATCCCGGTCACAGCACTGTCTCCTCAGAGGTCTACTCAGTGGGCGAGAAAGCTCGTCTCAGCTGGATTGCGAGCGGCCCTCTCAGCTGGGGTGTGCACGTATCACGGTACGCCGTCCCGGACGTACCGCTTTCCGGTCAGTCCCCGCTCCGCGTCCCCCGGACGGCCGACTCCGCGGCCTTCGCCGCCGCGCTCCCGGGACGCTTGCGCGCCACCCAACCCTCGATATTCCTTTGCTGGCCACGGGCCACGGCCAGCGAACCGGGCGGCACGTCCTTCGTGATCACCGAGCCCGCCGCGGTGTACGCGCCGTCCCCGACCGTGACAGGTGCCACAAACATGTTGTCCGAACCGGTCCGGCAGTGCGACCCGATCGTCGTGTGGTGTTTGTCCTGTCCGTCATAGTTCACGAACACGCTCGCGGCGCCGATGTTCGAGTACGCGCCGATGGTCGCGTCCCCGACGTACGACAGGTGCGGGACCTTCGTCCCCTCGCCGATCGTCGCGTTCTTCGTCTCCACGTACGTGCCGACCTTCGCCCGCACCCCGAGCCGCGTCCCCGGACGCAGGTACGCGAACGGACCCACCGTCGCCCCCGGCCCCACCTCGGCCTCGTCCGCCACCGTGTTGTCCACCCGGGCCCCCGCCCCCACCCGCGTGTCCCGCAGGCGGCAGTTGGGCCCCACCTCGGCGCCCTCGCCCAGGTGCGTCGCCCCCTGCAACTGCGTCCCCGGGTGCACGACCGCGTCCTGCTCGAACGTCACCGTCACGTCCACCCACGTCGACGCCGGATCCACGACACTCACGCCGGCCAGCATCGCCCCGGTCAGCAACCGGTCGTTCAGGATGCGCCGCGCCTCGGCGAGCTGCACCCGGTTGTTGATGCCGGCGATCTCCCGGTGGTCGCCCGCCACCGCCGCGCCGACCCGGTGCCCCGCCTCGCGCAGGATCCCCAGCACGTCCGTCAGGTACTCCTCGCCCTGGCTGTTGTCCGTCCGCACCTTGCCCAGCGCGTCCGCGAGGAGCCGACCGTCGAAGGCGAAGACACCCGAGTTGATCTCCCGGATCGCCCGCTGCGAGTCGCTCGCGTCCTTGTGCTCCACGATCGCGGTCACCGCGCCGCTCGCGCCGTCCCGCACGATGCGGCCGTAGCCGGTGGCGTCGGGGACCTCGGCGGTCAGCACCGTCACGGCGTTGCCGTCGGCGGAGTGCGTCGAGGCGAGCGTTCGCAGCGTCTCCCCGCTCAGCAGCGGGGTGTCGCCGCAGACCACGACCACGGTGCCGTCCACCGTCCCGCCCAGCTCCTCCAGGCCCATCCGCACGGCGTGCCCGGTGCCGTTCTGCTCGGCCTGCACCGCGGTCCGCACGTCCGGGTCGATCGCGGTCAGGTGGCCGACGACCTGCTCGCGGGCGTGCCCCACGACGACGACCAGGTTCTCGGGGTCCAACTCGCGCGCTGCGGCGAGCACATGACCGACGAGGGAGCGGCCGCAGATGTCGTGCAGGACCTTGGGTGTGGCCGATTTCATACGGGTGCCCTCACCCGCTGCGAGTACGACGACGGCTGCCGGGCGATTGGCGCTCACGAGGGTGCCCTTCGGCTTCGGATGGCTGGGGTGTGGTCAGACATCCGCAGGATACCGGGGCGTACCGGGAGGGATGGGGGAGCGGGCCCCGATGGAGGTGTCAGGGCCCGCTCAGGTGAAGCTCCCGGGGAAGGAATCGAACCCTCATTCAAGAGACCAAAACTCTTTGTCCTGCCATTAGACGACCCGGGATGGTTCGTCTGCTATGCCCGATTCGATGAACTGGCTTCGCGTGCGGACAACACTATGCCGTACCACCAGCCTTCGATGCGACGGTACAGCTCGGCGCTGCCCAGGACCCGGATCACGAGACAACCGCGGTAGTCCCGGCCGAGGTTCTTCCGGTTGGTCTTTGGGTTGTGCCGCTTGAGATAGGTCCTGCCGAGTGCCGTGGCGTCGGTGCCCACGAGTTCCGTCCAGAAGCGTTCGGCCCCTTCGATGTCGCCCGTCTCGTGGATGTGGACGTGGAGCCGCAGGCGATCGGGGGATACGCCCAGCAGGCGCAGCCAGGCGAGGTAGACCTCGATCATGCGGGGGTCGCTGTTGGTGAAGGTGACGCGCTCCTGCGTGAGGTGCGGCTTGGTCTTGGAGCCCTCGGCCCAGTAGAGGCCTACTCCGAGCAGGAACAGTTCGCGGTCGGACAGGGCGCCGATCTCGGTCGCGGCGGCGTCCTTCGTCCGGCGGCGCTCCTCGTCGCGCAGCCGCATCGTGACCTCCCAGCCGCGCTTGGCGATGGCCGAGGCCTCCTCCCGGGTGCGCTTCCTCCGCTCCGGCGTCGGCAGATCGCGTACCCAGAGGGAGATCGAGCCTTTCGAGCAGCCCAGTTCGAGCTGGATGCGGTCGTAGGTCCAGCCCTGGAGGCGTAGCTCGCGGGCCCTGGCGCGCAGGTCGTCCTTCGCCCTCGGGTGTCGGGGGCGGTCGGGAAGGGGTTCGCCTTCGAGGAGGCGGTTGAGGGGGTCGTTGTTGTGGACCTGGATGCGGTCCCGGATCTGGCGGCGGCTGAGGCCGGCCGCGCGGAGTGAGAGTGCCTGGTCCCGGAGTGCCTCGAAGTCGTCGAAGTCCCGTCGTGCATGCGCCATGGGCATATCGTCCGGGCGGAATCGGACCTTCCGGGGTGACGAGTGAGTCAGTCAACAGTTCGAGGGATAACCGTTGATTTCGCTTCTGTTCGAGGGGGTGGGTGGTGTAGGCCGGGAGGGGAAACTCACCGGAAATGGGGCGCGGGCCGCCCGTAGGCTGGAGTCATGACCACGACGGGGGAAGAGCACGCCACGGCCGGGACCGGGCCGTGGTGGTGGGTCAGGTGGCGCGGTGCCGTGCTGGACGCGGGGCTGGCGCTGGCGTCGGCGGCGGAGTGCGGCGGTGAGGGGGTCCGGTTCGCGCACGACGCGGGGCTGCCCGTGCCGGTCGGCGTCGCCTTCGGGGTGATCGCGGGGTCCGTGCTGCTGGTGCGGCGGAAGTGGCCGATCGCGGTGGTGCTGGTGTCCATCGCGATCACGCCGGCCCAGATGGGTTTCCTGATGGGGCTCGTCGGGCTGTACACGCTGGCCGCGTCCGAGCTGCCGCGGCGCATCACGGCGGCGCTGGCGGCGATGTCGTTCGCCGGGATGCTGATCGTGACGTTCGTGCGGACGCACCAGGGGGTGTCGAGCGGCGACGTGGCGATGGGGGGCTGGTTCGTTCCGTTCGCGTCGATCACGACGGCGATCGGGATGACGGCGCCGCCGGTGCTGCTCGGCCTGTACATGGGGGCGCGGCGCCGGTTGATGGAGAGCCTGCGGGAGCGGGCGGACTCGCTGGAGCGGGAGTTGCAGTTGCTCGCGGAGCGGGCGGAGGAGCGGGCGGAGTGGGCGCGCGCCGAGGAGCGCACCCGGATCGCGCGGGAGATGCACGACGTGGTGGCGCATCGGGTGTCGCTGATGGTGGTGCACGCGGCGGCGCTGCAGGCGGTGGCCCGGAAGGACCCCGAGAAGGCGGTGCGCAACGCGGCGCTGGTGGGGGACATGGGCCGGCAGGCGCTCACCGAGCTGCGGGAGATGCTCGGGGTGCTGCGGACCGGGAGCGGGCCGCAGGTGCGGGTGCCGGAGGCGTCGCCGCCGGCGGCGGCCCCCGCGGTGCCGTTGGCGGCGGTGGGTGCGGCCGCGGCGGTGGCGGCCTCGCGTGCGGCGGACGGTGCCGGGGACGCGGTGGAGGCGGGTGCGGCGGGGGAGGGTCCGTGTCTCGCGGAGCTCGACGCGCTGGTGGGGCAGTCGGCGGCGGCGGGGATGGTGGTGGCCCTGTCGGTCGAGGGGGACGTGCGGGCGTACGGGCGGGAGGTCGAGCAGACGGCGTACCGGGTGGTGCAGGAGGCGTTGACCAACGTCCACAAGCACGCGGCGGGTGCGAAGACGTACGTGCGGCTGGCGCACCGGATGTCGGAGATCGCGATGCAGGTGGAGAACGAGTGCCCGCCGGAGGCGGGGGCGGGTTCGCAGGTGCGGCTGCCCAGCGGGGGGAACGGGTTGCTGGGGATGCGAGAGCGGGTGTCGGCGCTGGGGGGCGTGTTCGTGTCGGGGCCGACGGACGCGGGGGGCTTCCGGGTGTCGGCGGTCATTCCCGCGTAGGCGCGCGCGAGTCCGCCGACCCCTCGGCGGGGTGTGGCGCGGGGGGCTCAGGCGGTGGTCAGGCGGGTGGGGGGCGCGCCGGTGAGGAGGGTGGTGAGGGCCGCGTCGATGTGGGGGCCCACGTACCAGTCGCCGGTGTGGTCGAGGGCGTAGACGCGGCCCGCGGCGTCGATGGCGAGGAGGGCGTGGGAGTCGGCTTCCTCGCCGAGGGGGCAGACCTCGGTGTCGAGGGCGCGGCCGAGGTCGCCGAGGGTGCGGGCCAGGTGGAGGCCGTGCAGCGGGTCGAGGTCGAGTGCGGCGGGTGCGACCTGGCGGCCGGGTCCGGGCGCGGTGATGCGGAGCCCGCCGAACTCGGCCCAGGCCTCGACGGCTGCGGGGAAGACGGCGTGCCGGTGTCCGGCGGGCGAGGTGTGGTCGCGCAGGGCGTCGGCCCAGTATTCGGCCTGCTTTATGTCCCAGCGTCCGGGTTGCCAGCCCGCGGAGCGCAGGGCGGTCTCCACGGGGGCGGGGAAGCGTGCCGGGGCGGGTCCGCCCGGCCCGGGGGGCGGGGAGGGGGAGCGTTCTGCTTGCATCTGCCGTTCGTTCGTCGGGGACGGGGCCGGCGGTGTCGTGGGGGCGCCGCCGGTGGATACGTGTGGGGGTGGGGGGCTGTTCAGCCCTGCTGTGCCGTGGGGTCGACGATGCGGACGCCGAAGTGGTCGCTGAGCGCGGTGCAGGAGCGGCAGGGCGGGGCGAAGCTGCCGTGCAGGGGGTCGCCGTCCTCGCGGATGCGGCGGGCGGTGAGCTTGGCGTGCTTGAGGGCTTTGCGGGCCTCGCCGTTGGTCATGGGGCGGCGGGCGGCGCGCTTGCTGCGGTCGGCGTCGGCGGTGGTGATGTGCCGGGAGATGAGGATGGCTTCGGCGCAGCGGCCGGTGGAGCGGTCGCGGTGGGTGTGGGTGAGGGTGTCGAGGAAGTCCTGCACGAGCGGGTGCAGGGCGGGGGGCTGGTCCCCGCGGGCGGCGGTGCCGGTGAGGGTGGCGCCGCGGACGGAGAGGGCGGCGGCGACGGTGGGGAGTATGCCGTCGCGGCGGTGCAGGAGGGTGGGGGTGGGCGGTGTCTCGGTGCCGCTCCAGTCGATCCGGGGGTCGCCGGAGGTGCCCGTGTGCGTCACGCTCATGATCCTTTTTCCTCCCGTGCATCCCCCGGTGCGGAGACAGACTGCCAAACGCCGTGGCGGGTGCGGAAGCTGGGGCGTTGCGACACGCCCGGTCTTCGGCGGTGGGTCACTGCGGGGTGACGGCTGGTCACGGAAGCGGAGGCCCGGTGACCGGTGTCGTGCGAACGCTTAGGCTGTCGACATCCGGGCTCCATTCAGCTATTGAGATCGCCGCAGGGGGCAACAGCCATGACGACAGGTCGGCTCGGGCTGGGGGCACCTCCCAGCCGTCAGGCTGAGGGCCGTGCCGCGCCACCGAACGCGGCCTATGCCGGGCAGGTCGTGCATTTTCCGGATCCGGTCCGGGCCGCACGCCATCCTGCCGGTGTGCGGGTGGATGAGCACGGGTATCCCGATTTCTCGCACTACGCGCGTGCCGCCGCGGAGATCGCCGAGCCGCCGGAGGGTTTCGGGGTCGACGAGTTGCGGCTGACGGACTACGTCTCGGCGAACGCGGCGCTGGCGGCGTCGGGTCACGCCTTGTGGGACACGATCTCGCCGGTGGCGACGCCGCACGGGTGGACGTGGCACCACGTGGCGGGGACGCGGCGGCTGGAGTTGGTCCCGGTCGAGGTGAAGGCGTTGCTGCGGCACCACGGCGGGGTGGCGTCGGCGGCGGTGGACCACGACAAGCGGGGGACGCGGCCGTTGCAGGAGACGCGGCCGGCGCATTTCGGTCTGCCGAAGGCGTCGGTGGCGGTGACGGAGCAGCAGGTGCAGGGGGTCGAGGAGGATCTCGGGTACCGGTTGCCGGGCGCGTACCGCTCGTTTTTGAAGGCCGCGGGCGGGTGCGCGCCGGTGGGCGCCGCGCTCGACGCCGAGCTGGGGCTGCTGGTGGACCAGCCGTTCTTCACGGTGCGGGACGAGGCCGCGGTGAACGACCTGGTGTACGTCAACAAGTGTCTGCGCGACCACCTGACCAAGGACTACCTGGGGGTCGCGTTCGTGCAGGGCGGTCTGCTGGCGGTGAAGGTGAAGGGCGAGCGGATCGGTTCGGTCTGGTTCTGCGCGTTCGACGACGCCCGTGACCGGGACGCCTGGCCGCCGGCCGAGCGGGTGGAGCGGCTGCTGCTGCCGTGCGGTGAGGACTTCGACGTGTTCCTGTCGCGGCTGGCGGGGCGTCCGCCGGAGCTGGAGACGGTGGCGAATCTGATGGTGGACGGCGGTTTCGCGTACGCGGTGCCGGTCGGGTCGCAGACGGGGGAGTCCGCCGGTCCGGCCGGCTCCTCGGTGGGGGAGTGAGCCGGTGATGGTGACGTTCGCGCAGGCGCAGGAGCGCGCCGAGGAGTGGATCAACGGGGACGTGCCCGGTTACCAGCACCGTGAGGTGCGGGTCCGGGAGTTCGAGCTGGGCTTCGTGGTGTGGGCGGAGGACCGGGCGGAGGGCCCGCGGTCGGACGGGGGCGCGCAGCGCCTGGTCATCGCGCGGGACAGCGGCGAGGCCACGCTGTGGCCGGGGCTGCCGGTGGGGGAGGTCATCCGCCGGTACGAGGAGGAGTACGGGGGGCCGGACGCCGCCGCCGAGCCGGCGCCGGAGCCCGCGGCGCGGGTGGATCTGAACCAGACGTCGTTCCTGCTGAGTCCGCCGGAGTGGTTGCAGGAGGCGGCGGACCGGATGGGTATTCCGGACCGGCGTGCCGAGGCGGGGTCGGACGGGGCGGGTTCCCGTCCGGCGGTGGTCGCCGACGCGTCGGGTGACGGTCCGGCGGGGGGTGCCTCCGGTGACGGGGGTTCGCTGCCGGGTGCGTCGGGGCACTCAGGGGCGCGCGACGGAGCTTCCACGCCGGGGGCGCACGGTACGTCCGCGCCCTCCGCGCCGGTTCCGGCCCCGCCCGTGCCGCCGGCCGTGGCCGGGCCGGGCGGTCCGGCGGCTCCCGGCGGTGCCACGCCGTGGCCCGCCGCCGCGACGGACGACGACGAGGGGCCGGGGCTGCGCGACACCACCCCGGGTGTGCCCGCCGACGCGACGCCGTGGGCCGGTACGGACACCAACGCGGATGCCGGTGAGGACCGTTCCGTGCCGCTGCCGGCGACGGTGTTCGCGCCGCCGCTGACCGGCTCGGACGATGCCGACACCCCGCCGCCCGCGGCGCCGCCGGAGGCGAAGACCGCTCTGATGTCCGGGGGCAGCGCGCTTCCGCGCACGGCGCTGTCCCCGCGGGTCGACGAGCCCGGACCCGCGGACACGCCGCCGCCGGCCGCCCCGCCGGCGCCGGGTGCCCCCGGCACCCCGCCGCACGCCGGTGACATCGCCGACGCCGCGACCGGCAAGGCGCAGCCGCCGCGCGGTGGTTCCGCCGGTGCGGGCGCTCCGCCGCCGGGTGCCCCGGGCGTCCCGGGCGCGCGGCCGGCCGGTCCGCCGCCGCCCCCCGGGGCCCCCGGCGGCGGGTACGTGCCCACGAGCCTCGTCCCGCAGCTCGGCCCGGACGGCTCCGACGGCCCGCCCGCCCCGCCGGCTCCTCCGGGTGAGGGCGGTGTCCATCACGCGGCGACGATGTTCGCGGGTCCCCCCGCGGGCGGACCCGGTGCCCCGCAGCCGCCCGGCGCCCCGGGCGCTCCCGGCGCGCCGGGGGACATGCCGCCCGGTGGCGACGGCGTGCACCACGCGGCGACGATGTTCGCGGGTCCGCCCGCCGGTGGTCCGGGTGCTCCGCAGCCGCCGGGCGCCCCGGGCGCGCCCGCGGCTCCGCGGCCCCCCGGCGCCCCCGGCGCCCCCGGCGCACCGCAGCCTCCCGGGCCCGCCGGTCCGCCCCCGGGCGGGGCGCACCACGCGGCGACCGTGCTGGCGGGTCCCTCCGTGGGAGGCCCCGGTGTGCCGCCGGGCCCGCCCGGTCCGCCGCCCGGCGCCCAGCCCGCGTACGGCTATCCGCAGGCGGGTCTGCCGACCGTCGGTCCCGGTTACCAGGCCGTGCTGCGCTACCGGGCGCAGGACGGGTCGGAGCAGCAGCTGATCCGCCGCTCCGCGCCGGGCACTCCGCACCCGGAGTGGCAGATCCTGCACGAGCTGCGGGCGATGAACGTGCCGCCGCAGCAGGTGCTGGAGCTGCACACGGAGCTGGAGTCCTGCGAGCTGCCGGGCGCCTACTGCGCGCGGATGATCCGGGAGACGTGGCCGCAGGCGCGCATCACGAGCATCGCTCCGTACGGCACCGACCACGCCAGCCGGCAGCAGGGCATGCGGCAACTCCTGGCGCATCAGGGTGAGTTGCATCAGGTGGCGGACGGGCCCGCGCGTCCGGCGCCGGTCCGCGCGCCGATCCCGCCGGTGCATCCCGCGCCGCCGGTGCCGCCGGAGGCGATCGCGCAGGAGCTGGCGGCGGCGTTCGGGCCGGGCGTGTTCCGCTTCGACCAGGGCGCGGTGTCCCGGCAGGGCGTGCCCGACGTGGTGGCGCACACCCTGGTGGTGGCCGGACTGCCGCTCGACATGGGCCCGTTCTTCTGGGCGCAGGCCCAGCCGGGCCGGCCCGTGCCGACCCTGGCCGAACTGGCCCGGGAACGCGGCATCGTGCCGGGCCCGGACGCGGGGTCCTACCTCGTCATGGGCAGTGACTTCGGCAAGGCGCTCTGCGTCCAGTACGGCACCGCGAACATCGTGGCCGTGCCGGTGGAGGCCGGTCCCGGTGGGGCCGCGGTGCCGCCGCAGTTCGTGAACACGGGGCTGCCCGAGTTCGCGCGCTGCCTCGCGCTGCTCGGCCGGATGTGGCGGCTGCGGTTCGGGCTCAACCAGGAGCAGGCGGGGCGCTGGACGGTGGACTTCCAGGCCCAGCTCGCCGCCCTCGACCCCGCGGCGCTCGGTTCGCCGGAGAGCTGGTGGTCGGTGCTGCTGGAGCAGATGTGGGACGGCCTGCTCTAGTGCCCTGACCCGAGGGGTTCACCGGCTCGCGACGCCCGGCACGGCTCCGCGTCGTCGCATCACCCGGGTGCATCCGTACGCGGGCGACGCTCCGCCGTGCGCCGCACCGGACGCCGCGAGCCCTCCGGCGAACGCTTCCGGTCACGGCACCAGCCGTCCGCCCCGCCGGCGGAGTGCCGGCGGGGCGGACGGGCGGGGGAAGGGCCGGACGTGGTGACGGCGCGGCGGCGGCCGAGCCGCCCCGGTCGGTGACGAGGCGCCCACCCGGTGACGGGTGGGCGCCTCGTCGTGTCCGGGCCGCGGTGGGCCGGGCGGCCCCGGTCCCGGCCGGCGCGGGTGCGCCGGCGCGGAGCCAGGTGGCGGTGACGGGGGCGGGGACGTGGTGCCGCGCGCCCCCGGGGAGATGTCCCTGCGAACCGCCGGGTGGCTTGTTCGCCTCCCGTCGCGCCGCCTCGTCGCGGGCTCCGACCGCGGGCGAGGGGTGAACAACCCGTTCCGCGCGAAACCTGTGGGCGGAGTGTCGCGTTATGAACCTTTCCCGGTCATCCATCAAGATGTGCGCCAAATCGTCATTTTGTGTGGATCGGCGGAGAGGGGTCAGAGGATGAGCAGCACAGCGGTGTCGCCGCACGGCTTCGTGGCCGTACGCGGACGCGGTTACCGTCCCGGGCAGGTCGACGCGTGCGCCGCGGCGCTCTCCCGGGACCGCGACGCCGCCTGGGAGCGGGCGGCCCGGCTCACCGTGCTGGCCAAGGGGATGGAGGCCGAGGCCGAGCGGCTGCACGCGACGGTGGCCGCGCTCGCGCCGCAGACCTACGACGACCTCGGCGAGCGGGCCCGGCGGATCTTCCGGCTCGGCGAGGAGGAGGCCGGGGAACTGCGCGAGGCGGCGCGGCGGGACGCCCGGACGGTGGTCGAGCGGACCGAGGCGGCGGGCCGCGCGGCACGGGAGGCGGCGCGGGAGTACGCCGACGCGGTGCGGGGCGAGGCCGAGGAGAGCGCGGGACGGCGGCTGCTCGCGGCCCGGGCCGAGGCGGACGACGTGCGGATCTCCGCGCGCCGTGAGGTCAAGGCGAGCCGGGGCGAGGCGCTGGCCGTTCTGCGGGAGGTGCGGCAGCGTACGAAGGCGCTCCTCGGCGAGCAGGCGGAGGAGCACCGGGCGCGCCGGGCGGAGGCCGAACGCGCCGCCGCGGAGCGGGAGGCCGCGTTCGAGGCCGATCACGCCGACCGGATGGCCCGCGCCGAGGCCGCGCTCGCCGAGGCCGCGGGGGCGCTGGCCGAGGCGCGGGAGTCGGACCGGCGCCGGCAGCGGGAGGCGGAGGAGCGGGCGGCCGAGATGCTCGCCGAGGCCCGCGTGCTTCAGGACCGTATCGCCCGGGAGACCGAGCGGGTGCTGCGGGAGCACGGGGAGCGCTGGGACGACGTGCGGGCCCACATGGACCACGTGCGCAGCAGCCTGGTGTCCCTGACCGGACGCGCCCCCGCCGAGTGAGCCGTCCGCACCGCCGCCGGGCCGTCCCTTGCCGGCGGTACCGGTGCGGGCCGCCCGGGCGGCCCCCTCACCGTCCCCGGCGCACCGCCCCGGCCAGGATCCAGCCCTCCACCGCCTCGTACTGCCGGCGCTGCTCGTCCGCCTTGCGGCGGCCCGAGACCACCGTGCCGAGCCAGCCGTAGGCGAAGCCGAGCGGGATCGAGACGATGCCGGTGGTGGTGAACGGGAACCAGTTGACGTCGACGTCCGGGAAGGCGGCGGCCGGGGAGCCGGAGACCAGGTTGGTGCCGGGCATCAGGACCAGGACCGTGAGGGTGCCGCCGATCAGTGTGGCGAGCAGCCCGGCCCGGGTGTACCGGCGCCAGAAGAGGCTGTAGACCAGCGCCGGCGCGATCGCCGAGGCGCCCAGGCAGAACGACAGGGTGACCAGGGGTTGCAGGCTGCGGTGCTGGGTGAGGGTGGCGAGCAGGACGGCCGGCCCGCCCACCGCCAGGGCCGAGAGGCGGGCGAGGAGCATCTCGTGGCGGGGGGAGAGCGTGTCGCCGCGGCGGCGGCCCCGGATCAGCCGGCTGTGCGCGAACACGTCGTGGGCCAGGGAGTTGGCGCAGGCGAGGATCATTCCGGCGACGGAGGCGAGCAGGGTCAGGAAGATCGCGGTCGTGACGGTGGTGAACAGCAGGGTCTCGGCGGTGGAGACGCCCGTGCCGAGGGCCGCCCGGGAGCCCAGCAGATAGGCCGTGTTGCCCTGGGGGTCGCCCGCGGCGACGGCGTCCCGGCCGACCAGGGCCGTCGCCCCGAAGCCGATCACGCTGATGATCAGGACGAACAGCGCCGCGCAGGAGACCGCCCAGGACAGCGAGCGGCGCACCTGCCGGGCGCTTCGCGCCGTGTACATGCGCATGGTGACGTGCGGGAGGCAGGCGCCGCCGAGGACGACGGTCAGCTCCGAGGTGACCATGTCCAGGCGGGGGCTGGCGCCGCCCGCGAACTGGAGCCCGGAGTGCAGGTAGGCGGCGCCGGCCCCGCTGTCGGCGGCGGCGCTGTCGAGGAGCGCGCCCGGGTCCCAGTCGAAGCGGTTCAGGACCAGCGCGGCGACGACGGCGCCGGAGCCGAGCAGCATCACGATCTTCAGGATCTGGATGAGGGCGGTGCCCTTCATGCCGCCGATCGCCGCGTAGCTGATCATCAGCGCGCCGAGGCCGATGATGCAGCCCGTCTTGAGGGAGTCGCCGGAGAAGCCGAGGACGAAGGCCAGCAGGTCCCCGGCGCCGGCGAGCTGGACGAGCATCAGGGGCAGCAGCGCCACGATGGTCACCGCGCAGGCGGTGTTGCGGACGGCGCGGCCGGGGGCGCGGCGGGTCAGCGCGTCGCCCATGGTGAACCGGCCCGCGTTGCGCAGCGGTTCGGCGAGCAGGAACATCAGCAGCATCAGCGACAAGGCGGTGCTCAGGGCGAGCACGACGCCGTCGTATCCGGCCAGGGCGATGACACCGCCGGTGCCGAGCACGGTCGCGGCGGAGATGTAGTCGCCGGCGATGGCGAGGCCGTTGCGCATCGGGGAGAGGGAGCCGTACCCGGTGTAGAACTCGTCGAGGTCGTCGCGGTCCGGGCCGGTCATCACGCACAGCAGCAGGGTGACGGTGGCCACCGCGGTGAACGCCACCAGCGACATCGCCTGCGCGGAACTGCTGAACCCGGTCATCGCGCCGCCTCCCGCTTCGCGTCCACTTCGGCCTGCCGGCGGATGCGGTCGGCGATCGGGTCGACGCTCCGGCGCGCGGTGCGCTCGTACAGCCCGATCGCCAGGCAGGTCACGGGGAGTTGGAGCAGGCCGAGCAGCAGTCCGGTCGACAGCCCGCCGGAGACGGTGCTCGTCATGAGCGACGGGGCGAACGCCGACAGGAGCAGGAAGAGGGTGAAGTAGCCGAGCGCGGTGAGGGTCGCGACCCGGCGCTGCCGGCGGTAGGCGCCGCGCAGGACGCGGATGTCGCTGTGCTGTCCGGGCGAGCGGCGGAGCGGCGGGCGCCGGCGCACCGGCTCGGGCGGCTCCGGCCGGGGCTGCCAGGGGTAGGTGAGGTGCGGCGGGTCCGGCCGGTGGCCGGGGCCGCCCGGGTACGGGGGCGCCTGCGGGCCCGGCGGGTTCGGCCCGTACGCGGGGTCGTCCCAGGACGGCCGGTCCGGCCGGCGTGGCGGGAACGCCGGGAACGCGGGGGCTGCCGGCTGCTGCGGGCCGTGCTGCTGGTGCGGGTGGGTCCGGTGTGACGGCGGGTGCTGGGGGTGCTGCGGGTGCTGGGGGGACGAGAACGCGTCGGGCATCCCGGTTCTCCTTGCGTGGCTCGGGTCCGGTGCGGGACCGCAGGGAGCTGGGGGGTGAGCAGCGCACGCTACTCGCAAGTAGCCCCCGTGCGTAGGTGTTTCACCGAACTGGTCGGTCGGTATGCGCTTACTTCCGTGACCTGGGGTGTTACCCGCGTTCACCTGTGGAGTTCCGCCGGAGTTCCCGCGGGGTTTCACCGGACGTGGTGTGAGGGAGCGGCGTGCGCGGCGGCGGGCCCCCGCTCGCGCGGCGCGGGTGGAGGGCCGGGTGGGCCGACGGGTGGACGCGACCCCGAGGAGGTGTCCACCGGGGGGTGGAGGACCCCTAGGGGGATCTCCGTACCAGGGGTCGGGGGGTGTTCGTCCCGGCGGAGGACGAGAGAGGGCCGGGCGCTTCCTTAACCTGGCTTTACGCCGTCGCGGGGCGGGCCGGCTCGTACGGGCCGTACCTCGGGGGGTGGGGTTTTCCCCAGCGGAAGACGGGGTCGTGCACCAGCGCGCCCGGCCTCCGGCGGCACCAGACTGACGGGACACGGGCGGCGCACCGCACCGAGAGGGTGCGGGAAGCCGCCGCCCGTCCCGACCGTGAGAGACCTTCGCAGTCCGGCAGTTCACCCTGCCGTCCGACAAAGGAGACATACCGTGACATCGGCTGTGACCATTCCCAGGCACGGGGGCACTGGAGGGCGTACGGCCGTCGCCGCGCGAGCTCGGCAGGTCGTCAAGGCGTACGGAACGGGGGAGACCCGGGTGGTCGCCCTCGACCAGGTCGACGTGGACATCGAGCGCGGGCACTTCACCGCGATCATGGGCCCCTCGGGGTCCGGCAAGTCCACGCTGATGCACTGCCTGGCCGGCCTCGACACCGTCACCTCCGGCCGGATCTTCCTCGACGAGACCGAGATCACCGGCCTCAAGGACAAGAAGCTGACGCAGCTGCGCCGGGACCGGATCGGCTTCATCTTCCAGGCGTTCAACCTGCTGCCGACGCTGAACGCCCTGGAGAACATCACGCTCCCCATGGACATCGCGGGCCGCCGGCCCGACCGGGCCTGGCTCGACCAGGTCGTGGAGACCGTCGGACTGGCCGGCCGGCTCAAGCACCGCCCGAACCAGCTCTCCGGCGGCCAGCAGCAGCGCGTGGCCGTGGCCCGGGCGCTGGCCGCCCGCCCCGAGATCATCTTCGGCGACGAGCCGACCGGCAACCTCGACTCCCGCGCCGGCTCCGAGGTGCTGGGCTTCCTGCGCCGCTCGGTGGACGACCTCGGCCAGACCATCGTCATGGTCACGCACGACCCGGTGGCCGCCTCCTACGCGGACCGCGTGCTGTACCTCGCGGACGGCCGGATCGTCGACGAGATGCGCCAGCCGACGGCCGATCAGGTCCTGGACCGCATGAAGGACTTCGACTCCCGCGGGCGGACGTCATGACCGTTCTCAAGACCTCGATGCGCAACTTCTTCGCGCACAAGGGACGCATGGCGCTGTCCGCCGTGGCGGTCCTGCTGTCGGTGGCCTTCGTCTGCGGCACGCTGGTGTTCACCGACACCATGAACACGACGTTCGACAAGCTCTTCGCGGTCAGCTCGCCCGACGTGACGGTGCTGCCGAAGACCGCGAAGATCGACGACACCCCGCAGAACGGCCGGCCCGCGTCGGTCCCGGCCGCCGCCCTCGCCGAGGCGCGGCGGGCGGACGGCGTCAAGTCCGCCGAGGGCGCGGTCAGTTCGATGAACGTGACCGTCGTGAACAGCGACAACAAGAACATGGGCTCCACGACCGGCGCCCCGACGATCGCGGGCAACTGGACGCACAACGAGCTGCGGTCCATGGAGATCACCTCCGGCCGCGCCCCGCGCGGCCCGACCGAGGTGATGGTCGACGCCGACACCGCCGACAAGCACCACCTGACGATGGGCGACGAACTGCGCACCATCGCCGTCACCGGCGACTTCACGGCCCGCATCGTCGGCATCGCCACCTTCAAGGTCACCAACCCGGGTGCCGCCGTCGTCTACTTCGACACCGCGACCGCCCAGCGGGAACTCCTCGGCGCCACCGACCGGTTCACCCAGCTCAACGTCACCGCCGCAGACGGCGTCTCCGACACGCTCCTCAAGCGGAACGTCTCCACCGCGCTCGACGGGTCCTACAAGATCCAGACGCAGAAGGAGAACGCCGACGAGAACCGCGAGGGCGTCGGCGCGTTCATGGACGTCATCAAGTACGCCATGCTCGGCTTCGCCGGGATCGCGTTCCTGGTCGGCATCTTCCTGATCATCAACACCTTCTCGATGCTGGTCGCCCAGCGCACCCGCGAGATCGGCCTGATGCGCGCCATCGGCTCCTCCCGCAAGCAGGTCAACCGCTCGGTGCTGATCGAGGCCCTGCTGCTCGGCGTCATCGGCTCCGTCCTCGGCGTCGCCGCCGGCGTCGGCCTCGCGGTCGGCCTGATGAAGCTCATGTCCTCCCTGGGCATGGACCTCTCCACCCGCGACCTGACCGTCAAGGCGGCCACCCCGGTCATCGGACTCGTCCTCGGCGTCGTCGTCACCGTCCTGGCCGCCTACCTCCCGGCCCGGCGCGCCGGGAAGATCTCACCCATGGCCGCGCTGCGCGACGCCGGCACCCCGGCCGACGGCAGGGCCGGACTCGTCCGCGGGCTGATCGGCCTGGTGCTGACCGGAGCCGGAGCGTTCGCCCTGTACCTCGCGGCCACCGCCGACAAGGCGAGCGACGGCTCGCTGGTGCTCGGCGCGGGAGTCGTCCTCACCCTGCTCGGCTTCGTGATCGTCGGCCCGCTGCTGGCCGGCGGTGTGGTCCGGGTGCTCAGCGCGGTCCTGCTCCGGATGTTCGGCCCGGTCGGTCGGCTCGCCGAACGCAACGCGCTGCGCAACCCGCGCCGCACCGGTGCCACCGGCGCGGCCCTGATGATCGGCCTCGCCCTGGTCGCCTGCCTGTCGGTCGTCGGCTCGTCCATGGTGGCCTCGGCCACCGAGGAGCTCGACAAGTCGGTCGGCGCGGACTTCATCGTCCAGGGCCAGCAGCGGATCGTCCCGCAGGCCGAGAAGGCCATGCAGGACACCCCGGGCCTCGACCACGTCACCCGCTACAAGGACCTCGCGACCA
Organism: Streptomyces sp. NPDC048566; assembly: GCF_043199735.1. Lineage (NCBI taxonomy): Bacteria > Bacillati > Actinomycetota > Actinomycetes > Kitasatosporales > Streptomycetaceae > Streptomyces > Streptomyces sp. NPDC048566. Next base: position 803,084 of record NZ_JBICWL010000001.1, read on the forward strand.
CGATGACCTCGCCGGACGGCAAGGCCGAGAAGTACGACATCACCGCGGCGGACCCCTCGTACGCGGAGGACCTGCGGCGCGAGACGACCGCCGGTGAGCTGTCGGCGGCGTACGGCACGAACGCCATGTCGGTCGGCTCGGACTACGCCGAGAAGCACCACGTCACGGTCGGGGACACCCTGACCGTCGCCTTCAAGGGCGGCTCGACGGCGAAGCTCAAGGTCGCCGCCATCACGGACGACGACGTCGCCATCGACAAGGGCGCCCGCTACACCAGCATCGAGACCATGAGGAAGTACGTGCCGGCGAGCAAGGTCCCGCCGAACGAGATCATGTTCGCCAAGGCCGAGGACGGCCGGGAGAAGCAGGCGTACGCGGCCCTGAAGAAGGCCATGGAGCCCTACCCGCAGTACCAGGTGCGCGACCAGACCGACTACAAGCAGGAGCTGAAGGACCAGGTCGGCCAGCTGCTGAACATGGTCTACGGCCTGCTGGGTCTCGCGATCGTGGTGGCGATCCTCGGCGTGGTCAACACGCTCGCGCTGTCGGTGGTCGAGCGGACCCGCGAGATCGGCCTGATGCGCGCCATCGGCCTCTCCCGCCGCCAGCTGCGCCGCATGATCCGCCTGGAGTCGGTCGTCATCGCCCTCTTCGGCGCGCTCCTCGGGCTCGGGCTGGGCATGAGCTGGGGCGCCACCGCCCAGAAGCTCCTCGCCCTGGAGGGCCTGAAGGTGCTGGACATCCCGTGGCCGACGATCATCGCGGTCTTCGTCGGCTCGGCCTTCGTGGGCCTGTTCGCCGCCCTGATCCCGGCGTTCCGGGCGGGCCGGATGAACGTCCTGAACGCCATCGCCACCGAGTAGCCGAGCCGCCGGTGGCGGCCGCACCGGACCACCGCGCACGGGGGTCGCGGCGGACCGGAGGCGTGCGGCGGACGGGTCCGGCGCGGGGAGCGGCACCGCTCCCCGCGCCGGACCCGCCGCCCGTCCCGACCCGCTCCGCCCCCGGCCCGCCTCCCGCCCCCCGCGGCAGCGCGCCCCACGGCCCCCGCCGGCCCGCCCGCCGCTGCCGGCCCCTTCCCGCCTCGGCCCGCTCCGCCGCAGGTCAGCGGGCAGGGCGCGCGCCCGGAGGAGGAGGCCCGGCGCCGCGGTCCGGCGCCGGCCGCCGCGGACCGGGTGACCGGTGCCGCGGGGGAACGGCCACGCGCGAGTCGGCGCGGAGTCGTACGCTGGAGGACCCCGGCCCGTCCCACGTGTCGGGCCTTGCGCGTTGCCCACACCCCGGGATGGAAGACCTTCATGAGCCTGCACGGTCTGCTCGACGCCGTCGTCAAGGACGCCGCCCTCACGGAGGCGGTGAAGGCCGCCGGCGACGGCAACCGGACGCACGTCGACCTGGTCGGCCCGCCCGCCGCGCGTCCCTTCGCGATCGCCGCGCTGGCCCGGGAGACCGGCCGCACCGTCCTCGCCGTGACCGCGACCGGGCGCGAGGCGGAGGACCTGGCCGCCGCGCTGCGCTCGCTGCTGCCGCCGGAGGGCGTCGTCGACTACCCCTCGTGGGAGACGCTGCCGCACGAGCGGCTCTCGCCGCGCTCGGACACCGTCGGCCGGCGGCTGGCCGTGCTGCGCCGGCTCGCCCACCCCCGCCCCGACGACCCGGAGACCGGCCCGGTGTCCGTCGTCGTCGCCCCCGTCCGCTCCGTGCTCCAGCCGCAGGTGCGCGGCCTCGGCGACCTGGAGCCCGTCGTCCTGCGCACCGGCGGCAGCGCCGACCTCGGAGGGACGGTCGAGGCGCTCGCGGCAGCCGCCTACTCCCGAGTCGAACTCGTCGAGAAGCGCGGTGAGTTCGCCGTCCGGGGCGGCATCCTCGACGTCTTCCCGCCCACCGAGGAGCACCCCCTTCGGGTGGAGTTCTGGGGCGACGACATCGAGGAGATCCGCTACTTCAAGATCGCCGACCAGCGGTCCCTGGAGGTCGCCGAGCACGGCCTGTGGGCGCCGCCCTGCCGGGAGCTGCTGCTCACCGACGACGTGCGGCGGCGGGCGGCGGAGCTCGCCGAGGCCCACCCGGAACTGGGCGAACTCCTCGGCAAGATCGCCGAGGGCATCGCCGTGGAGGGCATGGAGTCCCTCGCACCCGTCCTCGTCGACGACATGGAACTGCTGCTCGACGTGCTGCCCGAGGGCTCGATGGCCGTCGTCTGCGACCCCGAGCGGGTGCGCACCCGCGCCGCGGACCTCGTCGCGACCTCGCAGGAGTTCCTCCAGGCGTCCTGGGCGGCGACCGCGGGCGGCGGCGAGGCCCCCATCGACGTCGGCGCCGCCTCCCTGTGGTCCATCGCCGACGTCCGGGAGCGGGCGCGCGAGCTGGACATGATGTGGTGGTCGGTCTCGCCGTTCGCCGCCGACGCGGACCTCTCCGACTTCGCCCCGGGCGCGGCGGCGGACACCCTCAAGCTGGGCATGCACGCCCCCGAGACCTACCGCGGGGACACCGCACGCGCCCTCGCCGACACCAAGGGCTGGCTGGCCGAGGGCTGGCGGACCGTCTACGTCACCGAGGCGCAGGGCCCGGCCGCCCGCACCGTCGAGGTGCTCGGCGGCGAGGGCATCGCCGCCCGCCTGGACACCGATCTCGCCGGGATCGGCCCGTCCGTGGTGCACGTGGCGTGCGGCTCCATCGACTACGGCTTCGTCGACCCCGCGCTGCGCCTCGCCGTCCTGACCGAGACCGACCTGTCCGGGCAGAAGGCGGCCGGCAAGGACGGCGCCCGCATGCCCGCCCGCCGCCGCAAGACCATCGACCCGCTGACCCTGGAGTCCGGCGACTACATCGTCCACGAACAGCACGGTGTCGGCCGCTACATCGAGATGGTGCAGCGCACCGTCCAGGGAGCCACCCGCGAGTACCTGGTGGTGGAGTACGCCCCCGCCAAGCGCGGCCAGCCCGGCGACCGCCTCTACATCCCCACCGACCAGCTGGAGCAGATCACCAAGTACGTCGGCGGCGAGGCCCCGACCCTGCACCGCCTCGGCGGCGCCGACTGGACCAAGACCAAGGCGCGCGCCAAGAAGGCCGTCAAGGAGATCGCCGCCGACCTGATCAAGCTGTACTCGGCGCGCATGGCCGCCCCCGGACACGCCTTCGGCGGCGACACCCCCTGGCAGCGCGAGCTGGAGGACGCCTTCCCCTACGCGGAGACCCCCGACCAGCTCACCACGATCGCCGAGGTCAAGGACGACATGGAGAAGACGGTCCCGATGGACCGCCTGATCTGCGGCGACGTCGGCTACGGCAAGACGGAGATCGCGGTGCGCGCCGCGTTCAAGGCGGTCCAGGACGGCAAGCAGGTGGCGGTCCTGGTGCCCACGACCCTGCTGGTGCAGCAGCACTTCGGCACCTTCTCCGAGCGGTACTCGCAGTTCCCGGTCACCGTCCGGGCCCTGTCCCGCTTCCAGACCGACACCGAGGCGAAGGCGGTCCTCGAAGGGCTGCGCGAGGGCTCGGTGGACGTCGTCATCGGCACCCACCGGCTGTTCTCCTCGGAGACGAAGTTCAAGGACCTCGGCCTGGTCATCGTCGACGAGGAGCAGCGCTTCGGCGTCGAGCACAAGGAGCAGCTGAAGAAGCTCCGCGCCAACGTGGACGTGCTGACGATGTCCGCGACCCCGATCCCGCGCACCCTGGAGATGGCGGTCACCGGCATCCGCGAGATGTCGACCATCACCACCCCGCCGGAGGAGCGGCACCCCGTGCTGACCTTCGTCGGCCCCTACGAGCAGAAGCAGATCGGCGCGGCCATCCGGCGTGAACTGCTGCGCGAGGGACAGGTCTTCTACATCCACAACCGCGTCGAGTCCATCGACCGGGCGGCGGCCCGGCTGCGCGAGATCGTGCCCGAGGCGCGCATCGCGACGGCCCACGGCCAGATGTCCGAGCAGGCCCTGGAGCAGGTCGTGGTCGACTTCTGGGAGAAGAAGTTCGACGTGCTCGTCTCCACCACCATCGTCGAGTCGGGCATCGACATCTCGAACGCGAACACGCTGATCGTGGAGCGCGGCGACAACTTCGGCCTCTCGCAGCTGCACCAGCTGCGCGGCCGGGTGGGCCGGGGCCGCGAGCGCGGCTACGCCTACTTCCTGTACCCGCCGGAGAAGCCGCTGACCGAGACCGCGCACGAGCGGCTCGCGACGATCGCCCAGCACACCGAGATGGGCGCGGGCATGTACGTGGCGATGAAGGACCTGGAGATCCGCGGCGCGGGCAACCTGCTCGGCGGCGAGCAGTCGGGCCACATCGCGGGGGTGGGCTTCGACCTGTACGTCCGGATGGTCGGCGAGGCCGTCGCGGACTACCGGGCCGCGCTGGAAGGCGGGGTCGAGGAGGAGCCGCCGCTGGAGGTGAAGATCGAGCTGCCGGTCGACGCGCACGTCCCGCACGACTACGCCCCGGGCGAGCGGCTGCGCCTCCAGGCGTACCGGGCCATCGCCTCCGCGAACACCGAGGAGGACATCAAGGCCGTCCGCGAGGAACTCGTCGACCGCTACGGGAAGTTGCCCGAGCCGGTCGAGAACCTGCTCCTGGTGGCGGGGCTGCGGATGCTGGCGCGGGCCTGCGAGGTGGGCGAGATCGTCCTCCAGGGCACCAACATCCGTTTCGCGCCCGTGGAGTTGAGGGAGTCGCAGGAGCTGCGCCTGAAGCGCCTGCACCCGGGGACGGTCATCAAGCCGTCGTCCCACCAGCTCCTGGTGCCCCGTCCGAAGACGGCGCGGGTCGGCGGCAAGCCGCTGGTCGGCCGGGAACTCCTCGGCTGGACCGGCGAGTTCCTCACCACGATCCTCGGGTCGTAGGCCCGCCGGCGGCCCGCGGGTCCCGTGCGCCGGTCCCGTGTAACGGTCCCGTCCCTCCGGCCTCGCGGACGGGGCCGTCGCGCCCGCTATCGGTCGTCCGCGCGGACGTCCCGCGCAGACGTCCGGCCCCACCCGGTCGCAGGGACCGTGGTGGGGCCGGACGTCTTCGGGTCGGGACCGGTCGCGTTCCGGGCGGCCGGGGGCGGTCCGCCTACGGCAGCGAAGGCGGACGCGGCCCCGCCCACCCGGGCGGCGGTATTGCGCACGCGTCGTCGGCAGGAGCGCGGTCCCTGACCGGGCGCCGCCCGCGTCACCGCCGCGCTCGGGCCGCCCGGCCGGTCAGGGGCGGTCGCGGTCGCGGTCGATCCCCATCGCGCCCTCGGCCTTGTGCTGCGCGTCGTCGACCCTGTCCGTGTACTTGTCGCCGGTCTTCTTGTTGACCTGCTTCTCGGCGGCGTCGGACATGTCCTTCGCTTTGTCCTGCACCGCTCGGTTGCTCTTGAACCTGTCGAAGATGCCCATCCAGAGCTCCTTCCGGGGCTGACTCACCACGACGATACGCCCGGTATGTCCCCCATGCCCGTCGGGTGGGGCGGGAGGCGGGAGTAGCGCCGGATACCGTGGGCAGAGGGGAAGCATGCCCGGGCGGGGCGGATCCGGGGAGCGAAGGGGAGGGCGTTGTCGTGCGTATGAGGGGTGGGGCGGCTGCCGCCGCAGTGGCGCTGATCGTGCTCGGGGCGGGTGGCTGCAAGGAGGACGCCCTGGGCTCCGCGGGCCCGCAGGAGACCGCCAAGGGCGGCGGAGGCGGCGGGGCCGCGCTCTCGGCCGTGGACTCGCTGACCGTCAAGGGGCGTGCCCCGAAGACCGGTTACAGCAGGGAGCGCTTCGGGACGGCCTGGGCGGACACGGACTCCAACCACTGCGACACCCGCGACGACATCCTCAAGCGGGACCTGAAGGACGTGAAGTTCACCGACGGCTCGTGCAAGGTGTCGCACGGGGTCCTCTCGCCGGACCCCTACGGCGGCAAGGACGTCACCTTCACCCGCGGGCGCAGCCTGGTCGACATCGACCATCTGGTCGCCCTCTCGGACGCCTGGCAGAAGGGCGCCAAGTACTGGGACGCGAGCAAGCGGATAGCGCTGGCCAACGACCCGCTCAACCTCGTCGCCTCCGGCGCGAGCGCCAACCGCAGCAAGGGCGACGGCGACACCGCGACCTGGCTGCCGCCCAACAAGGACTACCGCTGCGAGTACGTCGCGGGCCAGGTGGCGGTGAAGAAGAAGTACGGCCTGTGGGTCACCGGGGCCGAGAAGGCCGCGATGAAGAAGGTGCTGTCCGGCTGCCCGGACCAGAAGCTCCCCTCGGGCGGCAACCCGACCGCCGCGCCGAAGCGGTTCACCGCGCACTGAGGACCGCTCCGGGCCGCTGGCCCCCTCACGCGGGCAACGGGCCGCTGGCCCCCTCACGCGGGCAACGGGCAACGGGCAACGGGGATCGGACAGCGGGCGGGGCGTCGCGCGCGGGAAGTCCGCGCCGGCCGGCGCGGCGGCGGGGCGTTCGCTCCGTCCGCCGCCGTGCGCAGCCCCCGTCGTGCCCCCGTTCGGATCGCGGACCGCCGGCGCCCGGCCGGCCGGGCGCCCGGAGCGGCGTACCGGGGTGGGATCGAGGCGGTGCGGGCGGCGGGCCCGTCCGCGGGTGCCGGTGGGCACGGGCCCGGCCCCCGTTCGCAGTGCCGGTGCCGGTGCCGGTGCCCGCGGCCGAGCGCCGGCGGGACCGCGCTCCCGCCGCTCGCCCGCCGCGTCCGAGCCGGTCAGCCGCCCAGCTTGTCCAGGTCGAGGATGGTCCCGGCCGGCTTGGTCGCGGGGACCGGCTTGCCGTAGTCGCCGAAGGTGATCGTGCCCGGGTCCTTGGCGGAGTGGCTGTCGACCCGCAGCAGGTAGGGCTTGCCCTTCGTGGCGACGTACAGGGTGTAGCGGTCCTTGCCTTCCTTCTCGTGCAGGACGATCGCCTCGGTCCCGTCGATCGTCGTCGTCCTGCCCCGCGTGGCGTCGGAGTTCACCTCCGTCGCGTCGGCGAGCACCGAGTCGAGGTCGCAGAAGCCGGCGATGTCCTTGGCGTCGGAGCCGGAGGCGGCCATCTTGGTCCACTTGCCGGCCAGCATGTTCACGACCGCGTCCGTGTCCGCCTTGGAGTCGCCCTTGCCCTGGGCGCGCAGGAACGCCTCGTCGTACTTCATGTAGACGGTGTCGCCGGTCTTGATCAGGTCGGCCTTGCCCTGGTCGCCTATGCCGAGGGTGCCGGCGCAGTCGCCCTTCCTGTCGAGGGCCATGTCGATGTGGATGGTGGCGCCGTCCTCGTCGTCCGGCACGTCGCCCTTCATGCGGAGCGAGGAGGCGCCGGTGGTGGCCTTCACGGCCCGGTCGGCGATCTCGCCCCCGGACCGGCCGGCGAACGGACCCTGCGGCTTGCTGTCCGCCTTGGTCTCCCCCGGAAGGCAGCCGGTCAGACCGGCGGTGGCCGCGGCGGCGAGACAGAGAGCGGCGAGTGCGGTGCGACGCATGAGAGTTCCTTGGCGTGGTGTGGATGGCGGGATCGGCGATGCCGGGACGATCGGCGCGGTCCCGTGGACTGCCCGTTCGGTGGGTCAATAACAGCAGACGCTGTGAACCGAGTCAACACGGTTCACAGGTATGCCCATGTACACGCCTGTGAAGGGGTGGATCTTGCGTCCGCCGGTATGCTCGGCGTCACCTGCCGGATCATGTGAGCGGCCGGCAGCACCGGAGCGTGCGTCCGCGCAGACCGCCGGCGGACGGGCGTCACCCACCGGTGCTCCGGACCGGCGGGGCGCCCGGGCATCCGTGCACCGGAACGGGACGAACGAGGGGCCGCCGGGGTCACACCCGGCGCCGACCAGATCGAGGGGAGCCGGGCGGGTGCAGCACAACGCGACAGAGGTGACCGCGGCCGGGATCGCCCGGCTCGCCGGTGTCGGCCGCGCGGCCGTCAGCAACTGGCGCCGCCGCCACGCCGACTTCCCCCAGCCGGTGGGCGGCACCGAGACCAGTCCCTCCTTCGCCCTCGCCGAGGTCGAGACCTGGCTGCGCGAGCAGGGCAAACTCGCCGAGGTCCCGCTCCGCGAACGCGTCTGGCAGCAGATCGCCGGCCATCCCGACGGCCCCGTCACCGCCCTCGTGCACGCCGGCTGCGTGCTGCTGCTCATCCACGACCGCCCCACCGACTGGCTGGACCTGGCCGCGGGCTCCGACGCCCGGCTCGCCGCGGCCCTGCCTGCCGCCCTCGACCAGGTGATCACCCCCCGGTTCGGCCCTCCGCGCGAACGCGCCGTGCACCCGCCCGCGGGCCCCGACCTGCTCACCTCCGTACCCCTGCTGCGCGGCGCCGCCGAACTCGCCGCCGACGTGGGCGCCCGCCAGGCGTACGAGTTCCTGCTGGGACGTCACCTCGACGCGAACCCGCGCCAGTACACGCTCACTCCCGCCGGTCCCGCCGCGCTGATGGCGGACCTCGCCGGGCCGGCACGCACGGCGCTCGACCCGGCCTGCGGCACCGGCGCCCTGCTGCGCGCCGTGGCCGCCCGCCCCGGGCAGGAACTCTTCGGACAGGACAGCGCGCCCGAACTCGCCGCCCTCTGCGCCCTGCGGCTCGCACTCCAGGGCGCGGCCGCCGTGCGGACCGCCGCCGGGGACAGCCTCCGCGCGGACGCCCGCCCCGGCCTGCGCGCCGACGTGGTGCTCTGCCACCCGCCGTTCAACGAGCGCAACTGGGGACACGACGAACTCGCCTACGACGCCCGCTGGGAGTACGGCTTCCCGGCCCGGACGGAGTCCGAGCTGGCCTGGGTACAGCACGCCCTGGCGCACCTCGCGGACGGCGGGACCGCCGTGGTCCTGATGCCGCCGGCCGCCGCCTCGCGCCGCTCCGGCCGCCGTATCCGCGCCGACCTGCTGCGCCGCGGAGCCCTGCGGGCGGTGGTCGCGCTCCCCGCGGGCGCCGCGCCCCCGTACAACATCCCGCTGCACCTGTGGGTGCTGCGGCGGCCCGGGAAGGCGCCCGCGGGTCCTGAGGTGCTCCTGGTCGACGCCGGGGCCCCGGCCGGCGAGGGGCGCGCCGCCGACTGGAGCGCGGCGCGCGGCGCGGTGCTGGACGCCTGGCGGTCCTTCGAGCGGGAGGGCGGCGGACCCGACGAGCCGGGGTTCAGCCGTGCGGTGCCGGTCGTCGAACTCCTCGACGACGACGTCGACCTGGCCCCCGCCCGCCATCTGCCGCCGGCCGCCGCGGCGGGCGGTTTCGAACGGCTCGCGGGCGTACGCGCGGACCTCGGCGACACCCTGCGGCTGGCCGCCGGGCTCACGCCCCCCGAGGCGCGGCACGCGCCCGCCGCGCGCTGGCCGCTCGTCACGGTGGGCGAACTCGCCCGCGGGGGCGCCCTGCTGCTGCGCACGGGCGGGAACAGCGCGCCCGCCCGCGCGCTGGTGCTCACCGATCACGACGTGCTCGCCGGCACCGCGCCCTCGGGCGGCCTCCCCGAGGGCGACGAGGAGAGCGTGCTGGTGGAGGAGGGCGACGTGGTGGTCCCCGTGCTGGGGGGCGGTTCCGTCGCGCGCGTGGTCGACACCGCGACGGCCGGCGCCGTGCTCGGACGGAACCTGGCGCTGCTGCGCCCCGACCGGGACGCGCTCGACCCGTGGTTCGTCGCGGGGTTCCTGCGGGGCACCGCCAACCACCGGCAGGCCAGCAGCTACGCGTCGACCGCCACCCGGCTCGACGTGCGGCGGCTGCACCTGCCGCGACTGCCCCTGGAGGAACAGCGCCGGTACGGCCAACGCTTCCGCGCGCTGGCCGAGTTCGAGGACGCGCTGCGGCGCGCCGGCCGGCTCGGTGAGCAGCTCGTGCGCGGCATGTACGACGGTCTGACGGACGGGACCGTCGCCCCCGACTGATCCCGCCCTCGGTCGTTCCCGCCCCTGACCGGTCCCGAGCCCGACCGGTCCCGAGCCCGACCGGTCCCGAGCCCGACCGGTCCCGCGCACGGCCGGTCCCGCGCCTGACCCTCCCGCGCACGGCCGGCCCCGCGCCCGGCCGGCCGCGTTGCGCGCGGCGGACTCCGGCCGGGCGGAACGCGGGCCTCCCCGGCGGCAATCCGGTGGGTTCGGGGGCATGTCGGCTGATCGGCGCCGCAACGGTTCGGTACAACCCGGGACCGGTTGTCCTCCACGGCCTATACGCTCGGACTTCCACGTCGTACGTCCGTCCCCATCAGGCATCCAGGAGCTTCCATGCACGGCCACGGCTACGCGCCGCCTCCGGCGAAGCGACCCCCGACCGGGCTGCTGGTCGTGCTGCGCGTGATCTTCGGAGCGCTGCCGCTCCTGAGCATCGGATTCCTGGCGTGGGTGTCCACCCTGCGGGTCGCCGTGGTGACCCGCAGGGCCGTGGACTGGTGGATCTTCCTGGGGTCGCTGCTGGCCATGGGGATCAGCTTCGCGTTCCTCAGCACGGACCACACCGACGACTTCAGCAGCCCGAACGGCAACGTCGGCATGTCGATCCTGCTGCTCAACGCCGTTGCCTGCACCGGGTACTTCCTGTTCGCGGACATCCGGCACTACAGCCGCCCCGCCCCGCCGTTCCACCCCGGCCCCCTGCACGGCGCCCCGCACCCCGGCGCGCACTACGGCTACCCGCAGCCGGGCGGCACGGGCGCGCCGTACGGGACGCCGGTCCCGCAGGGGCGGACGTCCCTGCCGCAGCCGCCCGTGGTCCCGCCCCCGCCGCAGCGCCCCGCGCCCGTGCGCATCGACCAGGTGCGCGCCGAACTCGACGAGCTCAGCGACTACCTGCGCAAGCGGGACGGCCGCACCGGCGACGGGGACGGCAGGTGAGCGTGGCGACGGGCCGGGTGATCGCCGACCGCTACGAACTGTCCACGCTCATCGGCCAGGGCGGCATGGGCCAGGTCTGGACGGCCTACGACCGGCGCCTGGACCGGCGGGTCGCCGTCAAACTGCTGCGCCCCGACAAGGTGGCGGGCCAGGAGGCCGACGAACTGCGCCGCCGCTTCGTGCGCGAGTGCCGGGTGACCGCGCAGGTCGACCACCCGGGGCTGGTCACGGTCCACGACGCGGGCACCACGGGCGACGAGCTGTTCCTCGTCATGCAGTACGTCGACGGCGCCGACCTCTCCGACCACCTCGCCGAGCACGACCCCTACCCGTGGCAGTGGGCCGTCGCGGTCGCCGCCCAGCTGTGCGCCGTGCTGAGCGCGGTGCACGCCGTGCCGATCGTGCACCGCGACCTCAAGCCGCGGAACGTGATGGTCAAGCAGGACGGCACGGTCACCGTCCTCGACCTGGGCGTCGCCTCCGTCATGGACACCGACACCACCCGCCTGACCCACACCGGTTCGCCCATCGGCAGCCCCGCGTACATGGCCCCCGAGCAGGCCATGGGCGGCGCGGTCGGCCCGTACACCGACCTGTACGCGCTCGGGGTGCTGCTGCACGAACTGCTCAGCGGCGACGTGCCGTTCTCCGGTTCGACCGCGCTCGGCGTGCTGCACCGGCACCTGTACGAGCCGCCTCTGCCGGTGCGCCGGCTGCGCCCCGAGGTGCCGCCCGCACTGGAGGACCTGGTGCTGCGCCTGCTGGCCAAGGACCCGCAGCACCGGCCGGGCTCCGCGCAGGAGACCTACGAGCAGCTCCTCCCGCTGCTGCCGGCCCGGGGCGTGCCCGGCGGCGCCCCGCTGGACCCCACCCGGCCGTTCCTGCGCCCGCACGCCCCGTGGCCGGACCGCGCGCGGACCCCGGCGGCCCAGCCGCAGGCCGCGCCCGCGGTGGAGAAGTCCGACGTGGCCGGCGCGGTGGACGAGGTGAAGCGGCTGCTGGGCGAGGGCCGCATCACGCAGGCCGTGGACATCCTCGGGTCGATCCTCCCGGCCGCCGCGGCCGAGCACGGCGAGCGCTCGCCGGTGGTGCGCACACTGCGCAAGCAGTACGCGGCCACCCTCATGGACGACGGCCAGTACCGGCGCGCACTGCCCGAACTGCGCCGCCTCGCCGACGAACGCGCCGCCGAGGCCGGCCAGGCCGACCCGCAGTCGCTGCGCTTCCGCTACGACGCCGCCCAGTGCCTGGAGCAGCTCGGCGAACCGGCCGCGGCGCTGGCCGAGTACCGCGCGCTGCTGCCGTACTACGAGAACCAGTACGTCGCGGGCGACCCGGAGACCTCCCTCGAAGTACGGCGCAGGATGGGGCACCTGCTGCTCGCGCTCGGGGACCGGGCCGCCGCCCACGACACCCTGGCCCGGCTCCTGCACGACGTGGACCGGCTGCGGGGACCGGGGCATCCGATGGCGGGGGAGATCCGCCGTACCCTCCAGTGGCTCGGTCAGGTGCGGGGCTGACCGGGGGAGGGGCCTCGGGTTTTGCGCCGCCTTGGCCGAAACTTGTGATGATCATGATGCGGGCTTGCCCGGACCAGGGGTCGTGCCGGATAGGTTGCGATCTCCCGTGCGCCGCGCGCGTGGGCGTCCGCCCTCGGGCCGCGCCGCACGCCGCGCGCCCCGCACGTCCGGCACACCGCCGCGGCCCGATCGCCGGGCCGCTCGGCCGCCGCGCCGTCCCCGGCCGGAACCCCGGTCGAACCGGCGGTTCCGGCCGATCCGGCACAACCAGTTCGCACTATGGGGTGGGAGAGACATGTCCAGTCACCGGCAGTCCAGGAAGTTCAGATACGCGGCCTGGGCCGCGGCCGGAGCCGCGGTCGTCGCCGGAGCGGGGATCGCCGCGCAGAACTCGATGGCCGCGACCACCTGGCCCGCGCAGCGCACCTTCACCGGCCGCGCCTTCGACACCTGCGCCGCGCCCTCGCTCGCCGCGATGAAGGCCTGGCACACCGGCTTCTACGGGGCCGCCGCCGTCTACGTCGGCGGCAGGAACCGCGGCTGCGCCCAGCCCAACCTGACCGCCTCCTGGGTGAAGTCGGTCAGCGCGGTCGGCTGGAAGCTGATCCCCCTCTACGTCGGCGCCCAGCCGTCGTGCCAGACCGGCAGCAGCCCCGAGAAGATGACCGCCTCGACGGCCGCCTCGCTCGGCGCGAGCGACGGCGCGGACGCCGTCGCGAAGGCGGCGGCGCTCGGGATGAAGGCGGGCAGCCCGGTCTACCTCGACATGGAGCCGTACGACGTCACGAACAAGGCGTGCAACGACGCCGTGCTCACCTACGTGCGCGCCTTCGACAAGGCCCTGCACGCCAAGACCTACCGCACCGGCTACTACGGCTTCACCAGCTCCAGCGCCAAGGCCGTGGCGACCGCGGGGGACAGGACCGACCTGCCGGGCAACCTCTGGTACGCGCTGTGGGACAGGAAGAACACCACGACGAGCGACTGGCCGTGGGGCGCGACGCAGTTCACGAACCACAGCCGTGCGCACCAGTACATGGTCAACAGCAAGGAGAGCCGCGGCGGCTACGCGATCACGGTGGACCGGGACGCGTGGGACGCGCCGGTCGCGATCACGGGCTGAGCGCCCGGGGCGGCGCCGTCACGGGCCGATCGCGATCCGCGGTGCGGCGGTCCCCGAAGTCGCGGTGAATCGTTGGTCGAATGGCTGGCCGGGAGGCGAGCCACTGCCTACCATCGATCACCGCAAGACTTTGTGCACCGCCGCACAATCTCCTCGGGAGGCTTCCTTGCACCGCCGCCGTCGCACCGCGCTCGTCCTGTCCGCCGCGCTCGCCGCCGCGGCCCCCCTGCTGGCCGGCTGCGGCAGCGACGCCCATCCGGGCGCCGCGGCGGTCGTCGGAGGCGAGCGGATCACCGTCGCGCAGCTGGAGAGCCGGGTGAAGGAGGTGCGCTCCGCGCAGCGCGCCGCCGTCCCCGACGAGGCGGGGTACGAGCAGGCGGTCGCCAAGACGGGCGCGCTGACCCGCGACACCCTGCACGGCATGGTCCTGGACCGGGTCCTGGACCGGGCGGCGCGGAACGCGGGAGTGAGCGTGACCCGCAAGGACACGCAGTCGATGCGGTCGTCCCTCGAACAGCAGGCGGGCGGCGCGAAGGCCCTGGAGACGGCCTGGCTGCAGAACTACGGGGTCGCGCCCCGGCGCCTCGACGACAGCCTGCGCACCGAGATCGAGGCCCGCAAGGTCGCCGCCGCCCTCGGCGCCGACATGAACACCCCCGACGGCAAGGCCGCCTTCTGGAAGGCGATGTCCGCCGCCTCCCGGCAGCTGCACGTCGACCTGAACCCGCGCTACGGCGCCTGGGACGTCCGCAAGAGCGGCCGGGTCGACGCCGGCACGCCGTGGCTGCGCGAGGTGTCCTCGGCGCAGGCCCAGCAGACGACCTGACCCGCCCGGGGCGCGCACTGCGCCCTTCCCGCGGCACGCACCCGGCCCGCCGCGCGCGGACCCGAGCCGTGCCGGCGCCGGCGGACGGCGGCGGGGCCGGCGGACGGGGTGCGTTACGTTCGAGGGGTGAACGCAACCAGCAGCTCCGAGGGCGGCACCGCCACCGCCGATCCCGGCCGTGTTGTCCTGCTCACCACCAGCCACCGCGTCGCGCCGGGGCTGCTGTCCTGGCCCGCCTGGCAGGCGCTGCGTGACGCGGACCGGGTGCTGTGCTCCGACGGCGCGCATCCGCAGCTGCCCTATCTGCGCGAGGCGGGCATCACCGTCGACGAGGCGGCCCCGACCGCCCGGGAGCTGGTCGACGCCTGCGCGGGCGGCCGGTGCGTGGTCGTCGTGGCCACCGGTGAGGGCGAGCCCGGTCTCACCGACGGACTGGCCCGGCTGGCGGGCTCCGGCCGGGTGCGGATGCCGGACCTGGAGCTGCTGCCCGCCAGCTACGACCTGCCGGGCGCCCGCCTCCTCGACCTCGTCCAGGTGATGGACCGCATCCGCGCCGAGTGCCCCTGGTCCTCCCAGCAGACCCACCGGGGCCTGGCGAAATACGGTATCGAGGAGGCGTACGAACTCGTCGAGGCCATCGAGGACGGCGACCGCGAGGAGCTGCGCGAGGAACTGGGGGACGTGCTGCTCCAGGTCGTCTTCCACGCCCGGATCGCCGAGGAGGACCGGGAGGCGCCGTTCTCCGTCGACGACGTGGCCGGCGGCATCGTCGCCAAGCTGATCCACCGCCACCCGCACGTCTTCGGGGACGCGAGCGCCTCGACGCCCGAGGACGTGAAGGAGCACTGGCTGCGCACGAAGGCCGAGGAGAAGCGGCGCACGTCCGTCACCGAGGGCGTCCCGCTCGGGCAGCCCGGCCTGGCCCTGGCGGCCAAGCTGTCCTCCCGGGCGCGCACGGCGGGCCTCGCCGTGCCGCTGCCCGCGGGCGACGGGGTGGGCTACGAGCTGCTGGCGCTGGCGGCCCGCGCCGAGGCCCGGGGCGTGGACCCGGAGGCGGCGCTGCGGGCGGCGGCCCGCGCCTACCGCGACGCGATCCGCGCGGCGGAGCGGGAAGCGGCCCCGGCGGGCCGGGAAGACGCCTGACGGGCAGGCGTGTTCAGTCCTCCGGCGCCCGGGCGGCGGGGTTGTGCCAGCTCGGCCGCGGGCGGTCGAGCAGCCACTCGGCCGCGCCCAGCGGGCGGCTGCCGCCGGCCGGCGGCAGCAGGTCGTGGAAGATCCGTCCGGCGGGCGTGCCGAGCGCGGGCAGCGTGCCGGCCACCGTCTCGACGAGGCCGGGCGGGCCCGCGAGGTAGACGTCGTGCCGCTCCCAGCCCGCCCGGTTGCCCAGCGCCGTCAGCAGCCGCTCCGTCGCCTGCGTCCGGGGGCGGCCCGGCGCGGGCGTGATCGGCGTGACCGTGAGCCGCGGCAGCCGGGCGCTCAGACGGTCCACGGAGCCCTGGTCGTAGAGGTGGGCGATGTCGCGGGCGACGAGGAACAGCCGGGCCTCGTGGGCGGGTTCGAGCTGCTCCAGCAGCGCCTTCACCGGAGCCCAGCCGGTGCCCGCGGCGATGAGGGTGAGCGGCCGGTCGGCCGGGGTCCGCAGGGCGAGGCGACCGCCGGGCGCGCCGAGCCGCAGCACGTCGCCCACCCGGGTCTGCCGGACCAGGGCGGTCGACAGCACGCCGCCCTCGACCCGGCTGACGTGCAGGTCGAGCGTGCGGTCGGGCCGGGGGGCGTTCGCGAGCGAGTAGGGCCGCCAGATGCCGTGCAGACGCGGCACGTTGACGCCGACGTACTGCCCGGCGGTGTGGGTCAGGCGCTGCCGGGGCCGCAGGGTCAGCACGGCCACGTCGTCGCCGTGGCGGGTGCGGGCGACCACGTCCGCGTCCCACCAGGCGGGCTCGCCGCGGTGCCCGGCCTCCCCGGCGCCCTGGAGCATGAGGTCCGCGATCACCCGGTACGCCTCCCACCACGCCTTCTCGGTCTCGGCGGACCAGGACGGCCCGGCGACGGCCGCGAACGCGGCGACGAGGCTCGTGCCGACCGCCGCGTAGTGGTCCGGCCGGGCCAGGTACTTGCGGTGGTCCCGTCCGAGATCGCGTAAGTAGGCGGGCAGTCCGGGATCGTCCAGCCGCTCCACCACGACGGTGAGCGCCGCGAACAGCCGGTCCCGCTGCCGCTCCATGTCCTCGGGGAAGTCCGTCGGGAACAACGCGCGCAGTTCCGGGTGGTGCCGGAAGAGGTGCGCGTAGAAGTACGTGACGGCGAACTCGGCCCGCCGCTCCACGACCGCGAAGCTGGACTTGAGTATGTCGGGGTCCACTGCGCGAATGTGGGAGCTGCCCGACGGCCCCGTCAAACAGCAGCCGATGTACGGACAGCCCCGGGCGAACCGGACGCGCCGCACCCGGGCGCCCCGCACCGCGCCCCGGCGGGCGGCCCGCGTCCGGGACGCGGCCGGCGGCCGATACCGTCGGACGGTGACCGAGCACGAGACCCCCGCACCCGAACTCTTCACCTGGGAGTTCGCCACCGACCCGTACCCGGCGTACGCCTGGCTCAGGGAGCACGCGCCGGTGCACCGGACGCGGCTGCCCAGCGGGGTGGAGGCCTGGCTCGTCACGCGCTACGCCGACGCCCGGCAGACCCTCGCCGACCAGCGGCTGTCCAAGAACCCCGCGCACCACGACGAACCCGCGCACGCCAAGGGGCGGACGGGCATCCCGGGGGAGCGCAAGGCCGAGCTGATGACGCATCTGCTGAACATCGACCCGCCGGACCACACCCGGCTGCGCCGCCTCGTCAGCAAGGCGTTCACCCCGCGCCGTGTCGCGGAGTTCGGCGCACGGGTACAGGAGCTGACCGACGGGCTCATCGACGGCTTCGAGGGGCGGGGGTCGGCGGACCTCATCCACGAGTTCGCGTTCCCGCTCCCCATCTACGCCATCTGCGACATGCTCGGTGTCCCCCGGGAGGACCAGGACGACTTCCGGGACTGGGCGGGCATGATGATCCGGCACGGGGGCGGGCCGCGGGGCGGGGTCGCCCGGTCGGTGAAGAAGATGCGCGGCTACCTCGCCGAGCTGATCCACCGCAAGCGCGCGGCGCTGCCCGCCGAGCCCGTGCCCGGCGAGGACCTGATCTCCGGGCTGATCCGCGCCTCCGACCACGGCGAGCACCTCACGGAGAACGAGGCCGCCGCCATGGCGTTCATCCTGCTGTTCGCCGGGTTCGAGACGACGGTCAACCTGATCGGGAACGGGCTGTACGCCCTGCTGACCCACCCCGGGGAGCGGGCCCGCCTGGAGTCCTCGCTGCGGGCCGGGGAGAGCGGACTGCTGGAGACGGCGGTCGAGGAACTCCTGCGCTACGACGGCCCGGTGGAGCTGGCGACCTGGCGGTTCGCGACCGAGGACGTGCGGATCGGCGGCCAGGACATCGCCGCCGGGGACCCGGTGCTCGTCGTGCTCGCCGCGGCCGACCGCGATCCCGAGCGCTTCGACGGGCCGGACACCCTCGATCTGACGCGGCGTGACAACCCGCACCTCGGCTACGGCCACGGCATCCACTACTGCCTCGGCGCGCCGCTCGCCCGGCTGGAGGGGCAGACCGCGCTGGCGACCCTCCTCACCCGCCTCCCCGATCTCCGGCT
This sequence comes from Streptomyces sp. NPDC048566, assembly GCF_043199735.1. Lineage (NCBI taxonomy): Bacteria > Bacillati > Actinomycetota > Actinomycetes > Kitasatosporales > Streptomycetaceae > Streptomyces > Streptomyces sp. NPDC048566. The sequence continues at coordinate 821,003 of NZ_JBICWL010000001.1, forward strand.
CGCCGTCGACCCGGCTGACCTCCGCTGGCGCGGCGGGCTCATTATGCGCGGTTTGCGCACGCTTCCGGTGGAGTTCGCCCCGGTCGGGCCGTCCGCGACCGCTTCGCCCGGTGCGTCCGTACAGCGCTCCGGCGGGGAGTCCGGGGAGGAGGGGTGGACGCCGGACCGGTCGTCGTGACCCCGGCTGTCAACTGACACGCCGTCAAATCTGTGATCTTCACGTGATCTGCGCTGCATCGACTTGTGACAAGCGTTCGAGTCCGGATACGTTCACCCATCAATGCGGCCCCGGCACCGATCACTTCGCCGTGGGTGCCGCACTCACCCCGCTGTCACGCGAAAGGCTTCCGCATGCTCTCCGGGAACGGCCGTCATCGGCGCCCCCGTCAGGCCCCGGCCCTCATCGTCGCCGCGGGGGTGACCGGGTCGGCCATCGCGATCCCGCTGCTCGGGGCGTCGAGCGCGAGCGCGGCCGACGGCACCACCTGGGACCGGGTGGCGGAGTGTGAGAGCGGCGGAGCGTGGAGCGCCGACAACGGCAACGGGTACTACGGCGGGCTCCAGCTCTCCCAGGAGAACTGGGAGGCGTACGGCGGCCGGGTCTACGCGCCGACGCCCGACCAGGCCAGCCGCTCGCAGCAGATAGCCGTCGCCGAGAAGGTGCTCGACGGCCAGGGGCTCGCCGCCTGGCCGACCTGCGGGCCGCTCTCCGGGCTCAGCAAGAGCTCGGCCGGGGTCGAGGTCGACACGGGCATGGGTGACGGGGCGTCGGGCGACGGCGAATCCGATGCGACCGGACTGTCCACCTCGCCCGACTCGTCGCCTTCGCGGGGATCGTCCAGATCGTCCGACACGTCCTCTTCCGCGGAGACCGGTTCCCCCGAGGTGACCGAGAACACCACGAAGTCCGACACCTCGCGGAAGACGGAGGAGCCGGGCGGGGGCGCGACCGGTGACGAGACGCCCGACGAAACCGGCACGGCGGACAAGTCGGGCCGGAGCGGGGACGCTTCGGAACCCTCCGCGAGCGCGTCGACCGCGCCCGGGCGGCACCGCGGCGGCAGTGCCGACGAGGACGCGGCGGACGCCGACGCGGGCGCCCGTGCCGACGCCGCGGGCGGGCGGCACGCCTCACGCGGCGTGGACGAGGCGCGCGACGCGGACGGCGGCACGTATGTCGTGCGCGCCGGGGACAGCCTCTCGACGATCGCCGACACCCTGGACCTCGCGGGCGGGTGGTCCGGGCTGTACGCCGCGAACGAGCGGACGGTGGGTGCCGACCCCGACCTCATCCTGCCCGGTCAGAGCCTTGCTCTTGATGCCGAAACGGTCGAAAAGTAGCGGGAGTTCGCGTCATGGTTCGCTCGCTATTGTCCGGTTTGGCGCGAGTGAGACATGAGTCTCAGAAGCCCTGATCGTCTTTGAAAATACGGCGATCGACTGCTTACGGTCGTGATCGCTCGCCACCGCGGGCCCCGACGACCGCAACGCCGAATCCTGCCGGCGGCCGTACGGGAACAGTCGTCGCGTCAAGCGCCGTGGGCAGGAGCGGGGGACCCAAGGTAGGTGCCGCGAACGGGAGTCGACAGACGCCCGGGAGCGGCTAGGGGTAAAGCCGCGCGCCGAGGTTCCGGACGGAACCGGGTGGCGCGGCCGGGCACTCAACCGGCCCGAACCCGACAGCTCACCTCGCAGGCGTCGGTGAGGGGATCAACTCGATGCTGTTTTCCAGCAAGGGCAAGCACCGCCGCCCGAACAAGGCCACCCGTGTCGCCACGCTCGCCGGTGTCACCGGTGTCGCCATCGCCGCTCCGCTGATGGCGGCCGGCAACGCCTCCGCCGCGACCGCCTCCGAGTGGGACGCCGTCGCGCAGTGCGAGTCCGGCGGCAACTGGTCGATCAACACCGGCAACGGCTACTACGGCGGCCTGCAGTTCTCGTCCTCGACCTGGGCCGCGTACGGCGGCACCGCCTACGCCTCCACCGCCGACCAGGCGTCGAAGGCGCAGCAGATCGCCGTCGGCGAGAAGGTCCTGGCCGCGCAGGGCAAGGGTGCCTGGCCGACCTGCGGCACGGGCCTGTCGGGCGCCGCCTACGGCGGCGGCTCCACCGCCTCCACCCCCTCGGCCTCCACCGGCTCCTCGGCGTCCGGCGGCTCGCAGGACACCCGTTCCTCGGAGCAGCCCGCCTCCCGTTCGCAGGAGCGCCCGGCCGCGAAGAAGACCGTCACCACCCCGACCGGCAAGAAGGTCGAGAAGGGCGACGGCGAGTACAAGGTCGTCAAGGGCGACACCCTCAGCTCGATCGCCGCGAAGCACCACGTCGAGGGCGGCTGGCAGAAGCTGTTCAAGCTGAACCACGACATCGTGGACGACGCCGACGTCATCTTCCCGGGCCAGCAGCTCCACCTGAGCTGAGCCGGGCCGCGCCCCGGCCGGACGTGGCCGTCCTCGGCGGACGGCGGCCACCCTCCCGGCCGTGCGGCCCCTCCGGCCGAACGGTCGGCCCCCGGCCGCCCCGCCCTCAGGCGGGGCGGCCGGGGCCCCGCCCCTCGCGGGCTCCCCGCTCCGGTGCGTGTTCCCCCGTACGCATCCGGAGCGGGGTTTTCCATTTTGTTTTTGTTCCGATCGGGAACATTATGTACCGCGAGTTCTGCCCAAGGGGTGGTCGATCGGCTGGCCGATCCCTCCGGGCCGGTTAGGCTCGTCCCGCAGGGCTGGCCAAGCACTGCGTACCCGCGTCACATCCCAGAAGGAGATGCTCGTGCCGTCCATCGACGTCGTCGTAGCCCGGGAAATCCTGGACTCCCGAGGCAACCCCACGGTCGAGGTCGAGGTCGGCCTCGACGACGGCAGCACGGGTCGTGCCGCCGTCCCGTCCGGCGCCTCCACCGGTGCCTTCGAGGCCATCGAGCTCCGCGACGGTGACCCCAACCGCTACCAGGGCAAGGGCGTCGAGAAGGCCGTCCTCGCCGTCATCGAGCAGATCGGCCCGGAGCTCGTCGGCTACGACGCCACCGAGCAGCGGCTGATCGACCAGGCGATGTTCGACCTGGACGCCACCGACAACAAGGGCTCGCTCGGCGCCAACGCCATCCTCGGCGTCTCGCTCGCCGTCGCGCACGCCGCCTCCGAGGCGTCCGACCTGCCGCTCTTCCGCTACCTGGGCGGCCCGAACGCGCACCTGCTGCCCGTTCCGATGATGAACATCCTGAACGGCGGGTCGCACGCCGACTCCAACGTCGACATCCAGGAGTTCATGATCGCTCCGGTCGGCGCGGAGTCCTTCTCCGAGGCCCTGCGCTGGGGCGCCGAGGTCTACCACACCCTCAAGAAGGTGCTGAAGACCAAGGGCCTGTCCACCGGCCTCGGCGACGAGGGCGGCTTCGCCCCGAACCTGGAGTCCAACCGCGCCGCCCTCGACCTCATCGTCGAGGCCATCAAGCAGGCCGGCTACATCCCCGGCGAGCAGATCGCGCTCGCGCTCGACGTCGCGGCGTCCGAGTTCTACAAGGACGGCAGCTACGAGTTCGAGGGCAAGTCCCGCTCGGCCGCCGAGATGACCGAGTACTACGAGGAGCTCGTCTCCGCGTACCCCCTCGTCTCGATCGAGGACCCGCTGTACGAGGACGACTGGGCCGGCTGGAAGGTCATCACCGACCGGCTGGGCGACAAGGTCCAGATCGTCGGCGACGACCTGTTCGTCACCAACCCCGAGCGACTGGCCCGCGGCATCGAGGAGGGCTCCGCCAACGCCCTGCTCGTCAAGGTCAACCAGATCGGCTCGCTCACCGAGACCCTGGACGCCGTCGAGCTGGCCCAGCGCAACGGCTTCAAGTGCATGATGTCCCACCGCTCCGGCGAGACCGAGGACGTCACCATCGCCGACCTCGCGGTCGCCGTGAACTGCGGGCAGATCAAGACCGGCGCCCCGGCCCGCTCGGACCGCGTCGCCAAGTACAACCAGCTGCTGCGCATCGAGGAGATCCTCGACGACGCCGCCGTGTACGCCGGCCGCTCGGCGTTCCCGCGCTTCAAGGGCTGAGCACCACCCGCCCCGGAAGCGTCGTCCGTACGTCCCCGTACCCGGTCCCGTACCGTGTGCGGGGACGTACGCACGTGACGGGCCCGCACACGGCGGGCCCCGTACTGGGGAGGCGGGACTCATGGCCGTGAAGGACCGGGACCGGTTCTCCACCGCGACCAGGATCAAGCTGCTCGGCGAGCAGACTGCGGCCCGGGTCTACCGCTCCCAGACCAAGCGGCAGGCCCGCCGCTCCCGGCTCACCGGCCGGGCCGCGCTTCTCGCCCTGGTGCTGTGCTCCCTGGTCGTCGCGCTCGCCTACCCCATGCGGCAGTACGTCTCCCAGCGCGCCGAGGTCGCCGACCTCCAGCACCGCCAGGAGCAGGCCCGCCGCCGCGTGGAGCAGCTGCGCGACCTCAAGGCGCGCTGGCAGGACGACGCCTACGCCGAGCAGCAGATCCGGCAGCGGCTGCACTACGTCCTGCCCGGCGAGACCGGCTACATCGTGGTCGACCCGGACGCGACGCGGCAGACCCGGGCCGCACGGGCCGGCGCCGACCGCCCCTGGTACACCAACGTCTGGGACGGCGTGGACAAGTCAGACGCCGCCGACCAGTGACGAACCGCCGAACCGATCAGAAAGACACGTGACTCACGGCATGGAAACGCCACCGCCCACCACCGCGCGCACCGAGCCCACCGACGCCGACGTCGCGGCCTTCCGGCAGCAGCTGGGCCGCCCGCCGCGCGGACTGCGCGCGATCGCGCACCGCTGCCCCTGCGGACAGCCGGACGTGGTGGAGACGGCGCCCCGGCTCCCCGACGGCACCCCCTTTCCGACCACGTACTACCTCACGTGCCCGCGGGCCGCGTCCGCGATCGGCACGCTGGAGGCGAACGGGGTCATGAAGGAGATGACGGACCGGCTGGCCGCCGACCCCGAGCTGGCCGCCGCCTACCGCGCCGCCCACGAGGACTACATCGCCCGCCGCGACGCCATCGAGGTGCTGGCCGGCTTCCCGAGCGCCGGCGGCATGCCTGACCGGGTGAAGTGCCTGCACGTCCTGGTCGCCCACTCGCTGGCCGCCGGACCGGGTGTCAACCCGCTCGGCGACGAGGCCATCGCGCTGCTGCCGGAGTGGTGGCGCAAGGGGGCGTGCGTGACCGGCGTCGCCGAGGACGCCGCGACCTGCGCCGCCGCGCCGTCCGGGGAGGACGCCCAGTGACCCGGGTGGCCGCGATCGACTGCGGCACCAACTCGATCCGGCTGCTGGTGGCCGACGTGGACCCGGCGACCGGGGAGCTCGTCGACCTGGACCGCCGGATGACCATCGTCCGGCTCGGCGAGGGCGTCGACCGGACGGGCCGGCTCGCGCCGCAGGCCCTGGAGCGCACCTTCGCCGCGTGCCGCGAGTACGCCGGGGTCATCAAGGAGCACGGCGCCGAGCGGGTCCGGTTCGTGGCGACCTCCGCCTCCCGCGACGCCGAGAACCGCGACGACTTCACGCGTGGCGTCCTCGACATCGTCGGCGTCGAGCCCGAGGTCGTCACCGGGGACGAGGAGGCGGAGCTCTCCTTCGTCGGGGCGACCCGGGAACTGTCCGGCGACGACCTCGCCGCGCCCTACCTCGTCGTGGACATCGGGGGCGGCTCGACGGAGTTCGTGGTCGGCTCCACGACGGTCCGCGCGGCGCGTTCCGTGGACGTCGGCTGCGTCCGGATGACCGAACGCCACCTCGTGCGCGACGGCGTCGTCACCGACCCGCCCACGGTCGAGCAGGTGGCGGCCATGCGAGCCGACATCGAGGCGGCCCTCGACCTCGTCGGCGAGACCGTCCCGCTGGGCGAGGCGCGCACGCTCGTCGGCCTGGCGGGCTCGGTCACCACCGTCTCGGCGATCGCGCAGGACCTGCCCGCCTACGACCCGGGCGCCATCCACCACTCGCGCGTCCCCGTCGAGCGGGTCCGCGAGATCACCGAACGGCTGCTGCGCTCCACGCACGCCGAGCGTGCCGCGGTGCCCTCCCTGCACCCCGGACGGGTCGACGTGATCGCCGCGGGCGCCCTGGTGCTGCTGACGGTGATGGAACGCACCGGCGCCGCAGAGGTCGTCGTCAGCGAGCACGACATCCTCGACGGCATCGCGTGGTCCGTGGCCTGACCGACTACCGGTCGCGGTAGACGTCCCGCCGGTCGCCCGCCGTGGCGACCAGGATGGCGAGCTCGCCGTCGAGCGCCGCGCGACGGCATCGCGCGGCCGGTGGCCTGAGTCTCCTTTGCTACTGATGAGTAGCCTCGGCTGAGCAGGTCGGCTAGCGTATGAGCGTGTCCGAGGGGGCCGGGGGACCCTCTCGGGCCGCGTCGGCCGGGAAAGTTCGTGAAGTTCTTCACAAGGAAAAAGCCCCTGCCGGGTGCGGAAGGGGTCGGTCGGGCCGCCCCCGGGGGCCGAGTGGCCCCGGACGGGGCCGCGATGGCGTGTTGCGGGCGCGTTTCCGGGCGGTGAAACAAGGGAGTTGCCCGCTGGGCCGAACGGGTCGCGGTGCAGCTCACGCGGTGTTGACAACGGTACGAACCGTACGCCGGAGCGGTCCGGCCGCAGGCCCCTCGGCCAGGCGGGCCGCGGAGTGTAGCAGACACCCTGCCCAACCTTGTGAAGGGGCGCACGAGCGACCCCCCATGACCGGGTGGATACTCGATGGCATGAGCACCACGGAGCGTCCCAGGATCCTCGTAGTAGGCGGTGGGTACGTAGGCCTGTACGCAGCTCGGCGCATTCTCAAGAAGATGCGCTACGGAGAGGCGACCGTCACGGTCGTCGACCCCCGGTCGTACATGACCTACCAGCCCTTCCTCCCCGAAGCCGCCGCCGGCAGCATCTCCCCCCGGCACGTCGTCGTCCCGCTGCGACGCGTGCTGCCCAAGGCGGAGGTCCTCACCGGCCGGGTCACCACCATCGACCAGGACCGCAAGGTGGCCACGATCGCCCCGCTCGTCGGCGAGGCGTACGAGCTGCCCTTCGACTACCTCGTCATCGCGATGGGCGCGGTCTCCCGCACCTTCCCGATCCCCGGCCTCGCCGAGCAGGGCATCGGCATGAAGGGCATCGAGGAGTCCATCGGCCTGCGCAACCACGTCCTCGAGCAGCTCGACAAGGCCGACTCCACCACGGACGAGGACGTCCGCCGCAAGGCGCTGACCTTCGTCTTCGTGGGCGGCGGTTTCGCCGGCGCCGAGACGATCGGCGAGGTCGAGGACATGGCCCGCGACGCGGCCAAGTACTACAGCAGCGTGTCCCGCGAGGACATGCGCTTCATCCTCGTCGACGCCGCGGACAAGATCCTCCCCGAGGTCGGCCCCAAGCTCGGCCAGTACGGCAAGGAGCACCTGGAGAGCCGCGGCGTGGAGATCTACCTCTCCACCTCGATGGACTCCTGCGTCGACGGCCACGTGGTGCTGAAGAACGGCCTGGAGGTCGACTCCAACACCATCGTGTGGACCGCCGGGGTGAAGCCGAACCCGGTCCTGTCCCGCTTCGGCCTGCCGCTCGGCCCGCGCGGCCACGTGGACACCCAGACCACCCTCCAGGTGCAGGGCACCGACTACATCTGGGCCGCCGGCGACAACGCCCAGGTGCCGGACGTGGCCGCCCGCAAGGCCGGCGTCGAGAACGCCTGGTGCCCGCCGAACGCCCAGCACGCGCTGCGCCAGGCGAAGGTGCTCGGCGACAACGTGGTCTCCGGCATGCGGGGCTTCCCGCAGAAGGAGTACGCGCACTCCAACAAGGGCGCGGTGGCCGGCCTCGGCCTCCACAAGGGCGTCGCGATGATCGTCATGGGCAAGATGAAGATCAAGCTCAAGGGCCGTCTCGCCTGGTACATGCACCGCGGCTACCACGGTCTGGCCATGCCGACCTGGAACCGGAAGATCCGCGTCTTCGCGGACTGGACGCTCGCCATGTTCCTCAAGCGCGAGGTGGTCTCCCTCGGCGCCATGGAGACGCCGCGCGAGGAGTTCTACGAGGCGGCCAAGCCGGCGCCGGCCGCCGCCGCTCCGGCGCCCGCCGCCAAGGCCGGGGAGAAGGCCAAGGCCTCCTGACCGGGGCCCGCCGACCTCCCCTCGCCCACCGCACGCCCCGAAGGGGCCGCCCGCCATCCGTGGTGCGGGCGGCCCCTTCGGCGTTCCCGGACGGCGGAGACCGGTCCGCGCGCAGGCGGTGCCCGCGCCGGCTCGCGGGCGGCGTCCACGCCAGAACGTGGTGCGTACACACACTTTGCCGAGTCATGACGCGAGGCGGGGACTGCGCGCGGGGCGGGTAGGTGTTTTCGTAATGGTGGAGCGTTCGGGAGCGTTGTCTCGGAGGTGTACGTCATGCAGGACGCCGCGCCGCGGCTGAAGAGCCTTGTCGAACAGCTGACGGGAGCGCCGTTCCCGCTGCGCATCCGCGCCTGGGACGGCTCCCAGGCCGGCCCTCCGGGCGCCCCGGCACTCGTGGTGCGCAACCGCCGCGCCCTGCGCCGCCTGCTGTGGAAGCCCGGCGAACTCGGCCTGGCGCGCGCCTGGGTCTCCGGCGACCTGGGCATCGAGGGCGACCTCTACACCGCCCTGGACCTGATGGCCGGACTCGTCTGGGAGCGCGGCGAGGACGCGCGGGGGCTCGGCGAGGCCCTGCGCGACCCCGGGGTGCGCGCCGCCGTCCGCGGCCTGGTGCGGCTGGCCGGCCCCCCGCTGCCGCCCGCGCCGCCCGCCGAGGAGACGCGCAGACGCCGCCACCTGCACACCCGGCGCAGCGACCGGCGGGCCATCAGCCACCACTACGACGTCGGCAACGACTTCTACGCGATCGTCCTCGGTCCCTCGATGGTCTACTCGTGCGCCTACTGGGAGGACGGCGGCACCCTGGAGACCGCCCAGCGCGACAAGCTCGAACTCGTCTCCCGCAAGCTCGCCCTGAGGCCCGGTCAGCGGCTCCTGGACGTCGGCTGCGGCTGGGGGGCGATGGCCGTCCACGCCGCCCGCGAGCACGGCGTGTCCGTGGTCGGGGTGACCCTCTCACAGGAGCAGGCGGCCCACGCCCGCAAGCGGGTCGCGGAGGAGGGCCTGACCGACCGGGTGGAGATCCGGGTGCAGGACTACCGGGACGTCGCCGACGGGCCCTTCGAGGCGATCTCCTCCATCGGGATGGCCGAGCACGTCGGCGCGGAACGCTACCGGGAGTACGCCGAGGTCCTGCACCGGCTGCTCCGGCCCGGCGGCCGGCTGCTCAACCACCAGATCGGCCGGCGCCCGCGGCGCGACGAGTCGGCGTACGACATCGACGCGTTCATCGACGCCTACGTCTTCCCCGACGGTGAACTCGCGCCCGTCGGGACGACGGTGACCCAGTTGGAGCGGGCCGGGTTCGAGGTCCGGGACGTGGAGTCGCTGCGCGAGCACTACGCCCTCACCCTGCGCCGCTGGGTCGCCAACCTGGAGGCCGACTGGACCCGGGCCGTCCGTCTCACCGGCCCCGGCCGGGCCCGCGTCTGGCGCCTCTACATGGCGGCCAGCGCGCTCGCCTTCGAGCAGAACCGCATCGGCGTCAACCAGGTCCTGGCCGTGAAGACCCCGGAGGCGACGGGGGTGTCCGGCCTGCCGCTGCGGAGCCGCACCTGGACCTGAACCGACCCCCCCGTGGCCACGGGTGCGGCCCGTCCCCGCCGGGACGGGCCGCACCCCGCCGGCGGGCCGGGGTGCGCCCGACCCGCGCCCGGCGCTACTCCGACTTGATGGCCGTCAGCGTGTTCAGGCGGGCCGCACGGCGGGCCGGCCACAGCGCCGCGAGGACGCCGACCACCGCCGCGAGCAGCAGGAACAGCGCCATCCGGCCCCAGGGCAGCACCAGTTCGTACGTGGTCATCCCGCTGCCGAGCAGCCGACCGGCGGCCCAGCCGAAGAAGACGCCGAGGCCGATGCCGAGGACACCGCCGAACAGCGAGATGACCAGCGACTCCAGCCGCACCATCCGCTTGACGCCCTTGCGGTCCAGGCCGATCGCCCGGAGCATGCCGATCTCCTGCGAGCGTTCGAAGACCGACATCGCGAGGGTGTTGACCACCCCGAGCACCGCGACGATCACGGCCATCGCGAGCAGTCCGTAGAGCATGTTCAGCACCAGCGTGAACATCCGGGCGATGCTGTCGGAGAGGTCCTGCTTGTCCTGGACCTCGACCGCCGGGTTGTCGCCGAGCGCCTTCTCCAGCCGGTCCTTGGCCGCGTCCGACGCGCCGCCCGCCGTCTTCACCATGACCTGCATGTCGGAGACGCGGCTCTGGTGCGGGGCGAGCGTGGCGTTGTCCAGCATGATGCCCCGGATCAGCTCGTTGCCCTCGTAGACCCCGGCGACGGTCAGGTCCTGCTTCTTCCCGTCCTCGTAGGAGACGCGGAACGCGGAGCCGGCCTTCCAGCCGTGCGAGGCGGCGGTGTAGGAGTCGACCACCACGCGCGAACCGGCGACCGTGAACGAGCCGTCCTCGACGGTGAGATCGGTGAGCTCGCCGATGGCCGCGCCGTTCACGCCGGTGAGGTACTCGGTCTCCCGGTCGATGCGGGAGGGCGCGTTGCGCAGCGGGCTGACGCCGGTGACGCCGTCGACCGCGCCGAGCTTCTTCTCGACGTCCGGGGAGAGGGCGTTGCCGTTCGCCATGGAGACGACGTAGTCCGCGCTGATCGCCGAACCGGCCATCTCGTCGATCGCCTTCTGGAGGCTGCCCGCCATCACGGTCATGCCGGTGATGAGGGTGAGGCCGATCATCAGCGCCGAGGCGGTGGCGGCCGTCCGGCGCGGGTTGCGCACCGAGTTCTGCCGGGCGAGCTTCCCGGAGATCCCGAAGACCCGCAGGGCGGGGGCCGCCGCCGCGATCAGCGGGCGGGACAGCAGCGGGGTGAGGACGAAGACGCCGATGACCAGCAGTACCGCGCCGAGCCCCATCGGGGCCTGCCCGTCCGAGCCGTCCATCGTCGTGGCGGCGAGGACGACGGCGACACCGGCGGCGGCGAACAGGGCGCCGACGGTGTTCCGCAGCACCAGGGACCGCGTCGTCGCCTTCGCGTGCACGCTGCTCATCGCGGCGACCGGCGGGATCTTCGCGGCCCGGCGGCCGGGCAGCCAGGCGGCGAGCATGGTGACGAGGACGCCGACGAGCAGCGCGGTGCCGACGGTGCCGGGCGACACGACGAGCGGGCCGTCCGGAACGGTCGCGCCCAGTGTCCCGATCAGGGAGCGCATCCCCGCGCCGATGCCGATGCCCGCGGCGAGCCCGGCGACGGCGGCGACCGCGCCCACCACGAACGCCTCGATCAGCACGGACCGGGTGACCTGGCGGCGGGAGGCGCCGACGGCCCGGAGCAGGGCGAGTTCCCTGGTGCGCTGCGCGACCAGCATGGTGAAGGTGTTGGCGATGATGAACGTGCCGACGAACAGGGCGATGCCGGCGAAGACCAGCAGGCCCGTCCGCATCCCGCTCATCGACGAGGAGATCTGCTCGGCCTGGTCGTCGGCGAGCTGCCGGCCGGTGGTGGTGGAGGCGACGTCCTTCGGCACGATGGCGTCGAGCGCCCGGCGCAGCGCGCTCTGGCTGGTGCCCGGGGCCGCCCGGACGTCGATCTCGTCGTAGGAGCCGGCCGAGTGGAACAGCTTCTGGGCCGTGGCGGTGTCGAACAGGGCGAGGCTGCCGCCCGCCGCCACGTTGCCGTCGTCGGTGGTGAAGACGCCGGAGACGACGGGCTTGAGGACGGGCCCGTCCACCGACAGGCGGACGGTGTCGCCGACCCGGTAGCCGGTGCGCCGGGCGGTCTCGGCGTCGATCGCGACCTCCCCGGCGCCGTGCGGCGCGTGACCGGCCGTCAGCGGGTAGCGGGGGTCCTTGCCGCCCCAGTAGTTGCCGCCCTGCGACTGGAACCCGCTGCCGACGAGCTTGCCGTCCTTGCCGGCGATGGCGGTGAAGCCGTCGACCACGCCGATCGCGGAGGCGGCGCCGGGTGCCGCCGCCGCCTTGTCGAGGAGCTCCCGGGTCAGCTTGGGCGTCCTGCCCACGGTGTCGCCCTCGTCGGCGGCGCTCTGCGGGCGGATGGCGACGTCGACCTGGTCGAAGCCCTTGGCGGAACTCTTCTGGTAGGCGTCGGAGACGGTGTTGGTGAAGACCAGGGTCCCCGTCACGAACGCCACGCCGAGGAGCACGGCGAGCACGGTCATCAGGAGCCTGGCCTTGTGCGCGAGCACGGTGCGCAAGGCGGTACGGAACATGGGTCTTCTCAGTCCAGGAGTCGCAGGAGAGCGCCCGCGGGCGCGGCGGGGCGCGGCGGGGGCGCGGTGGAGCGTGCGGAGGTGCGGCGCGGTGGGCGCCGCGGGCGAGGGGAGGGCCGTTGCCCGCTCGCGGGGCGAGCCGGCCCGTGCGGGGGCCCCGGCCGTGGCCGGCGCCGCCTCGTGGCCGGCCCGCTCGGGGGCGTGCCGGGCGGTCCGGGCGCGGGACGGGACCGGCGGCCGGACCGCCGCGCGGGGCGTCAGGCCGTCAGGCGCGCTCGGGCCGTCGGGCCCTCAGGGCGGCGGCCACCGGGGCGCGCGGGGCGTCCGGGTCAGCTCGTGCGGCCCTTGCCGTCGAACTGCTTCATCCGGTCGAGGACGGAGTCCGCGGTCGGCTCGAACACCTCGTCGACGATCCGGCCGTCGGCGAGGAAGACGACGCGGTCCGCGTAGGCGGCGGCCACCGGGTCGTGGGTCACCATCACCACGGTCTGCCCCAACTCCCGTACGGAGTTGCGCAGGAAGCCGAGCACCTCGGCGCCGGAGCGCGAGTCGAGGTTTCCGGTCGGCTCGTCGCCGAAGATGATCTCGGGCCGCGAGGCGAGGGCGCGGGCCACCGCCACGCGCTGCTGCTGGCCGCCGGAGAGCTGGGAGGGCCGGTGGTCGAGGCGGTCGGCCAGGCCGATCATCCCGATCACCGTGTCCAGCCACTGCCGGTCGGGCTTGCGGCCCGCGATGTCCATCGGCAGCGTGATGTTCTCCAGCGCGGTGAGCGTCGGCAGCAGGTTGAACGCCTGGAAGATGAAACCGATCTTGTCCCGGCGCAACTTCGTGAGCTGCTTGTCCTTGAGGGAGCCGAGTTCGGTGTCGCCGATGCGCACCGAGCCCGAGGAGAAGGTGTCGAGGCCCGCGACGCAGTGCATCAGCGTGGACTTGCCGGAGCCGGAGGGGCCCATGATCGCGGTGAACTCGGCCTGGCGGAAGCTGACGGAGACCCGGTCGAGGGCGACCACCTGGGTCTCGCCCTGCCCGTAGACCTTCGACAGTTCCGTGGCGCGGGCCGCGACCGCGGTGCTTGTGCCGGCGAGGGGAGTGGTGGTCACGCGGGGGTGCTCCTGTCGGGACGACGAGACGGGCGTGGACGGCGGGGCGTCCTGGGACGTGTTCCATCCTCCGTGCCGATCCGGGGCCGGGAGTCAGCCGCAGTCCCGGTTCCGGGGGCAGCCTCCGGTCGGACACCGCAGGGCCGTGTCATACCAGGGGATGACCCGGCCGCCCTGAGACACCTGCGGGTCGCACCCCGAGCGGGATCACCGGCGACGCTCCGGGCACCGCGGGCCCGGACGGTGAAATTCCGTCATTCCGTATACGGGGGCACGTGCGCCGGGAGAGGCTGGTGGCACGTGCTGATGGCGTGTACCTGGTGCTGATGCACCCTCAGACGTCAATAAAATAAGACAACATCGCTCCGCCCGCCCGCTGTTCGGGGGACGGTCCCCGATAGGCTCGTTGTCTCGACGCGGAGTCCATGGCCTGCCCGGATGGTGGAATGCAGACACGGCGAGCTTAAACCTCGCTGCCCCTCGCGGGCGTGCCGGTTCAAGTCCGGCTCCGGGCACCACACCGCATATGCGGCGCGAGCCGCCGGAACGGCGGATTCCCCCCATCTCGTCCCGTGCTCGGGTGCGCGAACGTCCCGCATGTCCGGCATGGCGTACACCCCTCGGGGATGGACAGGGCCCGAGAGATCACCGGCCACCCCCTGACGCGCTGCCCCCGACGCCGCGCCGTGCCGTCGGCACCCGCTTCCCCGGGTCACCGGATCGGCCGGCCCGGTGGCCCCCGCCGCTCGGGCCCCGGCCTCTCGTACGGCGGGCCCGGGGCGAGTCGAGGTCCCCACGCCGGGCAGGAGGTCCCGCGAGCCGGTGTCACGGCTTCGTACCGGTGCGGGCGTGCCCCGGGACACACGCGTACGGTGGCAGCACGAGGGAAAGATCCTCCCCAAGCACTAGGGTCTTCCTTTGCCTACCTATTACTCTTGAGCCAAGGCCACGCAGGGTGGCCATGGAGGAGTGAAATGAGGAGCAGCAACCCGGTCTTCTCGCGACGGGGGTTCAGCCGCGACAACGGCTACGCGGGATTCAACGCGGCGCCGCAGGCCGGGGGACCCGCTGTCGGCACGCAGGGGAACCCCTACGCCCAGGGCAACCCGTACGCCCAGCAGGGCGGCAACCCCTACGCGCAGAACCCGTACGCGCAGCAGGACCTCCAGTACGGCGCGCCGCCGCAGGCACCGGTCTCCACCGGCCGGATGACGATGGACGACGTCGTCATGCGCTCGGCCATGACCCTCGGCACCGTCGTCGTGGGTGCCGTGCTGGCGTGGGCGCTGCTGCCGGTCTCGTCCACCAGCTACGGCCTCGCCATCGGCTCGGCGCTCGTCGCGTTCGTGCTCGCGATGGTGCAGTCCTTCAAGCGCACGGCCTCCCCGGCCCTGATCATCGGGTACGCCGCCTTCGAGGGCGTCTTCCTCGGCGTGATCAGCGAGATGTACAACGCGCGGTGGTCGGGCGCGCCCTTCCAGGCCGTGCTCGGCACCATGGCGGTCACCGGCGCCACCCTCCTGGTCTACAAGGCGGGCTGGATCCGCGTCACCGCGCGGTACGCGCGCATCGGCATGACCATCGCCATCGCGTTCGTCGCCGTCATGGCGGTGAACCTGCTGCTGGTCGTCTTCGGGGTCGCCCCGGACGGCGGTCTGCGCAGCAGCGGTCCGCTGGGCGCGATCGTCGGCATCCTGGCCATTCTGATCGGCGCGTTCTTCCTGACCCTCGACTTCAAGCAGATCGAGGACGGCGTGGCCTACGGCGCGCCGAAGGAGGAGGCGTGGCTGGCCGCCTTCGGCCTGACCATGACGCTCGTCTGGATCTACGTCGAGATGCTGCGCCTGGTCGCCATCTTCAGCGGCGACGACTAGCGGAGCCGGCGGCCCCGGCGGCCGTCGAGCGACAGGAAGGGCCCGCGGACCTCGACCGGTCCGCGGGCCCTTCCGTGTGTCGGGTGGCGGTCGTCCCGGGCGCGCGTCACAGCAGCTTGCGCGCGGCCCGCCTCAGGTCGTACTCGTGAATGATCGCCTTCGCGTGGCCGTAGGCGAGGTCGTGCTCCGAGCGGAGCCAGCTGACCTTCTCCTCGAAGCGGCACAGGGCGGGGCCTTCGTCGACGGTGCGGATCCAGTCGGAGATCTCACGACCGGTGCAATGGGGGATGCGGGCGAGCAGGTTGCGATGGGTCTCCTCGGAGAAGACGTGGGACATCGGCGCCTCCGAACGCAAAGGGGATGTAAGCCGGTCCTTCACGCCACCGTGCCCGAGGGCCGGGTCGTTGGCAACAGTCCCGTCGCGGCGCGTAGTCTCGCGGCGTGCTGGATACGACGCCGTTGACCCGAGCCGTGGACCACTTCGCCGACCGGCTGCGCGCCGCCCCGCAGAGCCGCCTGCAACGCGGCGCCGCCGCCGAGGCCCTCGGGCTGGCGCGGGAGTTCGCCCTGCGCACCCAGCGTGTCGAGGACCCGTCGGGAGAGCCCCGGGAGATGCCCGACGCCGGGATGTTCGCCGCCGCGGACCAGATCACGGTCGCGGCGCACGACTTGGCGCTCGTCCTCGAGGACGAGGACGAACTGGCCGAGGCGGTCGCGCTGGTGGCGGAGGCGCAGAAACGCGCCGGTGTCTGATCCGGTGGACCGACTCCGGCGCGCGGTGTGCCGCCCGGCGAGCCGCGGCGCGGGTGCCGCGGAGGGCGCCGGTGGCGCGGGCGTCACAGCGACGCTATGACCCGGTCCGCCAGGATGTAGACGTTCTCCTCGCCGTAGGCGAAGGTCAGGGCGTACGCGCCCGAGACGCCCGAGCCGCCCAGCAGGACGGGGGCCTCGCCGGCGTCGAGCGCCGCGGCGAGCTGTTCGGCGGTCTCGCGGTGACCGGGGGTCATGCAGAGCGTGGTGCCGTCGGCGAAGACGTAGACGTCGAGCGTGCCGAGCGGGCCGGGGCGGACGTCCGCCAGCTCCGTACCGGACTCGGCGAGGTCCTCCAGGCACTCGACCGTGCGTTCGTGGTCGTTGACCACGGGTGACTGCACCGGGACGAAGTCCGGGTGGGAGGGGTGCCGGCGGCGGGCCGCGGCGAGTTCGGGGGAGTCCCCCGAGGCGGCGTTCGGGTGGTCCTCGACGTCCGCCGCGGCCTCGGTCACCGGCTCCAGGCCCGCGAAGTCGGCGTGGCGCGGCAGGAACAGCTCGCTGTCGGGCAGGCCGAGCAGCGAGGGGCCGTCGGCGTCCCGCGCCTCCTGGGCGGCCCAGAAGGCCCGCGCCTCGGCCAGCTCGCGCTCCCGCTCCTCGGCGAGCGCCTCGGCCACGGCCGTGCGTATCTCGTCGGCGTCGGCCGCCCCGCGCGCCGCGGGCACCAGCCCGCGCGCGTCCACGGAACGGCTCTCGACGAGTTCGTTGTGCAGGGCCGCGACCTGCCGGCGCAGCCCCCGCAGGGTGCGCAGAGCGGCGACGCCCACGGCCGCGGTGGCGGCGGTGGTGAGCAGCAAAGCAATCGGCATGGCGCTCACTGACGTACTCCCGGTTCAAAGTCGGCCCCCGACTTCCTACATCAGCTTGAAGGGCAAACCATCAAACTGTCAGTGCGTAACGTCACAAATGGGACAGGACTTTGGGGGCGGGGTTTAGCAGTGCAACCACCCTGACCTGGGTGAACGCCTGTCCGGAGGGACATAGGTCACATCTTGGATGGGATTGGATCACAAAACGGCCCGGAGCCCCGGTGGTTGCGGGGTTCCGGGCCGATTCGGTCACCGTGCGTTCAACTCCCGTCACCCACAAGGCGACGCGAGTTCGCGGCTGTCCTAGCTGAGACGCTCGATGACCATCGCCATGCCCTGGCCGCCGCCGACGCACATGGTCTCCAGACCGAACTGCTTGTCGTGGAACTGGAGGCTGTTGATGAGCGTGCCGGTGATGCGGGCGCCGGTCATGCCGAAGGGGTGGCCGACGGCGATGGCGCCGCCGTTCACGTTCAGCTTGTCCAGCGGGATCTCCAGGTCGCGGTAGCTCGGGATCACCTGGGCGGCGAAGGCCTCGTTGATCTCGAACAGGTCGATGTCGCCCACGGTGAGACCGGCGCGGCGCAGCGCCTGCCGGCTCGCCTCCACCGGGCCGAGGCCCATGATCTCGGGGGACAGGCCGGTGACGCCGGTGGAGACGATCCGGGCGAGCGGGGTCAGGCCGAGTTCGCGGGCCTTGGTGTCCGACATGATCACCAGGGCGGCGGCGCCGTCGTTGAGCGGGCAGCAGTTGCCGGCGGTGACCATGCCGTCGGGGCGGAAGACCGGCTTCAGACCCTGGACGCCCTCCACCGTGACCCCCGCGCGCGGGCCGTCGTCCTTGGCGACGACCGTGCCGTCCGGGGTGGTGATCGGGGTGATCTCGCGCTCCCAGAAGCCGTTCTTGATGGCTTCCTCGGCGAGGTTCTGCGAGCGGACGCCGAACTCGTCCATGTCCTGGCGGGTGACGCCCTTGAGGCGGGCCAGGTTCTCGGCGGTCTGGCCCATCGCGATGTACGCGTCCGGGATCAGGCCGTCCTCGCGCGGGTCGTGCCAGGTCGAGCCCTCCGACTGCGCGACCTCGGCCGTGCGGGCCTCGGCGTCGGCGAACAGCGGGTTGTGGGTGTCCGGCATGCCGTCCGAGGTGCCCTTGACCGAGCGCGACACCATCTCGACGCCCGCCGAGATGAAGACGTCGCCCTCGCCGGCCTTGATGGCGTGCAGGGCCATGCGGGAGGTCTGGAGCGAGGAGGAGCAGTAGCGGGTGATCGTGCAGCCGGGGAGGTGGTCCATCCCCATCTGCACGGCCACGATCCGGCCCAGGTTGTGCCCCTGCTCGCCGCCGGGCAGGCCGCAGCCGAGCATGAGGTCGTCGATGTCCTTCGGGTCGAGCCCGGGGACCTTGGCCAGGGCGGCCTCGATGATCGTGGCGGTCAGGTCGTCGGGACGCACGTCCTTCAGGGAGCCCTTGAAGGCGCGGCCGATCGGGGAGCGGGCGGCTGAGACGATCACGGCTTCGGGCATCACGGCTCCATTGGCGCTCTGGGATGTGTGCAGGGCTGCTTGGGAAGTTACCCGTACGTACCGCCGCGGTCACCGGTCTCGGTGTGTGACACGGGCCGCACTTTCCAAGCGCTTGCTTTTTTCTGGCGGGGGCGCCTCGGGAGGGTGGGTCCGCTTCCCCGCCGGGGTTCCTCGACCGCGCGGCGCCGCTGTGCCCCCCACCTGGGGCTCCGCCCCAGACCCCGCTCCTCGAACGCCGGAGGGGCTGAATCCCTCTCCCCTGGTGAGATACCCGAGAAGAGGAGAGGACCAACAACGCAACCAGTCCGACGCCCGGCCCCCGGACCACCTCCATGCCCCCGACCGAGCTGAGACACCCAGGCGCGCGGGGAACTGCGCGAGGGCTGAGGTTTCCCGGGCCGGGTTCTTGGTGCGGGCCGGGATGAGACACCGAGGGGCGCGGGGAACTGCGCAGGCGGTGCGGCTTCCCGGGCCGGGTTTTTGTTGCGGGCCGGGGTGAGATACCCAGGGGCGCGGGGAACTGCGCGAGGGGCGAGGCTTCCCGGGGCGGGTTCTTGTTGCGGGCCGGGGTGAGACACCGAGGGGCGCGGGGAACTGCGCAGGCGGTGCGGCTTCCCGGGCCGGGTTTTTGTTGCGGGCCGGGGTGAGATACCCAGGGGCGCGGGGAACTGCGCGAGGGGCGAGGCTTCCCGGGGCGGGTTCTTGTTGCGGGCCGGGGTGAGACACCGAGGGGCGCGGGGAACTGCGCAGGCGGTGCGGCTTCCCCGGGCCGGGTTCTTGGTACCGGCCCGGGTGGGATGGCCGGGCCGGGGAGTCGCGAGTGGCCTCCGCGCCCGGCGTGGAGCGGGCCTCGGCCAGGGGACCCGCCCCCGGCCGAAGGACCCGCCCCCGGCCGGGGGAGTGACCCCGGCCGGGGTCAGGTGGACGAGGCCGGGGCCGGGTCCGCGGCGGGAAGGCGGCGGCGCCTGCGGCGCTTGAGGAGGGCCCAGGGGCCCCGCGGCCCCGTCGGCATCGCGGCGGCCACCTCCGTCCCCGGCTCCGCCGCCGCCTCCGCCGCGGCCCGTGCGACCGGCAGGAACCCCTCGTTGCGGGTGGCGTCCGGCCGCTCCTCCCCGGCGGGCCACAGGCCCAGCGCCGCGCACACCGTGGGCAGCAGGGCCATCGCCGCCGTCGCGTACCCCTCGGCGGAGGGGTGGTAGTGGTCCGGCCCGAACAGCTCGCGCGGATTCGCCTCGAACTCCGGACCCAGCAGGTCGCCCAGCGACACGGTCCGGCCGCCCTGCTCGACCGTGCCGATCGTCTGGGCCGCCGCCAGCTGCCGGGACGCCCGCCGGGCGAGCCAGCGCAGCGGCTGCTGGACCATCTCCACCGTGCCGAGGTCCGGGCACGTCCCGACGACGACCTCCGCGCCGGTGGTGCGCAGCCGCCGTACCGCCGCCGACAGGTGGCGCACGGAGCGCGTCGGGGGCATCCGGTGCGTCACGTCGTTCGCGCCGACCATGATCACGCAGATGTCCGGCACCCGCGAGCCGTCCTCGAGGGCCAGCGCGACCTGCCGGTCCAGGTCGTCCGACTGGGCGCCCGGCAGTGCCACGTTGCGCAGCTCCACGGGGCGCTCCGCCACCGCCGCCAGCCCCGAGGCCAGCAGCGCGCCCGGCGTCTGCCGGGCCCGCCGCACGCCCTGCCCCGCGGCCGTCGAGTCGCCGAGCAGCAGCAGCCGCAGCGGGGGCTCGTCGGCGCAGGCGCCCGTGGAGTCGTACCCGTAGAGCCCCTCCGCGCGCGGGGCGTACGGCGCGTGCCCGTTGCCCACGTGGCGTTTCGCCAGCTGCACCTCCGCCAGCACCAGACCGACGGCCGCCGCGCCCACCAGTCCGACCCCGCCACCGCCGTACGCCGCTCCCGCAGCGATACGCCGGGCCACCCTCGCCCTCGACAAGCTCGACATCCGTCGCCGCCACCTCCCTGTAGCCGTACAACCACTGCTTGCCCCGTGGAGCGGGCCGGCCAATCTCAACGGGGCGTGAACGGCTGCTCAGGGCCGTAGGCTGGCGGGACCATTCCTGTAGAAGACGCAGCTCCGGAGACAACGGTGCAATTCCACGACTCGATGATCAGCCTCGTCGGCAACACCCCGCTGCTGAGGCTCAACAACGTGACCGCGGGTATCCAGGCGACCGTCCTGGCGAAGGTCGAGTACTTCAACCCCGGCGGTTCCGTGAAGGACCGCATCGCCCTGCGCATGATCGAGGCCGCGGAGGAGAGCGGCGCCCTCAAGCCGGGCGGCACGATCGTCGAGCCGACCAGCGGCAACACCGGCGTGGGCCTCGCCATCGTGGCGCAGCAGAAGGGGTACAAGTGCATCTTCGTGTGCCCCGACAAGGTCTCCACCGACAAGATCAACGTGCTGCGCGCGTACGGGGCGGAGGTCGTGGTCTGCCCCACCGCCGTCGACCCCGAGCACCCGGACTCGTACTACAACGTCTCCGACCGGCTGGTCCGGGAGACGCCGGGGGCCTGGAAGCCCGACCAGTACTCCAACCCGAACAACCCCCTCTCGCACTATCACTCGACCGGCCCCGAGCTGTGGGAGCAGACGGAGGGGAGGATCACCCACTTCGTCGCGGGCGTGGGCACCGGCGGCACGATCTCCGGCACCGGCCGCTACCTGAAGGACGCCAGCGACGGCCGGGTGCAGGTCGTCGGCGCGGACCCCGAGGGCTCGGTGTACTCCGGCGGTTCGGGCCGCCCCTACCTCGTCGAGGGCGTCGGTGAGGACTTCTGGCCGACCGCGTACGACCGCACGGTCGCCGACGAGATCGTCGCCGTGTCCGACAAGGATTCCTTCCAGATGACGCGCCGCCTCGCCAAGGAGGAGGGCCTGCTCGTCGGCGGCTCCTGCGGCATGGCCGTGGTCGCCGCGCTCCGGGTCGCCGAGCGCCTCGGCCCGGACGACGTCGTCGTGGTGCTGCTCCCCGACAGCGGGCGCGGCTACCTCAGCAAGATCTTCAACGACGAGTGGATGGCCGACTACGGCTTCCTGGAGGACACCGGCCCCAACGCCCGTGTCGCCGACGTGCTGAAGGACAAGGCGGGCGGCACCATCCCCTCCCTGGTGCACATGCACCCCGAGGAGAGCGTCGGCGAGGCCATCGAGGTGCTGCGCGAGTACGGCGTCTCCCAGATGCCGATCGTCAAGCCCGGCGCCGGCCACCCCGACGTGATGGCCGCCGAGGTCATCGGGTCGGTCGTGGAGCGCGAGCTGCTGGACGCCCTGTTCACCCAGCGGGCCTCCCTGGACGACCCGCTGGAGAAGCACATGTCGGCGCCGCTGCCGCAGGTCGGCTCCGGCGAGCCGGTCGGCGACCTGATGAGCGTGCTCGGCACCGCCGACGCCGCGATCGTGCTGGTGGAGGGCAAGCCCACCGGTGTCGTCAGCCGTCAGGACCTGCTGTCCTTCCTCGCCAAGGGCGGCGTGCCGCAGTAGTCCCGGCCGGCCGCCTCGGACGTCCGTCGCCCTCGCGGGCGGCGGACGTCCGCGCGTGCGGGCCCTCCCGGGGCGGTCACGGGAGGGGACCGGGCGCCTTTTCGCGGAAGTGGTACGAGCGCGTCACGTCCGCGCAGCACCCGCTTAACACGCGTCCGGCACAGTCATGGGTGTCGGCAGGGCGGGAGCGGCTCCCCGCCCCGGCCGGCGCCGAACGGCGCCAAGGACCTCCGGAGCGGCTCCCGGACCTCCATGGACGCCAAGGACGCGCACGCCCGGTCCTGACCCGGCACGCGTCCCTCGCGGGGACCGCCGTCGTCCCGCCCCCCGGTGACGGGGGTGCGGCGGTCCCCGCGCACCACGTCACGAGGGCCCGGTGTCCGCCGCGCGGCGGACACCGGGCCCTCGCGTGTGCTCCGGTCCGTCCTCCCGGCGGGGCGCTCCACCGGCGGCCCGGTCCCGGCACGGGGCGGCCTCCCGGCGTCGCGGGCCGGCTCCCCGGCTTCCCGGCCCCCTGCCCTCCGAGCGGCCCCCGCGCTCGCGGCCTTCCCGGCGGCCCGGTCCGGCCGGGCCCTCTCAGCCCTCCCAGTCCGACTCCCCGGCGGTCCTGCGGCGGCCGAAGAAGTCGGGGGTGACGCGGGCGGCCTGCACCACGTTCACGCCGACGATGCCGCCCCAGGCGACCAGCAGCCCGGGCAGGTGCGCCACCCCGACGCCGATCGCGGACAGCGGGACGGCCAGCACCAGCGAGACGATGCCGAAGCCGAACCGCTCGCCCCAGGAGTCCGACGACTGCCCCGACCGCGTGCCGCGTGCCGCGACCATCTGCTGTTCGGCGAGCCGGCGCCGCACCCGCCGGTCCACCGTGTCGTCGAGACGCTGCTCGACCTTCTCCAGGAACGAGTCGACGAGCGCGGACTCGTACTCCTCGCCCAGTTCCCTGCGCGCGTGCAGGGTGGCGTCCAGTTCCTTCTTCAGTTCGGCGTCGCCGCGGCGGGCGTCCAGTCCGGTCATACCCGAGACGTTAGGACCCGCCGGGCCCCGTGGCACTGGGGCTAGCCCCCCTGTCCGAGCGGGGCGCGCCCCCGGACCCGCTCCGCGGGGTGGCACTCGGGGCCACCGAGCGGCGCCCGGGAGGAGTCCCTTGCCCGGTCTGCATACCGTCATGCAGAGTTCTTCGTAGCTGAATAGGTCGGCGACGGGCCGGTGTCCGCCGCCGGTCCCTCACGACCGCCGGGCACGATCCGGCGCCCGGCTGGAGGAGGTGTGCGGATGGCGGTGTCCCGGGCAGGGGCCGCGTCGGCGGGAGCGGCGCCCTCCGCGAGCGCCCCGCCGCTGGTCCTGGACGGCCGCGGCACGGCAGCGGACGACATCGTGCGGCTGGCCGACGGGACCGCGCGGCCCGTCGCGGGCGCCGACGGACTGAAGCGCGCGGAGGAGTCCTGGGACGCCGCCCGCCGCATCGCCGCCACCGGCCGCGTCTACGGCCGCTCCACCGGCGTCGGCGCGAACCGGAACGAGGACCTGCCGTCCGAGGCGGCGGCCGGCCACGGCCTGCGCCTGCTGCGCAGCCACGCCGGCGCCATCGGGGAGGAACTCCCCGCCCGGCAGGTCCGCGCCATGCTCGCCGTCCGGGCGAACCAGATCCTGGCGGGCGGCGCGGGGCTGCGCCCCAGCGTCGTGACGGCCCTGTGTGAGGCACTGGAGGCGGGCGCCCACCCGGTCGTCAACGCGCTCGGCTCCGTCGGCACCGGGGACATCGCCGCCCTCGCCCAGGTGGGCCTCGCCCTGGCCGGCGAACACCCCTGGCGCGAGCCCGGAGGGTCGGCCCCGCCGCCCCAGCCGCTCGACAACAACGACGCGCTCGCCCTGATCAGCAGCAACGCGCTCACTCTCGGGCAGGCCGCGCTCGCCCTGCACGAACTGCGCGGGCTGATCGGCGCCACCCAGGTCGTCGCCGCGCTCTCCCTGCTGGCCGTCGACGGCTCCCACGAGGCGTACGCGGCCCCCGTGCACGCCGCCCGGCCGCACCGGGGGTCGCTCGACGTCGCCCGCCGGATGCGGGAGCTGATCGGCGCGGCGGACCGGCCGACCCCGCCGCTCGGCCGCATCCAGGACCCCTACGGCTTCCGCTGCCTGCCGCAGATCCACGGCCCCGCCCAGGACGCGGCGGACGCCCTGGAGGCGGTGCTCGGCGTCGAGATCAACGCCGCGGCCGAGAACCCGCTGATCTGCGCCGAGGACATGTCCGCCTACCACCACGGCGGCTTCTACCAGGCCCAACTCGCCCTCGCCCTGGACCACTTCCGGCTCGCCGTCACCCAGGTCGCCCGGCTGTCCACGTCCCGGCTGTCCACCCTGAACGAGCCCGCCTACACCCGGCTGCGCCCCTTCCTCGCCGACCAGGAGGCGGCCTCCTCCGGGGTGATGATCCTGGAGTACGCCGCCGGGGCCGCGCTCGGCGACCTGCGCGCGTTCTCCGCGCCCGCCTCGCTCGGCCACGCTGTACTCTCCCGGGGCGTCGAGGAACAGGCCAGCTTCGCCTCGCTCGCCGCGCGTCAGACGCTGCGGGCCTGCGACGCGTACCGTCTCGTCGTCGGCTGTGAACTGGTCGCCGCGGTACGGGCGCTGCGCCAGCGCGGTCTGCGGCCCGACCCGGGGCTGCCGGCCGGACGGGCGCTGGACCTGGCGGAGACGGTGCTCGACGCCGAGCAGGCCGACCGGCCGCTCACGGACGACGTGACGGCCGCCGCCGCACTGCTCGACCGGTTCACGGACATCTGGAGGGGGAGCACGCCATGAGCGCGGACAGGGCCGCGAACAAGGACGCGGACAAGGACGCGGGCGAGGACGCGGGCGGGACCGGCGCCGGGCCGGCCGGCGGGACCGACGGGGCCGCGGCCCGGGCCGGGGACAGCCCCGCCGGGCGCCTCCAGTCCCTCTTCGAGGGGCGCCGGCTCACCCCGACCCAGCGGCGCATCGCGCACAGCATGGTGCGCAGCGCCGCCGACGTGCCGTTCCTCTCCAGCGTCGAACTCGCCGAACTCGCCGGGGTCAGCCAGCCCTCCGTCACCCGCTTCGCCGTGGCCCTCGGCTTCGACGGCTACCCGGCGCTGCGCCGCCACCTGCGCGAGGTCGCGCCCGCCGAACCCGTCACCGACACGGCCGCCTACAACGAGTACCAGCAGGCCGTCGAGGCCGAGATCGAGAACCTGCGGCACCTCGCCGAGGCGCTCGCCGACCCCCGCCCCGTCGCCCGGGCCGGCCGGCTGCTCGCCGCCTCCCGCCCGCTGCCCGTGCTCGGCCTGCGCGCCGCCGCCTCCCAGGCCTACGGCTTCGCCTACTTCGCCGCCAAGGTCCATCCGGACGTCCGGTTGCTGCACGAGGCCGGCACGATGCTCCAGGACCGCATCGACGCGGCCGTGCGAGCCGGCGCCACCGCCCTGCTCTGCTTCGCGCTGCCCCGGCACCCGCGCGAGGTCGTCGAGTCGCTCGGCTACGCCAGGGAGGCCGGCCTCACCGTCGTCACCGTCGCGGACTCCGCCTTCGCGCCCGTCGCCAAGGTGTCCGACCTGCTGATCCCCGCCGCCGTCGGCACCGGTCTCGCCTTCGACACCGCGTGCGCGCCGATGCTGCTGGGCCGCGT
The DNA here is from genome assembly GCF_043199735.1 of Streptomyces sp. NPDC048566. Lineage (NCBI taxonomy): Bacteria > Bacillati > Actinomycetota > Actinomycetes > Kitasatosporales > Streptomycetaceae > Streptomyces > Streptomyces sp. NPDC048566. The sequence continues at coordinate 846,554 of NZ_JBICWL010000001.1, forward strand.
CCTGCTGGAGGCCATGTGCGACGACCTGCCGGACGCCCAGGCGCGGCTGGAGCAGTTCGACGCCAGGGCCGCCGCGCGCGGGCTGTTCGTGGAGTGAGGGCCGCCGCGCGCCGCCGGGCGGCACGGTGTGCGGGCGGGCCGGGGCGCCCGGGTTCTCAGATTCGTCTCACGTTCCGCCGCTAGCCTGCGCGCCCGAGGACACAACGGGCGCGGCTGCCGGCCGGCGGCGCGCTCCGGCGGCGCGGAGACGCGGAGACGGGAGGCGGCATCGTGGCGCGTGGAGGACAGGGACTGGCCAGGATGGCCGTCGTGGTGCGGGCCGGAGCCGCGCCGCTGTGGTGGAGCGGGGTGTGCGCCGCGGGGATCGGCCTGCTCGTCCCGGGCCTGACCGGACGCAGGATCGGCGTCCTCGCGGGGGCGGCGCTGTTCCTGCTCGCCGCGGTCGTCGTGGCGGCCTGGCGCAGGAAGCGGTACGCGGCGCTCGTCCGGTCCGCCGCGCGGGCCGGCAAGCACGACGTGCTCCAGGACCGCGCCGTGACCCTCCGCAACTGGCGCCGCGGCCACCGCTGGTGGCTGCTGCTCGCCTTCGCGGGCGCCCTCGGCGCCTCCCTGCTGCTGCCCGCGGCGGGCGGCATGCTGCTCGCCGGCGCGGGCGCGGGACTGTGGCTGAAGGCCGCCCGGCTCGGCCGCGTCGAACGCGCCGCCCAGGAACTGATCTGGGTCCGCGTCGACTGGCTGGGGCCGCGCGCCGGCGCTCCCGCGGGCAAGCCGGTCAGGGCCGTCCGGTCCACGGGCCCGGCGGCGGGCGACGCCGCACCCGGAGGGGCACGGCGTCGCTGACCCGGCGAGCGGGCCCGGCGCTGCGGCGTCCACCGCGGGACCGGGCCGCGGCGGGCCGCCCGATCCGCGCGGGCGTCCCCGGTGCGGTCAGGGCACTAGACCTCCAGATCGTTCTCGATCCGCTTGAGCTGGTGCCGGGCCATCGCCAGGTTGGCCCGCTTCTGGTCGAGCACGAGGTAGAGGAACAGGCCGTTCCCGCCGCGGCCCTTCATCAGCCGGATCAGGTGGTACTGGTCGGAGAGCGTGATGAGGATGTCCTCGATCTCGCCCTTGAGGCCCAGGTGCTCCATGGTGCGCAGCTTGGCGCGGACGACGTCGGTGTTGCCGGCCGCGGCGACGGTGAGGTCGAAGCTCTTGCTGCCGCCGATGGTGCCCAGCGCCATCCCGCTGGTGTAGTCGACGAGCGCTGCCCCGGTCGCGCCCTCGATGGACGCCAGGGCCTCTTTGAGGGCGGTCTCGGTGTTCGTCATGATGTGGTGCTCCTTCTCAACTCTCGGATGTACTGGGGTGGTTGGTGGCAGGTGTGGTGGTGGGCCGGGCGGGCAGCGCGCCGCGCGGGACGCGGCTGCGGGCCGGACCCTGCGCGGGTTTCGCGGCGGGCCGGGCCGGCACGGCATGCGGCTCGCCGCGCGCGGTGGCGGCGTCGACCAGCTCCCCGATCCGGGTGCCGGACCGCCGCCCCTCCAGGTGCAGCCGGCCCACGTTGACGCGGTCCTGGGCCAGCAGCGTCAGGACGGCGGAGCCTCCCGCCGCGTAGGTCGCCACATAGCCGTGCACGCCGCGGACGAGCAGTTCGCGCAGGTCGCCCTGGCCGGTGGCCTCCGCCATCCGGATGGCGACCCCGAGGGCCGCCGCGGTCAGCGCGGCGAGCCCCTCCGGTTCGACGCCCGGGGTGTCGTGGGCGAGGACGAGACCGTCGGCGCTGGCCGCGAGCGCTCCGGTCAGCTGGGGCACCCTGGCCCGTAGCCGGTGCAGCTCGTCCAGGACTTCGGGCTCCGCCGCCATCAGCTGTCTCCTCTCGGCACGCTGTCGTAGCGCGCGGATCACAAGGCCTCCCGCGGGTCGGTGCTCACAAGGCCTCCAGCGCGTCTCTGAGGCGCCGCAGCAGGGCGACGTCGGGATCGGTGGAGGACTGGGCGAGCAGGGCCGGTACGGCGGGCGGCTGCGGTGCGGGCGCGGCCGTCACGAGGCCGGCGGCGGCGAGCCGGCGCAGGTCGACCAGCGTGTGGAAGGCGGGCCGGCCGAGCGCGGCGGACACCTCGGCCGCGGTGCGGACGCCGTCCACCCGGCCGAGGACGGCCTCCTGCCGCAGCGGCACCGCGGGCCCGTCGAGGCGGACGCGGCACAGCGGCGCGGTGTCGGTCGCCGCGTCGGGCCAGATGCGGTGCAGCAGTTCGCGCCGGCGTACGGTCTCGCGCTCCAGGGCGGCGACGGGCACCGGGCGCAGCGGCCCCAGCCAGTGCGCGGCGCCGTAGCGGAAGCGGGTCGGGGTGCTGCTCGGGCCGAGCACGAAGTACGCCGCGTCGTAGAGCGAGCCGAGGTGGCACAGCTGCAGCGCGCCCTCGGCTATGCGGCCGGTGTCGATCAGGAAGCGGCCCACCTGCCGGCGGGCGCCGGCCAGGGCGACGGCCTCGCGCCACACCTCGGGCTCCAGCACCCCGCGGGCGGAGAACAGGACGTCGATGCCGGGGGTGGCGGGGCTCTCGGCGTGTACGACCTCGCCGTCCGCCAGGTAGAGGGTGCCGCGTTCGCGGATGAGGACGCCGGTGGCGCGTTCGGCGGCGAGCCGGCTGAGCATCGGCGAGACGCTGCCCGCGTCGGTGCTCAGGGCCCGGTCGCGCACCGGCAGCCGGGGCGGGGGCGGTGTTCTGACCGTCGTCATACGAGCACCAGCCGTCCGGCCATCTCGCCGAGCCGGATGCGGGCCAGCGCGAGATTGCCGTCCGAGCGGCCGAGCCACAGGTGCAGGAACACGCTGCTGTCGAAGCTGGTCCGCACGAAGCGCAGGACGTGGTAGCTGTCGCGGTTGCTGATGATCAGGTCCTCGATGGGGGTCTCCTGGTCCGACCACTCGGACCAGTCGGAACCGTCCTTCGGTGCGAACGAGCGGTTCTCGGCGGCGAGCCGGGCCAGTTCCGCCGCCTCCGCGGCGGTCGTCTCGTGGTCGTCGCCCGGCGCGTCGCCGACCGTGCCCAGGGCCAGCCCGCTGGTCCAGTCGACCACCGAGGCACCCCGCGCACCGGGCAGTGTCATGGCTTCCAGCAGGCACTCGTCGATTCCGGGCACCGTCGTCTCCCCTCCCGCCAAGGGTTCGGCCGAGTGACGCAGAAGTTACGCTCTGTGTGCGGGATGAGGGGGTGATCCGGCATTTTCCTGTGGAACATGCCCGGCATCACTAAGGTGGGTCAACTGACCATATTTTCCGGCGCCATCGAATCCGCAGGTGAGCGGTTTGGGCGGCCTTGGGGCGTGCGCGTGGGGCGCTCGTGGGGCGGCGGGGGCGCGCAGCCGCCCGCCCGCGCCGGAAAGCGCCCCGTGCGCGGGGGTGCGGGGGTGCGGTGGACGCGCCGGAGCGCGCCACCGGTGCGGGCGCGGGCCTCGCGGCGAGGCGCTACAGCTCCGTGAGCGAGGCGCCGTGCCCGCCGCCCGACTCCGCGACGATCTCCGCCGTGGTCTGCGGGTCCCGCACGACGGCGAACCGCACGCCGCCGCCTTCGATGCCGCTCCCGCCGCCGTGCCGTCCGCGGTCCGCGCCGTCGCCGGCGGCCCGTCCGCCGGCCGGCGCGTAGCCGTAGACGCCGGGCCGGGTCAGGGAGTTGTACGCGTAGTGGTGCGCGAAGTAGTACGCGCCGGTGTCCAGTGCCGCCGCGAGATCGCCCTGTGCGAGCAGCGGCAGCGCCCGCCCCTCGGCGAGCAGGTCGCCCGCGAAACAGGCCGGTCCGGCGATGTCCTGGACCACGTCCGGGCCCGTCTTCGGGCGGCCCTTCGCGTCGTACGCGGCGATCCGCAGCGGCCAGGCGCCGGGCGCGTACACCGTGCGGGCCGCCACCTGCACACCGGCGTGGGTGACCGCGATCGCGCGGCCTCCCGCCCGCTTCGCGTACTCGACCCGGGCCAGTACGGTCCCGTGCTTGGCCAGCAGCGACCGGCCGAACTCGGTGACCAGCCCGTACCGCCCGTCGAACAGCCCCGGCACCGCCTCGGCGAGCAGCCGCGCGTACTGCGCGTACGTCGGGGCGGTCGCGTCGGAGTCGAAGTTGACCGGCAGCCCGCCGCCGATGTCGATCGTGTCGACCTGGCGCCGCCCGGCGTGCCGGTTGATCTCCTCCGCCAGCGCGTACGTCTCGGCCACGCCCCGGGCCATCAGGGACAGCGGCACGCCCTGCGATCCGGAGTGCGCGTGCAGCCGGGTCAGCCAGGGCCGGTCGGCGTACGTGCGCACGATCCACTCCCGGGCGCCGTCGTCCCGGAGCGCCACCCCGAACTTCGAGGTCGCCGTGGCGGTGGACAGGGCCCCGATGGAACCGCCGCCCACCTGGGGGTTGACCCGCAGTCCGATGGGGGAGCCGGTGGGCGCCGAGCGCACCAGGGCGTCGATGCGGTCCAGCTCCTGCGGGTTGTCCGCGTTCACCGCGATGCCGAGGGCCAGGGCCTCGCGCAGTTCGGCGGCGGTCTTGGCGGGGGAGTCGAGGACGGTCCGGTCCGGGGGCAGTCCGGCCGCGCGGGCGAGGGCGAGTTCGCCGGGGCTCGCCACCTCGGCGCCGACGCCCTCCTCGGCCAGCAGCCGCAGGACGGGCACGAGGGGAGCGGCCTTCACCGCGAAGGCGTGCAGCACGGGGGTGCCGGGCACGGTCACGGCGTCGAAGGCGGCGCGCAGCGCGGCGGCGGATTCCCGGATGCCCGCCGCGTCGAGCAGGGCGACGACGGGCTGCTCCGGGGTGATCAGGCCCTGCTCGACGGCGGCCCGCACGGCGTCGTCCCGCCGGGCGGCCCGATCGGCGTCCGGCGCGCCGCCGCCGCGGCGGGCGCCGGACCGCTCCGGTGTCCCGTTCTCGTTCCCCGTCGCACCGCCGGAAGAAGGCGTTCCGGACGTTCCTGCCGAAGCCATCGCAGCCCCACTCACCCCGTCGAACGGCGGATCTCCCGCCCCGTCCATCTCTGCACCCCTGCGTCCCGGCCAAACATCGGGGACGGCCGGCGGCCACCGGTGGAGCTATTGACTAGCTCTATTCAAGGGGTGAGGATGTGAATATCCACTGCAACAATCCGCTGGGAGGCAGACCATGTCAGGACCCCGCCCCGTCCGAGCGCCGCGCGGTACGGAACTGAGCGCCCTGGGATGGCAGCAGGAGGCCGCCCTGCGGATGCTGCAGAACAACCTCGACCCCGAGGTCGCCGAACACCCCGACAAGCTCGTCGTCTACGGCGGCACCGGCAAGGCCGCCCGCGACTGGCGCTCCTTCGACGCCATGGTCCGCACGCTGCGGACCCTCAAGCAGGACGAGACGATGCTCGTCCAGTCCGGCCGCCCCGTCGGCGTCATGCAGACCCACGAGTGGGCGCCGCGCGTCCTCATCGCCAACTCCAACCTGGTCGGCGACTGGGCGAACTGGGAGGAGTTCCGGCGCCTGGAGGCCCTCGGCCTCACCATGTACGGCCAGATGACCGCGGGCTCCTGGATCTACATCGGCACCCAGGGCATCCTCCAGGGCACCTACGAGACCTTCGCCGCCGTCGCCGCGAAGAAGTTCGGCGGCACCCTCGCCGGGACCATCACCCTCACCGCCGGTCTCGGCGGCATGGGAGGCGCCCAGCCGCTCGCCGTGACGATGAACGACGGCGTCGCGATCTGCATCGACGTCGACCCCCGCGCCATCGAGCGCCGCATCGAGCACCGCTACCTCGACGTACGGGCCGACTCCCTGGAGCACGCCCTCCGGCTGGCCGTCGAGGCCCGCGACCAGCGCAGGCCGCTGTCCATCGGCCTGCTCGGCAACGCGGCCGAGCTGCTTCCCCGCATGCTCGCCGAGGGCGCCCCCGTCGACATCGTGACCGACCAGACCTCGGCCCACGACCCGCTCGCCTACCTCCCCGCCGGCGTCGACTTCGACGACATGGCCGACGCCGCCGCCAAGGACCCGGCGGGCTTCACCACCCGCGCCCGCGAGTCCATGGCCCGGCACGTCGAGGCCATGGTCGGCTTCATGGACGCCGGCGCCGAGGTCTTCGACTACGGCAACTCCATCCGCGGCGAAGCCCAACTGGCCGGCTACGACCGCGCGTTCGCCTTCCCCGGCTTCGTCCCCGCCTACATCCGCCCGCTGTTCTCCGAGGGCAAGGGCCCCTTCCGCTGGGCCGCCCTGTCCGGCGAGGCCTCCGACATCCACAAGACGGACAAGGCGATCCTCGACCTCTTCCCCGAGAACGAGTCGCTGCACCGCTGGATCAAGCTGGCCGGCGAGCGCGTCCACTTCCAGGGACTGCCCGCCCGCATCTGCTGGCTCGGCTACGGCGAGCGCGACAAGGCCGGCGAGCGCTTCAACGACATGGTGGCCTCCGGCGAACTCGCCGCCCCCCTCGCCATCGGCCGCGACCACCTCGACTGCGGCTCCGTCGCCTCCCCGTACCGGGAGACCGAGGCCATGCTCGACGGCTCCGACGCGATCGCCGACTGGCCGCTGCTGAACGCCATGGTGAACGTCGCCTCCGGCGCCTCCTGGGTCTCCCTGCACCACGGCGGCGGCGTCGGCATGGGCCGCTCCATCCACGCGGGCCAGGTCTCCGTCGCCGACGGCACCAGGCTGGCCGGCGAGAAGATCCGCCGCGTCCTGACCAACGACCCCGGCATGGGCGTCATCCGCCACGTCGACGCCGGCTACGACATCGCCGAGTCCGTCGCCGCCGAACGCGGTGTGCGCGTCCCGATGCGCGAGGGCGACGAGGGCGGCGCCGCGTGAGCTTCCACAGCATGTGGGCGGAGCTGCTGCCGATCGGCCGCAGCTCCGCCTCCGGCGGCTACCGCCGCTTCGCCTGGACCGGTGCCGACGCCGACTGCCGCGCCTGGTTCCGGCAGCAGGCCGAGTCGCGCGGGCTGACCTGCGAGGCCGACCGCAACGGCAACCAGTGGGCCTGGCTCGGCGACCCCACGGCCGGCGACGCGGTGGTCACCGGCTCGCACCTGGACTCCGTCCCCGACGGCGGCGCCTTCGACGGCCCCCTCGGCGTCGTCTCCGCCTTCGCCGCGCTGGACGAACTGCGCTCCCGGGGCGCCCGGTTCACCAAGCCGCTCGCCATCGTCAACTTCGGCGACGAGGAGGGCGCCCGCTTCGGGCTCGCCTGCGTCGGCTCCCGGCTGGCCGCCGGACAGCTCACCGTCGACCAGGCCCACCGCCTCACCGACGCCGACGGGATCACCCTGCCCCGGGCCATGGAGCGCGCCGGGTACGACCCCGCCGCCATCGGCCCCGACCCCGAGCGGCTCGGCCGGATCGGCGCCTTCGTGGAACTGCACGTCGAGCAGGGCCGCGCCCTGGACCTCGGCGGCGACCGCATCGGCATCGCCAGCGCCATCTGGCCGCACGGCCGTTGGCGCTTCGACTTCCGCGGCGAGGCCAACCACGCCGGCACCACCCGCCTGGTGGACCGCCGCGACCCGATGCTGCCGTACGCGCAGACCGTGCTCAGCGCGCGCCGGGAGGCCCGGCTCGCCGGAGCCGTCGCCACCTTCGGCAAGATCGCCGTCGAGCCCAACGGCGTGAACGCCATCCCCTCCCTGGTGCGCGGCTGGCTCGACTCCCGCGCCGCCGACCAGGCCACCCTCGACACCGTGGTCACCGGCATCGAGGAGGCCGCCCGCGCCCACGCCGCGGAGCAGGGCGTCGAACTCGACGTCGTGCGCGAGTCGTTCACCCCCGTCGTGGAGTTCGAGCACGCGCTGCGCGACGAACTCGCCCGCATCCTCGGCAAGGAGCGCGACGACGCCCTCGCGGTGCCCGTCCTGGGGACCGGCGCCGGACACGACGCGGGAATCCTCTCCGGCACCGTCCCGACCGCCATGCTGTTCGTGCGCAACCCCACCGGCGTCTCGCACTCCCCGGCCGAGTTCGCCGCCGAGGACGACTGCGTGGCCGGGGTGACCGCTCTCGCCGACGTACTCGAAGGGCTGGCCTGCCTGTGACGCAGACGTACTGGCTGGAACACGCCTGGCTCGGCACCCGTGTCGAGCCGGGCGTCGCGGTGACCGTGTCCGGCCCCGGCCCGGCGGCCGGGGCGGAGGGCCGGATCACCGAGGTCCGCAACGGCGTCGCCGCCCCGCCGCCCGGCGCCGAGCCCTTGCGCGGGCTCACCGTCCCGGGCCTCGCCAACGCCCACTCGCACGCCTTCCACCGCGCCCTGCGCGGCACCGTCCAGGTCGGCTCCGGCACCTTCTGGACCTGGCGCGAGACGATGTACTCCGTCGCCGACCGGCTGACCCCGGAGACCTACCACGCCCTGGCCCGCGCGGTGTACGCCGAGATGGCGCTCGCCGGGATCACCGCCGTCGGCGAGTTCCACTACCTGCACCACGCGCCCCTCGGCACGCCCTACGCCGACCCCAACGCCATGGGCGAGGCACTCCTCGCCGCCGCCGCGGACGCCGGCATCCGCATCACCCTGCTCGACACCGCCTACCTCTCCTCGGGGTTCGGGCAGCCGCCCACCGAACACCAGCTGCGGTTCTCCGACGGCACCGCCGACGCGTGGGCGGAGCGCGCCTCGCTCCTGAAGGACCGGGGCCACGCGCGCATCGGCGCGGCGATCCACTCCGTGCGGGCCGTGCCCGCCGACCGGCTCGCCACGATCGCGCGCTGGGCCGAGGAGCGCCGTGCCCCGCTGCACGTCCACCTGTCCGAGCAGACCGCGGAGAACGACGCCTGCCGGGCCGCCCACGGCACCACGCCCGCCCGGCTGCTCGCCGACCACGGAGTCCTCGGCCCGCGCACCACGGGCGTGCACAACACCCACCTCACGGACGAGGACATCGCCCTGATCGGCGGCTCCGGGACCGGCACCTGCATGTGCCCGACCACCGAACGCGACCTCGCCGACGGCATCGGCCCCGCCGTCGCCCTCCAGCGCGCCGGATCACCCCTGTCGCTCGGCTCCGACAGCCACGCCGTGATCGACCTGCTCGAAGAGGCCCGCGCGATGGAGCTGAACGAACGCCTGCGCACCCGCACCCGCGGACACTGGACGGCCGCCGCCCTGCTGCGCGCCGCGTCCGCCGACGGCCACGCGGCCCTCGGCTGGGACGAGGCGGGCGCCATCGAGGCCGGCGCGCTCGCCGACTTCACCACCATCGCCCTCGACACGGTCAGGACCGCAGGACCGCTGCCGCGGCTGGGAGCGGAGACGGCCGTCTTCGCGGCCACGGCGGCCGACGTGCGGCACACGGTCGTCGCGGGCCGGCACGTGGTGCGCGACGGCGCGCACACCCGCGTACCGGACGTGCCCACCGCGCTCGCGGACGCCGTCGCGGCCCTGAGAGCCTGACACCGGGCGGACACCGGGGCCCGTCACCCGCGGCGACGGGCCGCCCCCCTGCCGGACCCCGCGCCCGCACCCCCCACCCGCACCCCCCACCCGCAGTCCCGCCACCCCTGAGGACGCCATGAGCAGCACGACCGTCATCACCAACATCGCCAGTCTGGTCACCAACGACCCCTCCCTGGGCGACGGATCCCCGCTCGGCCTGATCCGGGACGCGGCCGTGGTCGTCGAGGGCGACCGCGTCGTGTGGACCGGCGAGGCGGGCCGGGCCCCCGCGGCCGACGACCGCTTCGACGCCGCCGGCCGCGCGGTGCTGCCCGGATTCGTCGACTCCCACGCGCACCTGGTCTTCGCCGGCGACCGCACCGAGGAGTTCAACGCCCGCATGTCGGGCCGGGCGTACAGCGCCGGCGGCATCCGCACCACCGTCGCCGCCACCCGCGCCGCCTCCGACACGGACCTGGAGCGCAACCTCACGCGCCACCTCGACGAGGCGCTCCGCCAGGGCACCACGACCATGGAGACCAAGTCGGGCTACGGCCTGACCGTCCACGACGAGGCCCGAGCCCTGCGCATCGCCGCCGCGCACACCGACGAGGTCACCTACCTCGGCGCGCACATCGTCTCCCCGGACCTGGCCGACGACCCGGCCGCCTATGTCGCCCTGGTGACCGGGGAGATGCTCGACGCCTGTGCCCCGTACGCCCGTTGGGTGGACGTCTTCTGCGAGAAGGGCGCCTTCGACGGCGACCAGGCACGGGCGATCCTCACGGCCGGCAAGGCCAGGGGCCTGCACCCGCGCGTCCACGCCAACCAGCTGACCTACGGCCCCGGCGTCCGGCTCGCCGTCGAGCTGGACGCGGCCAGCGCCGACCACTGCACGCATCTGACGGACGCCGACGTCGACGCGCTGGCGAGCGGCAACACCGTGGCGACGCTGCTGCCGGGCGCCGAGTTCTCCACCCGCGCCGCGTGGCCGGACGCCCGCCGGCTGATCGACGCGGGCGCCACCGTCGCCCTGTCCACCGACTGCAACCCCGGCTCGTCGTTCACGTCCTCCGTGCCCTTCTGCATCGCCCTCGCGGTGCGCGACATGGGGATGACACCGGACGAGGCCGTGTGGTCGGCGACGGCGGGCGGCGCCCGCGCGCTGCGCCGCGACGACGTGGGCCGGCTCACCCCCGGCGCGTACGCCGACCTGACGCTGCTGGACGCCCCCAGCCACGTCCACCTCGCCTACCGGCCGGGAGTTCCGCTGGTGAGCGGTGTGTGGCGGCGCGGCGTCCGCGTGGTCTGAGGACGCCGCACGGGACGGACGGGGCGGAAACGAACGGAGCGGTGGGGGGGCGCGGGGGGCGGCCCCCCCCGGGGGGCGCGGCCCCCCCCCCCCCCCCCCCCCCGCCCCCCCCCCCGCCCCGCCCCCCCCCCCCCCCCCCCGCGGGGGGGGCCCCCCCCCGGCCCC
>NZ_JBICWL010000002.1:0-439831 GCF_043199735.1 Streptomyces sp. NPDC048566
TTCCTGTCGGCGGATCGAGACCCACGCCCCTCTGACCCGAGAGCTGACAGCGCCGTCCGCCCGCGGGACCCGTCCCGCCCGGCCCGCGGGCGGGACGTTCTCACACCCCGACGCGCTCCGGCGGCTGCTGCTCGGTCGCCGGCTCGCGGCTCAGCACCCCCGGCCACCAGGCCCGGCGGCCCAGGTCCCGTACGAGGGCGGGGACGAGCAGGGACCGCACCACCAGCGTGTCGAGCAGCACCCCGAACGCGACGATGAACGCGATCTGCACGAGGAAGGCCAGCGGGATCACCCCGAGGGCCGCGAAGGTGGCGGCGAGGACCACGCCGGCCGAGGTGATCACCCCGCCGGTGGCGACGAGTCCGCGCAGCACTCCCTGGCGGACCCCGTGGCGCAAGGACTCCTCACGGACCCGGGACATCAGAAAGATGTTGTAGTCGACGCCGAGGGCCACCAGGAAGACGAACCCGTACAGCGGGACGGAGGCGTCGGTGCCGGTGAAGCCGAACACGTGCCGGAACACCAGGGAGGAGATCCCCAGCGTGGCGGCGAAGTTGAGCGCCACCGTCGCCACCAGCAGCAGCGGCATCAGCAGCGAGCGCAGCAGACCCGCCAGGATCAGCAGGATGATCGCGAGGACCACCGGGACGATGAGGGTGCGGTCCCGTTCGGCGGTCTGCCGGGTGTCGTACTGCTGGGCGGTGTAGCCGCCCACGAGCGCGTCGGCGCCGGGCACGGCGTGCACCGCGGTGCGCAGCCGGGCGACGGTGTCCTTGGCCGCGTCGCTGTCGGCGGCCGAGCGCAGGGTCGCGTCGACCCGCACCCGCCCGTCGACGACGAGGGGCTCCCCTGCGCCGGGACGCCCCGACTCCGTCACGGCGGCGGCCGAGGCGACGCCCTCGGTGGCGCGGGCCGCCGCGGTGACCTGGGTGACCCGGTCGGCGTCGGCGATGATCACGGCCGGGTTCCCGGACCCTCCGGGGAAGTGTTCCGAGAGGGTCTGCTGGGCGGCGACCGAGGGCGCGTCGTCGACGAAGATCTCGTCGAGCGGCACGCCCTTCGCGGTGAGGGTGGGGGCGAAGGCGGCGCAGGCGAGCAGGGCGGCCAGGGCGATCGCCCACACCTTGCGGGGCGCGCGGTCCACCAGGTCCGCCACCCGGCGCCAGATGCCGCCGCCGGTCCCCGCGTCGCCGGCCGGCCGCGGACGGGCGGGCCAGTAGGCGGCGCGGCCGAGGAGGACCAGGACGGCGGGCAGGAAGGTCAGGGCGCTGAGCACGGCGCAGACGATGCCGATGGCCCCGACGGGGCCGAGCGCGCGGTTGTTCGTCAGGTCGCTCAGCAGCAGCGCCAGCAGCCCGAGCGCGACGGTCCCGGCGCTCGCCACGATCGCGCCCCACGACTGCCGCAGCGCGGCCCGGACGGCGGTGAGCCGGTCCCCGTGCCGGGGGAGTTCCTCGCGGAAGCGGGCGGAGAACAGCAGGGCGTAGTCGGTCGCCGCGCCGATCACCAGGATGGAGAGGATGCCCTGGACCTGGCCGTCCACCCGGACGAGGTCGTGGTCGGCGAGCACGTAGACGACGGCGCAGGCCAGACCCAGGGCGAAGACCGCTCCGAGGATGATGACGAAGGGCAGCAGCACGCTGCGGTACACCAGCAGCAGGATCACCAGCACGGTGGCCAGGGCCACGCCGAGCAGCAGGCCGTCGATTCCGGCGAAGGCGTCGGCGAGGTCGGCCTGGCTCGCGGCGGGTCCGGCGATGCGCGCGGTCGTTCCGGGGACGCGGTCGGCGGCGGCCCGGACCCGGTCGAGGGTCTCGGGCAGCCGGTCTCCGAGGTCGGGGCGGAGCTGGACCACGCCCTCCAGGGCCTTGCCGTCGTCGGAGGGGAGGGCGGGGGAAACCCGGCCCACCACGCCCGGCGTGCCGGCGAGGGAGGCGAGGGCGCGGGTGGCGGCGGACCGGTGCTCGGCGTCGACCGGGCCGGAGTCGCCGGCCGTCCACACGACGATCGCGGGCAGGGTCTCGTCCTGCTGGAAGGCGCGCTGCCCGTTCACGACCTTCGTGGACTCGGCGCTGCGGGGCAGGAAGGCGGCCTGGTCGTTGGTGGCGACCTCGCCGAGCCGGCCCGCGTAGGGGCCGAGGGTGCCCCCGATGCCGAGCCAGGCGACGAGGAGGACGACGGGGATCAGCCACAGGGCCCGTCGTGGGGTGATGGACATCGCTCTCCAGGGTTCACGGCGGCGTATCGACGCACAGGTGTCCAGGTATCTCGACAACAAACAATCTCAATGATCGAGTTATCTCGGGGCCAGATCGTAGACCACGCCGATCCTTCCGCCGCGGGCACCGGTCCGGATGCGGCAGCAGCCGGTCCCGTACGGCGGACACGGACGCGGACGCCCGCGTCCCGCCGCGGAGCAGCCGCCCGGGCACGACCGCGGGCCGGTGTCAGCGGCCGGGGGGCCGCACGCCGGAGAGCTCCTCGTTCATCGCCGTCAGGAACCGCAGCACCACCGACAGCTCGTCCTCGCTGAAACCGGACCGCACGCTCGCCGTCACCTCGGCCAGCGGCCGGAAGTGCGCACGCGCCGCCGACCTGGCGTCGGGCACCCAGTGCAGGTGGACCACGCGGCGGTCGGCGCTCTCCCTGACCCGCCGGATGTGACCGGCGCGTTCGAGCCGGTCCAGGCACGCCGTCACCGCGCCCGAGGTGAGCCCGAGATGCTCCCGCAGCCTGCCGGGCGTGAGCGGCTCCGGCGCGTCGAGGATCGCGGCGAGCGCCTGCACGTCGGTGGCGTGCAGTCCGTGCTCGCCGGCGAACCCGTGCACCAGCCGGTTGACCTCGCCGTTCATACGGCGCAGCTGGACCGCGAACGCCTGGAGGTCCGTCGGTCCGGCGGCCCCGGGCCCCCGCCCCCCACCGGACCTCCGCTCACCCGCCCGGCCGTCACCGTCGTCTGCTCTTCCCACGCGCTCAGCCTATAGAACACCGCGGCCCGCCCCAGGACGGCCGGACCCCGCACCACGGGGAGGGCCCGTCCGGCGCATCCGCGGAAGCCGTCGGCGGGGAAGGGATTCAGCAGGGGACGGACGGACCGCGGCGACGGCGGAGAGCGACGGAGGATCCATGAGCGACGACGACACCCGCACCGGGCTGCGCTGCCTGGTGACCGGCGCCACCGGCTACATCGGAGGACGGCTCGTCCCCGAGCTGCTGGGCGAGGGGCACCGGGTGCGCTGTCTGGCCCGCTCCCCCGCGAAGCTCCGCGACTATCCGTGGGCGGGCGACGCGGAGGTGGTGCGCGGGGACGTCACCGACGCCGGTTCGGTCGCCGAGGCGATGCGGGACATCGACGTCGCCTACTACCTCGTGCACGCCCTCGGAACCGGCCACGACTTCGAGGAGACCGACCGCAAGGCGGCCCGGATCTTCGGCGAACAGGCCAAGGCCGCGGGCGTCCGGCGCATCGTCTACCTCGGCGGGCTCACCCCCGCGGGGGTTCCCGAGGCCGAGCTCTCCCCGCATCTCAGGTCGCGGGCCGAGGTGGGGCGGGTCCTGCTGAACTCCGGCGTCCCGACCACCGTGCTGCGCGCCGCGGTGATCATCGGCTCGGGCTCGGCCTCCTTCGAGATGCTGCGCTACCTCACCGAGCGGCTTCCCGTGATGGTCACGCCGAGCTGGGTGCACACCCGGATCCAGCCGATGGGCGTGCGCGACGTGCTGCGCACGCTGGTCGGCAGCGCCACGATGCCCTCCGAGGTCAACCGAGCCTTCGACATCGGAGGGCCCGACGTCCTGACGTACCTGGAGATGATGCGCCGGTACGCCGCCATCGCCCAGCTGCCCCGCCGGCTCATCTTCCCGGTGCCGGTGCTCACTCCGCGGCTGTCCAGCCACTGGGTCGGGCTGGTGACCCCGGTGCCCGCCTCGATCGCCCGGCCGCTCACCGAGTCGCTGCGCCACGAGGTCGTGTGCCACGAGCACGACATCGCCCGCTACGTGCCCGATCCGCCGGGCCGCCCGATCGGCTTCGACGCCTCGGTGGCACTGGCGCTCCAGCGGGTGCGGGACGCGCAGGTGACCACGCGCTGGTCGTCGGCGTCCTACCCGGGGACGTCGAGCGATCCGCTGCCCACCGACCCGGACTGGGCCGGCGGCAGCCTCTACACCGACCGCCGGGAGATGGCCGTGGACGCCTCGCCCGAAGCGCTGTGGCGGGTCGTCGAGGGCATCGGCGGCGACAACGGCTGGTACTCCTTCCCGCTGGCCTGGGCGGTGCGCGGCTGGCTGGACCGGATGGTGGGCGGGGTGGGCCTGCGGCGCGGGCGGCGGGACGCCTCCCGGCTGCGGGTGGGCGACTCGCTCGACTTCTGGCGTGTGGAGGAGATCGAGCCCGGCCGTCTGCTGCGCCTGCGCGCGGAGATGCGGCTGCCGGGGCTGGCCTGGCTCGAGATGTACGCGGAGAAGGACGACGCCGGGCGCACCCGCTACCGGCAGCGGGCGCTGTTCCACCCGCACGGCCTGCTCGGCCACCTGTACTGGTGGAGCATCTCGCCCTTCCACTCCGTGGTGTTCGGCGGCATGGCCCGCAACATCGCCAAGGCCGCCGCCAAGAACACGCCCAGCGGCACGAAGCAGCCCGCGTTCACCCGCTGACCGCGCATCCGGCCGCACCGGCCGGGCGGAAGCAGAACGAAGCCGACACCCCCGCAGCCCTGCACCGGAGCAACGCCATGACCCTGTCGATCGTCCTGTTCACCTCCGACCTGCGTCTGCACGACCACCCTCCGCTGCGGGCCGCGCTCGACGGCTCGGACGCGGTGGTGCCGCTGTTCGTGCGGGACGAGGCCGTCGCGGAGGCGGGGTTCACCGCCGCGAACCGGATGGCGTTCCTCGCGGACTGCCTGGCGGATCTGGACACGGGCCTGCGGGAGCGGGGCGGGCGGCTGGTGGTGCGGTCCGGGGACGTGGTGGGCGAGGTGTGCAAGGTCGCCGCGGAGGCGGACGCGGACGAGGTGCACATGGCCGCGGGGGTCAGCGCCTACGCGCAAGCCAGGGAGGAGCGGCTGCGTGCCGCGCTGGAGGCCGAGGGCTGCCGGCTGCACGTGCACGAGACGGTGATCACCGCCGTCTCGCCCGGCGCGGTCACGCCGGCCTCCTCGGACCACTTCGCCGTCTTCACTCCGTACCACCGCCAGTGGGCGCGCCGGCCGCTGCGGGACGCGGTCGCGGCGCCCCGGAAGGTCCGGGTGCCCGACGGTGTCGGCTCGGAGGAGATCCCGTCGCGCTCCGGCGTCCGCGGGGTGTCGCCTGCGCTCGCGGCCGGCGGCGAGACGGAGGGCAGGAAGCGGTTCACGGCCTGGCTGCGGAGCGGGATCGGCGCGTACGAGGACCGGCACGACGACCTGCCCGGCGACGCGACCTCCCGGCTGTCGCCGCACCTGCACTTCGGCACCCTCTCGCCGGTCGAGCTGGTCCACCGGTCGGCCGCGGCGGGCGGCCCCGGCGCCGAGGCGTTCGTCCGGCAGCTCGCGTGGCGCGACTTCCACCACCAGGTGCTCGCCGTGCGCCCCGACGCCGCGAAGGCCGACTACCGCACCAAGCACGACCGCTGGCGCACCCGGGAGGAGGCGCACGACGACATCGAGGCGTGGCGCGAGGGCCGCACCGGATACCCGGTGGTGGACGCGGCGATGCGCCAGCTGCGCCACGAGGGATGGATGCACAACCGGGGCCGGCTGCTCACCGCCAGCTTCCTGGTCAAGACGCTCTACGTGGACTGGCGGGTCGGCGCCCGGCACTTCCTGGACCTGCTGGTGGACGGCGACGTGGCCAACAACCAGCTGAACTGGCAGTGGATGGCCGGCACCGGCACCGACAGCCGGCCCAACCGCGTCCTGAACCCGGTCACCCAGGCCAAGCGCTACGACCCGGACGGGGTGTACGTGCGCCGTTGGGTACCGGAGCTGGCGGGGCTGGACGGACGGTCCGTGCACGAGCCGTGGAAGCTCAAGGGGCTGGACCGGGCCGCCTTCGACTATCCGGACCCGATCGTCGAACTGTCCGACGGGCTGGACCGGTTCCGCCGGGGCCGCGGGCTGACCGACTGAGGCGGGGCCTCCCCCGCCTGCGCGCGGTCCGCCCGTCGCCACCTCTCCCGGCGGCACCGCGTCCGCCGGCCGCGCCGCCGTCGGCGGTCGACCGGGCCGGGGACGGCGGTGCTCGGCCCATCACCGTGACGGAGCGGCCGGGGCGGGCGCCCTGCGTAGGGCGCCCGTCGAGGAGACGACGGACGCGCCGCCTCCGGCAAGCGGCCCGACGCCCAGCGGCCTGCGCTCCGAAGCCGCGCCCCCGCCGCCGGAACCCGCCGTCGCCCGCGCCCGGTTCCAGGGGCACGGTCGCGTCCTCGCCGGAACCGCCGACGGTCCGGCCGGAGTGCCGAGAGCGGGCCCCCGGCGCGGCGGGGACGGCCCGTGCCCGGCGGGGCGCGGGTTCGGCCGGTCAGGCGGCGGCCAGGCCGAGCAGCGTGGTGAGCGCGTCCCGCAGCCCCGACGGCCGGAGCATCCCCGGCTCCGGCCGCCCGGCCCAGCCGGGACCGCCCAGGAGTACGGCGGGGTTGCGGCGGGCCCCCTTCACGCCCCAGCCGGTGGCGGCGATGTGCCGGGCCAGCGGACGGTCCGCGGTGGAGCGGGTCTGCGACCACAGCACCACGGCCAGCGGGCCCAGCCGCCGCACCGCCGCGGTCAGCGCCTCCGGCGGCACGGCCGGGCCGAACATCCGGGCGGGCAGGCCCTGTTCGACCAGTCCGGCGTGCAGCGCCTCCAGCGGCAGGCAGTGCTGCTCGCCCGGCACGCACGCCAGCACCACCGGGCCGGCCCCGCCCGCCGCGGTGTCCGCGGAGGGGCCCGACGGGCCGGACGCGCGGTGCAGCACCCGGGAGATGTGCCAGGACAGCAGGTGCTCCACCTCGACGTAGCGGTCCCCGGCCGACTCCCACTTGCGGCCCACCGCGTGCAGGGTCGGCACCATCACCTCCTCCCAGCCGACGACCACACCGTGCCGGTCGACGAGGCCGGTCAGCTGCTCGTCCACGGACGGCGCGTCGAGGCGCACGGCCGCGCGTGCGAGCCCCTTGCACTCCTGCCGTGCGTCACCGAGCGGCAGCGCGCCCGCCGCCTTCGAGCGGACCGGGGGGTCGGCCGCCGGCGGCCGGGGCTCGGGCGGGACCTGCTCGAAGCCCTCCTTCGCGGCGCGGGCGGCCTCGGCGGGCGGCACCCCCGAGGAGGTCAGCCGGCACATCTCCTCCAGCATCGCCACGTCCTGGGCGGTCCAGCGCCGGTGCCGCCCGTCGGAGCGGACCGCCGGCCCCACGCCGTAGCGGCGGTCCCAGGACCGCAGCGTGGTGGGGGACACGCCGAGCCTGCGGGCCAGCGCTCCCGTGGTGACGCCCGTGTCGACGGACACCGCGCCCGCGTCCCGCTCCCGTTCCGCCCGGCTCTCACCCATACGGCCGACTATACGACGCAGAAACGATGCGAGTTGTCGTCCCGGACCGGCCGTTCACACGATGGGGTGTCGGGGCCGCACGGCAGCAGGTGCCCCGGGACGAGGGAGCCCCCATGACCGCAGACCGGACCGTCCCGCCGCGGTCCGCCGGGCCGGCCGGCCCGGAGTCGGACGCGGACCTGGCCCGTGCCCTCGTCGCGGGCGACGGGACCGCCCTCGCCGCGGTCCACCGGCGCTGGGCACCCCTGGTCCACGCGCTCGCCCTGCGCTCCCTCGGCGACCCGCGCGAGGCGGAGGACGTCACCCAGCAGGTCTTCCTCGCCGCGTGGCGGGGCGGCGGGGGGTTCCGTCCCGAGCGGGGCACCCTGGCCGGCTGGCTCGTCGGCATCACCCGGCGCAAGACCGCCGACGCCCTCGCGGCGCGTGCCCGGCGCACCGAGCTGGTGGGGGCGGCCGGGGCCCTGCTGGCGCTGTCCGAGGAGGACCGCTCGCGCCCGGAGGCCGCACTCGACCGCGTCCTGGTGCGCTGCGAGCTGGCCCGGCTCCCGCCCCCGCAGCGCGAGGTACTGCGCCTGGCGTTCTACGAGGACCTCACCCAGACGCAGATCGCCCGGCGCACCGGCTGGCCGCTGGGCACGGTCAAGAGCCACGCCCGGCGCGGGCTGCTCCGGCTGCGGCGCAGCCTGCCGGGACCGGTGGAGGTCTGACCCGCCGCCCGTGCGACCGTGGTGCCGGCCCGTGACCCGCGGACCGGCCGCCGCGCACCGGCGGCCACCGGCCTGCCGGGGAAGTTTTCCGGCGGCCGGGCAATCCGCCGGCCGACCGGTTTCGGATCACCAGCGAATCATCGAAGCGTCCTGGAGGACCACACCGTGAAGGAAGCCGTGGAGATCGGGCGAAACCCGTCTGCGGAGCCGGATCTGCCGGAACTGATGGCCCGGGTCGCCCGGGGCGACCAGCAGGCGTTCGCCTCGCTGTACGACGTCGTGGCGGGTCCCGTCCTCGGCATCGTGCGCCGGGTGCTGCGCGACCGGGCGCAGTCCGAGGAGGTCGCCCAGGAGGTCCTGGTGGAGGCGTGGCGGACCGCCGCGCGCTACCGGCCCGAACGGGGCTCGGTGATGAACTGGGTCCTGACCCTCGCCCATCAGCGCGCCGTGGACCGGGTCCGCTCGGTGGAGGCGTCGGCCGCCCGCGAGCACAAGGCCGCGCTGCTGGACAGGACGCCCGAGTACGACGAGGTGACCGAGCAGGTGGAGGCCCGCCTCGAACGCGAGCAGGTGCGGCGGTGCCTGCGCACCCTGACCGAGCTCCAGCGCCAGTCGGTCACCCTGGCCTACTACCGCGGCCTGACCTACCGGGAGGTGGCGGAACTGCTGGCCCTGCCGCTCGGCACGGTCAAGACCCGTCTGCGCGACGGCCTGATCCGGCTCCGTGACTGCCTGGGGGTGACCGCGTGACCACCGTTGACCTGCACACGCTGACCGGCGCGTACGCCCTGCACGCCCTGGACGACGACGAGCGCGAGCTGTTCGAGCGGCACGCCGAGGACTGCGAGTCCTGCGCGCAGGAGGTCCGCGAGCTGACCGCCGCCGCCGCCCGCCTCGGCATGGCCGTCACCGAGACGCCGGCTCCGGCGCTCAAGGAGAACGTGCTGCGCAGCATCACCACGGTGCGGCAGGAGGCGCCGCGGACCGTCCCGGTGGCCGCGCCGCGGCGCACGAGGGGGCGCGGATACCGTCCCGCGCGGTGGGCCCTGGCCGCCTGCCTGGCCGCCGCGGCGGGACTGGGCGGCACCGCGGTGTGGCAGCACGACCGGGCGGAGGACGCCCGCCGCGAGGCGCAGCAGGCGCAACGGGAGACGAACGAGGTGGCCGCGGTGCTCGCCGCCCCCGACGCCACGTCGCGGACGGCGAAGCTCGCCGACGGCGCGCGCGGCACGGTCGTGGTGTCCAAGAGCCGCGACCAGGCGGTGTTCGTCGCGGCGGACATGGCGAAGCCGCCGTCCGGCAAGGTCTACCAGCTGTGGTTCAACGACGCCGGGACGATGCGGTCCGCCGGCCTGATGGACCCGGCCCGGACGACCGAGGCGGTCCTGATGAAGGGGGCCGTCGACGACGCCTCCGGAATGGGCATCACGGTGGAGCCGGCCGGCGGATCCGCCGAGCCGACCTCCGACCCGGTGGCGCTGCTCGACTTCCCCGCCTGAGACGTCGTCCTCTCGTGATGTCGGGGGAGAGGACGAACGGCGAACGCCTCGCCCCGCCGGGTACCGCCCGGCGGGGCGAGGCGTCCTCGTCGGGCGGAGTGGGAGGGGTCAGGGCCGCCGCTTCGGCGGGCGCGGGAAGAAGCCGCTCGTGCGGGCGACGTACTCGGCGAAGCCCGGCCGCTGCGCCATGTGCCGCTCCAGCATCGGCTTGCCGCTGCCCTTGGTCAGCAGGTAGCTCATCACCAGCGGCGAGACCACGGACACGGCCGCCGCGGCCCCGCTGTCGCAGGTGAAGAGGAACAAGCCCCACCAGACGCAGAAGTCGCCGAAGTAGTTGGGGTGCCGGGTCCAGCTCCACAGCCCGCGGTCCATGACCTTGCCCCGGTTGGCCGGGTCGGCCTTGAAGCGGGCGAGCTGGGCGTCGCCGACCGCCTCGAAGAACAGGCCGCACGCCCAGAGCGCGGCGCCCGCCCAGGCGAAGCCGCTCGGCGGCCCCGGGATGTACTGGGCGGCCTGGACCGGCAGGGACACCAGCCACACCAGCGCGCCCTGGAGCAGGTACACCATGCGCAGCGCGTACAGGTCCCGGTTGCCGGGTGCCTTGGCGAGCATCGCCTCGTACCGCGGGTCCTCGCCGTGGCCCCGGCCCCGGCGCGCGATGTGCGCGGCGAGCCGGAGTCCCCAGACGGCGGTGAGGACGGTGACCGCGACGCGCCGCGTCGCGTCGCGGCCCCCGGCGGACGCCGCGAGGGAGACCAGGGCCACCGCGGTGAAGCCGATCCCCCAGGCGACGTCCACGATCCGGTGCAGGCCCTTGCGGACGGCGATGCCGAACGTGGCGAGCATGACGGCGAACGCGGCGACGGCCGCGAGGCCGAGGTTCTGGGCGAAGGCCGCCCAGGGGAAGCCGCTCACCGCTCGTCCGTGCCCGGGTGCCAGTTCGGTACGGCGGGCATCCCGCTGTCGCCGCCGGGCGTGGGCCGCACGGAGAGGATCTGGTCCACGCCCATCCGGCGTTCCTCGAAGGCGAGCGCGCCGCCGACCAGGTACAGCCGCCAGACGCGGGCCGTCTCCTCGCCGACGAGCCGGACGAACTCCGGCCACCGCTCCTCCAGCGTGCGGTGCCAGGCGGAGATCGTCCGGACGTAGTGTTCGCGCAGCGACTCCACGGACCGCACCTCCAGACCGGCGCCCTCCAGGAGTCCGACGGTCTCCCCCAGCGGCCTCATGTGCATGTCGGGGGCGATATACGCCTCGATGAAGGCGCCGCCGCCCGGGGCGACCGAGCCCCGGGACATCTGCTGCACGAGGACGCGTCCGCGCGGGCGGACGAGCCGGCTCAGGGCCGCCGCGAAGGCGGGGTACTCGGCGTCGCCGACGTGTTCGCCCATCTCGATCGTGGACACCGCGTCGTAGGCGCCGCCCTCGATGTCGCGGTAGTCCTGGCACACCACGTCGACGAGGTGTTCCAGCCCGCGCTCGCGCACCTGCTCGCGGACGTGGGCGGCCTGCTCGGACGCCAGCGTGACGGCGGTGACCTGAGCCTTGTACTCCTCGGCCGCGTGGAGTGTGAGCGAGCCCCAGCCGCATCCGATGTCGAGGAGCCGGGCGCCCGGCTCGAGGGCGAGTTTGCGGCAGATCAGCTCCAGCTTCGCGCGCTGGGCGTCGGCCGGCCCGAAGCCGGGGTCCTCGCTCGTCCAGTAGCCGCTGGAGTAGGCCATGGTCTCGTCGAGCAGGAGGCGGTAGAAGTCGTTCGACAGGTCGTAGTGGTGGCTGATCGCCGCCCGGTCGCGGGACCTGCTGTGCAGGCCGCCGCGCAGCCGGGCCTGTGAGGCGGGCGCCGGGGGCCGGGGGCCCACCGCGCCGAGCCGCAGCGCGGCGGCCACGGCCTGGGCCCGGTCGGCGACGGTGAGCCGGGGCGCGTGCAGGCCGCGGTCCCGTACGGCTCCCCACATCAGGCGCAGGGCCTCGGCCAGGTCGCCCTCGACGTCGAGTTCGCGGGTGACGTACGCCTGCGCGAGACCGAGTTCGCCGGGCTGCCACACCAGGCGCCGCAGGGCGCGCCGCGAGCGGAGCACGACGACGGGGGTGTCCGGCGGGCCGGCCTCGCTGCCGTCCCAGGCGCGCACCCGCAGCGGGAGCGGGCCGCCGAGCGCCTCCTCGGCCAGGGCCGCGAGCCGCTGGGCGGCTCCGCGTCGGGGGATGCGGGCGACGGGCGCGGTGCTCATGGGGTGGGGTCCTCCTTGGTGAGCAGGTACTGCTGGACGTCGAGGTAGCCGGAGCGGAACCCGGCTTCGGAGTAGGCGAGGTAGAAGGTCCACATCCGGCGGAACGTCGCGTCGAAGCCCAGGGCGGCGACCTCGTCGGCCCGCTCCGTGAACCGCTCCCGCCACAGCCGCAGGGTCTCCGCGTAGTGCGCCCCGAAGCCGTCCCGGCGGGTGGTGCTCAGCCGGGTGTGCTCGCGGGTCACCTCTTCCACGGCCTCCACGGAGGGCAGCAGTCCGCCGGGGAAGATGTACTTCGAGATCCAGGTGAAGGTGTCGCGGGAGGCGAGCATGCGGTCGTGCGGCATGGTGATGGCCTGGAGGGCGACCCGGCCGCCGGGGACGAGCAGTCGGTCGAGGGTGGCGAAGTAGGTGGGCCAGAACTCCGCGCCCACGGCTTCGATCATCTCGACGCTGACCACGGCGTCGTAGGTCCCGGTGGCCTCGCGGTAGTCGCAGAGCCGGATGTCGACCCGGTCGGCGAGCCCGGCCTCGCGGACCCGTTCGCGGGCGAGGTCGCGCTGTTCGCCGGAGAGGGTGAGCGAGGTGACGCGGGCGCCTCGCGCGGCCGCTCGGATCGCCAGTTCGCCCCAGCCGGTGCCGATCTCCAGGAGGCGGGTGCCCGGTCCCGTCCCGGCGAGGTCCAGCAGGCGGTCGATCTTGCGGTGCTGGGCCGCGGGGAGGAGGTCCCAGGTGGCGGGGAACCCGCGGAAGAGCGCGGCGGAGTAGCTGAGGGTCTCGTCGAGGAAGAGCGCGAAGAGGTCGTTGGAGAGGTCGTAGTGGCTGCTGATGTTGTCGCGGGCGCCGGCGGGGGTGTTGCGCTGGACGTCGGGGCGGCGCAGCGCCCACAGCCCGCGGAGCTTCTGCAGGGGGGCCGGGATCAGTTCGGCGAGGTTGCCGGCGAGCACGGTGAGCGCGGCGACCAGGTCGGGGGCGTCCCACTCGCCCGCCATGTAGGACTCGCCGAACCCGATGAGGCCGTGGGTGCCGATGCGCGCGTGGAAGGCGTCCGGATCGTGGATGTCGATGACGGGGCCGCCGAGGCCGACGCGGGTTCCGTCGGCGAACCGGGCCTGAAGGGGCAGTCGTTCGAGCGCTCGGCGCAGCACGGAGCGGGTGACGGCGGTGCGGACGCGGGAGGCGTCCGGCCGTGCCACCACGTCCGGCCAGCGGAGCGGGTCGGTGTCCTGTCGTGGCGCCTCGACGGGGCAGGACTCGGCTGTCCTCATTTCACGTTCTCCTGGGTTCGGCGTGGGGTGCGGGGCTGGACGGGCAGTCCCCGCAGGTAGAGGCGGACGCCGTGCAGCCGGATGGCGGCGGACACGGCGACGGTGGACCAGGGGTGGCGCAGTGCCTGACGCAGCAGCGCGCCGGCGGTGGCCGTCCGGCGCGTCCCGCGGACGGTCGCGGTGAAGGGACGGGTTCCCTCGCGTTCGAGATGTACCGTCAGGTTCAGCCGGCCGTCCGGCTCGGGCAGCCGCATCCGGTACGCGCCGTCGACGGGGAAGAACGGCGAGACGTAGAACTCCTTGGCCGTCCGCGCGGTGCCGGTGCCGTCCGGGTGCAGCAGGTAGGCGTGCCGTTCCCCGTAGGTGTTGTGCACCTCGGCGACGACGCAGCGCCGGGTGCCGTCGGCGTCGTCGCACCAGTACAGCGTCAGCGGGTTGAAGACGTGGCCGAGGACGCGCGCGTGGGCGAGCATGACCACCCTGCCACCGCGCAGGTCGATGCCGTGGGAGGCGAGGAAGCGGTCCAGGCCGGCGCGGATGGTCGGCTGGTCGCCGTCGAAGTGGTCGCGCGGGTCGAACCGGGCCAGCGGGCGCAGCAGGCGGGGCAGTTCGGGGGGCCGGTCGGGGTCGGTGAGCCACAGGTAGGTGCGGTGGCGCAGGGCGTACCGGCTGGGCGCGGTGCGTATGTGCGCGACCGTGCAGGGATAGAGGGCCGGGGTGGTCACCAGGTCACCCCGAGCGCGGCGGCGGCCTCCACGCCGGAGCGGCAGCCGTCCTCGTGGAAGCCCCAGCCGTGGTAGGCGCCCGCGTAGGCGGTCACGGGACCGCTCAGGGCGGGGAGCCGTCGCTGGGCGGCGACCGACTCGGGGGTGTAGACGGGGTGTTCGTACTCCATGCGGGCCAGGATCCGGTCCGGGTCGACGCGGTCCGCGCCGCCGAGGGTGACGACGTAGGTGTCGGGCGCGTCGAGTCGCTGGAGGCGGTTCATGTCGTAGCTCACCCGGACCCGGTCCGCGCCGGCGTCGCAGTCGGGCATCAGGTAGTTCCAGGAGGCGCGGGCCCCTCGGGCGCGGGGCAGCAGGGTGGTGTCGGTGTGCAGGAGGGTGGCGTTGCGGGAGTAGCGGAACGTGCCGAGCACCTCGCGCTCCTCCTCGGTGGGGTCGGCGAGCAGGCGCAGGGCCTGGTCGGGGTGGACGGCGATCACCACGGAGTCGTAGGAGGCGGTGGTGCCGTCCTCGGTGGTGACGTCCACTCCGTCGGCGTGCCGCCGGACGGCGCGGACGGGGGCGGAGGTGTGCACGGCGTCGAGTTGCTTGGCCAGCCGGTCGACGTAGGAGCGGGAGCCTCCGGTCACGGTGCGCCAGACCGGGGAGTTCCCCACGGACAGCATGCCGTGGTGGTCCATGAAGCGGAACAGGTACGCGGCGGGATAGCGGCGCGCGGTGGCGGCGTCGCAGGACCAGACGGCCGAGACCAACGGGGTCATGAAGTGGCGGGTGAAGTAGTCCGAGAAGCGCTGCCGGACCAGGAAGTCGCCCAGGGTGAGGGTGTCCGCGCCCTCCTCGGTGCCCTCGGCGAGCAGCCGGCGGGCGGCCCGGTGGAAGGCGGGCACCTCGGTGAGCATGCGCAGGTACGGGCCGCGCAGCGCGTTGCCGGGGCGGGGGAAGAGGCCGGCGGGTCCGCGGGCGCCCGCGTACTCCAGGCCGCAGCCCTCGCAGCGCACGGACATGCTCATCTCGGACTCCTGGGTGGCGACGCCCAGTTCGGCGAAGAGGCGCAGGAGGTTGGGGTAGGTGCGGTGGTTGTGCACGATGAAGCCGGAGTCGACGCGGTGCACCCGGCCGTCGGAGGAGGCGAGGTCGTGGGTGTGGGCGTGCCCGCCGAGCCGGTCGTCCGCCTCGTAGACCGCCACGGACCGCGACCGGGCGAGCACGTGCGCGGCGGTGAGGCCGGCCACTCCCCCGCCGATCACGGCCGTGCGGCGGGCGTCCCGTCCGTCGTGTCCGGCGCGCCCGGCGCCGCCGTCCGAGGCGTCTGCGGACCTGTGCATCGTCGTTCCTCCCACCCTGCTCCTCCTCGGAGCTCTCGGGGGTACTCCGAAGCCGGGGCCGCCGCGGATTGCCCGGCGGGCGATCTTCCTCGAACCGGGTGGGCGGATCGGCGGCCGGGAGGCGCGGCGGGCGCCGGAATCACCGCGATTCACCGCCCGGACCTCTACACATAAGGGAAAAATAAGAGCAAAATGGGGGCATGCGGCACCGACCGCACTCCTTCGGGCGAGGCCGGGCCGCGCGGATCGGATCGGACCAGATCGGAGGAGACGAGTCATGGCCAATGTCTCGCATCACGCCGGTGACATCAGCGGCCATCCCGACGCGTCGGAGATGCGCGCCCGCTACGACCGTGTGCTGGGTGGCCGCGACGTCGCCCTGGTGGACGGGCCGGTGTTCCTGCTCGGCCTCTACTGCGCCGTCTCGCCGTGGATACTGCACTACACGTCGAGCCAGCCGGCTCTGGCGACCCACAACCTGATCATGGGCATCGCGATCGCGCTGCTGGCGCTCGGGTTCACCGTCACACCGGAACGGATGTACGGCCTCAGCTGGGCGATCTGCGCCATGGGCGCCTGGCTGGTCATCTCGCCGTGGATCGTCGGCACCAGCCCGGACACCGGCGTCGTGGTCAACAGCATCATCATGGGCGCGCTCGCCGTGGTCCTCGGGGCCGTGTGCGTGCTCACCACCACCAGAGACAGCGGGAGGTGACGGAGCCGGACCCCCGGCCCGGCACGAACGGCCCGCGCCCGGCCCGCCGTCCACGGGCCGGGCGCGGGCCGTCGCGAGTTCCGGAGCAGCCGGGCGCCGACGCGGTGTTCCGGCGCCGGGACCGGGTCAGCCGACCTCCCGGCCCCGCCCCTCCCAGTACGGGCGGCGCAGCTTGTACTTCTGCAGCTTGCCGGTGGCGGTCCGCGCCAGCCGGTCGCGGAACTCGACCGAGGTCGGCGCCTTGAACCCGGCGAGGCGCTCCTTGCAGTATCCGATCAGCTCCTCCTCGGTCGCCGACGCGCCGGGCGCGAGCACCACCAGGGCCAGCACGGTCTCGCCCCACTTCTCGTCGGGCACACCGATCACGGCGACCTCGGTGACGGCGGGATGGCCGAAGAGGGTGTCCTCGACCTCGATGGAGGACACGTTCTCGCCGCCGGTGATGATCACGTCCTTCTTCCGGTCGCTGATGGTCAGGTAGCCGTCCGGCCCGATCGAGCCGCCGTCCCCGGTGTGGAACCAGCCGCCGGCCAGCGCGCGTTCGGTCTCCCGCGGCTGCTGCCAGTAGCCCTGGAGGACCACGTTGGGGTCGGACCTTCGGGCCGGCCACCCGGACTTCGACGCCGACCGCGACCGCCTTCTGCACGCCCTCGGGCTTGCCACCATCTCCGAGGAGGAGGCTGCCGCCCGCCTGGCTGTGGCTGCACGCACGGCCCCGGACTACGTGCCGCGCGCACTGGACGAGGATCATCTGCCGTACGAGATTCTGCTTCCGAGCGGCCCTGCATAGCGAACCCGGCGCTTGACGTCAGTACCGGGCGATGACCTGTCGCAGGTCCGTGCCCAGGAGGTCCTCTAGCGCCTGGATGCCGGCTGGTGGTAGTGGCAGCTCGCCTTCTGGATCTGTGGTTACGAGGCTGTACCTGGCGAAACCCGCAGCCCAGACGTAGTCGAGGGCGTTCAAGTCCGTCTGGGCGGAGCAACAGGGCACCGTCACGGCAAGTGAGTCGAAATAGCCGTCTGGAAGGGCTGCCGCGTCCATCGCGTTGCCCCACCAGTCTTCGATGTCGGAGCCGCACACGGGGCACCGAACACCGCACCAGTTCTCGCCGGGGTCGATGAAGGCTGCGCCGGGGATGTCCCAGACGTCATAACCGCCCAGCGCTTCAGGAGCCAGTTGCTGTAGCTGGGCCTGCGCAGCCTCGCTCGCGGCCGACGCAGGCGAAAAGTGCGGATCCTTGGGTATGAGGTGAAGCAGCGTGATGCTCACGCTGCCGACCAGCCGTCCAGCGAGACCTCCGAGCCGTCATTCAG
This sequence comes from Streptomyces sp. NPDC048566, assembly GCF_043199735.1. NCBI lineage: Bacteria > Bacillati > Actinomycetota > Actinomycetes > Kitasatosporales > Streptomycetaceae > Streptomyces > Streptomyces sp. NPDC048566. Next base: position 17,285 of record NZ_JBICWL010000002.1, read on the forward strand.
GTAGTGGTGGAGGGCACTGGCAGTGGTATCCACAAACGCCTCGGGGATGGCGTTGGCGTCGACCCAGCGGACCTGAGAGTGCTTGCGGGGTTCGCGGTTTTCGGGTTCGCCCGTCCAGTCGTGGGCGGCGAACACGACCGTGAGGAAGCCGTTGGGGGCTTCGACGCCCCAGGCGCCGTGGATGATGTGGGCGACCTTGAGGGACTCCGCCTTCACCGTGAGGCCGGTCTCTTCGTAGAGCTCGCGTACGGCGGTCTCGGTGATGGGCTCGCCCGGCTCACTCTTACCGACGGGGAGGTCCCACATGCCCTGGGCGAACTTGGCGTTCTCGCTGCGCTGGAGGAGGACGACGCGGCCCTTGGCCTTGTCGTGGACGATGACGGCCGCGACCAGCAGGGTCATGGATTCGAGCGCCGGCTTCAGAGCCTTCGGCTGATCGTCGGTCTGCTGGGCCACGGGAGTTCCCTTCGTCGGACGGGTTGTCGGGCATGTTAGGCGAGCGCTTCGCGGGCGCGGCGGGCGAGATCGGCAGCACCGGGAACGCGGCGGCGCTGGTAGATCGCGAGCGTGGAGCGGATCGATGTGATCGCCTTGCGGGTGCGATCGGAGGTCATGCCCTCCATAAGGACCAGGGCCTGGGTCCATGCGGCCACGGCTTCGTCGGCGCGGGCCTGGGCGGCGAGGCTGTCGCCGAGGTCTGCATGGGTGAGGGCGTGGACGCGTTTGTACTTCGCGGGATCCCAGCGGGTGAGGGCGTCGCGGTGCTGCTGTTCGGTGCCGATGTGGTCGGCGAGGTCGGTCAGGGTGCGGGCGGTGTGGCTGGCCACGGTGCCGGCGGCCGGGCCACTTACGCGGGAGTAGCTGGGCTGGGGGCCGTCGTCCCGTAGGAGGGCGTCTTCGGCGGCGAGCAGGGCGCGAGCGGCCGACGGGTTCTCGTCGGTGGCGGCGTAGGCGCGGGCATGGGTGATGTGGAGGAGTGCCTCGGTCTGGCCGTCGACGTGGCCGAGACCCGTGCGGAGGGCGCCTTCGACGAGGTCGACGCAGTGGTGCGGCTGTTTGAGGCTCAGGGCCTGGTGGGCGAGGGCGCGCATCATCCAAGCGGCGTGGCCGCGGGGGTCGGCTTCGCAGGCGAGCTTGTAGCCGACCTGGTAGTAGCGCTGGGCGGCGCCTTCCTGGCCGAGGTCGTGGTGCTTCCACCCTGCGAGGTAGGCGAGTTCGGCGACAGCGCTGAAGGCGGCCCGTCGTAAGGCTTCACTGGGGAAGCGTCCGCGCAGCATGGGGGCGGCGGTGTCGGCGAGGTACGCGGTGACGGTGGTCAGGCCGTGCCCGCCGCCGAGGCGCTCGTCGGCGACGCTGAAGGCCGCGGTGATCTGGCGTACGACGTCCACGTCCTCCGCACCGATCAGGGACGTGCCGGTGCGGGCGCGGAGCATGCGGGCGGTGGCTTCGTGGTCGTATCCGAGAGGCATGGCGACGCCCGCGGTGGTGAAGGCCGCGATGGCGAGGAAGCGGCGGCGCTCGACGTCGGCGCGGCCCAGGTCGGTGACCGCGAGGACGGGGTCAGATTCCGCCGGCTCCTCGGCATCACCGACGAGCAGGCCGATATCGGTACGGGTGACCGTACGTCCCGCTCGGCGGGACAGCGCCTCGGCCAGGTACTGACCTACCCGGCCCGACGGGGCGCGGGTGCCGTTCACCCAGTGCGAGATGGCCGACTTGTTGGTCTGGAGGATCTCGCCGTTCTCGGCGGCGATGCGCCGCACGTCTCGGGCAAGGGCCTCGTAGGTGCAGCCGACCGCGTCGATGGCGTCGCGCAGGCGGGAGTTGGGTTCTCGCTGCGCCGCCACGATCGCCTCCGCCCTGGAGTTGTAAACCGCGTATACCGCTTCAACTGCCTTCCACCGTACCCACTGAGCGTGACCACCGGTTCACTTATCAGCAGCTGCCCGGAACGGCGCGACCGTGATCCAGGCTCCCCCTTGGTCCGGGCGGCTCCCCGAAGTTCCGTACGCCCACACCAGGCTCGGGCATTCCTGTGCCCGAACCCGGCCGATCAGAGACGGAGACACGGTGACCACCATCGACACCACGACCATCACGGTCGAGCTGCCCGAGGCATTCGACCCGCGCTGGAGCCGCCTGCCCGGCATCCAGGTCGACGGCCGGCGCATCACCATCGACCCGGCCGAGTACTTCTTCCGCTTCGAGTCGAACACCTGGCTCGTCGCCGACTGGGAGCTGGTCAAGTCCCAGCTCCTGGAGGTGGACGAGACGACCGAGAGCGCGGTCGAGCAGCTCGCGCTCGACTTCATCAAGCAGCACAGCGAGTCCACCTCCGACGCCGCCCGCGTCCTGGCCACCGCGTACGAGGTGTACGCGTACCTCTTCCGTGAGGAGCACCTGGCCGGCCTCGGCCTGCCGCAGATCACCGCCGACCACCTGCGGATGCTCCGCGAGGCCGCCACGCTCATGGCGCTCAACAAGGTCGAGCTGGACGGGCACATCTCCAACGTCGGCCCGTGCTGGTTCTTCCCCGCCGCCACCTCCGTCGTCTTCGACCTGGACGACGAGATGGGCGGGATGCTCGACGAGGTCTACCACGGCGGCTGGTTCAACGAGCACCGTCGCATCGAGTCCATCAAGGCCCACGCCGCCCTGGGCGGACGGCTCGTGCACGGCTGCCAGTCCGTGCCGGACCAGTCCGGCGGCGTGGTCGCGCCCTACGGTGCCTCGATGACGAACTTCCGCGACGACCTCGCCGCGTTCAAGGCGGGCTGGATCGAGCAGGTCTACGCCCACCGCGTGAACCCCGCCGCGTAACCCACCATCCGATCAGGCTCCGGGGCTGGCCGGCATCTCTCGCCCGCCCCGGAAGCCACCCCCCCCTTCCCGGAGCCCTCTCGTGACCACAAACCCCAGCGCCGAACTCCTCGACAACCTGCTCACCGCGACCGGCCAGACCACCGCCGTACGGGAGGAGGTACGCGTGTGGTCCATGTCCGGCGTCGAGCGCGTGACCTTCCCCGCCGGCACCACGGCCATCTTCAAGTACGCCAAGAAGCCCTTCGACAGCGAGGACCAGGCACTCCGCCTCGCCCACACCCTCGGCGTACCCGTCCCCCAGGTCCACGCCTCCGCCATCCTCGACGGCTGGCTCGGCATGCTCATGGAGGACCTCGGTCCCTCCGTCCGCGAGGCCGATGACCTCGACGGCGTCGCCGCGGTCGTCATTCTGCACGGCGCCCGTACAGCTCCTCCCTTGCCCGTCCTCGACCAGGACAGGCTGCGGACGCTGCCCGCCCGGGCGCTGGAGCACCTCGAACGGCTGCGCAAGGCCGACCGGTGGCAGGACGCCGACGACGTCGAGGACGCGCTCGACCGGATTGCCGGGGCCGCCGAAGCCCGCTCGGCCGGAGCAACGCTGGAACCCTTCGGCTGGGTGCACTCCGAGTTCCACCCCACCAGCCTCCACATCGGCGAGCGCGGCTGGCGGCTCCTTGACTTCGCCCGCGCCTTCACCGGCCCCGGCCTGCTCGACCTCGCCAGCTGGCACGGCACCATCGAGCCCCCGCACCCCGTACGCCTGCGCGTCTTCCTGGAGCAGTACGTCACCGCCGGCGGCACCCCCGACGCCCTCGCACCGCGCGGCGGGCTCACCGCCGAGAACTGGGCCCTGGGCTGGCACCGCATGTGGGCCGTCGAGTGGTTCATGGAGCAGGCCATCCGCTGGATCGACGAGCCGGCCACCGACCCCGCCTACATCAAGTCCGTCCGCCGCCACCTCACCGACGTGCTCCACCTCCTGGAGATCTGACGTGCTCGCCCAGGCATCCCCCTGGCACGTCCACGCGCTCCAGCGCACCGCCGCCGGCCTCGCCGAACCCCTCTCCGTACCCGCCCGGATGGAATGGACCACGAGGCCCAGCCAAGGTCCCGGAGCCGACGCCTTCGGCCCCGACCTGCGCGGCAAGCGACTCCTGGAACTCGGCTGCGGCCCCGGCCACAACGCCGCCCACCTCGCCACCCGCCACGGCGCTCACGTCACCGGCGTCGACCTGGTCGGGCTTCAGGTCCGCCGCGCCCGCTCCCACTACGGACGGCTGAACAACCTCACCTTCGTCGCCGGCCACGCACTGCACTACCTGCACGCCTCCGACGAGCAGTTCGACGCGATCTATTCCGTCTTCGGGGCCGTCGGGCTTGTCGCGCCCGAGCTCCTGCTACCGGCCATTGCCCAGCGCCTCACGCCCGGCCGGGTGCTCGCCTTCTCCGTCCCGCACCCGCAGCGCGGCGGCCGAAGCCCTTCCGGCGACGACCGGCCCCGCCGCGATCACGTGACCCTCCCCGACCGCACCCGGCTCCCCATCGCCCGCTGGGAGTTCGATACCGACCGCTGGGAGAAGCACCTCAGCCAGGCCGGTTTCTGGCTCGCCTCGGCCCAGGAGTTCCACGACCCCCGCATGGGCCATTGGCCCACCACCCTGTTGATCCGCGCCCGCAAGCTCTGACCAGCCATTTGCCCCGGCTCCCCCTGGAGGAACCGATGCGCCCGCCCTACCTGCTTCTCGACATCGACGGCGTCCTCATACCCTTCCCCAACGCGGACGGCTCGACCCCGGCCACCCACGCCCGCCACGACGTCGTCCCCACCGGTCGCAGCGCCGACAACCCGGTCACCGTCTGGCTCGACCCTGCCCACGGCCCCATCCTTATGGACGTGATCCGCACCGGCCTGATCACCCCGGTCTGGTGCACCAGCTGGCGCCAGGACGCCACCACCCTCATCGGCCCGCTCCTCGGCCTTCCAACCCTGCCGTACGTCGATCTCCCGCGTCCGGAGATCACCACCAGCCGCCCCAACGGCTACCTGTGGAAGCGCGACCACGTCGACGCCTGGCTGGGCGACGCCCCCGCCGTCTGGATCGACGACGACTTCACCGACCTCGACCACGCGTGGGCGGCAGAGCGCACTGCCAAGGGAACGGCGACCCTCCTCGTGCAGCCCGACCCACACCACGGGTTGCAACCCGAGCACCTGATCGAGGTCACGTCGTGGGTCGCGCGACTAGCCACAGCCCGCGCCGCCTGATGGCTGATGCCCTCGCTGCCACGGCAGCAAGGGCATCAGGATGAACCTCGGGGACCGACCACCAGGCTGCCTGTGGAGTCGGGACCAACTCGGACGGTGCCGACTGCCCTGCCGGTTCTACGGATCGACTGGCCGAGAAACGTGTCTACCTCCGCAGGTGCGGCGTCGAGGAAGCATGCTCCGGTCGAAGAGGGCGAGCGCCGCTTGGGGGTCCATCCGGCCCACTCCAGCATCCCGGTGTGGGCAGGGCAACCGGATATCGGTGCCCCCGGCCCGCCCGGCGGCAGGGGCGGGCCCCGCGGCCTCGCGAACCTCGGCGCGCTGCCACGGCCGCCGGCGCGGCAACGCGGCTGCCCTGCCCCCCCCCCCCCGCGCCCCGGCGCGTCGTCCCACCCGCCCTGCGCGCGCGGCCCGTTCGTCCCCACCCAGGGGCCCGGGCCCGCCCCCCTTCGGGGCGCGCGATACGTTCGATCCGGCTCGGACCGCAGGCCGGGCCCCACGAACGTCCGGAGCGGAGGGGCATGCGCGAGGAAGCGATCGTCGAGGCGGCCGCCGGAGTGCATCTGGTGCACGGCAGCGACACCAACTGGGTGGTGCTGAGCGAGGGTGCGTCGGTCACCCTGGTCGACACCGGCTACCCCGGCGACCGCGAGGACCTGCTGGCGTCGCTGGCGGCCCTCGGCCACCGGCCCGAGGACGTCACCGCCGTCCTCGTCACCCACGCGCACACCGACCACCTCGGCTCGGCCGAGTTCCTGAACCGCTCCTTCGGCACACCCGTCCTGCTGCACGAGCAGGAAGTGCCGCACGCCCGGCGCGAGTTCCTCCATCAGGTGGGCATCGGCGCGGTGCTGCGCCAGGCGTGGCGCCCCGGGGTGCTGCCGTGGGCGGTGCGCGCCCTGCGCTCGGGCGGGACGGCGGACGTGAGGGTGACCCGGCCGGAGGCGCTGCCCCCGGCGGGACCGCTGGACCTGCCCGGGCGTCCGGTTCCGGTGCACACCCCCGGCCACACCGGCGGCCACTGCGCCTACCACCTGCCGGACGCCGGTGTGCTGATCTCCGGGGACGCGCTGGTCAGTGGTCACCCGACCTCGCGGACTCGGGGCCCGCACCTGCTGCCCGCGATGTTCCACACCGCGCGAGCCGCCGCACTGGACTCACTGCGGCGCATCGAGGGCCTGGACGCCGACGTCCTGCTGCCGGGGCACGGGGCACCGCACCGCGGCCCGGCGAGCCCGCGAACTCGCCGGCTGACCCACCCGACGCCGCCCGCGCCCGGCATCCGTGCGCCGGGGCCGGCGTACGAGGGTGCCGGGTCCGCAACGGTCCGGTTCCTCACCCGTCGTGGCGGTCGTCCTCGCGCGGACGCGTCCCGCGGGCACCGCGAGGCGCCCGCCCGCCGGTGGAGTCGGCCCCGCCCGGGGAGGCAACCCACCGTCGGCGGTGGGTCGGCTGCATGCCGGACGGCGGGTACGGGGCGATCAACTCCCTCCCGTGCGCCTCGGGTGGACGCGCGAAGGGCGACGGGAACCCGCTGTCCGTTCCCGGGCCGGACCGGACTCAGCCGAGTCCGCGATGGGCGGCCCACAGCGTCCCGGCCCGGTCGGCCGCGCCGGCGATCAGCGCCGCCAGTCCGGGTTCGTCGGGGATCGGGAAGGAGACGTACGCGCCCCGGCCCCCGGCGACGGGTCGGCCATAGGCCTTGGCGGCGAGGCGACCGTCCGGGAGAAGCCGGATGTTGAGTGTGGTCAGCCGGAACTCCTCCCCGCGTCGCGTGTCCGTCCAGCGGAGTGCGTCCGGGATCGTGACGTTGACCGCCAGAGCGCTCACGTCCAGTTCGTCGCCGTCCATGGGCGGATGCTCTCACGCGCCCCGCGCGGACGTCGTCCGAGCCGGGGCGGGCAGCGTGGTCACGGCTCGGACGGCACGCCGGTGCCGTGACCGGACGGGTTCGCCGGACGGCTCGCGGTGTCCGGTGCGGTGCAGCCCGGTAGCGGCGTACGGCGTCGAGACTGCCGTCGTCGCACCCGGACTCGCCACCGCAGCACTCGCACAGGACGAACAGGGGCAGCAGCGCACGGCGGAGCGTCTCCCGCGTACGGGATGTGCTCGGGTGACGCGACGACGCGGCGCGGTGCCGTGCCGGGCGTCGCGAGCCGGTGAACCCGTCCGGTCAGGGCACTAGCCCAGCTCCAGCGTGGTCACCCCGTACACCCGCTCGGCCGCGAAGGGCCGGACCGGGCCCGTATACATGCGGGCCGTCTCGAACGACGGGGCGAGGCCGAACCCCTCGACGAGGGCGACCGCCGGGGCGTTGGTCTCGGGCACGTCGAGGGCGACCGCCCGACCGGCGGCTTCCTCGGCCAGCGCGGCGTGCAGCGCCCGGGCGTCGTCGGCGGTGTCGGCGAACAGCGGTCCGACGCGCAGTGTGTCGCGCGCCGGGCGGAGCACGGCGTACCCGGTGAGCCGGCCGTCGCCGCCGTGCCGGACGACGGTGCGGTGGCCCGGGGTGGTGAGCCACGCGGCAAGGAAGCCGGGGCGGTCGGCCGGGACGCACCGGCTGTCGTAGGCGGCGATCGCCGCGTGGTCGGCGGGCACGGCCCGTCGGACGCCCGGCGCCTCCCCGCCCCCGGGCAGCACCCCGGCGAACCGGAGGGTGCGGTGGGCAAGCCGGAAGCCGGACCTGCGGTAGGCGTCCTGCTGGGCGACCACGCCGTCGAGCCCGACGGTCCGTTTGCCGGCGTGCGCGAGGGCCGTCCTCCAGGTGGCGAGACCGTAGCCGTTGCCCCGTGCCCCGGGGCGCACGAGGTAGAAGCCGAGGAAGGCGTAGGCGGCGCCGTAGCGGACCACCGAGACGGCCGAGACGGGCTCCCCGTCGATGCGGCCGAGAAAGAATCCCCCGGGGTCCTGGGCGAAGAAGGCCGCCCCGTCGTGGAGACCGGGGTTCCACCCCTCGTCGGCGGCCCAGCCGGTGACCACGGTCCAGTCCTCGGGCCGGGCCCGCGCGACCAGTAGGCCGGCCGGCCGTGCTGAGTTCGCCACGTCGCTCCCGGGTGTGCGGGGAAGGGGGTGCGCCGGACGACGGCGCCTCCCCCATCCTCGCCGATCTCCGCGCCGCCGACACGGGCGCGCCCCCACGGGGGAGGGATTCCGGCCGGTCCGGGCGGCACCCGGCGCACCGGTCCGCGGGGCGGAGGTGCCGCCGGTCCGTACCCGCGTGGACCGGCGGGAGGGGCAACGCACCGGGCCCGATACGCGCGTCACCACACGCGGTGAGCGGCTGCGCGTCCGGGCCCGGGAGGAGGCCCCACCAGTCGGCCGTCCGGTGGGGCCGATGTCCGCGCCGCGTGGTTCAGCGGACCGAGGCCGGCCGGTACCGGCGGAACATGATCGCACCGCCCAGCAGCATGGCCGCGCTCGCCGCGACGGCGGGCATCATCCCGTCCGCGCCGGTGTGGGCGAGCGCGGCCCGGGTGCTCTCCATCGTCCGCACGTCGCCCGGGGCGGCCGGCACGGCGCGCCCGGGGTGCTCGGCCTCGGGGGCGGGCGGCTTCGGGGCCGGGGCGGCGGGGCGCGCGGGCTCGGGCCGCTCCACGGGGGTGTTGGCGGACTCGTTGCCGGCGGAGGCGTTGCCGAGGCCGACCACGGTGACCGCGTTGCCACTCACGTTGACCGGGAGGTCCACCGGGAGCTGGAGGCCGTTGCCGGAGAGCAGGCCGGGCGAGTCCTGGGCGGCGCCGTGCGCGACCGCGCCCCCCGCGTTCCCCCGGCCGGCGGTCTTCCCGTGCCGCGTGTCCGCGCCCCCGTGCGACGCGGGGGCGGTGCTCCGCCGGGTTCCGGAGGTCCGGGCGGCCGGGCCGCCGCCGTCGTTGGCGCAGCGATTGCCGGCGGCCGGGTTGAGCAGGCCGACGACGTTCACCGTGTTCCCGCAGACGTTCACCGGAACGTGGACGGGGAGCTGGACGGTGTTGCCGGAGATCACTCCGGGCGAACCCGCCGAGGCGCCGTCCGCCGAGGAGTCGGCGTGGGCCGGCACGGTCGCGGCCAGCGCGCCCGAGGCGGCGGCCGCGAAGATCAAACCATTTCGGGTCACCCGTTTCATGGGTTCACTGCCTTCCAGACGAGATCACGGGCACTCACCCGCACTGCCTAAAACGCATGAGACCCATCCGAGTTATGGCTAAACGGTCTTTCACCCCATCGAGCGTCACGGATATCGAACTGCCCGTGCCACCCGAACGAGGCACGGGGTCGGGCAGCGTAGGCCCCGCCGGACACCCTCGCACGCCCGGTGGTCCGGACGTGTCCGCCCGGAGGCGTGCCCGAGCGGCCCCGCCTATCGTGAGCCGGGGGGTGCGCCGGTCCACCGCAGGGCGACCCTGGAGGCTTGCATGCTGTCCACGCACCAACGCTGCGCGGTCGTGGCGACCGCGGCGGCGACGCTGACGCTGCTGGCGGCGGGGCTGCCGACGACGGCGACCGCCGAGGACCCCTCCCTGTCCCGCTTCTACCGGCAGAAGGTGACCTGGGCGGCCTGCGACGGCGAGGGCATGCCCAAGGACCTCCAGTGCGGCAAGGTCACCGTCCCGCTCGACTACTCCCGGCCGGACGGCGGCACCCTGGACCTGGCCCTGGCCCGCTACCGGGCGACGGGCACCTCCCGGGGGTCGGTGCTGCTGAACTTCGGCGGCCCCGGCGGAGCGGGGATACCCCAGCTCGCCCTGGGCGGCAAGGACTTCATGGGCCTGACCAACGGCTACGACGTCGTCACCTTCGACCCGCGCGGGGTGGGCCGCTCTTCCCCTGTCAGCTGCGGCGAGGGGGTCGACGACATCGCCCAGGCCACCGACGACGGTGCGGACGGCACCGACAGCGCCTCGGTGAGGTCGGCCCTGGAGGCGGTGAAGAGGGCGGCGGGCGAGTGCGCCCGGCACTCGGGACCGGTCCTCCCCCACATCGGCACGGTCGACGCCTCCCGCGACATGGACGTCATACGCCAGGCACTGGGCGACAAGAAGCTCAACTACCTCGGCTTCTCCTACGGAACGCGGCTGGGCGCGGTGTACGCGGCGCAGTTTCCGCAGAAGCGGGGACGGATGGTCCTCGACGGCGTCGACACGCTGACCGAGCCGATCGCCGAGCAGGGCCTGGCCGGCGCCGAGGGGCAGCAGACGGCGCTGGACGACTTCATCACCTGGTGCGCGCAGAACATGGCCTGCCCCTTCGGACAGGACGCGCGCGGCGCGCGGGAGCAGGTGGTCCAGCTGGTCCGCTCGCTCGACGACGAGCCCGTACCGTCGGACTACGGCCAGGAGTTCTCCGGACAGGACCTGGTCGGAGCGATCAGCCAGGCGCTGTACAGCAAGGAGATGTGGCCCTCCCTGGAGCAGGCGCTGAGCCTGCTCGTCCAGGACGGCGACACCCACGGCCTGAACCAGCTCGGCGGCGGCGCCTCGCTGCCGGACGTCGCGGCACCCGTGCGCAAGACGGCGGCCGGCGACCGGGCCTCCCGGGGCGGGCGCAGGCACAGCGGGCTCGTGGACGACGAGGAAGTCCCCCTGGACAACCTTCCGGCGGCTCTGATGGCGATCAACTGCGCCGACGACCCGGACCGTCCGAGCGCCCGGGAGATCACCCGCGACATGAGCCGGCTGCGCGCCGCCTACGAGGAGGCGTCGCCGGTCTTCGGCCGGTACCGGCTCACCCAGGTGCTGATGTGCTACGGGCGCCCCAAGGGCACGGAGTACATCCGCGAGGACGTCCGGGACGTGAAGGGCCCGAAGCTGCTGCTCGTGGGAACCCGGGGGGACCCCGCGACGCCGTACCGCTGGACGGAGGAGACCGCCGAGCGGCTCGGCTCCGCGGCGGTCGTGCTCGACAACAAGGGCGAGGGGCACACCGGGTACGCCTCCTCCAAGTGCGTGCACCGGAAGGTCGACGACTACCTGCTGTACGGCTCCCTGCCGGACAGCGGCAGCTCCTGCGGCCCGGAGGACACCGACGGCTGACGCCGCCGGCGGGCCGGACCCGGCGCACGGACGCGCCGCGCGCCCCGGACCCGGCGCCGCGGCCCCGGTCCCCCGGACGGCGCACGCCGGTGCGCCGGGTCCGGCCCGGACAGGAGGCGGGCCCGCACCGGGCGGGGGACGGCCGGCACCGGCGGCCGGCGTTCCTCCCGGTCGGCGGTCCGCCGCCCGATGGGTTTGACTCGCAGGGTGCGCCGGATGCTCTCGCTGCTGCTCGTCGCCCTCGGCGCGGCCGGGGCGCTGTTCCTCGCGGGCACCGTCACGGCCTGGTGGTGGTGCGCGGCGGGCCCCCTGCTGGCGCTGAGCGCGCTCGGCGTCCGGGACCTGCTCCAGCGCCGCGACTCCCTGCTGCGCGCCTATCCGCTCGTCGGGCACCTGCCCTTCGTGCCGGTGGGGGTGCGCCACGAGCCGCGGGCGCACACCGCCGGGCCCGCCGACGGAGACGGGGACGGGCCGGGCGACGGCGGACCCGGCGCTCTCGTCCGCACCGGGCCACGGCGCGTCGGGCCCGGGGAACGGTCCGCCGCCGAACGGGACGTGTACCGCGAAGGACACGAGTACCTGGAGCCGTCGATGCGTCCGGCAGAGGTGCCGCGGGAGCCGCCGGTGGTCCGTGTCGGCGGCCCCGACTGCACGCAGCCGTACGACATGGCCCTGCTGAACGTCTCCGCGATGAGCTTCGGCGCCCTGTCCGCGAACGCGATCCTGGCGCTGAACAGAGGTGCGGCGCTCGGGGGGTTCGCGCACGACACCGGCGAGGGCGGCCTGACCGAGTACCACCTGCGGGGCGGCGGCGACCTCGTCTGGGAGATCGGCACCGGGTATTTCGGCTGCCGCACCCCCGAAGGGGACTTCGAGGCACGGGAGTTCGCCGACAAGGCGGCGCTGCCCGAGGTCAAGTGCGTGTCGCTGAAACTGTCGCAGGGGGCGGCGCCGGGCGGCGGCGGTGTGCTGCCGGGGGTGAAGGTGAGCGCGGAGATCGCGCGGGCCCGCGGGGTGCCGGAGGGCGCCACCGTGGTGTCACCGGCGTCCCACCGGGTCTTCTCGACGCCCCGCGAACTGGTGCTCTTCCTCGCCCGGATGCGGGAGCTGGCGGGCGGCAAGCCGACCGGCATCAAGCTGTGCGTCGGCTCGCGGCGCCAGTTCCTGGCGGTCTGCAAGGCCATGCTCGCCGAGGGCGTGACGCCCGACTTCGTGGTGGTGGACGGGGCGGAGGGCGGGACCGGGCAGGCTCCGGCGGAGTTCGCCGGCCGTCTCGGGACGCCGCTGACCGAGGGCCTGATCACCGTGCACAACGCGCTGGCCGGCAGCGGACTGCGCGAGCACATCCGGATCGGCGCGAGCGGCCGGGTGGCGACCGGTTCGGACATCGTCGGGCGGTTGGTGCAGGGGGCCGACTACACCAACGCCGCCCGGGCGATGATGGTGGCCGCCGGGTGTCTGCGGGCCCACCGCTGCCACACCGGCACCTGCCCGGTCGGCGTGGCCACCCAGGACCCGCGCCGGGTCCGCGCGCTCGACGTGGCCGACAAGTCCGCCCGGGTGTACCGCTACCAGCGGGCCGCCGTGCTCGGCGCGAGTCGGATCATGGCCGCGATGGGCGTGCGGAGCGCGGCCGAGCTCACGCCGCACCGGCTGCTGCGGCGCACCGGGCCGGCGGGCGTGGCGACGTACGCGGAGCTGTACGAGTGGCTGGCGCCCGGCGTGCTGCTCGCCGCGCCTCCTCCGCACTGGGCGGCGGACTGGGAGGCGGCCGACCCGGACACCTTCTGAGCCCGGCCGTCCCGTGCGGCGGACGGCGCCGTGGGCCCGGCCCGGCGCACGGCACCTCCGGCGCCCCGGGGCGGGCGGTGCGCCCGCTCGTCGCGCGGAGGCCACCGGCGCGGCGCCGGCGGTCCGGCCCGTGAGGGGTTCGGCGCGCGGACGGCGGGCGTTCGCCGCCCGGATCGGCCGGTGGCGGGTGGAGCGCCGCCGGCTGCCGGGTGGGAACCGCCCTGGCCGGAGGGATGCCACGCCGCCGTCCGCGACGGCGGCCCGCACGGGCGGGAGGTCGCGCCCGCGCGGTCGCCGGACGCTGCCCGGAGTCGGGAGCCGAGGTCCCGGTTCATGTCCGCCGGGGACGCCCGGGTGACGCGAAAGGCAGCGCCGGGATGCTGCGTCGGTGATCCCTCCGGCGCACAATCGGATCGCGGGAAGATCCGCATCGTCGCCGGAGAGGTGCGCAGCGCGTGAGCGAGTTGTTGGGTGTGGCCGTCCTGGGTGCCGGGCACATGGGGGCCGATCACGTGCGCCGGCTCGACCGGGCCGTGAGCGGGGCCCGGGTGGCCGCGGTGGCGGACCCGGACAGGGACCGGGCCGAGGAGGCGGCCGCGGGCATCGACGGGGTGTCGGTCCACGGCGAGGCGGAGGCGGCCCTCGACGCGCCGGGCGTGGAGGCGGTGCTGATCGCCTCCCCCGGTGAGGCCCACGAGGAGGCCCTGCTCGCGGCGTTCGCGCGCGGGCTCCCGGTGCTCTGCGAGAAGCCGCTGGTACCCGATGCGGCCGGGGCGCTGCGGGTGGTGGAGGCGGAGGCCCGGCTCGGCAGGCGTCTCGCCCAGGTGGGGTTCATGCGGCGGTACGACGCCGAGTACCAGCGGCTCAAGGCGCTGCTCGACAGCGGGCGGCTCGGCCGCCCGCTGATGCTGCACTGCACCCACCGCAACGTGGCCTCCCCGCCCGGCTTCAGCTCCGCGATGCTGGTGAACAGCTCGGTCTCGCACGAGATCGACGCGGCACGCTGGCTGCTGGGCCACGAGCTCACGGCCGTGACCGTGCTGCGCCCGCGTCCGGCGGGGGGCGCCCCCGCGGGCCTGCTCGATCCGCAGTTCCTCGTCTTCGAGACCTCCGGCGGCGCGCTGGTGGACGTCGAGATCTTCGTGAACTCGGGTTTCGGCTACCAGGTGGCGTGCGAGGCGGTCTGCGAGGACGGCACCGCGCGGGTCGGCGACGAACGCGCGCTGTCCGTCACGACCGCCGGCGGCCGGACCGAGGAGGTGGCGCGGGACTACCTGGTGCGCTTCGCCGACGCCTACGACCGCGAGGTGCGGGCGTGGGTGGACGCCACCCGGGCCGGGCGGGTCGCCGGGCCCGGCGTCTGGGACGGGTACGCGGCCTCCGCCGTCGCCGAGGCGGGGGTCCGGGCGCTGGAGACCGGAGACCGGGTCGCCGTGGACCTCGCCCCGCGTCCGGACCTCCCGGTGCACTGAACCCCGGCTCCGCGGACGCCGCCGAGCAGCCTCCGCCGCGCGCCGGGGCCCGGGAGGAACCGGCCGGACGCCGGGGCGAGCCGGCACCGCTGTTACGCACTGTTTCCTTTGCGATAGCATCTAACACCGCTGCCCGTCCCGGGTGGAGACCCCTCTCCCACGTGACACGAGAAGGTGACGGCATGGCCGCAGGCACCCCGACGGGCACGGGCCCGCGCGACCGGTTCCGCGCGCAGGTCCGGCAGGAGGTGAAGACCGCGGCGCTGCGCCAGCTCTCCGAGGGCGGCCCCGAGGCCCTGTCGCTCAACGCGATCGCCCGGCAGCTGGGAATGACGGGGCCGGCGCTCTATCGGTACTTCGCCAATCGCGACAGCCTCCTGACGGAGCTGGTCGTCGACGCCTACGGCGATCTCGCGGCGGAACTGGCCCGCACCGCCGCGGCATGCCCGGCGGACGCGGCGGGCCGCCTCGCGGAACTGGTCCGGGCCTACCGCGCCTGGGCGCGGGCCGAGCCGCACCGCTACCGCCTGCTGTTCCGGGCCCCCCTGCCGGGCTACGACGCGCAGTCGGACCCGCTGGTCGAGGCGTCCCGGCCCGCCATGACCGTGCTGCTCGACGCGGTGGGAGCGCTGGCGGACTCCGGCGCGGAGGTCCCGGAGGGCGCCGCGGCGGAGTTCCGCGCCTGGATGGAGCGCCACGGCTTCGAGGACGTGCCCGAGGCGGTGGCCGCGCGGTCCACGATGCTCTGGGCACAGCTGCACGGCCTGGTCGGTCTGGAGATCGAGGGCAACTTCGCGTCGATGGGCATCGATCCCGCGTTCCTCTACGCCACCGCGGTGACGGATTTCCTCCGGCCCTCCTGAACGACGGGCGGCCGGCGGGAGGGCCTGGCGGGGCGCACCGCACGGTCGTCCGAGGCGTCCGCCGCGGGCGGCGCTCAGCGGCGCGCACCACCCGCACACACGTCCCTCGAACGAGGGCGCGAGAGGCTGGTTCCAGTCCACTCGGTGCGGCTCAAGTCACGTACTCTGTCTACGACTTGGAGCGGCGAGCGAGTACCACATCGGGACGGGTCACCCACCCCGGGAGGACTGCGGCATATACCAGAAGCACCACCGTATCGGGTGTTGCCAAATCCCTTACAGCGCGTCGCGGGCTGTGCCACAGTCGTAGCGGTCCTTCCGTCAGCCCAGGTCGTACCGTCCCCGCATCGGAGTACGTCATGCCTCCCCATCTCTCTGCGGACCGCCCAGCCGCCCGGCCGTCACAGCACGGATCGGTCGACGCGCTCATCTCGCAGACGCGCCGGCTGCGCGGCGAGGTGGACGCCGTCAGACGTGAGGCGCCCGTCGACGACGAGGACCCCCGCGGCCGCTGGCAGCGCGCGCTGTGCACGCTGGCCCTGCACCAACTGAACGACCTCGACGAGCACTTGGCCCAGCTGCGGGAGGGCCCCCCGCCCGCGGCCGGCCCGTCGGCCGCCGGCGCCGCGACCGCGGCGCCGCCCGGGCCCGCCCCGTCGCCCTCGCGGGGGGCACTGCTGAGCCGGGTCGGCAGCGCGGAGTGGAACCTGCTGACGGACGAGGCGAGTTGGTCGGGAGAGCTGTACCGCATCCTCGGCCGGGACGCGGCCGCTCCCCCGCTCACCCTCGACGAGTTGCCGTCCCTCGTCCTCGACGAGGACCGGCCGATGCTCACGGCGATGGTCACGGACTGCCTGATCGACGCCAAGCCGATCGACGGGGAGTTCCGCGTCGTCCGGCCCGACGGCGACGTCCGGACGGTGCACATGATGGGCGAACCCGTCCTCGGCGCCGACGGCAGCACCGCGGCGATGTGGGCCGTCCTGCGCGATGTCAGCGAACTGCGCCGCACCGAGTGGACCGTGACCGACAGCCGCGACTCGCTGGAGCGCGGACAGCACCCGGCAGGGACCGGCCGGCCACCGGCGGCCGACCCCGACACGGCGTCCGGTCCACCGCCGCAGGACGTGTCGCGCAGCGAGCACCGGGCGACCGGACCCTTCGGCCTCGCCGCTCATCCCGCTCTCGCCCCGACCGCCGCACCGACCGGTGGCGACTGGTACGACGCCTTCGAACTACCGGACGGTGACGCCCTGTTGAGCGCCGGTTCGCTCTCCGGGCGGCTGGCGTCCGATCCGTCGGCACCGGCCATGCTGCGCGGAGCGCTGCGCGGCATGGCGGTGACGGGCACACAACCCGGTCAGCTCCTCTCCGGACTCGACCACCTGCTCGACACCGCTCCCCGGCCCGCTGCGCGCGCCACCGCCGACCCGGCCCACGGCAGCGCGGTCTGCTGCCGCTACCGGCCCGGAACAGGCACCCTCACCTGGGCCCGGACGGGCCCCTTCGCCCCGCTGCTGTTCCGCGACGGAACAGGACGGGCGCTGACCGGGCCGGACGGCGTTGCGCCCGGACACTCCCCGAGCGCCGGACCGGGACAGGCCGAGGAGACCCTCCGGGCCGGCGACGTACTCCTCCTCCACACCGCCGGACCGGCGCCGTCCCTCGGCGGCGGAGGCGAGGACCCCGCGGACACCGTCCGCGACCTGCTCCGCCTCGCACCCCGCCTGGGCGCGGCCCGCACGGCGCAGGACTGCCTCGGCATCGTCCTCCAGGAGTTCGGCACGACCGGGCGCGCGGACCGGGTCTGCGTGCTCGTCGTCACCGTCGGTCCCTGACCGGCCGCGTGGCGACCCGCCGGTCCCGCACCGGGGCCGCAGCCCCCATCCGTACCGTCGGCAGCCGGACCGACGACCGTGCGCCGTCCGCGCGAACCGCTTCCGCCCTCAACCCTCCGCTCAGGCACGGGCGCTGTCGGCGGCCCGCTGCTTCGAGGCCGGCCGGGGCAGCGCGAGCTTGATCTCCTCCCGCAGATCGCTGATCTTCGGATAGCTGGAGTACTGGCCCGTGAGCCGGTACATCTCGCGCAACCGGTCCCAGGTGCGATGCGAGGAGTTGGCCCCCATCGACGTCAGGGCCAGCCGTGCGTAGCGGTCGGCCTGTTCGGGGTCGTCGGCGATGAAGCAGGCCGACGCCAGCGAGATGTGGTCGAAGATCTTCGACCGGTCCCGCCCCGACTCCCGGAGCTTGAGCGCCTCCTTCGCGTGCCGCTGCGCCGTGGCCGCCGCGGCCGGCTCGTGCTCGGCGAGCGTGCGGTACGCGAGCGCCTGCATGCCGTGCAGGTCGGCCTCGTCGAACATCTGCATCCAGCTGGGGGGCGGCACGTCGCCGCGGTCGGAGACGAACAGGTCCTCCGCCACGCCGAGCGTGCGCCGCATGGCCTGGCCCTTGCCCATCGACGCCTGCGCCCACGCCTCGATGGTGTGCAGCATGGCCCGGGTGCGCGGCAGCACCTCGCCGCCGGAGCCGGACTGGGCGAGGTTCATCAGATCGAGGGCGTCGTCCGGTCGGCCCAGGTGCACCATCTGGCGGGCCGCCCGGGAGAGCGCCTCTCCGGCACGGGGCCGGTCGCCGCCCTCCCGGGCCGCGTGCGCGGCGATGACGAAGTACTTCTGGGCGGTGGGTTCCAGGCCCACGTCGTGCGACATCCAGCCCGCCAGGACGGCGAGGTTGGCGGCGACGCCCCACAGCCGCCGCTGGAGATGGTCGGGGTGATGGTAGGAGAGCATGCCTCCCACCTCGTTGAGCTGGCCCACCACGGCCTTGCGTTGCAGCCCGCCGCCGCGGGACGCGTCCCAGGCCCGGAACACCTCGACGGAACGCTCCAGTTCCTCGATCTCCTGCGACCCGATGGGGGCGGCCTCGTAGCGGTCGAACCCGGCGGGGTCGGCGTGCAGGGGGTCGTCGAACTGCGGAGCGTCGGCCGTGAGGGCCGGATCGGTGCGGAGCCAGTCGTGCATGGCCGAGCTGAGTGCGGATCCCGCGGCGAGCGCGGCACCCGCGCCCACCAAGCCGCGTCGGTTGAGCATGAGGTCCATTCCCGTGAATTCGGTGAGGACCGCGGCGGTTCGCTCGGGCGCCCACGGCACTCCGTCGGGATGTTCCACACTCCCGCCGCCCTGCCGTTTCCCCGCGCGCCCGTGCCTGACCAGACCGAGGTCCTCGATGGTCACGACACGGCCGAGACGCTCGGTGAACAGGGCCGCCAGCACCCGCGGCACCGGATCGCGCGGGATCTCTCCCATGTCGATCCACCGCCGCACCCGCGAGGTGTCGGTCGCCAGCTGGGGGTGGCCCATGGCCGCCGCCTGCCGGTTGACCATCCTCGCGAGTTCGCCCTTCGACCAGCCGGCCAGGCCGAACAGGTCCGCCAGGCGGGTGTTGGGTTGTCCGTTCACGTCAAGCCCCCAGGTTCTCGGCTGATTTCGACAGTAACCGCCTGTCAGTTGCTGAGCGACTATTCGCCAGGGTTCGCCAGGGTGCGCCAGATGGTGTGCCAGTGGAGGTCGGGTGTCAGGTAGGAATGCGCCACCCCGATCCGGTCTCCCGGGGACATTCCCCAGGATGGACCGAGCGGGCGACCGGTCGGGGCGCGCGGCAACTCGCAGGCACACGAAGGGATCTGTTTCGCCCATGTACACAGCATCGTCCTCCGTGTCCGCTCCGCCCCGGTCGTTGCACCCCCGCCCGGTGGGCAGCGGCCCCTACCTCGACCCCGCGCGCCAGGCGGCTCCCGTCCTCGGGGCCGGCCGGGCGCGGCGCGTGCCGGGGATCGGCACCCAACCGCTCAGCGGGAGACTCGACTTGTCCGGCCCACAGGGCGCCCAGCTGCGCACGGCGATCGCGTCGGTGCACCGGATCTGCCCGGAGTTCGCTCCGGTCCAGGTGCTCAGGCGCAGCGGACGCTCCGTGCTCCTCGTCGGAACGACGGGACGCAGCACGGCCGTCGCCAAGTGTTTACTGGACCCCTCCCCCGTCTGGGCCGAGCGGATCCGGCATGAAATAGCGGCATACCGCTCGTTCGTCCGGCACCGCCCGCCCGTGCGGGTGCCCCGGCTGATCGCGGCGGACCCGGACAACTGCACCCTCGTGATCGAGCGGATGCCCGGCCGGGTGGCGGCCCTCCAGCGGCACCCGGTCGAGGCCCCGCCCCGCGCGGACATCAGGGCCGCGCTGGGCGCCGTCTGCCGGCTGAACACCTGGCGGCCGCCCGCCGGCACGTTCAACGCCCCGCTGGACTACGCGCAGCGGATCTCCCGGTTCCACGAGCAGGGCCTGCTCACGGACCGGGACATGGGCGACCTCCAGAAACTCGTGCACGGCATCGCCGCATCGTCGGGACGCCAGGGCATGGGCCAGTTCTGCCACGGCGACGCCCTCCTGTCGAACATGCTGCTCTCGCCGGCCGGCCCCGTGCTGGTGGACTGGGAGCACGCCGGCTGGTACCTCCCGGGCTACGACCTGGCGACCCTGTGGGCCGTCCTCGGTGCCGCTCCCGTGGCGCGCCGTCAGATCAGCCAGCTCGCCCAGGCGGCCGGCCCGGCCTCCCGTGACGCCTTCCTGGTGAACCTGATGCTCGTGCTGACCCGGGAGATCCGCACCTACGAGACGGCCGTGCAGCGTTCCCTGCAGGACCCGGCGCCGAGCGCACCGGGGCAGGCGCCGCCGGCCGGCGAGGAGCAGCGGCTGCTGCTGCGACGGCTGCACGACGACTGCCAGATGGCCCGGCGGGCCGTTCGCGCGGCGGTCGGCACCCGCTGACCGGACCGGAGGCCCGCGGACCGCACCCACACGTGGTGTCCCGCGGGCCTCCGGCATGTCCGGGCCGCCTCCGACCGGGTCATTGGTCCAGGCCACTGATGCCGCGCAGGCGGGAGGACCGCCCCCGAGGAAAGCTCTCCGCCCCGCGCTGACATGGGAAATCGCCTCGCCCTGCGCATGATTGACGGATCGTCCGGGAGCCGGTAGCACTGACGCGTTCGGCCCGCACGCCCCACCGCGCTCGACCGTCCCAGGAGGCTGCATTGCACCGCTCCGCCATCGACCCCCACGGCACCACCGGACACAGACGCGTCCGCCGGGCGGGGGTGACCGTCGCCTCGGCGGCAATGCTGCTGCCGCTGCTCGGCGCGGCGCCCGCGCCCTCCGCGGCCGAGAAGCCCGCGGCCGGCGGCCTCCAGCAGGCCTTCGGCGCCGCGGCGAGCGCCCACCACGTGCCGCAGAGCGTGCTGCTCGCCGTGTCCTACCTGCAGTCCCGCTGGGACACCCACGCCGGGGCGCCGAGCGTCAGCGGCGGCTACGGCCCCATGCACCTGACCGACGCCCGGACGGCGATCGCCGGGACACCGCACCACGGCGACGGCACGGAGGACGCCCGCGGCGACGGCTCCCGGCCGCTGCCCGCGCCGGACGCGAAGCCGCCCACCGCGGCCGAACTCCCGGCGCGCCTGACGACGCTGACGAAGGCGGCCGGCCTGTCCGGACTGTCCGCAGAGCGGCTGCGCACGGACGCCGCGGCGAACGTCGAGGGGGGCGCCGCACTGCTGGCCGCCGCGCAGAAGGACCTGGGCCGGCCGCTCAGCGCCGACCCGGCGGACTGGTACGGGGCGGTGGCGCGCTTCTCGGGCGCGGACGACAGCGCGACCGCGGCGACGTATGCCGACGACGTGTTCGCGGTGCTGCGGACCGGCGAGTCGCGCACCACGGACACCGGCCAGCGGCTGACGCTCGCCGCGCAGCCGGACCTGCGCCCCGAACCGGCGCAGTTGCGCGGGGCCGGGCTGCGGACGGCGTCGGCGGACGGCACCGAGTGCCCGCGGACGGTGTCCTGCGAGTGGATCCCCGCCCCCTACGAGGAGTTCGGCGACGGCGACTACGGCAACCACGACCTGGGCGACCGTCCGGCGGCCCAGAGCATCAAGTACATCGTCATCCACGACACGGAGGGCACCTGGGACGGTGTCCTGAACCTCGTGCAGGACCCGACCTACGTGTCCTGGAACTACACGCTGCGCTCCACCGACGGTCACATCGCCCAGCACGTGAAGGCCAAGGACGTGGCCTGGCACGCCGGCAACTGGTACGTCAACGCGAAGTCGATCGGCCTGGAGCACGAGGGCTTCCTGACCTCGCCGGACGCCTGGTACACGGAGGAGATGTACCGGGCCTCGGCGCGCCTGGTGCGCTACCTCTCGGCGAAGTACTCGATCCCCCTGGACCGGCAGCACATCCTCGGCCACGACAACGTGCCGGGTCCGACCACGTCCACCGTCCCGGGCATGCACACGGACCCGGGCCCGTACTGGGACTGGCGGCACTACTTCACCCTGCTGGGCCGCCCCTTCCACCGCACGCCCGCACGGCACGGCGCACTGGTCACGGTGCTGCCGGACTTCGCGGAGAACCAGCCGGTGTACACCGGCTGCACGACCAAGGACGTGCCGTGCCCCGCGCACGGCTCCAGCGAGGTGCGGCTCTACTCGCAGCCGGACGAGAGTGCGCCGCTCGTCCGGGACATCGGCCTGTACCCGAGCGGTGCCGCCTCGACGACGGGCGTCAACGACGTGGGGTCGCGCGTGTCCACCGGGCAGCGCTACGCGGTGGCCGACCGTGCCGGGGACTGGACGGCGATCTGGTACCTGGGGCAGAAGGCGTGGTTCCGCAACCCGCGCAGGCAGCCGACGGCGGTCGGCGCGTCCGGCCCGGTCGTGACGCCCAAGGCGGGGCTCCAGGAGGTTCCGGTGTACGGCAGGGCCTACCCGGAGGCGGCGGCGTATCCGGCGGGCGTGCCGGTGCAGGCGGTCGCCCCGCTGCCCTACAAGATCCTCGCGGGGCAGCGGTACGCGGTCGGTGACAAGGTGCCGGGCGAGTACTTCTTCTCCCCGACCTTCGACACGACGGGCCACACGGTGGTGGTCGGGCAGGACATGTACTACGAGATCCAGTACGGGCACCGGGTGGAGTTCGTCCGCGCGGCGGACGTCGACCTCGTCCGGTAGCCGCCCGCTCCTCCTCCGGGGCCGGGACGGCGACAGCGCCTCCCGGCCCCGGAGCCGTTCCCGCCGAGGGCCCGCAGGCGGTGACCGGGGCATTCGACCAGGGAATGTGCCGCCGAGATCAGCTTCGGCCGGGCTGCGGCCAGAAAACGACATGTCACCGCAGCCGCGGCCGGTGTGCGCTGAGATGGGCCGAATCACATCAAGCGGCATATCTGGGGCGGGCATGGGCTACTTCGTCAACGAGACTTCCACACGACTCATGGTCACGGTGGATGATCCGGGGCGCTGTCCGTGCGGTGGCGACGCGACCGGTGGTGCCGTGCCGACGGGGGCGGAGGAAAGGTTTCGGGGGCTGCTGGAGGCGGCGCCCGACGCCATGGTCATCGTGGACGACACCGGAACCATCCGCCTCGTCAACGCCCAGACCGAGGCACTCTTCGGCTACCGGCGCGAGGAACTCCTCGGCCGCCCCGTCGAACTCCTCGTCCCCGGCCGCTTCCGCGCCCACCACACCGCACACCGCAACGGCTACGCCGCCAACCGGCAGGTCCGGCCCATGGGCGCCGAACTCGAACTCCACGGCCTGCGCAAGGACGGCACCGAATTCCCCGTCGAGATCAGCCTCAGCCCCATGGAGACCACCGACGGCCTCCTCGTCTCCGCCGCCGTCCGCGACGTCAGCGACCGCAAGGCCGCGGAGGAGCGGTTCCGGGGGCTGCTGGAGGCGGCGCCCGACGCCATGGTCATCGTGGACGACACCGGAACCATCCGCCTCGTCAACGCCCAGACCGAGGCACTCTTCGGCTACCGGCGCGAGGAACTCCTCGGCCGCCCCGTCGAACTCCTCGTCCCCGGCCGCTTCCGCGCCCACCACACCGCACACCGCAACGGCTACGCCGCCAACCGGCAGGTCCGGCCCATGGGCGCCGAACTCGAACTCCACGGCCTGCGCAAGGACGGCACCGAATTCCCCGTCGAGATCAGCCTCAGCCCCATGGAGACCACCGACGGCCTCCTCGTCTCCGCCGCCGTCCGCGACGTCAGCGACCGCAAGCACGCCGAGGCCCGGATCAACGAACTGGCCGGCCTGGTCGAGTCGTCCCAGGACGCGATCCTCGCCAAGACCCTCGACGGCGAGATCACCTACTGGAACGCCGCCGCGCAACGGCTGTACGGCTACACGCGCGCCGAGGTGATGGGCCGGCACGTCTCCCTCCTGGCCACCACGGAGCGGCACGACGAGATCGACGCGCTGCTCGACCGGTTGCGCCGCGGCGAGAAGGTCGAGCACTTCGAGACGCTGCGGCTCACCCGCTCGGGCGACCTGCTCGACGTGGACATCACGCTGTGGCCCACGCGCTCCCCCGAGGGCGCGGTCGTCGGGGCGTGCGCCATCGTGCGGGACATCAGCGACCGCAAGAAGGCGGAGGAGGAGCTGACGTTCCTCTACGAGCAGCAGCGGCACATCGCGCTGACGCTCCAGCGCAGTCTGATGGGGACCCCGCCGGCGATCCCGGGCCTGACCACCGCCAGCCGGTACCGCCCCGCGACCCAGGGCGCCGGGGTCGGCGGCGACTGGTTCGACCTGATCCCGCTCGGGGCGGGCCGGGTCGGCGTCCTGATCGGCGACGTGATGGGACGCGGTCTGGAGGCCGCGGCGGTGATGGGCCAGCTGCGTTCGGCGGCGCACGCCCTCGCCACGACGGGGATGCAGCCGCGGCAGCTGATGCAGGCGCTGGAGACGGTCGTGGGTGATCTGGACGTCCCCGACCAGCTGGTGACCTGCTGCTACCTCGTCGTCTCCGCCGACGCGGGCGCGGTGACCGTCTGTTCGGCGGGTCACCTCCCGACGCTGGTGGCGACCCCGGGCGCCGGAGCCCGGCCGCTGCCCGCCCCCGTGAACGCGCCGCTGGGCGTCGGCGGCGTCCTCTACCAGCAGGCGACGGCGGTGATCCCGCCGGGGGCGACCCTCGTCCTCTACACGGACGGCCTGATCGAGACGCCCGGCAGCGACATCGAGGACCAGCTCGGTGCACTCGTCGACACCCTCGGCGACCTCTTCAGGACCGCGCCCGATCTGGAGCAGGCCGCCGACCACGTGCTGGCCACCCTTGTGCCCGACGCGGACGGGCACAACGACGACGTGACGCTGCTGCTCACGCGGCTGCCCGACACACCACTGGGCTCGGTCCACACCGATCTGCCCGCCGTGCGCGAGTCGGTTCCGCGGGGCCGGGCCTTCCTCGGCGAGACGCTGCTCTCGTGGGACTGCGCACGAAGCGTCGACGACGCCGAACTGCTGCTCTCGGAGATCCTCACCAACGCCGTCCTGCACGCGCAGGGCCCGATCGGCCTGCATCTGTGCCGCACGACGACCGATCTGACCGTGGAGGTCAGCGACCGCAGCCCCCGCCTGCCGCAGCCCCGGATGGCCGCCGAGGACGAGGAGTCGGGACGGGGCCTGATCCTGGTGCGCGCGCTCGCCGACGACTGGGGCGTGCGGCCGACCGACACGGGCAAGACGACCTGGTTCACCCTCAGGCTGTGAGGCCGGGGGCCGTCCGCGGTCAGCCCTGCTGGAAGAGTTCCGCGGGCAGCGGCTTCAGCAGGGCGTACAGGTCGTCGGTGATCGGCCGGTCCCAGGCGGCGATGGTCACCAGGACGTTGTCGCTGCGGTCGAACTGGACGCAGGAGATGCGCGTCTCGGAGAGCTTCAGCCGACGGACGATCATGAGGTTGTCGCCGTGCATGACCGGCATGTCCTCGGAGCCGGTGACCGTGACCTCCTCGTCGTTCTCCAGCGCGATCAGCAGCTGGGCCACCTCGAAGGGGACCTCCCCCTCGGCGACGTCACGGGCCGGGGAGCCCTCCGGCAGATTGCCGATGATCATCGCGGGGCCACGGCCGCCGAACAGGTCGTAGCGCAGGAAGACGCCCTGGCAGCTGCCGTCGGGCGCGGGCAGCAGGCCCGCGCCGAGGTTGCCGGGCCAGTCGCCCGGGTCCATGGCCAGGACGTCGAAGTCGGGCCCGGCGGGCGTGGCGCTGCGGCGGCGGAGGAAGGACATGCCGCAATGGTACGTGCACGGGGGCGCACCGGGTCCCGCGGGCGCCGCCCGCCGCGGCCCCGGGAACGCGTCGGCCGGGCGGCCCGTCCGGGGCCGCGGCGCACGCTCCGGACGGGGCTTCGCGGCCGGGTCCGGCGGCGGGGCGGCACCGCGGCGAGCGAGGCCCTCCGGCTCAGGACAGGGCCTGCGCCCGGAGGGCGGCGGCGAGCCCGGTGCGGTCGGTGCCGACCTTGCGGTAGACCGCCGACAGCAGCCGGACGACGGCCTGCTCGTCGATGCGCAGCTCCTCGGCGACCTCGGCGGGGGTCCGGTCGCGGGCGGTCAGCGCGGCGGCGGCCCGCTCGCGGGCGGTCAGGGTGTCGGTCTCGGCGCTGTGCAGCCGGCGGGGGCGCAGCCCCGCCAGCGCCAGCTCCTCGCGGGCGGCGCCGGCGAGTCCGTCGGCGCCGCACCGGACGGCCGCGTCGAGACCCCGGTACAGGTGCTCGGCGGCTTCCCCGGGGCGCCCCGCGCGGTGCGTCTGTGCTCCGAGGGCGACGAGGGCGCAGGCCAGTTCGTAGCCGGCCGGTGAGCGTTCGAGGTGAGCGACGGACTCGGCGAGGAGGCGCGCCCGGTCCGGGGCCGGGGCGACGTCGGCGGCGGCGCGCAGGGCTTGCCCGACGGCGGACGGGGCGCCGTACCTGCGGGCCCGGTGCACCGCTTCGCGGGCGGTGGCGCGGGCACGGCCCGGGTCGTGGGGGTGCTGGGCGCGGGCGAGGTGGAGCTGCCAGGGGCACCAGGAGGGGTTGCGCATGCCGCGTTCGTCGAACCGGCGTCCCACCGCGGCGAGTTCGGCGGCGGCCTCCCGGTGCAGGCCGCGGGCGAGCAGCAGTTCGCCGTGCACGGTGCGGGCGTCGGGGAAGGTGACGGCGGCGGGGAAGGGCGCGCGCAGCGCGTAGTCCTCGCCCGCGCGGACGGCCTCCTCGACCCGGCCGCGGGCGAGCAGCACCTGCACCAGGGTGCCGACCGCGTACCAGTGGACGGGGGTGCCGGGTCCGACGCGTTCGGCGAGCCGGAGGCCGGTGCGGACGAAGTCCTCCGCCTCGGCGAGCCGGCCGCGGCGGAAGCGGACGTATCCGAGGATCGTGTAGCCGAAGGAGAGGTGGGCGCCGTGCCAGCCCTGGGACTCGAAGGCGGTGATGCCGGCGGCGAAGAGTTCCTCGGTGCGTCCCGGCCGGTCGGCGTACATGAAGGTCATCGCGACCAGTACCGGGACCTCGAACCCGCGGTCGGCCTCGGCCCAGGCGAGTCCGCCGGCGAGCGCGCGCTCGGCGTGCCGCAGGGCGACGGAGGCGGGTTCGCCGCGCAGGGTGGCGTCCCAGGCGCGCAGTCCGATGACGTAGCGCTCGGTGAGTTCGCGGCCGGTGAGGCGGTCGGCGAGCCGGGCCAGCCGCCGGGAGCGGCCCGGGGAGTCGGGTTCGTCGGCGCGGAAGGCGTCCCACATGAACTGCTCGGACTGCATGCGCAGGCGGACCCCCGGGTCCCCCGTCACGGGGATCTCGCGGGCGAGGGTCTCGGACGCCTCGGCGAGCCGGTCGCTGTGCGCGAGGACCTGCGAGAGGCGGTAGACGATGTTGTGGCGCAGTGCGGGGTCGGCGATGGGTTCGTCGAGGGCGGCGCGCAGGTGGTTGACGGTGGTCGCGGGCTCGGTGAGCAGGGAGGCGCAGCCGAGTTCGTACAGGACGGCGGCGCGCTCCTCGGGGAGCGGGGGTTCGCGCAGGGCGCGGGCGAGGTGGCGGCGGGCCGCTTCGGGGGCCCCGGCGCGCTGGTTCTCGCGGGCGGCGGCCCGCAGTTGCCGCACGATCCAGGTGTCGCCGTCGGGGTGGGTCTCCATGAGGTGGCGGGCGGCGGCGGCCGGCCCGAGCCCCTCGTCGATCACGCACCAGGCGGCCTGGCCGTGCAGGGCGACGCGGACGGCGCCGGGGATGTCGCGGTAGACGGCCGTCGCGATGAGCGGGTGGACGAATTCGAGGGGGTCGGCGCCGGAGAGGATGCGGGCGGCGCGGAGGGCGTCGGCCGCGTCGGCCGCCTCCTCCCTGCCGAGTCCGGCGACGGCGGCGGCGAGCGCGGGACGGATCTCCGTGCCGAGCACGGCGCAGGCCCAGGCGAACCGGACGGTTGCGGTGCCGAGGCGTTCGAGGCGGGTGACGATGCCGCTGCCCTTGACGGCGGCGGCGAGGTCCCGCAGGAGGTGCGCACCGTCCTCGGTCGGGCTCAGGCCGCGGTCGCGGATCTTCTCGGTCAGCTCGACGGTCTCGAAGGGGTTGCCCGCGGTGACCGCCCAGCACTCGCGGCAGAACGCGTCGTCGGCCCGGGTGCCGAGGTCCTCGCGGACGAGGCGGGCGACGGCCGCCGCGCTGAGCGGTTCGAGGCCGAGGGGACGGCCGCCGGCGCGGCCGGGCAGGCTCCTGAACGCCGCCGCGTGCTCGGGGAGTTCGTCCGGACGGTAGGCGACGACGAGCAGCAGCGGGAGCTGCTCGGCGCGGGGCGCGAAGGCGGCCAGCCAGCTGAGGGACTCGGCGTCGGCCCAGTGCGCGTCGTCCAGGACGAGCACCATCGGGGCGCGCCGCACGGCGAGGTGGGTGAGCACCCAGTCGAGTCCGGCGCGCAGGCCCTGCTGGTCGGGCGGGGCTCCCTCGGAGGGGGCGCGGAGGCCGAGCGCGGGGCCGACGATCTCGTACCAGCTGCCGAGCGTCGCGCGGAGTTCGGCCTCCGGGAGGGTGGCGAACTCCGGCTGGAGGAGCTGGCGCGCCACGTGGAAGGCGACCCGCTGCTCCTGCTCGCCGCCCCGCGCGCTGAGGACCGTGCACTGCTTGGCGGCGGCGCGCCGGCGCACCTCGGCGAGCAGGGTCGTCTTGCCGATGCCCGCACGGCCGGCGAAGGCGAGCAGGGCGCCGCGAGGCCGGCCGGGCGGTTCGCCGGTGTCCCGGCCCGACCCGGCGAGCTCGCTCAACGCCTCGTCGACCGAGGACAGTTCACTCTCGCGCTCGAACAGCGTGCGACGGCCCCGCGGACTGCGCTGCCCCATGTCCACCCCCCGCCACGGCCGTGTCCGCGCGGCGATGCGCACACGTACCGTGACCTCCAGGCAGCTCAGAGTACGCCGGGATCACCCGGCGGGCAGCCCGTTCGAGCACTCCCGCTCGGGACCTCCAGCGCCCCGTGGCGGGCGGCCGGACCGAGCCGGACGCGGATGTGAGGGGGACGCGGCGCGGACCTCCGGTCCGGGACCCGGCCCGGGACCGGGAGGGCGGAGCGCCGCGGGGATCTCAGGTGA
The DNA here is from genome assembly GCF_043199735.1 of Streptomyces sp. NPDC048566. Classification (NCBI taxonomy): domain Bacteria; kingdom Bacillati; phylum Actinomycetota; class Actinomycetes; order Kitasatosporales; family Streptomycetaceae; genus Streptomyces; species Streptomyces sp. NPDC048566. Next base: position 45,944 of record NZ_JBICWL010000002.1, read on the forward strand.
GGTCGAACTCGCCCTCACGGGCCTCCGAGACGAACGCCCCCCACTCCGCCGGGGTGAAGATCAGCGAAGCGCTCTGCGGACGGCCGCTGTTACGCATCGCGATGAAGCCCTCGACGAAGGCGATCTCCACGTCCCCGCGCCCACGGCTGCTGGATCGCCACTCGGCGTTGCTGAGGTCCAGCTCCGGCTTGTCCCAGCCCGCGAGCGGGTGTTGCTCGATGGTGCTCTCGGCCACGTCCGTGCTCCTCCCGGTTCGTCGTCCGCGGCCAGCCTAGCGATCGGTCCGGTCGGCCGACAGGCCACGTGAGGGGGACACTGCCGGGCGACGGGCCGGGACGGGGTGGCCGGACCTCCGCGCGGACGGTGTCCGGCACGATCGCCGCGGAAAGGCCACGCCCGACAGCCGTGTGCGGTGGGCGCCTCCGGCGGCCCGAGGTGGTGCCGCTCGACGACGCGGGCTCCCCGGCGCCGGGCTTCGACGGCGGCGCGGCCCGTGCTGCGGGAGGGGCGCGCGGCTTGCGGGCGCGCGTCGACGCGCGCCCGCGGGTGGCCGATCCGGCCGCTCACGGGCCGGTGGGCGCGTTCGGTCGCCGCGGACGCCGGTCGGTGCCGCGCCGCCGCCCGTCGGGACCTGGTCGATTCTTTGCCCGACGCTGACGGGGACGGCTGAACGACAGGTGAAGATCGGCCGTACGCATGGTGGCACCCCTGCCCTGCCCCGGGGGCGCGGCTGGTCGTGCCGTCACGGGGCCCGTACGGAAGGACCATCGGCGTGTCGCACACCCCGCGCTCCAGTCGGCTCACGGAGCGGCCCCGGCCGGACGAGGAACCGGTCCCGGGGACCGGCGTGGCGGGCGGCACCCCCGCGGCCACGGCCGCCGGGGCGGACGCACCGCAGAGCGGCGAGGGCGCCGCGGACACCGCTGCGCCCGGCCAGGCGGCCGGCCGAGCGGCGGGCGGGGGCGGTCCGGACGCGGGCTCCGGGAATCCGGCCGAGCCGCCGGCCACCGGCCCGGCACGGGCATCGGCACCGGACACGGACGACGCCCCCGACGGCTTCGGCGGCGACGCGCAGGCTCCGGTCGACGGCACGGAGCGGACCGCCGGTGACGAGGAGGCGGCGCCCTCCGAGGAGCCCGCTCGCCCGGAGACCGCCACCCTCAAGCAGTCCGCCGCCGGGACACGGGCAGCCGCGGAGACCCCGGCGGCGGCCCCCTCGTCGGCCGGCGCCGGGGAGGCCGCCCCGGCGGTCGGTCCGACGGCCGCCCTGGAGGAGTCCGCCCGGGAAGAGACGGACACCGCCGATCCTCCGGCCGTCGACCGGGCTGCCGATCCGGAGCCGCCCGAAGGCTCGCCCGAGCGGCCGGGGCGAGGGCGCCTGCGCGGCTGGCGGACCCGGTACCCGCGCGCCGCACGGGGCGTGACCGTGGGGACGTCCGTCCTGGCCGGCGTCCTCGTGCTCTTCGCCCTCGTCGTTCCGAACCGCCTGGAGCGCCTCGACGTCGCCGCCTTCCTGCGCATCCCCGCGGAGGGGGTGCTCCTGGCGGCCCTGCTGCTGGCGCTGCCGGCGCGGGCGCGGCGCATCACCTCGTACGCCGCCGGCGCCCTGCTCGGACTGCTGACCGTGCTCAAGTTCGTGGACATGGGCTTCTACTCCGTGCTGGTCCGGCCGTTCGACCTCGTCCTGGACTGGAGCCTGTTCGGGAACGCCGCCGACTGGGTGCGGGAGTCGTTCGGCCGGACCGGCGAGGTGGTGGCCGTGATCACCGCCGTGGTGCTGGTCGTCGCCCTGCTCGCTCTCATGACGCTCGCCGTCGCGCGGCTGACCGACGTCATGGTCCGGCACCGCCCTGCCGCGAGCCGCACCGTCCTGGTCCTCGGCACGGCCTGGATCACCTGTGTGATGCTCGGGGTGCAGGTCACCGGCGTTCCCGTGGCCGCGCAACTCGACGCGAGGATCGTCCAGAACCGGGTGCGCCAGGTCCAGGCGGGTCTGCACGACGGGCAGGTCTTCGACCGGCAGGCATCGGTGGACGCGTTCGCCGACACCCCGCCCGACCAGTTGCTCACCGGACTCCGCGGCAAGGACGTGCTGTTCACCTTCATCGAGAGCTACGGCCGCACGGCCATCGACGACCCGGCGATGGCCCGTCGGATCGACTCCACCCTCACGGAGGGGAACAGCCGGCTGAAGGCGGCCGGCTTCTCCTCCCGCAGCGGCTGGCTGCGCTCGCCCGTCACCGGCGCCGGAAGCTGGCTGGCGCACTCCACCTTCCTCTCCGGCCTGTGGATCAAGAACCAGCAGCGCTACCGGAGTCTGACCACCAGCGACCGGAACACGCTCACCGGCTACTTCCGCAAGACCGGCGCCTGGCGCACCGTGGGCATCGTGCCGGGAGTCCGGCGCGCCTGGCCCGAGGGCTCGTTCTTCGGCCTCGACCACATCTACGACTCCGAGCACCTCGGCTACCACGGCCCCTACTTCAGCTGGACGCCGGTGCCCGACCAGTTCAGCCTCGGGGCCTTCGAGCGGCTGGAGCACGGGAAGAAGGACCGCGGGCCGATGATGGCGGAGATCATCCTGGCCTCCAGCCACAACCCGTGGGCACCGATCGCCCACATGATCGACTGGGACGACCTCGGGGACGGCTCGGTGTACGACCGGATCAAGGAGGAGGGCAAGGACCCCAAGGAGGTCTGGAAGAACCCGGAGAGCGTGCGCACGGAGTACCGGCGCGCCATCCAGTACTCGCTGCGGAGTCTCACCGAGTACGTCGAGAAGTACGGAGACGACAAGACGGTGCTGGTGTTCCTCGGCGACCACCAGCCCGTCCCGACCGTCACCGCCGGCAGCACGAGCCGGGACGTGCCGGTGACGATCGTCGCGCACGACCCCAAGGTCCTCGACCGGGTGTCCGACTGGGGCTGGACGGACGGTCTGAAGCCGGCCGCCGACGCTCCCGAGTGGCGCATGGACACCTTCCGCGACCGCTTCCTGACGGCCTTCGGCCCGCATCCGGCAGGCGCCTCGGCCACGGGGGCGAACCCCTGACCCGGTGCGGCCGGCGAGGCGGCGAGCCCCGTCCGGCCCGGGTCCGGCGCGCCCCGGCCCGGCGTTCCGCGCTGCGGTGACGACGGCCCGCGCCCTCCGCGCGGGGGTGACGGCGTCCGCCGCGCGGGCGGCGCGCGACAGCAGCACCGGCCCGAGCGGTCGCCGCGGGTGGGAGTGCGGGGCGCCCGTTCGCCATCGGGCCCCGGCGGTGTCGGGTGCCCGTCACACGGCGAGCCGGAACGCCCTCCACGGAGTCCGGAGAGCCGCGCAGGAGGGCCTGGAGCGGCTCGCGGTCGGCCCGCCCGCCATCGTCGACGGCGAGATCGCCGTTCCGGACGCGCCCGGACTGGGCATCCGGCTCGACCGGGACCGGCTGCCGGCGGTGCACGAGGTGTACCGGGCGAAGGCGCTCGGCGCGCGCGACGACGCCGCCGCGATGCGCCGGCTCGTCTCCGGCTGGGAGTTCGACCCCAAGCGCCCCAGCCTGGTGCGCTGACCACCCGCCTCCGGTGCCCGCCCCCACCGTCGCCGGCAAAAAGCCGCCCACGACCCCTTGCACGGACGCGGCACACCTGAATTACTGATCCGGAAGGGGACGACCGAATGATCGGTCGTCCGGAATGGCACGGTTGACGAGGGAGTAGTGGCGATGGCGCCTTCCACCGACCCGAAGGGCCCGCTCGACGCGGGCGAGCGGCTCGACGTGGAAGGACTGCGCGCGCTCCAGCTGGAGCGGCTGCGCGCGTCGCTGCGGCACGCCTACGACAACGTCCCCTTCTACCGGGAGTCCTTCGACAAGGCGGGCCTGACGCCGGAGGACTGCCGCACGACAGCCGACCTGGCGCGCTTTCCCTTCACGGTCAAGGCCGATCTGCGCGCGAACTACCCGTACGGGATGTTCGCCGTGCCTCAGGACCGGATCCGCCGGCTGCACGCGTCGAGCGGCACCACGGGCCGGCCCACCGTCGTCGGGTACACCGAGAACGACCTGTCCATGTGGGCCGACATGGTGGCCCGTTCGATCCGCGCGGCGGGCGGGCGCCCCGGCGACACGGTCCACATCGCCTACGGGTACGGCCTGTTCACCGGCGGTCTCGGCGCGCACTACGGAGCGGAGCGGCTCGGCTGCACGGTCATCCCCGCCTCGGGTGGCATGACGGCACGTCAGGTCCAGTTGATCCAGGACCTGCGCCCCAGGATCATCATGGTGACGCCGTCGTACATGCTGACCCTGCTCGACGAGTTCGAGCGGCAGGGCGTGGACCCGCGCGGCACCTCGCTGCGGGTCGGGATCTTCGGGGCCGAGCCGTGGACCGAGGAGATGCGGCGCGAGATCGAGGAGCGGTTCGCCATCGACGCCGTGGACATCTACGGCCTGTCCGAGGTGATCGGCCCCGGGGTGGCCCAGGAGTGCGTGGAGACCAAGGACGGCCTGCACATCTGGGAGGACCACTTCTACCCGGAGGTCGTCGACCCGATCACCGGCGAGGTGCTCCCCGACGGTGCCGAGGGCGAACTGGTCTTCACCTCGCTCACCAAGGAGGCCATGCCCGTGATCCGCTACCGGACACGGGATCTGACCCGGCTGCTGCCGGGCACGGCGCGGTCCTTCCGCCGGATGGAGAAGGTCACCGGCCGCAGCGACGACATGGTGATCCTGCGCGGGGTCAACCTGTTCCCGACGCAGGTCGAGGAGATCGTGCTGCGGACGCCGGGAGTCGCCCCGCACTTCCAGCTCCGGCTGACCCGCGAGGGCCGCATGGACGCGCTGACCGTGCGCGCGGAGGCCCGCTCCGGCGCGAGCCCGGAACAGCGGGAGGCCGCGGCCCTGGCGATCGGCCGGGGCATCAAGGACGGCATCGGCGTCTCGGCCGGTGTGGAGATCGTCGAACCGGAGACCCTGGAGAGGTCGCTGGGCAAGCTGAAGCGGATCGTGGACCTGCGCCCGCGCTCCTGAGGGCGCACCGGACGGCGAACGCGTGGCGCGAGCGTGTGACCGGACCTCGGTCCCGCGTTCGCCGCCCGGTGCGCCCTTCCGGGCCCTACACACCGCCCCCGAACCGGTCGCGCAGTTCCCGCTTCAGGATCTTGCCGCTGGCGTTGCGCGGCAGCGCGTCCACGAACAGGACCCGCTTGGGCGCCTTGAAGTGCGGCAGCTTCTCCCGCGCGTGGGCGATGAGTTCGGCTTCGGTGACCTCGCCGCGCGGGACGACGACCGCCGTGACGGCCTCGATCCAGCGGTCGTCGGGAAGCCCTACGACCGCCGCCTCGGCGACCCGCTCGTGGGTGTAGAGCGCGTCCTCGACCTGACGCGAGGCCACGAGCACGCCACCGGAGTTGATGACGTCCTTCACCCGGTCCACGACGGTGAAGTACCCGTCGGCGTCCCGCACCGCGAGGTCGCCCGAGTGGAACCAGCCGTCGCGGAACGCCTCGGCCGTCTCCTTTGGCCGGTCCCAGTAGCCGTCGCACAGCTGCGGCGACCGGTAGACGATTTCCCCCGCCGTCCCGTCGGGCACGTCCTTGCCGTGTTCGTCGACCACCCGGGCGTCCACGAACAGGACGGGACGTCCGCAGGAGTCCATCCGGCCGGTGTGCTCGTCCGGGCCGAGGACGGTGGCGAGGGGGCCGATCTCGCTCTGGCCGAAGCAGTTGTAGAAGGCCAGCCCCGGAAGCCGCCGGCGCAGCCGCTCCAGCACGGGCACCGGCATGACCGAGGCGCCGTAGTAGGCCTTGCGCAGGCCCCCGAGGTCCCGCTCGGCGAAGCCGGGATGGCCGGACAGGCCGATCCACACGGTGGGCGGGGCGAAAAGGCTGTCCGCGCGGCCCGCCTCGATCAGGTCCAGCAGCGTCGCGGGGTCGGGCGCGTCGAGGATGGTGTTCGACGCGCCGATCGCGAGGTAGGGCAGCAGGAAGACGTGCATCTGCGCCGAGTGGTAGAGCGGCAGCGCGTGCACCGGCAGGTCCCCGGCGCTCAGGTCGAGGGCGGTGATCGCGCTCAGGTACGCGTGGACGAGGGCACGGTGCGTCATCATCGCGCCCTTGGGCAGCGCGGTCGTCCCCGAGGTGTAGAGGAGTTGCACGAGTGTGTCGCCGCGCGGCTCGTCGCCGTCGTACGGCAGGACGGTGCCCAGCCGGGCCAGCAGCGAACGGTCGTCGTCGCGCAGCGGCAGCGCGCGGACCCCCTCGGGGAGCCGTGCGGCGAGGTCGGGGTCGGCCAGCACGAGGCCGCTGCCCGACTGGCCGAGGATGTAGGCGAGATCGCCGCCGGTGAGGTTCTGGTTGACGGGCACGTGCACGAGGCCGGCCCGGGCGCAGGCGAGGAAGCCGATCAGATAGGCGTCCGAGTTGTGGCCGTAGGCGGCGACCCGGTCGCCCGGTGACAGCCCTTCGCCGAGCAGGACGGCCGCCGCCCGGGACACGGCATCGTCGAGTTCGGCGTACGTCCAGGAGCGTTCGCGGTAGTCGACGGCGCGCCGCGCCGGGGTCCGCCGGGCACTGCGCCGCAGCACCCCGTCAACCGTACTGCCGTGTCCGGGCGTCATGGAACGTGATCCTCGGCCCGCGGGGTGGCGAGGTCAAGTACCGCGGCGCCGGCGCCGGGCGGCCGTGCGGCGGGCAGCACCAGCGATCCACGCCCTCGGCAGACGCGTTGACGACGCGGACGGAACAACGAACGACCGAGCTACCTACCCTGCCCGTCCGGCGTCCAGAACTGCCGTCTACCCGGGGGGCCGGATGTCGACCGGGGCGTCGAAGGCCGTGAACGACGTGGTGGTGACGTTCGGGCCATCCTGGTGCGCTCGCACGGGCCCCCTCACTCCGTCTCCCTGCGCCGAATGAGCATGCTCATGATCGACGCGTGGAGCCTACCAGCCTCGGCCAGGGCGGCAGGGAGTTCCGCGAACGCTGCTCGGACCATTGCCGAGGGCGTCCCGCGGACCGACGAGGCGACCCGGGCAGGCTCGTTCCGGAGAGGACCGGCAGCGCGGTCGGCCGGCGCAATCGTCGACGGTGCGGGCCGTCAGCCGCGTGGGCGGAGCCGGGCAGTCGGACCGTCCGGGCGGACCCGCGGCCGGCTACCGCTGCGGGGGCGCCTCCTCCAGCACCGCCTTCGCCGCGTTGTGGCCCGGGACACCGCTCACCCCGCCGCCCCGTACCGCGCCCGCCCCGCACAGCATCACGTTGGCGTGCCGGGTCTCCACGCCCCAACGGCCCGTCCCCTCCTGCGCGTAGGGGAAGGCGAGGTCGCGGTGGAAGATGTTCCCGCCCGGCAGCCGCAGGTCGCGCTCCAGGTCGAGCGGCGTCTTCGCCTCGATGCACGGCCTGCCGTCGGCGTCCGTGGCCAGGCAGTCGGCGAGCGGCTCCGCGAGGTGCTCGTCGAGCTGCGCGAGCGTCGACTTCAGCAGCTCCGCGCGGACACCGTCGTTGTCGTGCTCGAACAGCCGGGCGGGCGTGTGGAGTCCGAACAGGGTGAGCGTCTGGTATCCCCGGGCGGCCGGCTCGGGGCCGAGGATGCCGGGGTCGGTGAGCGAGTGGCAGTAGATCTCCGACGGCGGCGCGGTGGGCAGGTCCCCGGCCGCGGCTTGGGCGTGCGCGCGGGCGAGCTGCTCGTAGCCCTCGGAGATGTGGAAGGTCCCCGAGAACGCCTCGCGCGGGTCGACGGAGGTGTCGCGCAGCCGCGGCAGCCGCTTCAGCAGCATGTTCACCTTGAGCTGTGCGCCCTCGGCCGGGGCGGGCGGCGTGTCGCCGGTGAGCCGCGCGAGTTCCTGCGGAGAGGCGTTCACCAGTACGTGCCGTGCGGCGACGGTGCCCTCACCGTCGGCGGTGCGGTAGGCGACCTCCGCGGACGTGCCGTCGGTGTCGATGCGCAGCACCTCGTGCCCCGTCGCGATCACCGCGCTCGCCCGGCGCGCCGCGTCGGCGATCGCGTCCGTGAGCGCGCCCATGCCGCCGACGGGCACGTCCCAGGCGCCGGTGCCCCCTCCGATCACGTGGTAGAGGAAGCAGCGGTTCTGCCGCAGCGAGGGGTCGTGGGCGTCGGCGAAGGTGCCGATGAGGGCGTCGGTCAGGACGACTCCGCGCACGAGGTCGTCCGCGAAGTACTCCTCGACCGCGGCACCGACGGGTTCCTCGAACAGCATCCGCCAGGCTTCCGGGTCGTCGATGCGGGCCCGCAGCTCCTCACGGGTGGGCAGGGGTTCGGTGAGCGTGGGGAACACGCTCCGCGCGACCCGCCCGGTCAGCGCGTAGAAGCGCTGCCACGCCTCGTACTCGCGGTCCGAGCCGGTCAGCCGCGCGAACGCCTCACGGGTGCGGCGCTCGCCGCCGCCGACGAGCAGACCGGTGGCCCGCCCGTTCCGCTCGACGGGCGTGTACGAGGACACCGTGCGTCCGCGGACCCGGAAGGCGAGGCCCAGGTCCCGCACGATCTTGCGGGGCAGCAGGCTCACCAGGTACGAGTAGCGCGACAGGCGCGCGTCGACTCCGGCGAACGGGCGGGTGGAGACGGCGGCGCCTCCGGTGTTCGCCAGCCGCTCCAGCACCAGCACGGACCGGCCGGCGCGGGCCAGGTAGGCGGCGGCGACCAGGCCGTTGTGGCCGCCGCCGACGATCACGGCGTCGTATCCCTCGTGTGCAGGCATGGTTCTTGGTAGCACGGGATGATCTACGTCGGCCAGAGGTGCGCGCCAGGCGGCGGGTGGTGTGAGCGCCCGGGCCGCCGCGGCGCCGCGTCCGCGCGGGCGCGGGCGCTCACGGCCGCACCGCGACTCCGTCCCAGCGCTCTGTGGCCGCCGCCTGCTGCCGCAGCACAGCCACGCCCCGGTACAGTTCCGCGGCCTCCTCCCGCAGGCCCAGCTGTTCGAGGCAGTGCGCCTCGTCGTTGCGGCTGGCCAGCGTGTCGGGGTGGCCGGCGCCCAGGATCTGCTCGCGCGCCGCGGCGACGCTCCGGTACTCGGTCAGCGCCTCGTCCCAGCGGCCGAGCCAGCCGAGGCCGACGGCGACCTCGCGGCGGCTGACGAGGGTGTCGGGGTGGTCCGCGCCCAGGACGCGCTCGCGGAGGGCGCAGACGTCACGGGACTCCGCGAGCGCCTCGTCCCAGCGGGCCAGCCGGCCCAGGTTCACCCCGAGGCCGTGCCGGGCGCGCAGCGTCTCCGGATGCGCGGGGCCGTGGGCGCGGGTGCGGTCCTCGACGAGCGCCCGGTACAGCTCCAGTGCCTGCGCGCTGCGGCCGAGCCGGCCCAGGCTGATGCCGACCTCGTGGCGTGCGGCCAGGGTGTCGGGGTGGTCGGCGCCGAGCGCCCGCGCCCTGCTCTGCGCGACCTCCCGGTAGGTCTCCAGCGCCTCGGTCCAGCGCCCCAGCCGGCCCAGCGCGTAGCCGACCTCGAATCGGGTGACGAGGGTGTCGGGGTGGGCCGGGCCGAGGACCCGGGCCCGGCCGGCGGCGACCTCGTCCGCCATGCGGTACGCGTCCTCCAGGCGGCCGAGCCGGCTGAGGTTGAAGGCGAGGTTGTGGCGGCAGCGCAGCGTGTCGGGGTGGTCGGCGCCCAGGACACGCTCCCGGGTCGCGAGGACCGCCGTGTACACCTGGTGGGCCTCGAAGTGGCGCCCCAACTGCCCCAGGACGTAGGCGATCTCCTGGCGTGCCGCGAGGGTGTCCGGGTGGTCGGCGCCCAGGACGCGTTCGCGGGAGCCGGCGAGCCGGGTGTGCTCCCCGAGCGCCTCGGCGGGCTGTCCGGTGCGGCTGAGGGCGAAGCCCACCTCGTAGCGGCTCGCCAGCGTGTCGGGGTGGTCCGGTCCGAGAAGGCGCTCGCGCTCGGCGGCGACGGCGCGGTGCGTCTCGCCCGCCTCGGCCCAGCGGCCGAGTCTCCCCAGGCGCAGCCCCTCCTCGTGCCGGCCCGCGAGGACGGCGAGTGCCCGCGCGTGCGGTGCTGCGGGGTGGTCGGGCGGGGCCGGTGCCGTGGCGGTGGCGGGACGGGCGGTCCAGGCGCCGGTGAGCCCGGCCGAGGGGTCCGGCGGGATGCCGCGCGCGGCGGTTCCGGTCGCCTTGACGCCGGTCGTCATCCCCTCGGTCCAGGACGGCAGCCGGGAGGACGTCCCCGGGGCGGGTGACGGCAGGGGCGCGGGCCCGGCCGGTGCGGCGGGGCGCGGGGCGGCGGGGGCCACGGTCGGCGCGTAGCGGGGGGCGCCCCGCCCCGCGTCGAGGCGGTCGGCCAGTTCCCGGGCGTCCCGGGGTCTGCTCTCGGGTTCCTTGGCGAGCAGGTCGAGGATGATCCGGTCCAGGTAGGCGGGCAGTTCGGCACGGTGGCGCCGGGGCGGTTCCGGTTCGGTGTCGCGGTGCCCGACCAGGATGGACCAGGCGTCCTCCAGGTCGAACGGCGGTGCTCCGGTGGCTATTTCGTACAGGACGCAGCCGAACGAGTAGAGGTCGCTGCGCTGGTCGACCTCCGTACCGCCGATCTGTTCCGGGGACATGTAGTGCGGCGTGCCCATCGCGATGCCGGTGCCGGTGAGGCGTGAGGTGAACCCGATGTCGTGTCCGAGGCGGGCGATGCCGAAGTCGCAGATCTTCACGGTGCCTTCGGTGAGCCGCATGATGTTGGCGGGCTTGAGGTCGCGGTGCACGATGCCCTGGCGGTGGGTGTAGTCGAGCGCGGCGGTCACCTGTGCGGCGATGTCGACCACCTCGTCGACGGCGAGGGGGCGGCGGCCGTTGTCCTCCAGGGCCTGACCGAGGTCGCGTCCCTCCAGCAGCTCCATCACGAGGTAGAGCACGCCCTCGGACTCGCCGAAGTCGTGGACGACGGTCACCCCGCGGTGCTGGAGCGCCGCCGCCACGCGGGCCTCGCGGCGGAACCGCTCCCGCAGGACGCCGGCGAAGGACGGGTCGCGGTGCGGGCCGAGCGGTTTGAGGCACTTCACGGCCACGTTCCGCCCGAGGGACTCGTCGAGGGCCCGCCACACCTCGCCCATGCCGCCCCGCCCGATGCGGTCCAGCAGCCGGTACCGGCCCTGGATCAGTCTGCTCTGCGCCATCGCGTGCGTTCGCCCCCGTCACTGCTCGGCCACGGGGCTCCCCGGGCCCCGTCCCAGTATGGCGAGCGGTCGGCCGGCTGGGTACGGCGCCGGGCGGGAGCAGGGGCCGAGGCCGCCGGACGGGCGCGCCGCGGGCGCGGGGCCCGCCGGGGGCGCGGGGCGGGCCGGCGGCCTCTGAGGCCCTGCGCCGCCGAGGCGGGCCCGCCGCTCCCGCCTCGGCGGCGGGCGCCTGGAACGTCAGCCGCCCTGGCCGAGGCGGGCGGCCCACCGCTGTTCCACCCTGGCCAGTCGCCAGTAGGCCAGCGCCGCGGCCCACACGACGACGAACAGGCCGACGATGACGTAGCCCGCGTTGTCCAGGTCGATGCCCGCGATCCGGTTGGTGAGCGCGTCGTCGAGATCCAGCCGGTCGTGCAGGACGCCGACCAGTTCGATCGTCCCGATGAAGAAGGCGACGGCGATCGACAGGCCGGTGATGGTCAGGTTGTAGAAGACCTTGCGGACCGGGTTGGAGAAGGCCCACTGGTAGGCGAAGTTCATGAAGGTGCCGTCCAGGGTGTCGAACAGGCTCATGCCGGCCGCGAACAGCAGCGGCAGGCACAGGACGGCGTACCAGGGAAGGCCCGCCGCCGCGCCGGAGCCGGCCATCACCATCAGGGTGACCTCGGTCGCCGTGTCGAAGCCCAGGCCGAAGAGGAAGCCGACGGGGTACATCTGGCCGGGCCGGCTGACGGACCGGGTGAGCCGGCCGAGCACACGGTTCATGAACCCGCGGGAATCCAGGTGCTGTTCGAGTTCCGCCTCGTCGAACGTTCCCGACCGCATCGCCCGGAACACCCGCAGGATGCCCAGCAGGGCGACCAGGTTGAGGGCGGCGATCACATACAGGAAGGAGCCGGAGACGGTCGTGCCGACGGCACCGAGCGTCCGGTGCGTGGTCGAGTCGTCGTTGACGAGCGTGCCGGCGAGTTGTGCGCCGCCGGCCACCAGCGCGGCCATGACGACGACCACGCTGGAGTGCCCGAGCGCGAACCAGAAGCCCACCGACACCGGGCGCTTGCCGTCGGCCATCAGCTTGCGGGTGGTGTTGTCGATGGCGGCGATGTGGTCCGCGTCGAAGGCGTGCCGCATGCCCAGGGTGTAGGCGGTGACGCCGAGTCCGATGCCGAACGCCTTGGAGCCGACCTCGTAGTGCCCGGGGACGACGAGGAGGAAGAGGATGCCGAAGGCGACGACGTGCAGGGCGACGATCACCCCCATCAGCCCCGCCGTCCGGACGGTGTCCTCGCGCCGCCACCGGAACGGGGCAGCCTTGATCTCGGGCAGGGTCATGCGGTCACGCTCCAGCACCTCGTGGATCACTTCGTGAGATGCCGTGGCCGGTCTCCTGGCTTACGGGGTGGTGCGCGTTCGTCCCGGCCTTCCCGTCCGCGGGCGGACAGTGACCGTGCCCAACTGGGACGCACGCTCCCCGATCACAGTGGCGAGGGCCGCTCCGGACTGGACCCCTGAACTCCAAGGGCCGTCACCGGTCTTCCCGAGCACCACGGCGGCACCACCGTAGGCGGGGCACACTGTTCCTGCATAGCTGCGCAGCCGCGCAGGTATGCAAGATCACAACCGACCGCCTGGAAGGATGCCGGTCATGCACCTGATCCCCGCCGAGCACGCGGACCGCCGGACCATCGACGGCCACCGGGTGTGCGATGCCATCGCCGCGATCGGCGAGCCGGGCCATGTCCGGTCCTGGGCGGGTCGGTTCGCCCTGCTGTCCGACCCGGGGCGGCTCGCGCTGCTGCTCGCGCTGCACCGGGCCGGCCCCCTCGCGGTCTCGGATCTCGCGGTGGCCTGCGGCATGAGGGATCCGGCCGTTTCACAGGCGTTGCGCCTGCTGCGCACGGCGGGCGCGGTGGCGGGCGAGAAGGAGGGCCGCGTGGTGCGGTACGCGATCGTCGACCCGGTCGTCGCCGACCTGCTCGGGCACTGCGCCGGCGACAACGGGCCGACGGAGTAGCCCACCACCCGGCGGTGCCCGGCGCGGCGGAGCGCCGGTGGGCACGGGACGGGGCAGGCGTCACCCTCGCCGGCGCCGACGAGGTCGGGGGCGCATGGCCCCGGCACGCCATGACACGGGAGAGTGATGGGGATGACGAGCAGGGTGACCCTGGTGGCGGCGGCGACCGGTGCGGCGCTGCGCGAGGCGCGCTTCGACGACGGCGGCCCGGTGGACGCCTCCGGTCTGCGGGCCGCCCGGGCGGCCCGGGAGTCGGGTGCGGTGCCGTCCGGCGACCGGCTGTGGGCCTCCCCCACCACGCGGTGCCGCCAGACCGCGCAGGCGCTCGGCCTCGACGGCGCGGGCGACGTCCCCGGGCTGGCCGGCCTGCGGGTGGGCCGCTGGCGGGGGGCGACACTCGGCGAGGTGAGCGCCGCGGAGCCGGAGGCGGTCGCGCGCTGGCTCGCCGATCCCGCGTCGGCGCCGCACGGCGGCGAGTCGGTGCGGGCCTTCTGCGCGCGGGTGGCGGAGTGTCTGGACGACGCCGCCCGGCACGACGGCCGGGTCGTCGCGGTGGTCGAACCGGAGGTCGTGCGCGCCCTGGTGGTCCGGGCGCTGGGGGCCCCGGAGTCGGCGTTCTGGCGAGTCGACGTGGCACCGCTCAGCGCGACGGAGCTCAGTGGCCGCGCGGGGCGCTGGAACGTGCGCGCGGGACGGCCGCTGGCGGCGCCGGCCTGAGCCGGGGCGGCCCGCTCCCGGTCACAGGACGGCGAGGAAGTCGGAGCACGCCTGCGCGCATTCGCGGCAGGTCTTGGCCGACCCCTCCGCGCCGGGGAAGCCGTCGAAGACGTCCGCGCACCGCAGGCAGACGTCGCGGCACCACTCCAGCTGGGCGCGCACCTCCCGCTCGTCCTGTGCGGTCTGCCGGGACAGGATCTGGACCGTCGCCTCGCAGACCTCGGCGCACAACACGCCCTCGCGGCGGACCAGGCCCTGTTCCTCGGGGCCGTCGGGATGCATGAGACTGGCGCGCAGGGCGCAGGACCGGGCGCACCGGCTGCACGCCTGGGCGCAGGCGAAGCGGTCCTCCAGGAAGCGGACGAGCGCCTGCCGGGATGTCGTGGAGGTCACAACTACCGGATAGCCCGCGGGAGTCGGTTCAAACGGCGCGGGCGTGGCGTCTCACGCTCCGGCCGCCTCGCGGGAGATCCGCTCGAACTCCGCCCCCATGGCGGCGGACAGGGCCTGGGCCGCCGACAAGGGCCGCACCATGACGGTGAACTCGTCGATCAGGCCGTCCTCGTCGATGTGCAGGAAGTCGCAGCCGTTGATCTCCTTGTCGCCCACCTTGGCGGTGAAGACGAGGGCGTGGTCGCGGCCGTCCGCTCCGGCGATCTCGCGGACGTACCGGAAGTCGCTGAACACGCGCCAGACACCGCGGAGGATGGCGGCGGTGATCGGCTTGCCGGGGTAGGGCTTGAAGGCGACGGGGCTGGTGAACACGACGTCGGGGGCGAGCAGTTCCTCGACGGCGGCGAGGTCGCCCGCCTCCACGGCCTTGCGGAACGCGTTCATCGCGTCTCCCCTCATAGTCAACTAATTGAATAGGTGCGCATCAGATTAGTCGCCCGGGTGCAAGGCGTCTAGCCTTGGAGGATGGCACTGCGACACGCTGTTCTGGCCGCGCTCCTGGAGGGCGAGGCGTCGGGGTACGACCTGGCCAAGGGGTTCGACGCCTCGGTGGCCAACTTCTGGATGGCGACCCCGCAGCAGCTGTACCGGGAGCTGGACCGCATGGAGTCCGAGGGGCTGATCGAGGCCCGGCTCGTGCGGCAGGAACGCCGGCCGAACAAGCGGGTGTTCTCCCTGACCACGGCGGGCGCCGCCGCCCTGGCCGCGTTCACCGCGGTCCCCGCGCGGCCCACCGCCCTGCGCGACGAACTCATGGTCAAGGTGTACGCCCTCGACGGAGGCGACGGCGAAGCGGTGCGCACGGCCATCGCCGAACGCCTGGAGGGGGCGCGGGCGAAGCTGGCGCACTACGAGCGGATCGGTGCGCGCCTCCTCGACGGCCGCTCCGAGGAGGAGTACCTGGCGGCCGCCGAGCGCGTCGGCCCGTACCTCACGCTGATCGGGGGACGCGCCTTCGAGCAGGCGAACATCACCTGGGCGGAGCAGGCACTGCTCGTCCTGGAGCGCCGCTCCCACCGGACCGGCTGAGCCGCGCCGGCGGCCTCCCGGCGCGGCGGGCCGATTCCGCCCGGGCGACGGGGCTCCCCCGGGACACGCCGGCCGCGCCGCCCGGCCCCGGAGCACCGCCGGCCTCGGCAAGGCCCGTGGTGCGGGCTGTCCCGCGCCGCGGCCGGCGTGTCCCGGCGGCGCGGGTACGAGGAGGGCCGAACGGCACCCGCGCACGGGCCGATCGGCCTCTGCTTTGCGTAGACGACTGCTCACACGCTGTCAGAAGTGCCCACAAGACCGGCCGTTCGGGCGCGCACCGTCCGTCTTCGTCCCCGCGACCGCGTGCTCCGAGGCGGCGTTCCTCCCGCGCCGGAGCCCGCGGGGACATCATGCGCGGGGACCCGGCGAAAGGGGAGGAGTCGGGCTCCTCGCGCGGGCGACCGTCGCCGCCACGCGTCGCGGCGGCGGCGGTCGCCCCCGGCTCGCCCGGCGGTCCGCAGGCGGTGGGACGGGGGCAGCAGGCCCCGGCGGCGCGCGGTGTCCAGGCGGCGGGCCGATTCGCCCCGACGTCACCGGGTGGGCCGCGACCACGCCCGGGACCGGCAGCGCCGGGATGGTGTCGGCCCGCGCGATGCGGCGCGCCCCGGACGTCGTCGCCACGTCCTCGGCGAAGGGGCACGCTGCGGACGCCGGAGACCCCGTGGTGCCGGCCGCGCCGCCGCCCGGCGCGGGGCGCGCGGCCGGTGTTCGAGGCCGCTGCGGGCAGCGCGGCATCAGGGGCCCGGTGAGAGGGGGGCACCCGGGTGACGGGGCCGCCCTCTGTTCGAATCCACCGTGCCGCGCGACCGGGGTGACGGGA
The DNA here is from genome assembly GCF_043199735.1 of Streptomyces sp. NPDC048566. Taxonomy (NCBI): domain Bacteria; kingdom Bacillati; phylum Actinomycetota; class Actinomycetes; order Kitasatosporales; family Streptomycetaceae; genus Streptomyces; species Streptomyces sp. NPDC048566. The sequence continues at coordinate 62,066 of NZ_JBICWL010000002.1, forward strand.
GCGCCCCTTGTTCGTTGAGCGCACGAGAAGGTGACGCGTGCCGGCCGGGCCGGCGCCCTCCGGCGGATCGGCCGTGACCTGCCCGCACCGGATCCGCCGGACCGTTCCACGGCCGGGGGCCGGACGCGGGGATGCCGCCGTGCGGTCCGGGGCCGGAGTCCGGCACCGTCCGACGACACGAGAGAAGGAGAATCCGAATGTCCCGCCTCGTCGACGCCGAAGTCCTGATGGACTTCCTGGAGTTGGATGAGCCTCCCTGGCGCGTTCCGGTCCGGCTGAAGTACCGCAGCTGCGATCCCCTGGCCGTCGAGCTGATGTTCCGGCTTCCCGGGCAGGACCCCGTCTCCTGGTTCCTCGGGCGCGACCTGCTGCTCGCCGGGCTGGACCGGGCGTGCGGCGAGGGGGACGTCCTGGTGGTCCCCGAGACGGGCGAGCCCGAGTCGGTGCTGATCCGCATCCAGGTGCGCGGGCATCACGCCCTGTTCCGCAGCGGCGTGGAACCCCTGCGGGTCTTCCTGGACCGCACCGCCCTCGTCGTGCCCTTCGGCGGAGAGGAGCAGCACCCCTGCTTCCTCCTGCACCTGGACGCCGAGCTGCGGAAGATCGCCACGACCCTTCAGTGATCGCGCGCACGGGCCGCCCCGTGCACCCCGGATGGTGAATCCCCCGTAGTCGACCCCCCGCCGTCAGTCCCCCGGACCCCGGGACCGACCGCATCGGGCACCACGGATGCCGTCCCCGCGGCTCGGCCGACGCCGAGCGAGGCCTCGGACACGTGGCGAACCCGCGGCCGCACCCGGCCGTTCGGCCGGCGAGCACGCCCCGGCCGGAGCGGGACGCTCGGGTGCCCCCACGACCACCGCGAGCGGACCACGACCACGCGCCTCCCCGCGACCGTCCCCCTCCTCCCGCCACCGGACACGCGCCGGCTCGAAGGCGATACGCCGTCGAGGCGCCGCCCGGCCCTTCACCAGGTCATCGCTTGGCCGACGTGTGCGACGTCAGGAACGCGCGCTCCTTCGGTGTGAGGGGCGGCCCCGCGAGGGGCGGCAGCACCGGACCGGCGAGCGTGGCCAGCAGCAGCGAGGGGTGGACCAGTCCGATCGCGTCCTTCTGCAGGGTGGTCACCTCGCACATCGCCGAGGACACCCGGTGCGACGTGGTCGCCACCCGTGTCATGCGCCGCGCGTACCGGGTCAGGAGCTTGTCGGCGAACGTGGGCGGGGTCCCCTCGACGCCGGGGAACCAGCGGTCCTGCGAGGTGCTCATCGCCCAGGCGGCCTCGACGGGCTTCGCGGACGCCTTCTGGACCCGCCGGGCGAACCCCGGCGCGCCCGGGTCCGAGGCGCGCAGGGCGTCCTGCAGCGCCCGCGCTCCCAGGGCGGCCACGGACATGCCCTGCCCGTAGACCGGGTTGTAGGTGGCGACGGCGTCGCCGAGGACGACGAACCCGTCCGGCCAGGCGGCGGCCGTCTCGAAGTGACGGCGGCCGTTGCGGGTGCTGCGGGTGAGCACCACGTCGGTGAGGGGCTCCGCCCCGGCGATCAGATCGCCCACCAGGGGGTGGCGCAGGCCGCGCGCGAACGGCGCGAAGTCCTCGGCGTCGCCGGTCGGTTCGGCGCCGCGGGTGCCTCCCAGGCTGACCAGCCACTGGTTGTCCTCGATGGGCACCAGGTTCGCCGAACGGCCCGGTTCCCCGGACGACGGGTCGGCGGTCACCTGGGTCAGCGGCCAGTCCTCGGCGCCCTCGGGGATGCGGTAGCGCCGGCTGGCGTAGACGAGGCCGGAGTCGACGACCGACTCGGTGACGCCGGTGACACCCAGCTCGGCGAGCCAGTGCGGGGCCCGGGAGCCCCGTCCGCTCGCGTCGACGACCAGGTCCGCGGCGAGGTCCTCCTCCCGGCCGTCCGCGTCGCGCACCCGGACGCCGGTGACGCGGGGCGCGGAGCCCAGCAGGGCGACGGCCCGGCCGGCCCGCACGACGAGTCCGGGCGTGTCCAGGACGGCCTCGCGCACCGTCCAGTCCAGCAGGTCGCGGCTGCACACCGTCAGCAGGTGGTCGTCGCGACCCCATCTGCGGAACCAGCCCTCGCCGCCGAAGGTGAGCAGGGACGTCAGGGACGCCTCGCGGGCTCCGGCGGCCGCGAGGCGCTCGCGTATCCTCCCGCCCGGCACGAGGGCCTCGACGGCGTCGCGGCCACTGGGCAGCAGAATGTGCGCGTGGCGGCTCTGCGGAAGCCCCGTGCGCGGCACCGGGCCGTCCGGCAGGGTGTCGCGCTCGACGACCGTGACCCCGTCGACGTGGGGCGCCAGGGCCGCGGCGGCGAGCATGCCCGCCAGACCTCCACCGACGACGACTGCGTTCCGCGACATGCCTCTCCCCTGCGCTCGACGACCGGGGCCTCACCGTACCCGCACGCCGGCCGGGGCGGACCGGCGTGTGCTCCGGAACTGCCCCTGGGTCCATCGCCGTTGCCCCCGTGCCCGAGGCCATGTCCGTGCCCGGACAGGGGGCTCGGGCACGGGCGGGACGGGGAACCCTCCCCCGGTTCGGAGACGGAGTCGTTTGCGCGGGTGACAAGGCGGCTTCTGTGAAGAAAGATGTGAAGGCCGAAAGAGCATGGCCCCTCCGCCCGCGAGGGGCCTGCCGGAGGCCGTCCGGGCCGGCGTCCACAGGCCCCTTCAACACGAGGAACAGGGGGAACGGTGCGCCGGGGAGGAGCAGTTGCGGAGGGTGACGGGCGGCCGTTCGGGGAGGCCGTCCGGCGTGCGCATGGCCGGATTCCGAGCACGCGTGGTGCTGAGCTCCAGCGAAGTCATGCGAGGTCGAGGTGAACGGGCTGATCTACTACATCGCCGGCGGCATCCTGTGGGCGGGCCTGGCGGCCCAGCTGCCCGACCTCGGGCGCCACCGCAGGGACCCGCTCAAGTGGACGTTCTGCGCGGTCATCTTCCTGTCGGGGCTCGCGTTCGTGCTCGGGGCGCCCCCCACGGTGGCCGCCGTCAACCGCCTCTCCGGCGTGGCCAACCTGGCCGCCCTGCTGACGTACACGACGGTGACCGCGTTCAGCGCGGCCTCGGTCATCCTGATCGTGCAGTGGCGCACCGGGGACACCGGGCGGGCCCGGCGCACCTCCCGCCTGTGGCTCTGCGGCTACGCGGTCGTGCTGTGCGCCCAGGGCCTGCTGTTCGCCCTCGGCGACACCGCCGTGGAACGCCGCGAGGACTTCGACACCTACTACGCGGCGACCCCCTTCACCCGCGAGATGATCGTTCTCTACCTGGCCGCGCACCTGGTCGCGGCCGTCACCACGACCGTGCTCTGCTGGCGCTTCACCCGGCAGGTCGGACGGTGGAGCCGGTTCTCCCTCCATCTGCTCGCCGTGGGCTGGCTGTTCACCAGCGCCTACAGCGCGGTCAAGTTCGTCTCCCTGACCGCGCACTGGCTCGGCCACCGCTGGGACGTCCTCAGCACGAGCGTCGCCCCCCTGATCGCGGTCGGCGCGTGCCTCACCTCGGCGGGCTACATCCTCCCCGTGGTCGGCCCGCGCCTCGACGCCCTGGTCGCGTTCGTCCGGCTTCGCCCCCTGTTCCGTCTGCTGTCCGGCCCGGGGCAGCGGCGCGCCGTGGCGCCGCTGTCGTGGCGGACCGTCGGGGACGTCGACCTGCGCCTGACCACACGCGAGACGGCCATCCGGGACGGGCTCAAGCGGCTCGTGGGCCACCTCGACGACCAGGTCCGGCTCCAGGCCTACCGGGAGGCCCTGAGCGCCGGTTCGACGGCGGCCGACGCGGAGGTCATCGGGATGGCCGCGATGGTCGCCGTGGCCGCGTACACCGAGACCACCTCGCCGTCGGGCCGCCACGAGACCGTCAACGTCAGGATCGGCGACATGGACATCGTCGTCTCGGTCAAGCCCGCGGCCCCGCGGGGGACGCCGTCGGGCCCGCGGGAGCTGGACACGGCGCAGCGCTCGCTGCTGGACCTGTCGCGCGCCGTCCGCACGCCGATCGTGGACGCGGCCGTGCAGTCGCGCCGAGCCGCCGCCGGGCGCACCTGACCGGTCGCCGGCGCAGGGGCGGGCCGTGACCGGTCGCCGCGGGGCCTCGTGGGCGCCGCGCCGGTGGGCACCCGCCGGCCCCGGGCTGCGTGTCAGGGGCGCGCCGGAGCGGTGTAGAGGGGCAGCCGGGCGTCGACGGGCTGTCCGGGCCAGGTGCTCCGGATCCACGCGTGGTCGGGGTGGTCGCGGATGAGCCAGGCGCGCTCGGGGTCGGGTCCCGCCATGACGTTGAGGTAGTACATGGTGTGGCCCGGTGCGGCCATCGAGGGGCCGTGCCAGCCGTCCGGGACGAGGACCACGTCTCCGTCGCGGACCTCGGCGAGGACGTCGGCCCCGGTTCCGCGGCCGGAGGGCGCGACGCGGTGGTAGCCGAAGCCCGGGGTGTCCTCGTGCGCGGCGAACTCGAAGTAGTAGATCTCCTCCAGCTCGGACTCCTCGCCGGGCCGGTGCTCGTCGTGCTTGTGGGGCGGATAGGAGGACCAGTTGCCGCCCGGGGTGATCACCTCGACGGCGATGAGCCGGTCGCAGTCGAAGACGTGCGCCGCGGCGAAGTTGTTGACCTGCCGTGAGCACGTGCCGGTGCCGCGCAGTTCGACCGGCACCGCGGACGCCGGGACGTGCCGCGCGGGCAGCCGGTGCTCGCAGCGGGCGCCGGTCAGCGCGAACCGGCCCCCGGCGGGCGAGGTGAGCGTGACGGCCGCGTCGCGGGGGAGGTAGGCGAAGTCGCTCACCCCCGTGAAGACGCTCCGGCGCCCGGCCAGCTCGAAGGTCTCGTCGCCGACGGCGACGGCGCAGCCGCCGGCGAGCGGGAGGACGATCCATTCGGCGTCGCCGGTGCGGAAGGAGTGCCGGCCGCCGGACGGCAGCTCCAGCACCCGCAGGGCCGACCGGTCCCAGCCGGCCGACGCGGGCGTGACCTCCACGGCGTAGGCGTCCGTACCGGACGTGCCGGCGGGCAGGTGGTGCGTGGCGGTCATCGGGCGGCTCCTGTCCTGGGCCGGGGACGTCCGCGGCGGTCGCGGAGCGGGTGCGGAGCACCCGGTGCGGCGTATCCGGTACCGGAGGTACCCGTACCCGGTTTCCCGGGTCCGTGCTCAGCGTTCCCGAGTCGGCGCCGCGGACCGGTGCCCGGCGCTTCCGACGTGCGGCGGGAGGAGGCGGGGCGACGGTTGCCGCCGGGACGGAGCGGATACGCTGAGATCATGCCGTCCACCCGCCGCACCGCGCGCCAGACCGACCTGCTCGAACGGCTCGTCGCGCTGCTCGTGGCGGAGGGGTTCGCCGCCTTCACCTTGGACGAGCTGACCGAACGGCTGCGCTGCTCGAAGACCACCCTGTACCAACTGGCAGGCAGCAAGCAGGAATTGGTGCGCGAGGCGGTGAAGCACTACTTCCGGGAGGCCGCCCAGTCGGTGGAGAAGCGGGTCGCCGACACCTCCGCGCCCCCCGAGCGCGTGGTCGTCTACCTGAACGCGGTCGCGCAGCAGCTGCGGCCGCTGTCCCGGCAGTTCCTCGACGACATGGCCGCCTTCGAACCGGCGCGCGAGGTGTACGAGGCCAACACCCGGCTCGCCGCGGCGAGGATCAGGCAGCTCATCGCGGACGGAGTGGCGGCGGGCGCGTTCCGTGACGTGCACGCCGCCTTCGTCGGCGAGGTCGTCGCCGCCACGATGCAGGAGATCCAGCGCGGAGAGGTGGCCGCGCGCACCGGGCTGAGCGACGCGGAGGCCTACGCCGAGCTGGCGTCGCTGATCGTCCACGCCGTCTCCCCCTGACGCACGGGGCGCCCCGCCGGGAGCGGTGGGAACGCCGCCCGTCCGCGGGCTCCGGCCCGCCCCTCCCCCGGCCCCCGGGCACCCGCCGTCCGGCGGCCGACTCTCACGCCGCCCTCGCGCGCCGTCCTTCCCGCCCGCCTGCCCCCGGCGCCGTCCACGGACCTCCGTCCCGCCCGGCTGTCGCCGGGACGTCTGCGACCCGCGACGACGCGCGGGATCGGCACGCCATGGCCGCGCGGTACCAAAAACGATACTCTTGTATCGTCTGGCGTATCACTTTCCACCGCACCCCCGAGGACTTCCATGCCCGCGACCCGCACGCTCCCCGCACCGGAAGCCGTCGACCTGATCGCCCTGACGCGCGAGCTGGCCGAGAAGGAGCTCGCTCCGCGCGTCGCCGCGGCGGAGGCCGAGGGACGCTTCCCCCGCGACGTCTTCCGCACCCTCGGCCGGGCCGGGCTGCTCAGCCTGCCCTACCCCGAGGAGCACGGCGGCGGCGACCAGCCCTACGAGGTCTACCTCCAGGTCCTGGAGGAGATCGCCGCCGTGTGGGCGAGCGTCGCGGTCGGCGTCTCGGTGCACGCGCTGTCCTGCTACGCACTGGCGTCCTTCGGCACCGAGGACCAGAAGAAGGAGTGGCTGCCCGACATGCTCGGCGGCGAGCTGCTCGGCGCCTACTGCCTGTCCGAGGCACACGCCGGCTCCGACCCTGCGGCGATGCGCACCCGAGCCGTCCGGGACGGCGACGCCTACGTCCTGAACGGCGCGAAGGCATGGACCACGCACGGCGGACACGCCGACTTCTACACGGTCATGGCGCGCACCTCGGACTCCGGTTCGCACGCCATCTCCTGCTTCCTCGTGCCCGCCGACACGCCGGGCGTGGTGGCCGACCCGCCGGAGCAGAAGATGGGCCTGACCGGCTCCGCCACCGCCACCGTGCGCTTCGAGGACGCCCGGGTCCCGGTCGGCCGGCGGCTCGGCGAGGAGGGCGAAGGACTCCGGATCGCCTTCGCGGGCCTGGACTGCGGGCGCCTCGGCATCGCCGCCGTGGCCACCGGGCTGTCGCAGGGCGCGCTGGACCACGCGCTGCGCTACTCGCGGGAGCGGGAGACCTTCGGCCGGCCCATCATCGAGCACCAGGGCCTGGCGTTCGTGCTCGCCGACATGGCCGCGGCGGTGCAGGCGTCCCGGGCCACCACGCTGGCGGCGGCGCGCCTGAAGGACGAGGGACTGCCCTTCCAGACCGAGGCCTCCATCGCCAAGCTCATCGCGACCGACAACGCCATGAAGGTCACCACCGACGCGGTCCAGGTGCTGGGCGGCGCCGGGTACACCCGCGACTTCCCGGTCGAGCGCTACATGCGCGAGGCCAAGGTGATGCAGATCTTCGAGGGCACCAACCAGATCCAGCGGCTGATCATCGGCCGCGGGCTGCGGGAGAGCGAGCGCGGCACCCTCCAGGTGCGCAACGCGACGACGTGACCTGACCGCCGGCACCGGGGCCGGACCGCCGGTCACCGGCCCGGCCCCGGGCCGCCGGCCGGCGCACAAGCGGCCGGACCGGCACCGACGCGGGAGGGGCGCCCCCGAAGCCCGCGCCCGCCCACGCGACCGCGCGGGGCGGGCGCCGATACCGCGCGGGGGGGCGCACCGGCCCGGCGGAACCCGTCCGCACCCGTGACCATCGCCGCCCGAGCGCCGATACTTCCCAGGGTGAGCTCCTCGCCGCGCCGATCCGCCGGCCGGGCCGGGACACCCGGCCCGGCCGGCGTGCTCCCGGGCCGCCGGGCCGGTTCCCTCCGGCCCCCGCCGCCGCGAGCGGGCCCCGTCCGGGCCGCCCGACCGACGGAACCGACCCGAACGTGGGCATTATGGGACAAGGAGCCCAGCGACTCTTCTCACCAGGAGGTTCCCATGAAGATGCTCATCAACGTGGCGGAGACGGTGGTGGCGGACGCGCTGCGGGGCATGGCGGCCGCGCACCCCGACCTGACGGTGGACGTCGAGAACCGCGTGGTCGTACGCCGGGACGCCCCCGTCGCGGGCAAGGTGGGCCTGGTCTCCGGCGGCGGTTCCGGGCACGAGCCGCTGCACGGAGGGTTCGTGGGGCCCGGCATGCTGTCCGCGGCCTGCCCCGGCGAGGTCTTCACCTCACCGGTACCGGACCAGATGCTGCGCGCGGCGGCCGCCGTGAACAGCGGCGCGGGTGTGCTGTTCATCGTGAAGAACTACACCGGCGACGTCCTGAACTTCGACATGGCCGCCGAACTGGCCGAGGACGAGGGCATCCAGGTCGCCAAGGTCCTCGTGAACGACGACGTGGCGGTCACCGACAGCCTGTACACGGCCGGCCGCCGGGGCACCGGCGCGACCCTGTTCGTCGAGAAGATCGCGGGCGCCGCGGCGGAGGCGGGCGCGCCCCTGGACCGCGTCCAGGCACTGGCCACCCAGGTCAACGAGAACTCCCGCAGTTTCGGTGTCGCCCTCAGCGCGTGCACCACACCCGCCAAGGGCACCCCGACCTTCGACCTGCCCTCCGGGGAGCTCGAACTGGGCGTCGGCATCCACGGCGAGCCCGGCCGCGAGCGGCGCGCCATGATGACCTCGCGCGAGATCGCCGACTTCTCGGTGCAGGCGATCCTGGAGGACCTCACTCCGCGCAACCCCGTCCTGGTGCTGGTGAACGGCATGGGCGCCACCCCGCTGCTGGAGCTGTACGGGTTCAACGCGGAGGTTCAGCGGGTGCTCACCGAGCGGGGCGTACCGGTCGCCCGCACACTGGTCGGCAACTACGTCACCTCGCTGGACATGGCCGGAGCCTCGGTCACCCTCTGCCAGGTGGACGAGGAACTGCTGCGCCTGTGGGACGCACCGGTCAGGACACCCGGCCTGCGGTGGGGTGTGTGAACCCGGCGGCACGGGGGCAGGCGGCCGTCCGCTCCCCGCGCCGCCGCCGGGCGGGCACCCGGGCAGCGGGACGCCGGGCGCCCCAGGAGGCCGTTCCACCAGGTGACGGCGCGTCATCTTTCCCACCACGCAAGGAGATTCCGTGCTCGACGCCGAATTCTTCCGCCGTTGGATGACGGCGACCGCCGCGTCCGTGAACCGCGAGGCACAGCGGCTCACCGACCTGGACTCGCCGATCGGCGACGCCGACCACGGCACCAACCTCCAGCGCGGGTTCACCGCCGTGACGGCCGCCCTGGAGAAGGAGGCACCGGACACGCCCGGTGCCGTCCTCACGCTGTCCGGACGGCAGCTCATCTCGACGGTGGGCGGCGCCTCCGGGCCGCTGTACGGCACCCTGCTGCGCCGGACCGGCAAGGCCCTCGGGGACGCGGGCGTGGTCGGCCGGGAGCAGCTCACCGACGCGCTGCGCGCGGGCGTCGACGCGGTGATGGCGCTGGGCGGAGCCGCACCCGGCGACAAGACGATGATCGACGCCCTGGTGCCCGCCGTCGACGCGCTCGGGGAGTCCTTCGAGGCCGCGAAGACGGCCGCGGAGGAGGGCGCGGTGGCGACGACCCCGCTCCAGGCCCGCAAGGGCCGGGCCAGCTATCTGGGCGAGCGCAGCATCGGGCACCAGGACCCCGGGGCGACGTCCTCGGCGCTGCTGATCGCGGCACTCGTGGAGGCCGGCGGTGAGTGACACCACGCAGGGCACCGGGAACGCCCCGAAGCTCGTGGGGATCGTGCTGGTCTCGCACAGCGCCGCGGTCGCGTCGTCCGTCGCCGAACTGGCGACGGGCCTGGCGGGAGGCGGCACGACCGCTCCCGTCGCCGCGGCGGGAGGCACGACGGACGGGGGTCTGGGCACCAGTTCGGAGCTCATCGCCGCGGCGGCCGCGTCCGTGGACGGCGGAGCCGGCGTGGCCGTGCTCACCGACCTCGGCAGTGCCGTGCTGACGGTCAAGGCGCTGATCGCCGAGGGCGACGAACTGCCGGACGGCAGCCGCCTGGTGGACGCCCCGTTCGTCGAGGGGGCGGTGGCGGCGGTGGTCACCGCCTCGGCGGGCGGCGACCTCGACGCCGTCCAGGCCGCGGCGGCCGAGGCATACGACTACCGCAAGGAGTGAGGCGCCGCGGGACAGGCGCGGCCGGGAACGTGCCCGGGCGCGCCGGCCCGGCGGACAGCGTGCCGCCGGCCCCCGGGACGTCGTGCGCCCGGGCGCCCGGGCGCGTTCCTACCGCACCCCTTGCGATCCGTCCGCCCGGCTCGCCAGGGGCGCGGGCCCGACCCGCGGGGAGCGCGGGCGGACCGCGGTCGCCGTCACCCGGGCCTCCGCCGGCCGCCCGCGGGGCCCGCTCGCCCCGGCCGCGACCCGGCGGACGCGGGCGCCGGCAGCGGGCGGGCCCGGCGCCGCGCGAGGAGCGCCGTCCGCCGCGACCGCGGAGCCCGACCGACGCGTGGAGGTCGTCCCGGCGAGTGCGGCCTCCGCCCCGGCCTCGCCGCGCGGGGCGTCGGGCGGGGCCGTCCTGTGCAGCGCCGCGCCGAGCACGGCCGCCCGGATCGCGGAGCGAGGTCCGACACAGGCGAGCGCGCGCGAACGCGGGTTCGACCTTGTCGTGGGCGTGCGCGTCGGGCCGCCTCCGCCCCCGTGCAACACCGGCGGAGCGCCCCTGTCCGGGGGCGTCGGGTGGGCCGCGGCCCACCGACCGCCGCGCCGCGGGGATCTCGGGAACCCGTGGGGACGCCGCGGACCGGTCACCGCTCGCGGGCGAACCTCCGGGCGAGCCGCTCCCCCGCCGCCACGGCCGCGGCGTGGTCCTCGATCGGTGAGACCCGGGAGTGGCGGAAGACGATGTAGGTGACCCCCGAGGGGGTGCCGCCGCCGCGCGGGTCGGGGCGGATGCCGAGCGCCTCGGCCGTGGCGTAGGAGGCCTCGCCGATGATGTCGCTCGGGCCGGTGTCGCCGACGACGGCGTACGCGACGCGGTCGCGGTAGACCACGGCGGCCACCGACCCGGCTCCGACACCGTGGTCCCGGTGGTTCCAGACGTCGCTGGGGGCCGGGACGACGATGTACGGAAGGGTCTCGGCACCGAGGGCTCGGCCGTCGGACTGCGCGAAGGCGGTGGCGTCGGAGAACAGCGGGTCGGTGCGGCCGTTGCACCGCGGGCCCGGCCTGCCGTCGCAGTCGATGTCCATGTCGGCGGTCCAGTAGACGGCGTCGCGGGTGCCGCACACCGGGATGCCGGCGGGCGTGCCGTCGTCGGAGCGGTAGCGCCCCTTCGAGACGGGGGCGCAGTCGCGCGCCCTCGCCAGCAGGTCGGCGGCCCGCACGGCACCCGCCGGTACGGCCGCCGCGGCCCGTCCGCCCGGGTGGCCGATGACCGGAACCGGGGGCCGCGGCGCGGGAGCGGGGGCGAGCAGGGCGGCGGCGGCCACGACCAGCGTCAGCGACTGGAGGCGCACGATGGGAGACCCTCTCCTGGGGAACACGACGTCACCTGCCCCAATGTGGTGGGCTCCTGACGACACGTCCACCGGAGGGGGGCCAGGCGAGACACCCGGACGTCGGGTGCGGTCCGGCCGCGAGCGGCCGCCGCCGGTCGGGCGTCGCGCGACCGAGGGGCCGGGGCCGTCCTCGGCTCCGGCCCCTCGGCCGCACGCGCCGGCGCGGGATCAGCGACGACAGCGGTCCGCGCCGCGAGCGGGAACTCCCCTGCGATCGGGGCGAGTTCACGCCGCGCGGAGGATCAGCATACGGACCTCCGGGGCATCGCGGTCACCACCCCGTTCGCCCTCTTGATGTGGCCGCGCCGGCCGTGTCTTATAGGTACAGACCAATCCCGCCGAGGGAAGGCGACCCGGTGCGAGACGTTCCCCCCACCGTCCTGCGCGTGCTCGTGTGCGGCATCCTGCTCGTCGTCCCCTCCTGCGCCCTGGGCGCTTCGCCGGCGGAGCGGAGCGGACGGCCGCCCGCCGCCCCGCAGGGCGTGACCGCGGCGGCGGGCAGCGCGACCAGCGTCCACGTCATGTGGAATCTGGCCGCCGCCGATCCGCCGGTGGCCGGGTACGAGGTCTACCGCGGCACCACCAAGGTCGCGCAGGTGCCCGGCACGGAGCACATGGTGGACGTCACCCGCCTCGCGCCGTCGACCGCCTACGTCTTCACGGTCCGGGCGCGCAGCGCCGCCGGAGCACCGGGACCGCCGAGCAGACGGGTGCGGGCCACCACACCGGCCGCGGTCGCGGCCGACACGACACCGCCCACCCGCCCTGGCAGCCCGCACGGCAGGGCGGTCGGCAGCCGGGCCGTCCAGCTCTCGTGGACCCGGTCCACGGACGCGGTCGGCGTCGCGTCGTACGACGTCTACCAGGGCACCTCCAAGATCCACAGCGTCGGCGGCGGGCAGACGGCGACCGTGGTCACGGGCCTGCGGCCGGGCACGGCCTACTCCTTCACCGTGCGTGCCCGCGACGCGGCGGACAACCTCTCTGCGCCGGGCGAGCCCGTCCGTCTGAGCACCGCCCCGGGCTCCGACGACGGACGGGGCACCGCGCCGACCGCCTTCCGGGCCGCGACCCACCGGGCGGACGGGGCCTACTACGTCGACCTGTCCTGGGTCCCGCCGAAGGTGGACGGCGTGATCACCGAGTACGGGATCGACCTCGACGGGCGCGCCGCCACCTCCCTGGTCTGGGGCGGCACTCCGCCCCGCGGCACGGCCACCCACAGCTTCTACGTCGGCCGGGACCCCGGCGTGACGCACCGGGTGCGCATCCGGGCGAAGCTGCCCGACGGAACGTGGGGAGGGTTCTCCCCGGAGCGTTCGGTGACGACCGGGTCGTGACCCCCGCCGCGGGGCCGGCGCCCCGCCCGCGGTCGGCGGCCCGGAAACGCGCCGCGGGTCCGCCGGACGGCCGTACCCGTCACCTGCCCGGTCCCCGTCCGCGTGCGGGCCGGGCCCGGGGCGCCTTTGCTCGTGCCGAGGCAGCACGGGCCTTCCGATTCTCGGCGGCGCATGGGAAGTACCGCCAACCGTGCCGCTGGAGGGCAGTTCCTATGCGTACCACTCGGACACTTCTCCGCTCGGGCCTGACCACGGCCGCCGTCGTCGCGCTTCCGCTCACGCTGGCCGCGCCGTCGGCCCAGGCATGGGGTTCCGGGATCTCGGTGAGCACCAGCGGCACCTCGGTCTCGGTCACCACCAGTGCCTGCCCGAGCAACGGCAGCAGCTTCGGCAACGCCTCGCTGCTCTCCAGCGGCCAGGCGAACTTCGCCCAGGGCCGCCAGATGCCGCTCACGGGCACCAGCAGCAGTCAGTCGGCGTCCTGGACCGGCGTGGGCGCCGGAACGTACACGGTCATCGTGGTGTGCGGTGACGGCACCACGGCGGGCACCCAGTCGATCATCGTCTCGGCCCCGTCGACGCCCACGATCTCGGCGACCGCCTCGGCCTCGCCCTCACGCGGCGTCATGGGCGGCGTCGGCGGGGCCGTGAAGGACTACGGCACCGCCACCGTCGCCGGCGGAGCGGCGCTGGTCGTGACGGGAACGGTGGCGGCGGTCTGGTTCCTGCGCCGCCGCTCCAAGCCCCACCGCCTCTGACCGACGGCGCGGGCGATCCGCGGACCGGCGCCGGCCGGCGGCCCGAGCGGCCTCGGGCGGACCCGGGGCCCGGGCGGCCGCCCGGTCAGGTCCGGTCCAGCCGGCCGACCTCCTCGGCGGCCTGGGCCAGCCAGCGGGTCCAGAAGGTCTCCAGGTCGATCCCCGCCCGCAGCACGAGGTGGCGCAACCGGTCCTCGGGAGTGTCCCTGCCGGGCGGGAAGTCCCGCTCCTGGATCTCCTCGTACTCGGCCAGCTGAGCCTGGTGCAGCGCGAGATGGCGCCGCAGGTCCGCTTCCAGCCCCTCGGTGCCGACGACGGCGGCGGCCCGCAGCCGCAGCAGCATCGTGTCCCGCAGCGGCCGGGGGTCCTGCGCCGCTGCGGTCCAGCGGGCCAGCTCCGAACGTCCCGCGGGCAGCACCTCGTAGTTCTTCTTCTGGCCGCGGGCGGGCTGTTCGGCGGGCAGTTCCCGGATGTAGCCCTCGGCCTCCAGCTTGCCCAGCTCCCGGTAGATCTGCTGATGCGTCGCCGACCAGAAGTAGCCGATCGACTTGTCGAACCGCCGGGTGAGCCCGAGACCCGACGAGGGCTTCTCGAGCAGGGCGGTGAGGATCGCGTGCGGGAGTGACATGGGGTCATCCTAGGGAGAGCCGGCCGGGCCGGACGGCACGCGGCCCGTACGGTCCGGCCGCCCACCGCCCCTCCCCCGGGCCTTGGCCGCGGGACGCCTCAGAGGGCGGCCGCGAGTTCGGTGCCCTGCTGGATGGCACGCTTCGCGTCCAGCTCCGCGGCCACGTCGGCGCCGCCGATGAGGTGCACGCCGCGGCCCGTGGCGCGCAGCTCCTCGTAGAGGTCGCGGCGCGGCTCCTGGCCGGTGCACAGCACGATGGTGTCGACCTCCAGCACCTGGCTTACGCCGTCGACGGTGACGTGGAGCCCGGCGTCGTCGATGCGGTCGTACCGGACGCCCGGGACCGTGGTGACGCCCCGGTGCTTCAGTTCGGTGCGGTGGATCCATCCGGTGGTCTTGCCCAGTCCCGCCCCGACCTTGCCGGTCTTGCGCTGCAGGAGGTGGACGGTGCGCGGCGGGGCCGGCCGCTCGGGTGCCGTGAGACCTCCGGCGGCCCGGTAGTCCATGTCCACGCCCCAGCCCCGGAAGTACACCGCCGGGTCCTCGCTCGCCTTGTCGCCGCCGTCGGTGAGGAACTCGGCGACGTCGAACCCGATGCCGCCCGCACCGAGGATGGCGACGCGGTCGCCGACGGGAGCCCCGTCGCGCAGCACGTCGAGGTAGCCGACGACGCTCGGGTGGTCGACGCCCGGGATCTCGGGGACGCGCGGACGGACGCCGGTGGCGACGACGACCTCCTCGAACCCCTCCAGGCCGTCCGCGGTCGCGGAGGTGTTCAACCGGACCTCCACGCCGTGCGCTTCGAGCTGGTGGCGGAAGTAGCGGATGGTCTCGTCGAACTCCTGCTTGCCGGGGACCTTGCGGGCGACGTTGAGCTGGCCGCCGATCTCGGCCGCCGCGTCGAAGAGGGTCACGGCGTGGCCGCGCTCGGCGGCGCTCACGGCGCAGGCCAGCCCCGCGGGGCCGGCCCCGACCACGGCGACCCGCTTGCGGCGCCGGGTCGGCGTGAGCACCAGCTCGGTCTCGTGGCAGGCGCGCGGGTTGACCAGGCACGAGGTGATCTTGCCGCTGAAGGTGTGGTCGAGGCACGCCTGGTTGCAGCCGATGCAGGTGTTGATGGCCTCGGGACGCCCCTCCGCCGCCTTGGCGACGAAGTCGGGGTCGGCGAGCATCGGCCGGGCCAGCGACACCATGTCGGCGTACCCGTCGGCGAGCAACCGCTCCGCGATCTCGGGGGTGTTGATGCGGTTGGTGGTGACGAGCGGGATCGAGACCGAGCCCATGACCTTCCGGGTCACCCAGGCGTACGCGCCGCGCGGCACCGAGGTCGCGATGGTGGGGATGCGGGCCTCGTGCCAGCCGACCCCGGTGTTGATGATCGTCGCCCCGGCGGCCTCGACGGCGCGGGCGAGCGTGACGACCTCGTCGAGCGTGGAACCGCCGGGCACCAGGTCGAGCATCGACAGGCGGTAGATGATGATGAAGTCCTCGCCGACGGCCTCGCGCACGCGGCGGACGATCTCGACGGGGAAGCGGATCCGGTTCTCGTACGAGCCGCCCCAGCGGTCCTCGCGGCGGTTGGTCTGGAGGGCGATGAACTCGTTGATCAGGTAGCCCTCGGAGCCCATGATCTCGACACCGTCGTATCCCGCGCGGCGGGCGAGCCGGGCGGCCCGGACGTAGTCGTCGATGGTCCGCTCGATCTCCGCGTCGGTCAGTTCGCGGGGCGGGAAGGGGCTGATCGGCGCCTGGAGGGGGCTCGGCGCGACGAGGTCCCGGTGGTAGGCGTAGCGGCCGAAGTGGAGGATCTGGAGCGCGATCCTGCCGCCCTCGCGGTGGACCGCGGCGGTGACGCCGGCGTGCTGGTCTGCCTCGGCCTCGGTGGTCAGCTTGGCGCCGCCCTCGTAGGGGCGCCCCGCGTCGTTGGGGGCGATGCCCCCGGTGACGATCAGGCCGACACCGCCGCGCGCGCGGGCGGCGTAGAACTCCGCCATGCGCTCGAAGCCGCGCTCGGCCTCCTCCAGACCCACGTGCATGGAGCCCATGAGCACGCGGTTGGGCAGGGTGGTGAAGCCCAGGTCCAGCGGCTTCAGCAGGTGCGGGTAACGGCTCATCGGGCCCTCCGTGCGCGGTGTCGTACGTCTGTTGTAGACGAGGCGGGCGCCATTGTGCAACTAGTTGCACAATGAGGAGCGTCACGCGTTCGGCGGCGACCGGGCGGGAGTGGGCGACGGTCTCGACCGGCGGCACCGCCCCCGGGGCGGTGCCGGGAGGCGGGCGGGCCTTCACCGGTGCCGACGAAGGGCCCGCCCGCTGCGGGACCGTCCCGGACCGGGCCCCGCCCGGCCCGGGACAGGGGAACGGATGGCGGGCCGAGGGGGCCGCTGCGCGTCCGCGGCCCGCCCCTGCCCGGGGTCAGGGCTTCACGCCGACCACGACGTGCGCCCAGCCCTCCTCGGGGACGGCCTGCCGGGCGGTCAGGCCGGCGTCGGTGAAGATCCCGACGGCCGCCGCGGCCTGGTGCTCGCCGGTCTCCACGAGCAGGCAGCCGCCGCGGGCCAGCCAGCGCGGCCCCTCCGCGGCGACGCGGCGCACGAGGTCGAGTCCGTCCGCGCCGCCGTCCAGTGCCGTCAGGGGCTCGTGGTCCCTGGCCTCCGCGGGCAGCAGCCCCACCTCACCGGTGGGGACGTAGGGCACGTTGGCGGCGAGCAGGTCGACGCGCCCGCGCAGGACGCCGGGCAGTGCCGAGAACAGGTCGCCCTGGTGGACCCGGCCGTCGAAGGGCGCGACGTTGCGGCGGGCGCAGCGCACCGCGGCCGGATCGATGTCGCAGGCGTGCAGTTCGGGCCCGCCGAGAGCGGCCGCCAGCGCGGCGCCGACCGCGCCCGATCCGCAGCACAGGTCGACCACGAGGGACGCGCCGGGCGCGAGCGCCACCGCCTCGTCGACGAGGAACTCGGTGCGGCGGCGGGGCACGAAGACGCCGGGTTCGAGGGTGACGCGCAGCCCGTGGAACTCCGCCCAGCCGAGGACGTGTTCGAGGGGAACGCCGGCTGCCCGCCGGCTCACCATCGTGGCGGCCTCGTCGGGCGTGCGGGCGGTGGAGAGAATGAGTTCCGCCTCGTCCTCGGGGAAGACGCAGCCGGCGGAGCGGAGGGCGGTGACCACGGATGGCGCGCGGACGGCGGCAGGCGTGGCACCGGGGCCGTCAGGAGACAGGGGAGGCATGAAGCCGAGGGCCTTTCGACGAACCGAAGGGCGCTCCCGCGGTCACCTGGAGGCGGCGACCGCGTCACTCGGGGAGGAGAGCACCCGACCTGGCACAGCGGTAATGGGTCCCACCTCCTCGGCGACGTCTCCGGCAGCGACGCTCGGCGGCCGGGACGGCCACCTTACAGGACCGCCCGACACCCCGGGGGTCACACGCCGACCGACTCCTCGGCCTCCTCCTCCGACTCCGCCCTGGCCCGGTCCCCGGCGCTCGGCAGGGGCCGTTCCCCTCGCTCCGAGCGCTCCGGCCCGCCGTCCGGCGCCGGGTTCTCCGGGTGCCCGGGGGCGCCGGCGGGGCGTCCCGCGCGCCGGTGGCGCGAGCGCTCGACGCCACCGGCGACCGCGGTCGCCACCAGGCCGAGCAGCAGCCATCCGGCGAGGGTCCCCGCCGCGCGCGTGAGGCCGTCGCCGTCGAAGTAGAGGAGACCGCGGACGCCCTCGACGAAGCCGGCGCCGTTCCAGAAGGCGTGCAGCGCGCCGAAGAACCCGTTCTGCAGCTCCGGGCGGAACAGACCGCCGGAGCTGGTGAAGTTGAGCATCACGAACAGCACCATCATCGCGAGGGTGGTCCACCGTTTGAGGAAGGTGTGGAGGCCCACGCCGACGAAGAGGATGCCCGCGGAGTAGAGCCAGCCGAGCGCCCAGACGCCCGCGAGGTCGTGGTGCGCCAGGTGGAAGACCGGTCCGGCGAGCGCCGTTCCGATGCCGCCGACGACGGCGGACACCGCGACCGCCAGCAGGGCGCGTATCCGCAGCGGCAGTCCGCCGCCCGCGGCGCCGAGTGCCGCGACGGAGGCGTAGGAGCCGATGCTGAGCGCGATCAGCAGGAAGAACAGGCCCTGGCCCGTGGGGTCGTCCTCGACGGGCGCGGCGACGTCGGTGACCTTCAGGGGGAGGCCCTGCCGCGCGGCGATCGGGGTGAAGACGCGCTCGGCGGCGGTGGCCCCGGTGTCGGAGGCGGCGGTGGCGACGACCAGTTCGGGCGCCCGGTCGCCCGGCACGTAGGCACCCGTGACGGTGCGGGAGGTGACGAGGCGGACCGCCTGCGCGCGGTCGGCGACGGTACGGACGTCGAGGCGGTCGCCGGCCCGGTCCTTGACGGTCTGTGCGAACGCCCTGGTGTCGGGACCGGCGCCGACGACGGCGACGGGAAGGTGGTGGGGCTCCGGCGTGACGAACGCGCCCATGTAGGCCAGCCCCATGCCGAGACACATCAGCAGCGGGGTGACCAGGTGCGTGAGCACGTGGCGCAGGGCCGGTGAACGCAGGCCGGCGAGCACGCGATCTCCTTTGGTTGGCTTATACAACTCTCCATTCGGTTGTACTATACAACCAGGATCGGAAGGGAGGTCCCGCGATGGCATCCGAAGCCCCCGGCGAGAGCCTTCTCACGCCGGGCACCCCGCCCGCCGCGGGCGGCGGGGCCCGGAGTACGGCCCGCGGCACACGGCCCGCCGCAGCCGCCCGCACCGCGCGGGAGGAGCCGCGGGGCACGCCGGGACGCGGCACGGCGGCCCCGGACGGCAGGAGTACGGGTGGCGCGGACCCGGACGACACCGGCACCGACGGCATCGACACGGGCGGCTCGGGCACGGCAGGCGGAGACAGGGACGGCGGGCACGGGGGCGGCCCGGCGGCCGGGGACACGACGCCGGGTACCGCGGCGGCGGGCGGTTCGGCGGCCGAGGCGGCCGTCGAGACCATCCAGCGCGAGATGACCGTGTTCGCGCGCCGCGCCCGCGCCTCGGCGGGCCGCATGCACCCCGAACTGTCCCTGGTCTCCTACACCCTGCTCGGGCATCTGGAAGAGGTCGGCGGCTGCCGCGCCACCGACCTGGCGGCGCACTACGCCCTCGACAAGTCGACGGTGAGCCGGCAGGTGGCGGCCCTGGAGCGGGCCGGGCTGATCGAGCGGCGCACCGACCCCGAGGACCAGCGGGTCCAGGTGCTGCACCTGACCGGCGCGGGCACCGGGATCCTCTCGCAGGTGACCCGCAGCCGGCGGGTGGCGTTCCGGGAGCGGTTGGCGGGCTGGCCCGAGGAGGACCTCGCCCGTTTCGCCTCGTACCTGCTGCGCTACAACGCCTCGGGCACGGACCCCGCCGGGCCGGAGGGACCGGGCGGGCGGTCCGGCCGCTGAGCCGAGGGCCGCCGCCCCCTCCGGCGGCGGGCCTCAGCCCACACCGAGCGGCGCTCCGTCCCCCAGGTGCTCCGGCACCCGCGTGCCCAGGAACCTGGTCGGGCGGCGGAGCCGGAAGCCCAGGGACTCGTAGAGGCGGATGGCGTGGGTGTTGCCCGCGCCGGTGTGCAGGAACACCTGCTCGCCGCGGGCCCGGACGCCGTGGGCGACGGCGAGGATCAGCCGGGTGGCGAGCCCCTCGCCCCGGTGGTCCGGGTCGGTGCAGACGGCGCTGATCTCGGTCCAGCCGGGCGGGTGCAACCGCTCCCCCGCCATGGCGGCCAGCACGCCGCCCCGGCGGATGCCGAGGTAGGTGCCGAGTTCGACGGTGCGGGGCAGGAAGGGACCCGGCCGGGTCCGTTCCACCAGGTCCAGCATCTCCGGCACGTCGGCGGGGCCCAGCTCCACCGCCTCCGGGTCCGGTGCCGCGGCGAGGCCGTCGTCGACGAGTTGCACGCCGTCGATGGCGAACGTCAACTCCCAGCCGTCCGGCGTCGCGCCCGTGTATCCGGCGAGCGGTGCCTCTCCGCCGGGCCCGACCAGGGCCGCGAGGTCCGCCCAGTCGGCGGGGCCGGGATCGTCGGGGAGCGCCAGCCACGGCGACACGTCGACCGGATAGCGCAGGACGCGCCCGCGCCGCTCGGCGAAGTGGGCGTGCGGGCCGGTGAGCGATCCGAGCGCCGGGTTGTCGAGGGGGTGGGTGCTCACCGGGCCACCTCGCACAGCGGGGCGCGGCGCGGGAACCGGCGCTCGCCGCCTCCCGCACCCGGGGTGGTCGCGCCGGGCCCGGCCGCGGCGGCGGCACCGGTGGCAACCGCGCCGACGGGGGCTCCGCGGCGCGGCCCGGCGAAGCCGGCGCGGCCATCGCGCGGACGCGCCGCCGGACGGGGGCCCGCGGCGGGCCGCCCGCGGCCGGCCGGGGCGAGGCCGGGCGTGCGGGCCGGGCCGGTCTCCGGGCCCGGCCGATCCGGCTCCGCCGGGGCCTGCGCCCGCGAGCGGACCCCGCGGCGTGCGACCGCGTACGCCTTGGGCATCTGCTGTCTCCCTCTCCCTCGTGGTCGTCACGGGTCGCCGGCCATCGCCCTCCCCGGTCGTGGGTGAGTGGGGGTGCCGGCTCCCGCCTCAGCAGCAAGGAAGATCGACGCGCGGGTATTCCCGGCCGCGCGGACAGGGGGCGGACGCACGCCGGCGGTCCGGGTCGCACCCCGCCCGGTGGGAGCGGCGGGCGCCGCCGGCCTACGCCGTCCCCCCCACGGTGATCCCACATTCCGGGGCGGGTCGCCGGGGCCGACGCGGCGGACCGGCCCCGATCTTCCTCGCCCTGCGCGCCGGACCTCACTCCGGCCGCATCCCCGCGGCCGACGGACCTCACGTCGTCGCGGTCCCCCGCGACCGCCGGGCCACCCACACGTAGCCCGCCGGCCCGAGCGAGCCGCGCACCATGAAGTCCGCCCGCAACCGGACGAGTTCACCCACCTCCGCGGGACGCGGGACCGCCGGCGGGACCGAGGCGGTGAGGACTCCCGCGACCGCCGGAGCCGCGGCATCGGTCAAGGCACCGATCAGCGGCGGGCCGAGGCACCACGCCGTCCGCGTCGCGCGTACCCCGCGTCCCTCACCGCGGTCTCCGAGCCGCGCGAGCAACGTGCAGTGAGCCGAGAGACCGGGCCGCGTCCCGTCTCCGCGCCCGTTCGACGACGGCAGCCGCAGCGGACTCGGATCGTCCGCTGCGGCAGGGGTGTACCGGCCCGCCGGCCCGGGCAGTCGAGGAGCATCCGGTGTCCTGACGGACGGTGACCGGACGCGCGTCGTCGGCGCCGGTGCCGGCCCGCACGGCGGGGGCGGGTGCCGCACGAGGCGCGGATCGGCCGTACGGCGCGGGAATCGGCCAGGTGACCGGCTTCCGGTGGCGGGCCCGGGGCCCCGGTGCCGTGCGGGGTCCGTCGGGCCGGGTGTCCCGGAGGCGCACGGCGGTGAGGAGAGGGCATGCGGACCAGGGTGTTCGGCTGGCGGTGGCGCCGCAATTCCCTGCGACGGCGCTGCGACGTCGTCGACGCGTGGTGCGTGCTGGTGGCCGGCATCCTGCTGCTGGCCGGTGCTCCACTGGCGGGAGTCGCGGCCGGATGGCGGACATACGACGTGGGCCGCGCGGAGGCGGCGGCGCAGCGCGCCGCGCTGCGCCCGGTGCGCGCCGTGCTGCTGGCCGACACCCCGCGGGCGGTTCCCGCGGCGCCGGGCGGTGCCCGGCGGTCGGTCCCCGCGCCGGTGCGCTGGACCGGGTCGGACGGCAGGCCCCGGACCGATCTCACGCGGGTGCCCTGGGGAACACGCGGCGGTGCGGTGATCGACGTGTGGACCGATGCCCGGGACCGGATCGTCCGCGCGCCCGCGGGCGCCTCGGCCGTCTGCCAGCGGGCCGTGGCCGTGGGCCTGTCCACCATGGTCGGCGCGGCACTCGCCGTGTGGATCGCGTGTTCGCGCCTGCGCCGGTCCGCCGAGCGCCGGCGGCTCGACGCGTGGGCGCGCGAGTGGGCGCTGACCGAGCCGGGCTGGACACGCCGCACCGCCTGAGCGCGCGGGCCGTCGGCCGGGAGGACCGGGCACCCCGGCGGCGACGACGCGGTCCCCGGAGCCGCGCGTACGGTGTGGTCACCCGCGCCCCGTACGCCGAAAGGTGGCCCCCGATGGCCCTGTTCGACCTGCCCGTCGACGAACTGCGCAGCTACCGCAGCGCGTCCACGGAGCCCGACGACTTCGACGCCTTCTGGGAGCGGACGCTCCAGGAGGCCGCGGAGCACGAACTCGGCGCGCGCTTCGAGCCGGTGGAGACCTCCCTGAGGACGGTGCGGGTGCAGGACGTCACGTTCGCCGGGTTCGGCGGGCATCCGGTCAAGGGCTGGCTGACCGTCCCGGCCGATGCGGCGGCGCCCCTGCCGACGGTGGTCGAGTTCATCGGGTACGGCGGCGGCCGGGGCCTCGCGCACACGCACCTGCTGTGGGCCTCGGCGGGCTGCGCGCACTTCGTGATGGACACCCGGGGCCAGGCCGGCGCCTGGGGCGGCGGCGGGACCCCGGACCCGGTGGGCAGCGGGCCGGCGTTCCCCGGGTTCATGACGCGGGGCGTGGAGGACCCCGCCGGCTACTACTACCGCCGGCTGTTCACCGACGCGGTGCGGGCGGTGCAGGCCGCCCGCACCCACCCGCTGGTCGACCCGGCCCGCGTCGCCGTGCTCGGCGGGAGCCAGGGCGGCGGCATCGCGATCGCGGTGGGCGGCCTGGTGCCGGACCTCGCCGCGGTCCTGCCGGACGTGCCGTTCCTGTGCGACTTCCCGCGCGCGACGGTGGTCACGGACCGCCTGCCGTACCGGGAGATCGGCAACTACCTGAAGACGCACCGGGGGCGGACCGGGCAGGTGCTGCGCACCCTGGCGTACTTCGACGGCGTGCACTTCGCGGCGCGCGGCCGGGCGCCGGCGCTGTTCTCGGTGGCCCTGGAGGACCAGACCTGCCCGCCTTCGACGGTCTTCGCGGCGTTCAACGCCTGGGCGGCGGCGGACAAGCACATCGAGGTGTACGACTTCAACGACCACGAGGGCGGCGGCCCCTACCAGCAGGCGGCCCAACTGGCCTGGCTGCCGCAGCACGTCTGATCCCGCGGCGGCAGCCGGCCGGAACGGCGACGCGGGGCCCGGTCGGCGGGCAGAACGGCGGGCCCGGGGCGAGACGGAGACCGGTCGCCACGCGCTCGCGCCCCGCCACCGGCGCGCGGCCGGCGCTCCCCCGGCGGCAGACGGCCGCGCCTCGCGGCGAGCGGGGCAGGGTCGGCGGGGCAGCGGGCGCGCAGTGCCGGCGCGCGGCGGAGGCGGCGCGGACCGGGGCCCCGGGGCGGCCGACGGCTCGCGCCGACCGGACCCGGGGGCTTTCGGACACGACGCCCCCGGCGGCCTCCCGGGGTCGTCCGGCCCCCGTTCGGGCCCGGCACCGGGATGCAGGTCCGGCCGGCCGGGCCCCCGGATCGCAGACGACCCAAGGAGGACGGCACCACGCGGCGCGTTCGCGGGCCGGACTCGGCGACCGGCCCGCGCGGCCCGCGAACGCGGAACGAAACCGGCCGAAGTACCCGGCCGCTCTTCCCAAGTGGTTTAGACCAATGCTAGATGTGGTGGCGCAATGAGCCCGCACGGCTACGTCGAGTCACCACACAGGAGGCGCGGACATGGCCCGCACCACCCACCCGTCCGAGCACGAACCGCTCTACGCCCGCATCGCCGCGCAGCTGCTCGGCGAGCTGCGCGACGGGTCCGTCCCGCCCGGCCGGCGCCTGCCCGGAGAGCGCGAGTTGGCCACCCGGTTCGGCGTGAGCCGGGAAACCGTACGCCAGGCACTCCAGCTCCTGCGGCGCAGCGGACAGGTCTCCACCGACCGGCGCGGCAGCCACGCCGCGCTGTCCGGCTCCCCCGCCGAGCCCGTGCCCTCGCTCGACTTCCCCGTGGGAGCGCAGGCGGCTCGGGCCTGCGCGCGCCGCCGAACCACGGTGACCTGGGAGGCGCCCCCGCCGGAGCACGCCAAAGCCCTCGGCCTCGCCCCGGCCCGCGCCACCCTGGTGCACCGCTACGAGTCCGCCGCGGCGGACGGCAGCGGCCTGCGGACGGCCGTCACCTCGTTCTCCGCCTTCGCCGTGACCGAGGTCGAGGAACTCGCCCGCTACCGCGACCGAGCGGACGGGCACGCCTCGGCGCAGCTCTCCCGCGCCTACGACTGGATGCGCAAGGCCGGCCTGACGCTGCACCACCGGGACACCATCACACGGCTCCCCCGGTCCGTACGGGTCACCCGGCGCGTGCACGACCAGTACGACCGCCCGCTGGAGATCACGGAACTCACCGTGGACGCCCCGCAGGACGCCCTGGTCTACGAGTTCACCCTGCCCGCCGCCGGGTGACGCCGCCGCCGGGCGGCCGGAACGGCTCGGGGCGGCGTCCCCACCGCGCGTGCGAGGTCCTGCGGGGCACGGCCCCGGGGACGGGACAGGCCCCGGCGCCGCCCGGGGAGGGTGCGCCGATCGGCGCGGGCGCCGGGCGGGTCACGCCGGTCCGGCGGACGTCCCCGCGGGCGCGCCCGGCCGGGTGGCCACGACCATCCGGACCCGTGGGCCGCCGTCCGCGCGGCGGCCGAACTCGGGCAGCGCGTACAGCTCCACACGGAACCCGGCCCCGGCCAGCTCCCGCCGCACGTCGGCCAGCCGGAACCGCCGGTAGTACATGACGAACGTCGGGCGCAGGACGGCGTTGCGCACCCGCATCACCGCGTCGAACCCGAGCAGCCCCCAGTACCAGGGCGACCGGGGGCCCGGCGGCGCGGCGATCGGGAACGCGAAGCGTCCGCCGGGGCGCAGCACGGAGTGGACCCCGGCGAACAGGCCGGGAAGCTCGTGCGGAAGGAAGTGCCCGAACGCGCCGAAGCTGACGACCAGGTCGAACGCCGGGCCGAAGGGCAGGGCGCGGGCGTCGCCGCGCACCCAGGACACGGCCGGAACCTCGCCGCCCGGGGCGGGCGCCGGGGCCGCGCCGGCGAGCCGCCTCCGTCCGACCGCGAGCATGCCCGCACTGATGTCGACGCCGGTCACGCTCCCGCGGCACAGCTCCCTCAGTACCTCGATGCCGGCGCCCGTGCCGCAGCACAGGTCGAGCCCGTCGGCGAAGGGCCCGAGCGGTCCGAGGGCGCGCCCGACGGCGTCGAGGATCGCGTCCGGGGTCCGGAAGGGCGTGTGGTCGAACGTGGGGGCCAGGAGGTCGTAGCCGTGCTCGACCGACGACAGGGCCTGCACGGCCAGTTCGCGGAGGCTCGGGCCTTGCGGGGAGAACATCTCTCCGAGCTTAGGGCCGGCGGACACGGCGCGGGCGGTGTGCCGGGAACACGCGTGGCACCGGCGGAGCGGCGCGCCCGTCCGCCGGCCCCGAGGACGGCCGTCACACCGTCCGGCACTCCGCGAGGCGTCGTTCGAGGAAGCGGCGCTCGGCCGCGTTCTCCACCAGGCCCAGCGCCCGCTCGTAGGCGAGGGCGGCCTCCCGGGTGCGGCCGTCCCGGCGCAGCAGGTCCGCCCGGGTGGCGGGCAGCAGGTGGTAGCCCGCCAGTTCGCCCTCCTCCTCCAGTTCCGCGACCAGGGCGAGCCCCGCGTCGACGCCCTGGGACAGGCCGATCGCGACCGCCCGGTTCAGCCGGACCACGCCGGAGGGCACGAAGTGCCGCAGCTCTCCGTACAGGGCGGCGATGTCGGCCCAGTCGGTGTCGGCGGCGGTCGGCGCCGTGGTGTGGCACGCGGCGATCGCGGCCTGGATCTGGTAGGGGCCGGGCCGCCTCCGGCGCAGGGCGGCCTCCAGCAGGGCGGCTCCCTCGTCGATCGCCGGCCGGTCCCAGGCCGTGCGGTCCTGCTCCTCCAGCGTGACGAGGTCGCCTGCCGCGTCCACGCGTGTGCCGCGCCGGGCGTCGTGCAGCAGCAACAGGGCGAGCAGGCCGAGCACTTCGGGTTCGTCGGGCATCAGGCGGGCCAGGACGCGGGCCAGCCGGATCGCCTCGGCGCACAGGCCGGCGCGTACCAGGCCGGCCCCCGCGGTGGCGGCGTAGCCCTCGTTGAACAGCAGGTAGAGCACGCCGAGGACGCCGGTGGTGCGCTCGGGCAGCAGGTGCGCGGGAGGCACCCGGTACGGGATGCCCGCGTTGCGGATCTTGCGTTTGGCGCGGACCAGACGCTGGGCCATGGTCGCCTCGGGGACGACGAAGGCCCGCGCGATCTCGGGTGTGGTCAGCCCCGCCAGGGTGCGCAGGGTGAGCGCCACCCTGGCCTCGATGGCCAGCGCGGGGTGGCAGCAGGTGAAGATCAGCCGCAGCCGGTCGTCCGCCACGCCGCTCGCGTCATCCGGGTCGGGCCCGCTGGGATCGTCGTCCCGTGTCAGCACGGCCGCCTCCCGCAGTTTCCGCGCGCCGACCGCCTCGCGGCGCAGCACGTCCAGGGCGCGGTTGCGCGCGGTCGTGGTGAGCCAGGCGCCGGGGCGGCGCGGGACTCCGTCGCGCCGCCACCGGTCCAGGGCCTGGGCGAAGGCGTCCTGCGCGCACTCCTCGGCGAGGTCCCAGTCGCCGGTCACCCGGATGAGGGTGGCGACGACCTGGCCCCATTCCTCGTGGAAGGCGGTCGCGACCGCCTCCTCGACGTCCGCGTTCACTCCCAGACCGGCCGCACCTCCACCGATCCGCCGGCGAGCGCCGCCGGGTGCCGGGAGGCCAGCGAGACGGCCTCGTCGAGGTCGGCCACCTCGATGATGTCGATGCCCGCGACGTACTCCTTGGACTCGACGAACGGGCCGTCGCTGAGCAGGACGTCGTCGCCGTGCACGCGGACGGTGGTGGCGTCGGACGCCGGCCGCAGCCGGGCTCCGCCCTTGACGATGCCGCGCGTGCGGACCTCGTCGATGTAGGAGGCGAAGCGGGGATCGGCGGCGATCTCCTCGGGGGCGAGTTCCTCGCCGTCGACGGGGGTGCAGATGAAAAGGGCGTACCTCATGAGCGGACCTCCCAGCTTCCGTCGTCACCGGCGCCCGCGGGGACCGAGCTGTGCTGGTGGACGATCTGCCAGCGGTCGCCCGCCTCCCGGTATCCGGTGGTGACGCGTGCCGTGGTGTCCAGTGTGCCGCCGTCGGTGCGTGCGGCGCGCGTGCGGACCAGGGCGTGGCTGAAGGCGATGCTCTCGTCGACGCGGAGGCGGAAGTCGGACACCTCGCGCTCGACGGGTCCGGCGATCGTGGCGAGGGCCCGTTCCCCTGCCTTGCGCAGGGCGTCGATCCCGCTCGTCTCCTGCCCGCTCGCGGCGGGGAAGACCTGCGCGTCGTGGGCGTAGCAGGCCATCGCGCGTTCGACGTCGCGCTCGCGGGCGGCCTCGGTGAGTTCGGCGTCCAGGCGGCGGATCTCGGTCTCGGCGTCCGTCTCGTCCCAGAACGCGCGGATCTCCATGGCGCCGAAGGACGCGACCGGGTGCCGTGCCGCGGCCTCGACCGCCTCCTCCAGGGTCGCGCATTCCAGCACGTCGAACCCGGCGATGTACTCCTTGGTCTCGGCGAACGGGCCGTCGGTGCGGAGCACCTCGCCGCCGCGCACGCGCACCGTCACCGCGTCGGCGGGCGGACGGAGCCGGTGGCCGTGCAGCCGCACCTCGCGCCGCGCGCTCAGGTCCTCGACCCAGGGTTCGACGGGCTCCGGCTGTGCGGGGGCCGCGGTGTCGTCCCCGCCGCCGCAGACGAGCAGCATGTACTTCATGGTTCCTCCCGGTGCTCAGGTGCTTCCTTCATCCCACCGACGTACGGGGCGGCGGCGAATCGACACAGGGCGCGCCTCTTTTTCCTCCCGCCCGCGGTCGGCTGCCCGCGGCGGTCACCGGCGCGGGGAACCGGGGTCAGGGGCGGGCGGCGCCGGGCCGCACCGGCAGGGCCCGGACGCTGTTCCCCACGAAGCTGGCGTGCCGGGACAGGTCCGCCTCCGGTACGGCGAGATCGAGGTGGGGGAAGCGCGTGAAGAGGCGCTCCAGGGCGATCGTGGCCTCCATCCGGGCGAGCGGGGCGCCGAGGCAGTAGTGGGCGCCGTGTCCGAGGGAGAGGTGGCGTGCGGCACCGGGCCGGCGGACGCGGGTGATGTCGAAGCGGTCGGCGTCCGGGCCGTGCGCGGCCGGGTCGCGGCCGGCGGCCGAGTAGCCCGCGAGCACGGGGGTGCCGCGGGGGATGACGGTCCCGTCGAGCGTGAGGTCGCGTACCGGGTAGCGGAAGGGGAAGTAGCTCACCGGCGCGTCCCAGCGCAGGGTCTCCTCGACGACGTCGGACCAGTCCGCTTCGCCCCGCAGCACGGCCGTCAGCTGTTCGCGGTGCCCGCACAAGGCCCGTACGGCGTTCGTGATCAGGTTCAGGGTCGTCTCGTGCCCGGCGATGATCATGAGGATCAGGGTCCCGACGAGTTCCTGCTCGCCGAGCCGGTCTCCGTCCTCGTCCCGGGCGGCGATGAGGGCGCTGGTGAGGTCGTCGCCGGGGGTCTCGGCACGCGCCGCCGCCACCTCGGTGAGCACGGCGAGCAGTTCGCGGTTCGCGGCGACGACCTGCTCGGGGCCGATGTCGGTGGCGACGACCTGGTTCGAGAGATGGTGCAGCCGGTCGCGGTACTCCGGGTCGACGCCGAGGAGTTCGCCGATGACGCCCATCGGCAGGGGCAGCGCGAAGTGCCGCCGCAGGTCCGCCACTCCCCCGCCGTCCCGCGCCGCCGCCTCCAGGTCGCCGAGCAGGCGGTCCGTCAACTGCACGATCCACGGGCGAAGTCGCTCCACCCGCCGAGCGGTGAAGGCCTTGCCGACCAGCGACCTGAGCCGCCGGTGGTCGTCGCCGTCCGCCGTCGTCATGCCCGGCACGGTGGCGAAGGTCAGCAGGGGCCAGCCGGCGGCGACACGGCCCTCGCGCAGCGCCGTGAAGTGCTCGGCGCCCTTGGCGACGTCCGGGTGGGCGAGGAACTCGCGCAGCGCCTCGTGCCCGAGGACCGCCGCGCCCTCCACCTCCCCGGGCAGCAGCACCTCGGTGACGGAACCGCGCGCGAGCAGCCGCGCGTTGTGGTCGTGCGGGCATCCGCCGGCGGGGTCCGGGCGGTACGGCGTGCGGGGCGGGCTGTCCACCGGGATCTCCTTGCTGCGGGGCCGAGTTGGGCGTCGCACGGCACCGTCGGCGCGGTGCGACGATCGATTGTGGCCCCTCGGAGCGGTGCGCGCAGCCCCCGGGCGGGCCTTTCGGCCGCCCGCCCCGGTCCCGGGCGAGGGGGTCCGGCGTGACGGTCAGCTGTCCAGGTCGTCGGCGAAGTGCCGGAAGCCGTGGCGTTCCCGGTGCATGCCCCAGAGCGTCTCCGCCAGCACGACCGGATCCTTGCGGGGGTGTCCGGCGCTGATCGCGCCGGGAACGATCAGCTGTCCGACGTGGATGCCCTCCGGTGCCAGGGTGTCGTGCAGCAGATGGCCGTAGGCGCTCTCGGCGGCGAACGCGATGGACGTGCCCGCCCGCTCGGCGTGCGGGACCGCGGCGCTGCCGCCGTTGACGAGCAGGATGGTGCCCCGGCCGAGGGCGCGCATCCGGGGAAGCACCTGCCGCACGGCGGCGACCGCCCCGTACAGGGAGAACTCGACGGGCCCGACGAGGTCCTCGGGCCGGGTCTCCAGGACCGGCCGCATGAAGTCCGGGTGGGGAAGGGGGCTGTACTGGAGCACCTCGACGGGTCCGAGGACGTCGGGCACGGCGTCGAGGGCCGCGGCGAGTGCCGTCGGGTCGCGCACGTCGGCCGCGAAGCCGCGGGCCTCGACGCCCGTCTCGGCGAGTTCCGCGGTCAGCGCGTCCAGCCGTTCACGGCTGCGCGAGACGAGCGCGACCGTGAAGCCCTCGCGGCCGAACCTCCGGGCGACGGCGGCGCCCAGACCGGGGCCGGCTCCGACGACGGCGATCGTGGTCATGTCCTCACCTCGGATGATCGGAGCGGGGCAGGGTACGGCGGGCCGCGGGAAGGCCGTCGGGCCCAGCCTAGTGCGCTGACCGGAGAGGTTCACCGGCTCGCGACGCCCGGCACGGCACCTCGCCGCGTTGTCGCACAACCCGAGTACATCCCGTACGCGGGAGACGCTCCGCCGTGCGATGCACCGCACCGGACGCCGCGAGCCGCCCGGCGAACCTTTCCGGTCAGCGCACTGGATCCGCCGGGGCCCGGCCGACACCGCAGGCGCGGAGCGTGCCGCCGTCACCGGCCGTCCGAACGGACCGCGAAGCGGAACCCGCCCGGGGCCCCGCCGGCACGGCCCCGGGCGGGTTCCGGGCGACGCCCGGACGCCCCGGGAGGCGCATCGGCGCGCCCGCGCGTGCGCCGGCCGCGAGCGGCTTCGGGGCGGGCGGGGAACAGAGCCGGGCTCGCGGGCGTTGTGGACAGCGCACCGCCGGCTCCGAGAGCGGGGCGCTGCCGGGCCCGCCGCCGCGGTGGTACGGTGGCGGCGGCACACGTGGACGCCTCTTCGCTCCGGCGCCGTGCCCATTCCCTCGTCTCTCCCGCCGACGCGCGGTCGATCCCGACCGGCGGACCGGCTTCCGGCACCACCTCCCCGGCACGACCGGCGACGCGCTCCCGTCATGTCCGGCCCGGTGTTCCTCCCGCCGCCCCGAGGCGCGCCCCGCGCCCTCCCCTCGCGGCCACTCCCCCTCCTTCCGCACACCGATGCGTCCCGTCCCCGAGAGGACATCCCATGACCACCACCCTCGAACGCCCCGCCCTACAGGAGCGGACCCCCGTCCGGACCGCCGCCGGCATCCTCGACATCGACCGCGACGGCAAGGGGCACCTGCGGTCCGCCGACTGCCTGCCCTCCCCCTCCGACCTCCAGGTCTCCCCCGCGCTCGTCCGCCGCCACGGTCTGCGCAAGGGGGACCGGGTCGAGGGCGTGCGCGGCGCGCCCCGCACCCTCACCGGCGTCCACCGCGTGAACGGCCGCTCGCCCGAAGAACCGCACCACCGCCCGCACTTCCACGACCTCACCCCGCTCCACCCGCGTGAGCGACTGCGCCTCGAACACCCGGCCGGTGGAACCGCAGGACGCGTCGTCGACCTGTTCGCGCCGGTCGGCAAGGGCCAGCGCGGCCTGATCGTCGCGCCGCCGAAGACCGGAAAGACGGTCCTGCTCCAGCAGATCGCCGCCGCGATCGCCGGGAACCACCCCGAATGCCACCTGATGGTGGTGCTGCTCGACGAGCGGCCCGAGGAGGTCACGGACATGCGCCGCTCCGTCCGCGGCGACGTCTTCGCCTCCACCTTCGACCAGACACCCCGTCAGCACATCGCGCTGGCCGACCTCGTCGTCGAGCGGGCCAAGCGGCTCGTCGAGGAGGGCCGGGACGTCGTCGTCCTGCTCGACTCCCTCACCCGGCTGTGCCGCGCGCACAACAACGCGGCGGCGGCCGGCGGCCGCACCCTCAGCGGAGGTCTCGACGCCTCCGCGCTCCAGGGCCCCAAGCGCCTGTTCGGCGCCGCGCGCCTCGCCGAGGAGGGCGGCTCCCTGACCATCCTCGCCACGGCCCTGGTCGAGACCGGCTCCCGTGCCGACGAGTTCGTCTTCGAGGAGCTGAAGGGCACCGGCAACATGGAGCTCCGGCTGGACCGGCTGACGGCCTCCCGCCGGGTCTTCCCCGCCGTCGACCTCGCCGCGACCGGCACCCGTCGCGAAGAACTCCTCCTTCCGGCCGCGGAGTTGCAGACCGTACGGGGGCTGCGCCGCGCCCTGCTGACCCGGGACGGCCGGACCTCCCTGGAGACACTGCTGGAGCGCCTGCGCGCCACGCCCGACAACGCGGCCTTCCTGCGCCGGGTCCAGCCCACCCTGCGCCCCTGACCCCGTCCGGGTACGGCATCCGGGTGCTCGGAGCCGTCGCGCGGCCCGGGCATCCGGGCGTGTCGGGCCTCTCTTCCTACGTTTGCGGTATGACCATCGGATTCTCATTCCGGACTGCCGTCGCTCACCCGGCGGTCGCCCGCGTCGCCGTCCGCTGCTCCGCCCTGTGCGCGGCCGGCGTGCTGGCCACCGCGCCGGGCCAGGCCACCGCGCTGACCGGCCCGCGCCCGGCGGGTCCGCGGCCCACGGTCTCCCCCTCCCCCTCGTCGCTGTACCAGCGGGGAACCCAGGTGCGGCCGGGGGCCGGAGCGCCCGGCCTCCCCGCCGGCATCTCCGCGCTGTCCTGGCTGGTCGCCGACGCCGGCACCGGCGACGTGCTCGCCGCACACGACGCCCACCGTCCCCTGCCGCCCGCCAGCACGCTCAAGACCCTGTTCGCGCTCACCGTGCTGCCGACCCTGCCCGGAGGCATCCGGCACACCGTCACCGAGCGGGAACTGGAGGGCATCGGCGCGGGCAGCAGCCTCGTCGGCGTCGCCGAAGGGCACACCTACAGCGTCGCCGACCTGTGGCGCGGGGTGTTCCTCAACTCCGGCAACGACGCCGTGCACGTCCTGGCCGCGATGAACGGCGGCTGGACCGCCACCACCGCCCAGATGCAGGCCAAGGCCCGCGCCCTGGGCGCCCGCGACACCCGGGTGGTGTCCCCCGACGGCTACGACGCCCCGGGCCAGGTGTCCTCGGCGTACGACCTGGCCGTGTTCGGCCGGGCCGGACTGCACAACACCGACTTCGCGCGCTACTGCGCCACGGTCGACTCGATGTTCCCCGGCCGCGGCCGGGCGTACGGCATCCGCAACACCAACCGCCTGCTCACCGGAGCCGACGGGGTGGCACCGTACCCGGGACTGATCGGCATCAAGAACGGCTACACCACGAACGCCGGCAACACCCTCGTCGCCGCCGCCCGGCACGGCGGACGCACCCTCGTGGTCACCGTGATGAACCCTCAGGACGGCGGCGGCCTCACCGTGTACGAGGAGGCGCGCTCGCTGCTGGACTGGGGCTTCGCCGCGGCCGGCCACGTCGACGCCGTGGGCACGCTGCTCGACACCCGGTCCGTACCGGCCTCCGGTCCCGACGCGCGCCCGGTGGCCGCGGCGCCGCCCGCCCGGCCGGGCCCCGGCCGGCCGGGCGCGTGGGGGATCGCCGCGGCGGCGGTCCTCGGCGCCGCGGCCGTCGCCTTGGCCCTGCGGCTCCTGGCCGGGCGCACGCCCCGGGGCTGACCCGCCGGCAGGCCCGCCAGGAGACCCAGCGTGATCCACGTGTAGGCGTTGGCGCCGACGAAGCCGGCCGGCCCGGAGGCGCCGTCGAACCACAGCCAGACCACGCTGCTGCACAGCACCGCGTACAGCGCCCCGGCGACCCGGGTCCTGCCCCGGTGCGGCAGGACCGCGAAGGACGGCAGCAGCCAGACGAGGTGGTGCACCCAGGTGATCGGGCTGACCAGGCACGCGGCCAGACCGCTGAGGGCGAACGCCGCCGTCCGGTCCCCGGCGGCCAGGGCCCGCGCGGCCCGCCGCGCCCAGACGCACAGGACCAGCAGGACGGCCGTGCCCCACAGCGCCCGGCTCGGTTCCCCCGGCGCGGCGAGCCGGGCCGGCACGCCCAGCAGGGACTGGTGGGAGACGTAGGCCGGACTGCCGACCCGCCCGGTGTCCCACAGGGCGTCGGTCCAGTGGAACCGTGACGCCTCCGGCGCCGCCCACGCCGCCAGGGCGGTGGCCGCCGCGGCGACGGCCGTGGCGGCCCCGGCAGCCCGGCGACGCCCGCCGAGCAGCAGCAGCGCGCGGCGCGGCGCGCGGTTCCCGGGACAGCCGGCCGTCCGCCCGCGAACGGCTCGACGGGCCCGACCGGACGGGACGTGGGGACCGGCAGCGGCGGCCCCGGCGGGAGCGGCAGCCGTCGCCCTAGAAGACGGACACGCCGGTGAGGGTGGTGAAGCGGTCCAGGGCGGCCACGCCCGCGACCGAGTTGCCGCGTTCGTCGAGGCCGGGACTCCAGACGCACAGCGTGCAGCGGCCCGGTACGACCGCGATGATCCCGCCGCCCACGCCGCTCTTGCCGGGCAGCCCCACCCGGTAGGCGAAGTCGCCGGCCGCGTCGTACGTCCCGCAGGTCAGCATGATGGCGTTGATCTGCTTGGCCTGGCTCTGGGTCAGCAGCCGGCCGCCGTCGGCGCGGATGCCGTGCCGGGCGAGGAAGCCGGTGGCGAGGGCGAGGTCGGCGCAGGACGCGGCGATGGAGCACTGCTGGAAGTACTGCTCCAGCAGGACCGGGACGGGGTTGTCGATGTTGCCGTACGAGGCCATGAAGTGGCCGAGGGCCGCGTTGCGGTCGCCGTTCGCGGCCTCCGAGGCGGCGATCTCCTTGTCGAAGGAGAGGCCCGGGTTGCCGCTCTCGGCGCGCAGGAAGTCCAGCAGCGCGCCGGCGGCGTCGCCGGTACGGGTCTGGAGGCGGTCGGTGACGACGAGGGCCCCGGCGTTGATGAACGGGTTGCGCGGGATGCCGTTCTCGTACTCCAGCTGGACCAGGGAGTTGAAGGGGTTGCCGGAGGGTTCGCGCCCGACATGGTCCCAGAGGGCGTCGCCCTCGCGTGCCAGGTCCAGGGCCAGGGTGAAGACCTTGGTGATGGACTGCGTGGAGAAGGGCACACGCCAGTCACCCACCCCGTAGACGGTGCCGTCGAGTTCGGCGACGGCCATGCCGAACCGGCGCGGGTCGCAGGCGGCGAGCGCCGGGATGTAGTCGGCGGGCCGCCCCCGCCCGGGCGTCTGCGCGACCTCGGTGGCGATGCGTTCCAGCACGGGCTGGAACGTCAGTGACGACGGTCGCGGCGATTCCCCAGTCATGATCACCATTGTGCGGTCCTCCCGGTCGTGCGGCGCGTCCCCGGACGCGGTGGCGGGGGCCGGACGAGGGCCCCGTCCGGTCCGGTAGGTCCCGGCCCCGGCCCGAGCGGATCGAGGGCACGGACGGCACGGACGCGGCCGCCACCGCGCCGTCGCCGAGGGGCGGCGCACCGGCCCAAGCCGTCCGCGAGGACGGGGCGGAACCCGTCCCGGGCCGGTGCGGCGGACCCCGGTCGCGGCCCGGGCCTGCTCCGTCGGGGCGCCTCGCGGGGACGGTGCGGGCCGTCGGGCGGCGCCGCTGCATCCCGCACGCCCTCGAACCGTCGCGCCGGCCGTCGCCTCGCCGACGGCCCGGTCCGGGTCATGGACCGTACCGGCGCGGGAACGGTTCGTACGGGACTGCGGACCGGCGGGCCAGGGCCTCCCGGATCAGCCGATCCTCCGGATGGGTGAGGCGCCTGTCAAACGGGGCCGGGCGCACGGCGGGGGCGCGGCACCGGCGTGCGGTCCCGCGCCCCCGTGGGCGTCCGGCGGCCGTCAGCTGTCCAGGACCCCGGTCGCGAGCAGGCCGAGGAGGGCGACGCCGATGACGATCCGGTAGACGACGAAGGCGTTGAAGGAGTGCTTGGCCACGAACTTGAGGAGCCACGCGATCGAGGCGTAGGCGACCACGAACGACACGACGGTGCCGGCGACCAGCGGTGCGGCGCCCACCCCGGTGCCGAGCGCGTCCTTCAGTTCGTACAGGCCGGCGCCGGTGAGCGCCGGGATGCCGAGGAAGAAGGAGAGCCGGGTCGCGGCGACCCGGTCGAGGTCGAGGATGAGCGCCGTCGACATGGTGGCGCCGGAGCGCGAGAAGCCGGGGAAGAGCAGTGCGAGGATCTGGGAACTGCCCACCAGCATCGCGTCCTTGAACGAGGTGTCGTCCTCGCCGCGCTTGTGCCGGCCCATCTGGTCCGCGGCCCACATCACCCCGCTTCCGGCGATCAGCGATCCCGCGACCACCCACAGCGACGCGAGCGGGCCCTCGATCAGCGGTTTGGCCGCGAGGCCGACGACGACGATCGGGAGGGTCGCGTAGATCACCCACCAGGCGAACTTGTAGTCGTGGCCGGTGCGCTGCTCCTTGTCGCGCAGGCCGCGGCCCCAGGCGGAGACGATCCGCACGATGTCCTTGAAGAAGTACACGAGCACGGCCGCGATCGCACCGACCTGGATGACCGCGGAGAATCCGACGACGGCGTTGTCGTCGACGGGGATTCCCATCAGCCCCTCGGTGATCTTGAGGTGGCCGGTCGAGGAGACGGGCAGGAATTCGGTCACCCCCTCGACGACTCCGAGGACGACGGCCTGACCGACGCTGATGGCGCTCATGGGATCCAGTTCTGAGGAGTGGACGACAGTGCTGTAGACGGTGCAGGAGACAGTGTCGCCTACGCACGGCCCCGCACGGTACCTACGTCCACACCGCCTGCGCGAGCGCGGCCCCGGCGAACGCCGCGCCGAGGCCCGCCGCGACACTGGCGACGACGTTGGCGGCTGCGTAGAGGCCGGCCCCCGTCTCGGTCAGCCGCAGGGTCTCGTAGGAGAACGTCGAATAGGTGCTCAGCGCCCCGCACAGACCCGTGCCGACCAGCAGCTGCACGTGCCCGGAGGCGTGTCCCGCCGAGGCGGCGCCGGTCAGCAGCCCGAGCAGGAGGCAGCCCGTGACGTTGACCAGGAAGGTGCCCCAGGGGAACAGCGTGTCGTGCCGCGTCTGCACCGCCCGGTCGGCCAGATACCGCAGGGGTGCGCCCACCGCGGCGCCGACGATCACCAGCAGCCAGTTCACAACGAGTTCTCACCTTCGCCGGGCGCCCGCTGCGCGCCGTCCGCCCGCCCCCGCGGGGGTGCGCCGTCCCGTCCCACGTACCGGATGACCTCGCAGTCGTCGAGGATCACGAGCCCCTCGGTGACCAGCTCGTCGAGCTGCGGCAGGAAGGCCCGGACGTGTTCCTCGGTGTCCACGACGATCACGGCGACCGGAAGGTCCTCGCTCATCGACAGCAGCCGGGAGGTGTGGATGAGCGAGGACGCCCCGAAGCCCTCGACGCCCCGGAAGACGCTGGCGCCGGCGAGCCCGGCGGCGTGCGCGCGGTGCACGATCTCGGCGTAGAGCGGCTTGTGGTGCCAGGTGTCGTTCTCGCCGATGAAGATCGTCACCCGCAGGGCGCTGCCTGTCAGCCTTGTCATCGCTGCCTCCGTACCAGGATGCGGCGGGTGGCCGTCACGGCCAGCCACACCGCGGCGAGCGCCGCGCACGGGGTCGCGGCGAGATAGCCGAGCCCGACGCCGGCGTGCCCGGTGTCGAACAGTTTCCGGACGTCGACGGCGTAGGTCGAGAAGGTGGTGAAGCCGCCGAGCACGCCGGTGCCGAAGAAGGGGCGGACCAGCCGGTGCGCGGCCCACACGTCGGTGATCAGCACCATGAAGACGCCGATGACCGCACAGCCGGCGGCGTTGACCGCGAAGGTGGTCCAGGGGAATCCCCCGGCGGGCGTGGGCCAGAGTTCCCCCGCGCCGTAGCGGGCGCAGGCGCCGACCGCGCCGCCGAGCGCGACCACCGCGACGACCGGGCCCTGGCCCCGCCAGGGTGAGGCGCCGCGGGCGGGGGTCCGGACGGGGGCGTCGGGGTCGTCGACGCGATCGGGGTGCGGGACCGTCATGTTCCGAGTGCTCCTACTCGCCGGGCCGGTGCGGGCGCACGGCATCGCAAGCAGGGACCGTTGGCGGCCGGTGTGCCGCGGTTCGGGTACGGCGGGCCCCACCGCCGCGCCGCGCACAAGATCGCGGCCGGTGAAAAGCCTACCGCTCCGCATCGGAGCGGCGCACTCCCGCTCCCCGCGTCCGGCGCGACGCGCCCCCCGCGGTGCGGGGGGCGCCTCACCGCGCGTCACCCCGCGTCACTCTCGGGCCTCGCGCCCGGTGCGGAGGCCGGACCGGGCCGCCGGGCCCCGGCGTCGGGGGGGCGAGCCTCCGGGTCGACCGGGGTGCGCCGTCCCGGCCGTCCCTGCCCGGTTCAGCCCGCGGTGCCGGGCAGGTCGCAGACCGCGAGGCCGGGCTCGCCGATGCTGCCGAGGACGAGCCGGCCGCCGGCCTCGCAGACGCTGGTCACCATCCGGAACCGGGACCGGCGGGCCTGAAGGTGGTGCAGCACGCGCCCCGCGTCGTCGACGGCCAGCACGCCGGTGGTGCCCGGCGGCCGGAACGGCGCGCGCACGGCGATCCGCGCGGCGGCGCGCCGCACGGCCGGGCCCCGGCGGTGCAGCAGGTCCAGAGCGGCCGTCCGCGGTCCGGCGAGCGCCACCCAGATCGGGCCGCCGGGGGCACGCCAGAGGTTGTCCGGGAGGCCGGGCAGGTCGTCGAGGAAGGTCTCGCTCCGTCCCTGCCCGGGGCCGGCGAGCCAGTAGCGGGTGAGCCGGCGGGCGCCGGTCTCGGCGACCACGAGGAAGGTGCCGTCGCCGGAGACGGCGAGGCCGTTGGCGAACTGAAGGCCGTCGAGCAGCACCCGCGGTTCCCCCGCTCCGGGCGCCAGGGACAGCAGCCGGCCTGTTCCGGAGTGCTCGACGAGGTCGCCGATCCACCGCGCGAGCGGATGGACACGGCTGGACACGGTGAAGCAGACGGTGCCGTCGGCCAGGGACACGACGTTGCTGCAGAAGCGCAGCGGCTCCCCGGCCACGCTGTCGGCGAGCACGCGCACCACCCCGTCGCCGAGCCCCACACGCAGCAGTCCGCGTTCCGCGTCACACACCAGCAGCGTCTCGTCCCGCAGCAGTTCGAGTCCCAGCGGCCTGCCCCCGGTCTCGGCGAGGACGCGCACGCCCGGGTCCCCGGCAGCGCCGGGCCGCTCCACCCGCAGGATGCGGCCGTCCTCCAGACCGGTCAGCACGCCTCCCCGGCGGTCGGCCACCACGTCCTCGGGGCCGCGGCCGCCGAGCGGCACGAGGTGCCGGGGCACGAGGGCGGCGGGGTGCCCGGCGTCCGGCGCGCGGCCCACGCGGCTACCAGCCCTTCTCGAAGAAGTGGCCGACCTCGGCGATGCGGTACTCGTCGCGCCGGTAGTAGGTACGCCGCCCCACCTTCTCGGCGCGCAGCAGGCCGACCCGTGCGAGGAGATCGAGGTGGGAGCGGGCCGCGGCCCGGCTCACGCCCAGTTTCCGGGCGAGCGACTCCGGGCTCACGCCGTCCTCGCGGAGGTCGCCGCGGCCCTCGGACGGGAAGTGCTCGGCGGGCGCGCGCAGCCACTCCAGGATGTCCAGCCGGTACCCGTTGCCGGGAACCCTCAGCATCTCGTTCCCCCTCCTTCGTGACGGTCTCCTCGTCACTCTCCCGCAGCGCGGGGCGGCCCGCAGGGGCTTCCGCGAGGCTGGCCGGACCCTGACGGCCCGGCGGCGCCGGTACCGCCGGACGGGCCCGTCCGGCGGTACCGGTCAGGATTCGAGAAGCCGCGGGCCGCCTCCCCCGCCTAGCGTGAGGAGGGCCGCCGGGGCAGCCGGCGGCGGGAGGATCGGCCCGGCCGGGCCGTCACGCATCACGGAGGACACGCCATGACCGCCGGACTCAAGACCGTCATCTACCCCGTCAAGGACATCGCGAAGGCGAAGGCGCTGTTCACCGCGCTGCTCGGGGTGGAGCCGTATGTGGACGAGCCGTACTACGTGGGGTTCAAGGACGCCGGCCAGGACGTGGGGCTCGACCCGAGCGGCCACTCCAAGGGGCTGACCGGACCGGTGCCCTACTGGCACGTCGACGACATCGAGAAGACGCTGTCGGCCCTGCTCGCCGCGGGCGCGGAGACGCTCCAGGAGGTCCAGGACGTCGGCGGCGGCCGGCGGATCGCGTCCGTCCGGGACGCGGAGGGCAACCAGG
Source organism: Streptomyces sp. NPDC048566 (assembly GCF_043199735.1). Taxonomy (NCBI): domain Bacteria; kingdom Bacillati; phylum Actinomycetota; class Actinomycetes; order Kitasatosporales; family Streptomycetaceae; genus Streptomyces; species Streptomyces sp. NPDC048566. Next base: position 101,797 of record NZ_JBICWL010000002.1, read on the forward strand.
TCGGGCTGATCCAGGACGGCGCGGCGTAGGGGGCCCGCGGGCCCCGGGGCACCGGACGGCCGCGGTGGCGGGGGCCCGCGCCGGGCCCCGGCTCGGCGGGGGTCCGGATACGGGCCACTAGTTGCACACACATCGAATGGCCGGATCTCGGTTACGATGCGGACATGGCAACGCAGACGCCCGGTCCCCGGCTGGAGGACCGGTGGCGGGACATCCTCTCGGTGCACGCCCGCACGATGTGCGAGATCGACCGGGCGCTGCACCCGCACGGTCTGGGCGCCAGCGACTTCGAGGTGCTGGACGTCCTCGCCTCGGGCGCCGTCTCCCGGCCGGGCGACCACTGCCGGGTGCAGAACATCGCGGGGCGCGTCCATCTGAGCCAGAGCGCGCTGTCCCGGCTCATCGGCCGTCTGGAGAAGGACGGCCTGGTCGAGCGCACCGTCTGCGAGGAGGACCGCCGCGGGGTGTGGGTCGCCCTCACCGGCAAGGGGCGCGCCCTGCACGCCGAGGTGCTCCCGCTGCAGCGGGCCGTGCTCGCCCGCATGCTGCGCGACTGATCCCCTCCGCCCGGCGCCGGCCCGGGGACGCCCGGCCGCAGGCCGGTCCTCGTCCCGCCGGGCGCCGGCGCAGGGGCGTCGCGGGTGGCGCCGTCAGCGGCCGGGATGGGCCAGCAGCGTGCGGACGCCCTCCGAACTGAGGGTCAGCCCGTGCGGCGAACTGGCGTCGATGGTCAGGGCGAGGTCGCCCGTGGGCCACTGGGAGGCGAGCGCGGCGAGCGGGACGAGGCGGTAGCGGGAGACCGAGGGGAGCAGCTCGGCCATCTCCACCTCGGAGGTGAACACCGGAACCACCTGCTCGCCGCCCGGCTGGTCGAGGACCGGCAGCGCGACGGCCGTGGGGTCGGCGACGTCCGCGTCGGTGACGTCGTCCGGAACGGGCACCAGGACGTCGCTGCCGGCGAGCGTCGCGAGCGCGGCGGTGTCCTGGGTGTTCTCGGCGAGGGTGTTCAGGGCCTCCTGGGCGGGCGTCGCCTCGGCCGCGGTGGGGTGGTCGTTGTTCTGGGGCGTGTCCATGGCAGATCCCTGGGTCGTGGTCGGTGGACGGGCACCCGGGCGGTCCCGGTCTTCCGGTCACGGTCTTCCCGGGTGCAACGACCCTCGCGTACCCATCGCACACCACGCCATTCATGTCGGCGGCCGGCCGTCCGGAATCATCGCGTCCGGCGCCCGCGGCGGAGGGTGCCCGCCGCGGGCGAGCCGGGACCCGGGCGGGAACCGCGCCGGTCCGGTCCGCGGCCGCGCCCCCCGCGGTGCGCGGCCGTGCCGACTACTTCAGGTAGGGCCCGGCCGTGCCGATCCTGCCGGGGCCGTTCAGGACGTACACCCGCAGGTTTCCCTTGCCGGGGGCCGCGACCGTGAGGGTGCCGCCGGTGACGGTCCTGACGTCGCCGGTGACGGCGTCCGTGTAGGTGCCGTTCGGGATGCCCGTGTAGGTCGCGCCGCCGGTGATCGTGACCAGGGCGAAGCTGTCGGTCGCTCCGCTGGTGTAACGGCGCTTGAAGGCCATCGGACCGCTGATGCCGTCCGTGGAGTACTGGCCCGCCTGGAGCGCCGGGATCGCCCGGCGGATCAGGTTGAGCCGCTGGAGGTGCTTGACCAGCGGCTGGGCGAGCGTCGTCGCGACCTCGCCGCTCGCCGAGGCGACCGTCCCGAAGCCGGACGCGGTCACGTCGCCTTCGAGATGGTCCCCGTAGTAGGCGCGCCCGGTCTCCGCGAGCGGGCAGGTCGGCCCGCAGTCGATCTGCCGGCCCTTGCGGAACTCGATCTCCGATCCGTAGTACAGGGTGGGGATGCCGCGGAAGGTCCACATCAGCGCCATGTTCTCGGCCCAGGCGTCGGTCCCTCCTGCGTATCGGGTGCTCGACTTGTTGGGGCCGTAGTCGTGACTGTCGACGTAGACGACGTTGTACGTGGCGTCGTTGACGGAGTCGTCGGAGTCCTTGCCGTTGGCGTAGGCGTTCTGCGCGTCGCCGAAGTTCATGTGCATGCGCATGTCGATAATGTTCATGCCGGAGAACCGGCTGTGGTCGGGGGTGTGGTAGGTGTTCCCGTCGAGGAAGGCGTTGGCGGAGGTGGGCTGGTTCCCGGTGCCGAGCTGCTCCTCGTAGTCGTAACCCTCGATCGCCGCCTTCTCGTCGTCGGCGCTGTACTCGCGGCGTTCCTTCCAGGTGAAGAACTGCGCGGAGTGGTTGACCGAGCCGCGGTTCCACTTGTCGTTCACGAAGGCACCGACCTCGCCGAAGACGAAGAAGTTCCGCGCGGCGTCCGCGCCGAACCGCTGGGCGACCCGGTCGTGAATGGCGGGCAGGAAGCGGCGGTTCCAGGTGACGCGGGGGACGTGCACGGCCGTGTCGACGCGGAAGCCGTCGACGCCCATGTCGATGTACTTGTCGTAGGCGCCGACGAGGTAGTTCTGCACCGTGGCGTTCTCGGTGTCGAAGTCGGCGAGGTCCTCGTGCAGCCAGCACGAACGGGAGTCCTCGCCCTCCCAGTTGCCGATCCAGCACTGGTGGTAGTACGCCTTCGGGAACATGCCCGACGTGGGGCTCGGCCACTGGCAGTTGTACAGGGTGTAGCCCTCGGCGCTCCGGCCGCCGGTGGGCTTGCCCCAGTTCAGGCAGGTGTTGCCGGACGGCTCGGCGGTCGACCACAGGTCGCCGTTGTAGTACGACTTCCCCGACTTGGGCTCGACGGTGAGGCCGTCGTAGGCGAATCCGGCGTTCTTCTCGTCGTAGTACCAGCTCCACTGGGCGTCGCGCACGCCGTAGACGGTGGGGGTGAACAGGCCCCTGGCGCCCCAGCGCGAGCTGTGGTTGTAGACGACGTCCTGGTAGATCTTCATCCCCTTGGCGTGGGCCGCGTTGATCAGGTCCTGGTACGAGGCGCCCGCCGACTCCAGGCGTGGGTCGACCTTGTAGAAGTCGTAGCCGTGGTACCCGTGGTAGTCGTAGTCCGAGCGGTTGAGGACGACGGGGGTGATCCAGACCGCCGAGAAACCGAGCGCCTTCACGTAGTCCAGCTTGTCGATCAGCCCCTTGAAGTCGCCGCGGAACATGGGGTCGTCGTTGGCGGCGTTGCCCGACGCGACGTGCCGGCTGCCGCCGCGGTCGTTGGAGGGGTCGCCGTCGCGGAAACGGGCGGTGAGGACGAAGTAGATCGGGTCCTTGCGGGGGTCGGTGCCCAGCGGCGTCCCGGCGGCCGGCGCCGGCGCCTCCTCCCCCGTCGTGACGCTCGCCGGCGCCGACGCGGGTGAGACGTTCCCGGCCGCGTCCACGGCCCTGACCGTGTAGGTGTAGGTGGTCCGCTCGGCCAGCCCCGTGTCGGAGTACACCGTCGAGCCGACGTCGGTGACGACGGTGCCCCCGGTGCCGCCGGTCCGGGTGAGCTGATACGCCGTCACGGCTGTGTCGTCGGTGGCGGGCTGCCAGCTCACCACGGCGGCGGTGCCGGTCGCGGACGCGGTGACCCCGGCCGGCGCGGTGGGCGGCCGGGTGTCGGGGACCTGAGCCGCGCAGGGGTCGGCCGCCGCCGCGGTCACGGTCCGGTCCCTGACCGTCGTGGTGCCCGAACCGATGGTGTAGTCCGCGCCGTTGTTGTTGTCCCAGACGCCGTTGCCGTTGTTGAACGCCGCCGTGAGCGAGGTGGCCGGGCCGAGGTCGACGGTCCGCTTCCACCAGCCGGCGCAGGCCGCCTCCATCCCGACGCCGGGCACCGCGGTCCAGGACCCGCCCGCGGGCTTGTAGTGCAGGTTGGCGGTGTTCCACCCGGAGGTGGCGGTCGCGTAGTAGACGGTCGCCCGGTTGCCGTCGCCCGTTCCGTTGCCGGCGCAGGGGTCGCTGTGGGCGACCGCTCCGTCCTTGACGGTCACGTTCCCCGTTCCGAGGGCGTAGTCGTGGCCAGCGTTGTTGTCCCAGGTGCCGCTTCCGTCGTTGAAGGTGGCCTGGAGCCCGGCGGCGGAGCCGAGGTCGACGGTCTTCTTCACCCAGTCCGTGCAGGCCGCCTCCATCCGGGTGCCGGGCACGGTCGTCCACGATCCCCCGTCGGGGGCGTAGTGCAGATAGGTGGCGGGCCAGTTCTTGGTCCCGGTGTAGAAGAAGACGGTCGTGGTCGTCGAGGCGGCGGTCGCCTCCGCGCGGGCCGCCGCGCCGGCGCCGGGGGTCGCCGTCGCGAGGATGCCGGCCACCGTGGCGAGCGCCACCGCCGGCCGTGGGGGACGGAGTCGGTGTCTGCGTCTCATGAGGCGTCTCCAAGGCATGGGGAGCGGGGAGGTGCCTTGCAAGGAGAACCGGAAAGTTCCGGAAAGAGCTTGCGGGCGGAAGTTACCGGCACATGGCGACGGCGTAAAGGCTTTGCGCGTCCGCCGAGTTCGCCCGGAACCCGGCGCGCGCGTGGCGGTGGCGCATCGGCGCGGGATCCGGCGCGCCCCACGTCCGGGTCAAGACTTCTCCCGTTGCGGGCCATGGACGGAGCCGGGGTGAGACGCCGGGGCCGATCCGGCGTATTCACGGTCGAGGGGCGACAGCAGCGGCCGGCCCCTCCCGACCGGAGTGGAGCACGCGTGACCCTGACCCGACCGGCCCCGTCCCCGGGCCGGCAGAGCGACGGCGAGGAGCCGCGGCCCCGGCAGGGCCGGCAGGTGGGTTCACCGCTCGTCCTGACCATGGTGCTGCTGCTGGTCGTCGCCGCGCAGGGACCGGTCCGTCAGGCCCTGTCCGCCCCGGTCATGCAGAGCTGGACGACGGTGTTCGTCGCCGTGGTCGTCCAGGCGCTGCCCTTCCTCGTCCTCGGGGTGCTGCTGTCGGCGGCCATCGCGGTGTTCGTCCCGGCGTCGTTCTTCGCCCGCGCGCTGCCGAAGCGGCCGGCTCTCGCGGTACCGGTCGCGGGGGTCGCCGGAGCCGTCCTGCCGGGCTGCGAGTGCGCGTCCGTTCCGGTGGCGGGCGCGCTGGTGCGGCGCGGTGTCACCCCGGCGGCGGCCCTCGCGTTCCTGCTGTCCGCGCCGGCGATCAACCCGATCGTGCTGACGGCGACCGCCGTCGCCTTCCCCCGCGATCCCGGGATGGTCCTCGCCCGCTTCGTGGCGAGCCTGCTCGTGGCCTGCGTCATGGGCTGGCTGTGGCAGCGGCTCGGCCGGGCCGCGTGGCTGCGCCCGCCGGACCGGCCCGCGCACGAGGGGGTGGGCCGGGGGGCCGCCTTCTGGGGGTCGGTACGGCACGACGTGACGCACGCGGGCGGATTCCTGGTGCTGGGGGCGATGACCGCCGCCACGCTCAAGTCCGTGGTGCCGGCGGGCTGGTTGCACGCGGCGGCCGGCAATCCCGTGGTGTCCGTCCTCGCCCTGGCGGTGCTGGCCGTCCTGCTGTCGATCTGCTCGGAGGCCGACGCGTTCGTGGTGGCCTCGCTGACCGAGTTCTCCCTCACCGCGAGACTGGCGTTCCTCGTGGTGGGGCCGATGATCGACCTGAAGTTGTTCGCGATGCAGGTCGGCACCTTCGGGCGCGGTTTCGCGACCCGCTTCGCGCCCGCCACCTTCATCCTCGCGATCCTCGTGTCGGTCCTGGTCGGGGCGGTGCTGCTGTGAACCGGCAGGCGCAGGCGGCGGTGCTCTTCCTGCTCGGCGCGGCGGTCCTGCACGCCGGCACGACCGACCTGTACCTCCGTTACGTCAAGGCGGGACTGCGTCCCCTGCTGCTCGCGGCCGGGGCCGCCCTGATCGCGACGGCGCTCGCCACGGTCTGGTACGCGATGCGCGAACGGCGCTCCGCTGCGGACGTCCCGTCCCCGGGCCGGAACGCGCACCCGCACCGCGAGCCGCGCGTCGCCTGGCTCATGGTGCTGCCGCTGCTGGCCCTCATCCTGGTCGCCCCGCCGGCGCTCGGCTCGTACAGCGCGATGCGGACGGGAACGGCGCTCCAGGAGCCCTTCGGCTACGGGACGCTGCCCGCGGGCGACCCGGTCCCGCTCGGCCTGGTCGACTACGCGGGCCGGGCGGCGTACGGACACGGGCGGACGCTCGGCGACCGACGGGTGAGGGTCACGGGCTTCGTCGCCCTGGACCGGGCCGGTACGCCCTACCTCGTGCGGATGGCGCTCAACTGCTGTGCCGCGGACGCCCAGCCGGTCAAGATCGGGCTGTCCGGGCGGATACCGCCGGTGCTCCAGCCCGACACCTGGCTGGAGGTGACCGGGACCTACAGCGGCCGGCGGGCGAAGGACCCGGTGAACGGGGGCGTCATCCCCTTCCTCCGGGTGGCCGCCGCCCGGCCGGTGCCGGCGCCCCGCGACCCCTACGACGAGAGCTGGAACAACTGACCGGGCCCCGGCGGACGCCGCCGGGCGTCCCGTGCGCACCGGCGGCCCCGGCCGGCACGCGGTCCGGTCAGGAGCCCTCGTCCGGCAGGTAGCTCGCGAGGCCGCGCAGGATGATCTCCAGGCCGATGTCGAACCGCTCGTCCGAGGAGTCCGTCACCATCACGCCGGCCAGGGCCCGCAGATGGGGGAAGTCGGCGGCGGGCAGGGACGCGAAGTAGTTCTGCATCTCGTCGGCCATCTCGCGCCAGTCGGGGCGGGCCGGCGAGGCGGTGCCCGCGTTCCGCTCGGCGGCCCGGTCCTGCCACATTCCCTCCTCCAGGACGAACCCGTCGATGTACGTCGAGATCAGGTCGCCGGCCTCCGCCGCGATGCGGTCGGGCAGCCCCGCGGTACGGAACACGGCGAGCAACGCCTCGACGTGCGGCAGCAGTTCGGCGGTGAACGGGACGTGCGCCATGGAGATCCTGCCCATGTCCCGGTGCGCCAGCAGGCGCCGCCGCGCCGCCCGCGCGTACGCGCGGATCTCCTGCTGCCAGCGGTCCGGGTCGGCCGCGGGCGGCTCGAAGTCGTCGAAGAGGCGGGTGTACATCAGCTCCAGCAGCTCGTCCTTGGAACCGACGTGTGCGTACAGGGCGGAGACGGTGACGCCGAGTTCGGCCGCGACCTGACGCATCGACAGGCCGTCCAGGCCCTGCCGGTCCAGCACGGTGAATGCGGCGTCGACGACGCGTTCGCGGGACAGCGGGGTGCGGGCCGGCGCGGCCGAGCGCGTCCGGGCGGTGCGTCCGCGCTCCCAGGGGGAGGGCGGCGGGGGCGGTGCGGGGGTGCCGGCGGCCTCGTCGGTCATGCGGATCAGTCTAGGCGCAGGGAGAGCGCTGTTCTCCTCGGGTGATCAGCGTTCACCGAACCGAACTCGCCCCGTCATTCGCGATATAGCTTGTTGCTCGCGGCCGATTGCGCTATATCTTGATGAACGCCGTTCTCCAGGAGAGCACTGTTCTGCTAAGGTGAACAGTGTTCTCCCGCGTTGGTCGCTCCTCCCCTGCCGCACACCGGGGCCGGGCGCCCACGCGTCGGTCCGTCCCGCCGCGCCCGGCCCGTGCCGCGCGCCCTCCCCCTGGAGATCCGATGTCCACCACCGATGTCACGTCCGCTCCGGCGTCCGTCGACCCGCCGGCTCCCTACCGATGGCGCTGGGCCGCGCTGTTCGTGATCCTGGCGGCCGAGGTGATGGACCTCCTCGACGCCGTCGTCACGAACATCGCCGGTCCTTCCATGCGCGCCGACCTGGGAGGAAGCGCCTCCACGCTCCAGTGGCTGGCCGCCGCCTACACCCTCGCGATGGCCGTCGGCCTGGTCACCGGCGGCCGGCTCGGCGACATCCACGGACGCCGCCGCATGTTCCTGGTCGGCGCAGCCGGGTTCACCTTCGGATCGCTCCTCTGCGCGCTGTCGACGTCGCCGCAGATGCTGATCGGGGCGCGGGTCGTGCAGGGGCTGTTCGGCGCGGTGATGCTGCCCCAGGGCCTCGGCATGATCAAGGAGATGTTCCCGCCGAAGGAGTCCCAGAAGGCCTTCGGCCTGTTCGGCCCGGTCATGGGACTGTCCGCGGTGTGCGGGCCGATCCTGGCGGGCTGGCTGGTGGACGCCGACTACTTCGGCACCGGCTGGCGCATGATCTTCCTGATCAACCTGCCGCTCGGTGCCGCCGCGCTCCTCGGCGCCGTGCGCTACCTGCCCAGGGGCCGTTCCGCGACCAGGCCGACCCTCGACATCCCCGGCATGCTCCTGGTCTCCGCCGCCGCCCTGCTCGTCATCTTCCCGCTCGTGCAGGGCCGGGAGTACGACTGGCCGGTGTGGTCGTTCGCGATGATGGCCGCCTCGTTCGCCGTCTTCGCCGTCTTCGCACGGTACGAGTCGCGGCGCAGCAGGGCCGGGCGGGACCCGCTGGTCGTCCCGAGCCTCTTCCGCAAGCGCGGCTTCAGCGGCGGCATGGTCCTCGGCCTGGTCTTCTTCTCGACGATGCAGGGCTTCATGCTGGTCTTCAACCTCTACACGCAGATAGGTCTCGGCTACTCGCCGCTCAAGGCCGGTCTGGTGATGGTGCCCTGGTCGGGCGGCATGATCGTCGGCTTCGGCATCGCCCAGGGGCTGGTCCGGTTCGGGCGTGCCGTGCTGCAGGCGGGCGCGCTGGTCATGGCGCTCGGCGTGTTCGGCGTGTGGCTGACCCTCGATCAGGCGGGCTCCGGAGTCGGCCCGTGGCAGCTCCTGCCCGCCCTACTGGTCACCGGCATCGGGATGGGCCTGCTCATGGCGCCGTTCTTCGACATCGTCCTCGCCAGTGTCGAACAGCACGAGACGGGTTCGGCGTCGGGGACCATGACCGCGGTGCAGCAGCTGGGCGGGGCGTTCGGTGTGGCGCTGCTGGGCACGGTGTTCTTCGGCCTGCTGGGCGGCGGGATCGCCACCGCGGTCGACCACCGCTCGGGCCACCTGCGGGCCGAGCTGACCGCGGCGCGGATGGCACCGGCGGCCCAGGATCGCGTGGTGGCGGACCTGCGCCGCTGCACCGCGGACCGCGCGACGGCCAAGGACCCGGAGGCGACGCCCGCGTCCTGTGCTCTCCTGGAGAAGGACAGCCGGGCCGCCGTGACCTCGCCCGAGGCGGCCGCCGGGATTCCCGCCGCCCTGCGGGACACGGCGTCCTCGGCCTTCCGCAACGGTTTCGGGTCCGTCATGCAGACGGTGCTCTGGATCGTCGACGGCATGCTCGCCGTGACCTTCCTGCTCGCCTTCCTGCTGCCGCGCCACGCGCGCCCCGAGGAGCACACCGGCCACTGACCCCCGCCCGCCCGGCGCACGGCCCGGGCCACCGCGCCGGAACGGCACGGGGCCCGGTCCCGTGGCCGAGCCCCTGACAGCGCGTCACCCGTCACCCGCGATCCGCGGCCCCCGGCCTCGCGCCGCCCGGTCACGGGTGACGGGGCTCCCGCCACCCGGCCGGTCGCGGCCCCGGCCGGGTGGCGGAACCCCGGAACGCGTACCGTGCGGGCAGGCGGGACCGTGCGGGCACCGACCGGGAGGCCGGACGGCCTCGCCGGTCGCGTGGACCCCGCGGCGGCCCCCGTCGCACCGGCACCCCGCGGCCCCGGAAGGACGAGCACGTGCTCACGTCGTACGCAGCCCACTTCGACACGCCCGCCGGCTATCTCGACTTCGCCCGGTTCGGACCGCCGTCGCGGGACGCGGTCGCCGCGACCGCCCGCGCCCTGGAGGAGTCGGCGCGCGCCGGCCACACCACCGTGGACGGCCTGATGCGCGCCGAGGAGACCGCCCGGGACACCGCGGCCCGGCTCGCCGGGACCGAGGGCCGGCACACCGTGCTCCTCCCGAACGCCTCCACCGGCCTGTTCCACGCGGCGCTCGGGCTCCGCGAGGGGGTGGTGCTCGTCCCGCGCACGGACTTCCCCGCCAACCACTATCCGTGGCGGCGCAGCGCCGGACTGGGCCGGGCCACACCGCGCTGGCTCGACCCCGCACCCGGTGCGGGCGTCACCCCCGACCTGGTCCGTGCCGCGCTGACCGACGACGTCGTCGCCGTGTCCGTCAGCGCGGTCGACTTCCGGAGCGGCTTCCGGGCCGACCTCGCGGCGCTGCGCGAGGCGATCGGACCGGACCGGCTGCTCGTGGTGGACGCCATCCAGGCGTTCGGGGCGGCGCGGATGGCCTGGGACGCGGCCGATGTCGTCGTGGCGGGCGGCCAGAAGTGGCTGCGCGCGGGCTGGGCCACCGGCTTCGCCACGCTGTCCGAGCGCGCCCTCGCGGCACTGGAGCCGGTCCTCACCGGCTGGACCGGCGTCGAGGACGCCGGTGCCTTCGACGGAACGGAGCACCGCCCCGCCGCGGGCGCGCGGCAGTGGTCGATCACCCATCTGAGCCCGGTGACGGCCGCCGCGTTCGCCGCCGCGCTGGACCTCGTCGAGCGGTGCACGGTCACGGCGATCGAGGCGGCGATCGCTCTGCGGATCACGGAGTTGACCGACGTGGTGGAACGCTGCGGGGGCCTGGTCCTGTCGCCCGCCGACCCGGCGCGCCGGGCCGGCATCCTGTCGTTCACCGTGCCGGGCCACGATCCGGCGCTCGTGGCGAAGGCCCTGCACGCCGAGGGCGTCACCCCCACGGTGCGGACCGACTCGCTCCGGTTCTCTCCGCACGCCTCGACTCCGCCGGAGGTGTCCGAGCGGGTCGCCGCGGCGCTTGGCTCGCTGAACGGCTGACCGGCCGGAGCGGCCCCTCCCGGCGGTGCTGCCCGGGACACGACCCGGGCGGTCTCCCGCGCTGTCACGGCGCGGGGCGGTCCGGCACGGGCGATCCGCATGCGGCGCCGGCCACGAACGCGGCCCCGCCATCACCCCGCCGGAGCGGGAACGCCGCCGGGCCTGACCCGGCCCGGCTCGGACCGCACCGGTGTGGAGCTCTCCCCCAGGGCGGGACGACCGGGGTTCCGCCCGATCAGGCCAGGGGCTCGAACCAGGTGGGTTCGTCGAGCAGGGCCTGCCTGATCCGGAACAGGGCGTGCTCGCTCAGCTCCGGCAGCGCGTCCACGTCGAACCAGCCGACCTGGAGCGACTCGTCGTCGTTGACCCGGGCCTCCCCGCCGACGGCCCGGCAGCGGAACGTGGTGTCCATGAACTGGCACACGTCGCCGTTGTCGAAGGTCACCCGCTCGCCCGCCCGGACCATGACCACCCGCTCGACCTCGACGTGCACGGCGGTCTCCTCGTACACCTCGCGCACGGCGCAGGCGGCCGGCTGTTCGCCGGGCTCGGGGATGCCGGAGACGAGGGCCCACCTGCCGTTGTCCGAACGCTGCCCGAGCAGCACCCGGCCGGCGTCGTCGAGGACGACGGCGCTCACTCCGGGGAGCCACAGCAGCTGGTGGCCCGCGGAGGCGCGGATGTCGAGGATGAAGTCGGGGGTAGCCATGGGCCGACCCTAGCCGCGCGTCCGCGGGCCCCCGGCAGCGGCCCGGGCGCCCGCCCTACGGTGCGCTGTTCCGCCGGGCGCGCAGCGCGGTCGCACCGGCGCCGCCGAGGCCGCAGGCGGCGACCAGCACGATCAGCATCTCCGGCAGGATGCCCAGCTCGGTGGCCGGGGTCCGGGAGGAGCGCAGCGGAACCTTCTGCACGAGCGAGTCGGCGACGAACATGCCCGTCTTCTGCGTGATCCGGCCGTCCGGCATGATCACGGCGCTGACCCCGCTGGTGACGGGCACCGTGACGGTGCGGCTGTGCTCGACCGCGCGGACGCGGGACATCGCGAGCTGCTGGTAGGTCATCTCGCTGCGGTCGAAGGTGGCGTTGTTGCTGGGCACGGAGATGATCTGCGCGCCGTCCGTGACGGTGCTGCGCACCGCCCAGTCGAAGGCGGCCTCGTAGCAGGTCACCAGGCCGACCCGGGTGCCGTTCATGGTGAAGACGCCCGCTTCGCTGCCCCGGCTGAAGTCCTGGCGCACCATCGTCGTCCAGGTCTTGTTGACGGCGCCGAGCAGGGAGCGCATCGGCAGGTACTCGCCGAAGGGCTGGATCTGCCGCTTGTCGTAGGTATCGACCGGACCCTTGTCGGGGTCCCACAGGATCTGCTCGTTGTAGAGCCTGCCGTCCCGTTCGACCACGCCGCCGACGGAGATGGGGGCGCCGATCGCGCGGGCCGCCCGGTCGATCACCGCACGGGCGTCCGCGTTGGCGAACGGGTCGATGTCGGAGGAGTTCTCGGGCCACAGGACCAGATCGGGGCGGGCCGCCTTGCCCGCCGCGACCTCGGCGGCCAGTCGCTCCGTCTCCCGGACGTGGTGGTCGAGTACCGCCCGCCGCTGCGCGTTGAAGTCCAGGCCCGCGCGCGGCACGTTGCCCTGGATGACCGCGACGGTCGCCGTGCCGTCCTCGGCCCGGTCGCTGACCAGAGTGCGTGCGGCGAGCGCTCCGGCCACGGGGACGGCGAGCGCGAGCAGCGCGGCAGCGGCGGCGCCCCGGCGCGGAAGGCCGGTACCGCGCGCTGCGACGGCGAGCCGGACGACGTCGTACAGGCCGAATCCGCACAGCACGACGGCGAGGCCGAGGACCGGGGTGCCGCCCAGCGCGGCGAGCGGGAGGAAGACGCCGTCGGCCTGCCCGAACGCGACCTTGCCCCAGGGGAAGCCCCCGAAGGGGGCCCGTGCGCGGGCCGCCTCGCCGGCGATCCACAGGGCCGCCGCCCACAGCGGCCATCCCGGCAGCCGGGAGACCAGGGCGATCCCGGCGCCGACCAGCGCCACGCAGACCGCCTCGACCACGACGAGCGCGATCCACGGTCCGGGGCCGACCTCGACGCCCGTCCACACCAGCAGCGGCAGCAGGAATCCGAGGCCGAAGAGGTACCCCAGGCCCAGACCGGCCTTCCAGGAACGGCCGCGCAGCGTCCACCCGAGGATCGCGAAGGCGGGCAGCGCCAGCCACCACAGGGTGCGCGGCGGGAAGCTGACGTAGAGCAGCAGTCCGGAGAGCGCCGCGGCGGCGGCCGGGACGAGACGGCGGACCAGAGCGGCGCCGCGGGAGGCGGGCCCGTTCCGGGGGTCGAGCTGTTCCGGCTCGTCTACGGTGGTTGCGGTGGCGGTCACCCGGGGAGTGTACGGCGGCTGACCTGCGGACCGACAGCTCGGCCGGTCCCGCCGCGGGTGCCGGCGGCGCGGCCGGGCCCGGGTCGGCGGACCCCGGCAGCAACGTTCCTGCACAACTTCTCCCCAAAACGGCAGATCACCCGTTACGGTGTGCCCGAGCCTGTGACGTGCGGCCTGTCGTGGGGACGGCGCCCGGGGTCCGGCGAAGTCGGAGGGCGACGGGGTGGGTTCGACGGGTACGGCGTCCGCTGCCGAGGATCTCTCCGCCACGGGCGAGCGGCGCAGTCCGGCCGACGCCGCGGGAGGCGTGGTGCTCACGGCCTGCGCGGCCTGGGCGCTGGTGACCGCGACCACGCACGACGGCCGGCCCGAAGGCGTCCTGCTCGCGGTTCTCGCCGTGACCGCGGGGTACGCCGCGGGCAGGATCCTCGGCGTCCTCCTGCCCGTGGCCGCGCCCTGCGCCGGAGCCGTGGCGGGTCTGTCGCTGGCCGTCCTCACCCCCGGCCCGCAGATCAGCCCGCACCTCGGTCACACCGGGGCGACGGCGGCCCTGCTGACCCTCTCCTGCGGTGCCGCGTGCTGCGCCGCGTGGGCGGCGGCGGGCCGGCCGCCCGCCCTCCGGCTCGCGCTGCGCCTGCTGGCCGTGGCGATCGCGGCGACGGCGGCGGTCCTCGGGTCGGTCACCGCCCTGGTCACCTGCGCCGGCGTCCTGCTGTGCTCGCTCGCCGCGGCACGGGTGGGCCGCCGCGGCACCGCTCTGGCCGCCCTCGCCGCAGGAGCGGCCGGGGTGGCCGCCGGCGTGTGGGCGATCGCCGAGGACGCGCTGCCCGGCGGGCTGACGGCCTCCCTGGAGGGACGGCTCACCCCGCACCGGCTCCTGCTCTGGCACGACGCACTGCACCTGACCCGGGCCGACCCTGCCCTGGGCGTCGGCCCCGGCCGGTACGGCGAGCTGAGCCCCACGCTGGCGCAGTCGCTGGTGTCGGACGGAAAGCCCCACTCCGCGCCGCTCCAGCAGGCGGCCGAACAGGGAGTGATCGGGGCCGCGCTGCTCGCGGCGGCGTTCTGCTGGATGCTCTACGCGCTATTGCGCAGCCCGCGCTCCACACCGGTCGCGCTGACCGCCGGCGCCACACTCACGGCTCTGGCCGTCATCGCCTCGATTGGCAACGCGCTCAGCTTCATGACGGTGACCGCGGGGGCGGGGCTGCTCGCGGGGCTGGCGACGGCCCGCCCGCTGAGCACGGGGCAGCCGCCGGAAGCCGGCGATCGGTTGCCGCGCCCCGCCGGTGAGCGGAGTCCCTGAGCCGGCGCCGGCGGGTCAGTTCACCGCGCCGGGCCGCGGCCGCAGGTGGTCGCGGATGACCTGGACGGCGGTCTCGGCGTTGTCCACGGTGATGGTGAACGTGTGCCCGTCGCCCAGCCGCAGGACCACGCCCTCGCCTCGGCGGACGATGACGGCGGTGCCCTGTTCGGGCCGCCACCGGTAGCCCCATCCGCCCCACTGGCGCGGGGTGACCCGGGGCGCGAAGTCGGCGCCGACGACGGTCGAGAGCGGGATGCGGCGGCGCGGCAGCCCGATGTGGCCGCAGCGCACCTCCAGGCAGTCCTGGTCCACCTTCACCGCCACGTGCACGAACGCCAGCGTGCCGAACAGGATGAGCAGGCCGGCCGCGATGCAGCCGACCACGGACATGATCAGCGGAGCCGTGCCCGACGTCCAGCCGGAGTCGACGGCCAGCTCGATCCCGAGCCCCAGGCAGGCGGCGCCGCCGAGCGCGGGCAGCCACTGGACGCGGTTTCTCGCGCGGCCGGTCCAGAGCTCCGGCCGCGGGACGGTCTCGCCGTGGGGGTGGTCCCTCATACCTATGAGACTACTCAGGTTCCGCTGAGCGGGCACGGGGTCGCGGAGCGTGACACCGGCGCGACGTGGACCGGCCCGCCGGGGCATCGTCACGGTGACGGCGCGTACCCGTACCGGGGGTGGCCGCCCGGACACCGGTGGTGCACCCCCGCGTAGGCATGGCCGGGGCCGTATAGGGGTTCGCCGGTCGCCCGGTCCGGCGGCGCGCGGGACGGCGTCCGGTGCGGGCCCGCTCGTCGCTACCGCGCCGGGCTGACGGCCGCGAGCAGGCGGCCCTCCGCGTAGGTGAGGGCGGTGGCGGGCAGCGAGCCCGGCTCTCCCGCGAGCAGCACCGCGACGGTACCGGCGTCCGGCGCGGCGGGGTCGGGCCCCGCCCCGATCCGGCGCAGCGCCTGAGCGGCGACCGCGCCGGCCGACCCGTGCAGGACGAGCGGCGGGAGGCCGGGGCGCTGCACGGCGGCGCGGATGCGTTCGGCGACGAGTTCGTAGTGGGTGCAGCCGAGGACGACGGCCCGGACGTCCTCGGGGGTGCGCGCCGCGGCGGCGGCGACCGCCGCGTCGATCGCGGCCTCGTCGGCGTGCTCGACGGCGTCGGCGAGTCCGGGGCAGGCGACCTCGGTCACCCGGACGTCCCCGGCGAACTCCTCGATCAGCCCGCGCTGGTAGGGGCTCCCGGTGGTCGCGGGCGTGGCCCAGATCGCGACGGGACCGCCGCCCGCGGCGGCCGGCTTGATCGCCGGGACCGTGCCGACGACCGGCACGTCGGGTTCCAGCCGGGCGCGCAGGGCGGGCAGGGCCCGTACGGAGGCGGTGTTGCACGCGACGATCAGGGCGTCGGGCCGGTGGCCCGCGGCGGCCTCGGCCACGGCCAGGGCCCGCGCGGTGACGTCCTCCGGGGTGCGCGGTCCCCAGGGCATGCTGCCGGGGTCCGAGGAGAGGACGAGATCGGCGTCCGGCCGCAGTCGGCGCACCGCGGCGGCGGCGGCGAGCAGTCCGATTCCGGAGTCCATGAGCGCGATCTTCACCCGGTCACCATAGACGATCCGCCCCGGCGGCCCGCCGCCGTGGGGCAGACTGCGGCGGGTGAGCGCCCTCGCCTGGACCGCCGTCGGATCACTCGCCGCGTGGCTGTGGCTGCTGCTGTGCCAGGGCTTCTTCTGGCGCACCGACGTGCGGCTGCCCCGCCGCGAGGACCCGCCGCGGTGGCCGCGCGTCTGTGTCGTGGTGCCCGCCCGCGACGAGGCCCCCGTGCTGCCGCTGAGTCTGCCCTCGCTGCTCGCCCAGGACTATCCGGGACCGGCCGAGATCTTCCTCGTGGACGACGGCAGTTCGGACGGCACCGGGGAACTGGCGCGGGAACTTGCGCGGACGCACGGCGGCCTGCCGCTCACCGTGGCCTCGCCCGGCGAGCCGCCGGCGGGCTGGACGGGCAAGCTGTGGGCCGTGCGCCACGGCATCCGCCTCGCCCGCGAGCGGGCGCCCGAGTACCTGCTGCTCACGGACGCCGACATCGCGCACGGGCCGGGCAGCCTGCGCGAGTTGGTGGCGGCGGCCCGCACCGGCGGTTTCGACCTGGTCTCCCTGATGGCGCGGCTGCGGGTGCGCACTGGATGGGAGCGCCTCGTGGTGCCGGCGTTCGTGTACTTCTTCGCGCAGCTCTACCCCTTCCGCCGGATCGCGGTGGACGGCGCGCGGACGGCCGCCGCGGCGGGCGGCTGCGTGCTGCTGCGTGCCGACGCCGCCGAGCGGGCGCGCGTCCCGGACGCGATCCGGCACGCGGTCATCGACGACGTGGCCCTCGGGCGGGCGGTCAAGCGCGCCGGCGGCCGGATCTGGCTCGGGCTGGCCGACCGGGTGGACAGCGTGCGCCCCTCCCCGCGGCTGCGCGACCTGTGGCGGATGGTCGCACGCAGCGCGTACGCCCAGTTGCGGCACAGTCTCGCGCTGCTCGCCGGGACGGTCGCCGGCATCGTCCTCGTCTATCTCGTGCCGCCCGTCGCGCTGGCGGCCGGGCTCGCCGGGGGCGACCCGGGCGCGGCGGTCGCGGGCGGGCT
This sequence comes from Streptomyces sp. NPDC048566, assembly GCF_043199735.1. Taxonomy (NCBI): domain Bacteria; kingdom Bacillati; phylum Actinomycetota; class Actinomycetes; order Kitasatosporales; family Streptomycetaceae; genus Streptomyces; species Streptomyces sp. NPDC048566. The sequence goes on from NZ_JBICWL010000002.1 coordinate 118,738, forward strand.
CGCCTGGTCGCTGATGGCGGCGACGTACCTGCCGATGCTCCGCTACTACGGGCAGCCCCGGTGGCTCGCTCCCCTGCTGCCGCTCACGGCCTTCCTCTACCTCCTGATGACGGTGGACTCCGCCGTGCAGCACCACCGGGGGCGCGGGGCCGCCTGGAAGGGCCGGACGTACGCCCGGCCCGGCGCCGCCGTCGACGAGGGGTGAGCGACGGCGGCACGGCGGGTCACTTCCTGCCGGGCGTCCAGTTCATGCCCCAGCCGTAGGCGTGGTCGACGGTGCGCTGGGGGCTCACGCCCCGTTCGGGGACCAGGTAGCGGGCCTCGCGCTGCACGACCAGGTCGGTGCCGTTGCCGGTGAGGAGGGCGAGCGCGCAAACGGTGGAGGGGACGGTGCACTCGTCGAGGGAGAAGTCGATCGGGGCGCCGTGGAGTGGCTGGAGGGTCACGGTGGCGTGCAGGTCGGCGAAGGAACGCGCGCCCTCGTAGATGGTCACGAAGATGAGGATGCGCCGGAAGTCGCTTTTGTGGTCCAGGTTGATGGTGAGGTTCTCGCCGGTGTCCACGGCACCGGTGCGGTCGTCGCCGTCGAGGTGGATGTACGGCGGCTGGTGCACGGAGCCGAACGCGTTGCCGAGGGCCTGGACCACTCCCTTGCGGCCGTCGCCGAGTTCGTACAGGGCGCACAGGTCGAGATCGAGGTCGGCGTGCATCGCGGCGGCCCGGCCCCGCTTGCTGCCCCACCCCGAGAACTGCTTGCGCACCTGCCAGTTGAGGTTCACGCGCAGGGAACCGCCGGTGCCGCCCTGCTTGCTCAGGGAGACGGAGGGCGCGTCCTTGGTGAGGGTCACCTTGGACAGGCGGACGGGCGCCGGTGGGGCCGCGGGCTGCCGGGGAGCGGTGACGGGCGGCGGGGCGGCGGGCGGCGGCGGTGCCTGCACCCGCGGGGCGGCGGGGGCCGCGGGTCGCGGCTCGTCCACGGTGATGCCGTAGTCGGTGGCCAGCCCCGCGAGGCCGCTGTCGTAGCCCTGACCCACGGCCCGGAACTTCCAGGAGCCCTGGCGACGGTAGAACTCGCCGAGCACGAAGGCGGTCTCGACCGTGGCGTCGGTGCTGTCGAACCGGGCGATCTCCGCGCCCGACGCCGCGTCGAGGACCCGGATGCGCAGCCCGGGAACGCGTCCGAAGGTGCCCCCGTCCGCGGAGGCGGCCAGCACCACGTTGTCGATCACGGACTCCACCCGGGGCAGGTCGACGAACAGGACGTCGGTCACCTCGCCGCCCGCGGTCCGCTTCCCCTCGTGGCGCACCGCGCCCGACGGGTGCGCCGTCTGGTTGTAGAACACGAAGTCGTCGTCGGAGCGGACCCTCCCGCCGGCGAGCAGCAGGGCGGAGGCGTCCGCGTCGGGCACGCCGGGGCCGGACCGCCGGCTCAGCTCGACGCGCAGCGCGCTCGCCGGGACGGGAACATTCGCTCCCTTGGACATGGTCATTGGCGCCCCCATCGCGTGTCCGAAGACCGGAACCGGGTCCCGCGCGGAACGCCGGCTCCTTCCCGCCCCAACCTAATCCCCCGGGTGGCCCGGGCGCTCCGGGCCGGGCGGGAAGATCGGCGGCGGACCCGCGGTAACCCGCAAGGAACTCGGCCTTTACACGATCAGAACCCGCCTCGGCGTCCTTTTTTCCCAAGTTCGCTCGCATTGGGGATCCCAGGTCACCGCGGGCACGGAAAACAACCCTCTTATCGGTCTCCCCAACCAGCACATCGTGGGCTTAACTTATGTGCCATGACCTCCCCCCGCTCCACCTATGGCGGCGGTTACTACTCCGCCTTCCAGGACACCCCGATCTACGACTCGCTCGTCGCCGAGCGGGGCACCCCTCAGATCGCCCCGATCCGCGTCCCCTCCGCCTACGACTCGGGCAGCCATCTCCCGGCCCTGCCGTCCGCGCTCCCCGCGCTGCCGGCCGGACCCTCGCACCAGGCCGCCTCGTACGGCTACCAGCAGGCCCCGCAGCCCGCACCGCTGCACCAGGCGCCGGCTCCGTACATCCCCCAGCAGGCGGGCGCGCCGCGCGGCTACCCCGGCCCGCAGCAGCAGGTACCCCGCCCCATGGCGGCCAACACCGGTTACGAGGCGATGCGGCCGGCCGCACCCCGCCCCGCCCCGGCCGCGTACCAGGAGCAGTACAACGGTCAGCAGTACCGCGGGTACTGACCCCTTCGCGCCGCACCACGGGTGCCTGCTGGCACCATGGCGGCCATGGGGAACGCGGTACTGCACTCGATCCACGTCCATCCGGTCAAGGCGTTCCGGGCCCAGTCGCTCCGGGAGGCCGAGGTGGAGCCCTGGGGGCTGGCCGGAGACCGGCGCTGGGTCCTGATCGACGACGGGGGAAAGGTCGTCACGCAGCGAGAGCAGCCGCGTCTGGCGCTGGCCGCCGCCGGGACACTTCCGGGCGGCGGCCTTCGCCTGTCCGCCGGGACGGTCTCCCCGGTGGACGTCGCCGTCCCCGCTCCCGGCCCCGGGGCCGCGACGACCGTGGACATCTTCGGCGACAGGGTGCCGGCGGTGCTCGCCGACGCCGAGGCCCACGCGTGGTGCAGCGCCTATCTCGGCACCGAGGTGCGGCTGGCCCACATGGACGACCCCGCCGTGAGCCGGCCGATGGACGCGCGGGCCGGGCCGGCGGGCGGGACCGTGAGTTTCGCCGACGGCCGGCCGCTCCTGCTCACCACGCTGGGCTCGCTCGACGCGCTCAACTCCGCGATCGCGGAGGGCGATCACTCCGGCGAGGGTCCCGTGCCGATGAGCCGCTTCCGGCCGAACGCCGTGGTCGCCGGCACCGAGGCGTGGGCCGAGGACGGATGGAATCGTGTCGCGGTCGGCGAGGTCGTCTTCCGCGTCGCCGGCCCGTGCGGCAGATGTGTCGTCACCACGACCGACCAGGACACCGCGCTGCGCGGCAAGGAGCCGCTGCGCACGCTCGCCCGCCGGCGCCGCCTCGCCGGGAAGCTGGTCTTCGGGCAGAATCTGGTGCCCGAGTCCCGCGGCACGCTGCGCCTCGGCGACCCGGTCACGGTCCTCGGCTGACCCGCCCGGGGGGGGAACCCCCGCGGCGGGCCGGTTCGTTGGAGCCGTCGGGTCGCCCGGGGAAGACGGGCGGGGCGACGGCGCTGCGGGTTCCCCGGTCTCCGGGGGCGTGCCGGCGAGGGGCCGGCGGGGTTGCGGAAGGGGGTGCGGGACATTGCGTTCGGTCGTCGGGCTCTGGCGCTGGCGGCACAACCCGCTGCGCCGTGCCACGGACCTCGTCGAGGCATGGCTGGCCCTGGTCACCCTCCTGATCGTCGTCCTCGGGGCACCCCTGGCCGGGACGGCGACGGGTGTCGCGGCCGACGGCGCCCTGCAGCGGGCCGTGCGGCACCAGCGGACCGACCGCCACCCGGTGGCGGCGACCGTCGTCAGGACGCTCGGGCAGGACCCCGCGCGCAGCGACCCCGAGAGCTCCACGGCGCGCGGCGTCCGCACCCGCGTCCTGGCCCACTGGAGGAGCCCCGGCGGCACCCCCCGGCACGGCGTCGTCGCCACCGGGCTCGCATCGCCGCACCCGGGTTCCCGCTTCCGGCTCTGGACCGACCGTCACGGCCACCCCGTAGGACGCCCGCTGGACCACGCCACCGCCACCACGCACGCCGTTCTGGCGGGATTCGGCGCGGCCGTGCTGACGGCGGGATGCGTGGAGTGCGGACGTCGGCTGATCCTGTGGCAGCTCGTGCGCAGGCGCTACGCGTGCTGGGACCGCGCCTGGGACAAGGCGGGGCCCGACTGGGGCAAGGCGGGCACCGGCAGCTGACGGCCCGCCCGCCGCGGTCGGCCGGCCCCGTCCGCGCACGCTACGGTGGACCGGCCGCGCCGACCCGCACCGTCGTGAGAGGCTGTCCGGCAGAGGCCGGATCCCCCTCCGACGGGGTATCAGCACGGCCTCGCAGGACCCGCGTACGACGAGGTGGGGGCACGACAGCGCCATGGCACAGGGCACGGTCCAGGTGACGCACACCGGAACCTCGCGGTGGCGGCGCCGCACGGGTGAGTACGCATCGCTGGCCGCCGCCCTGGAGGCGGCGGCCGAGGGCGACGTCCTCACGGTCGCTCCCGGCACGTACCGGGAGAACCTCGTCGTGCAGCGCTCGGTGACCCTGCGCGGCCCGGAGGGTTCGCCCGGTTCCGTGCGCATCGCGCCGGTGGACGGTGTGCCGCTGACGGTGCGGGCCTCGGCCGTCGTCCAGGACCTGCATGTGGAGGGCCAGGACTCCGCCGCCCCCGCACTGCTCGTCGAGGAGGGGACGCCCGAACTGCTGGACGTGCGGATCGTGACGCGCTCCTCGGCCGGGATCGAGGTGCGCGGGGGCGCCCGCCCCACTGTGCGCCGCTGCACGGTCGACAATCCCGGGGGCGTCGGCATCGCCGTACTGGACGGCGGAGGCGGGGTGTTCGAGGAGTGCGAGGTCGTCGCGGCCGGCCAGTCGGGCGTCCTCGTCCGCGGGGGCGCGCGCCCGCGCCTGGAGCGCTGCCGCGTGCACCACACCTCCGGCGCGGGCCTGTCGGCGACCGGGGACAACGCGTCGCTGGAGGCGGTGGGGTGCGAGGTGTACGAGGTCAGGGGTTCCGGTGTGCAGATCACGTCGCGCGCCACGGCCCACCTCACGGACTGCGACGTGCACCGTACGACCGCGGACGGCGTCACCCTGGACACGGACGCGGTGCTCACGCTCGCCGACTGCCGTATCCACGACATCCCGGAGAACGCGGTCGACCTGCGCTCCCGTTCCGTCCTGACCCTGACGCGCACCACCGTGCGGCAGTTCGGCCGCAACGGGCTGTCGGTCTGGGACCCGGGCACCCGGGTCGACGCCAACCAGTGCGAGATCTTCGACAGCACGGGCGACTACCCCGCGGTGTGGGTGAGCGACGGCGCGACGGCGGTGCTGGACTCGTGCCGCGTGCACGACGTGCCGGACGCGCTGTTCGTCCTGGACCGCGGATCGCGCGCGGACGTGGTGGACAGCGACATCTCCCAGGTGCGCAACACGGCCGTCTCGGTGAGCGACGGCGCCACCGCGCAACTCGACGACTGCCGCATCCGGGACGCCGCGACCGGGGCGTGGTTCCGCGATCACGGCAGCGGGGGCACCCTGTCCGGCTGCGTCGTCGACGGCACGCAGACCGGTGTGATCGTCACCAAGGGCGCGGACCCGAGCATCGAGCGCTGCACGGTCACCTCGCCCGCCGAGGCCGGCTTCTACGTGTCGGCCGACGGCCGGGGCAGCTTCGTCGACTGCCGGGTGGCGGACAGCGGGGGCTACGGCTTCCATGTGATCGACGGCTGCCGCGCCACCCTGCGCAAGTGCCGCACGGAGCGATGTGCCCGCGGGGGCTACGAGTTCGCGGACGGAGCGGCACCCGGTGCCGGTCCGAGCGTCGAGGACTGCGCGAGCGACGAGAGCACGGGGCTGCACGCCCCGGCGCACGAGCGGGCCGTCGAGACCTCCGGCCCGTCCGCGGGCCTGCTCGGAACGATCCCCGGCCGGCGCCTCGCCGACCCCGAGCCGCCCGCCGCCCAGCCGGAGCCCGCCCCGCAGGCCCGCGCCTCGCAGGACGTCCTCGGCGAACTGGACGCGCTGGTGGGCCTGGAGAACGTCAAGCGCGAGGTGCGGGCCCTGACCGACATGATCGAGGTGGGCCGGCGGCGCCGTGAGGCGGGGCTGAAGGCGGCCTCCGCCCGGCGGCATCTGGTCTTCACCGGCTCCCCCGGCACCGGCAAGACGACCGTCGCCCGGCTCTACGGCGAGATCCTCGCCTCACTGGGCGTGCTGGAGCAGGGCCATCTCGTGGAGGTGTCCCGGGTGGACCTGGTCGGTGAGCACATCGGATCGACCGCCATCCGCACCCAGGAGGCGTTCGACCGGGCGCGCGGCGGTGTGCTGTTCATCGACGAGGCGTACGCGCTGTCGCCGGAGGACTCGGGCCGCGACTTCGGCCGGGAGGCCATCGACACGCTGGTGAAGCTGATGGAGGACCACCGCGAGGCGGTGGTCGTGATCGTCGCCGGCTACACCGCCGAGATGGAGCGGTTCCTGTCGGTCAACCCCGGTGTGGCGTCCCGTTTCTCACGGACCATCACCTTCCAGGACTACCTGCCGGACGAGTTGCTGCGCATCGTCGAGCAGCAGGCCGAGGAGCACGAGTACCGCCTCGGCCCGGGCACGGCCGAGGCACTGCTGAAGTACTTCTCGGCGATCCCGAGGGGCGCGGCGTTCGGCAACGGCCGCACCGCCCGCCAGACGTTCGAGGCCATGGTGGAGCGGCACGCGGGCCGGGTCGCGCAGCTGGCGGAGCCCAGCACGGACGACCTGACCCTGCTCTACCCGGAGGATCTCCCGGAGCCGTCCTGAGGGCCCTGCTCGTGCGGTCGCTGGGCGGGCACCTCGGTGCGCAGCCGGGCCAGCAGCAGTTCGCGCTCGGCGGCGAAGGCCGGGTCCGCCTGGTAGTCGGAGTGGCCGAGGACGGGAGCGGGGAGCGGCTGCCGTTCGGTGCGGCCGTAGGCCAGCGGGTCCTTCAGGGGCGCGTGGTCGACCTCCGGTCCGCAGTCGCCGGGCAGCCGGACGGGACCGCCGATGGGGTCGGTCGGCCGGTACAGGTTGCGCCAGCAGGCGATCTCCCGGTGCAGTGCGGCCAGGGCGGCGGGCCCGAAGTGGGCGGGGAACCACCGTCCGTAGAGGCGCTCCAGCGGTGAACCGTAGGTGAGCAGCGCGATCCGGCCGCGGGTTTCGGGCCGCAGCTGCCAGGCCGCGGCGGCGGCCAGCACACTGCCCTGGGAATGTCCGGAGAGCACGAGCCGGCCGCCGGTGGCCCGGGTCCAGGTCGCCATCCGCCAGGTGAGGTCGGGCACCGCCCGCTCGGCGTAGCAGGGCGGTGCGAAGGGGTGGGCGGCGCGCGGCCAGAACGTGCCGACGTCCCACAGGATGCCGATCGTGCGGCGGGCCGCGGGGTCCTTGTAGGCGCGGCGGCCCCAGGTGACGAAGAGTATGAAGCCGAGTCCGATGAGCCATGAGCCGAGTGCCTGCGCCGTCTCGGCCCCGCCGTGCACGAGCGCGTGACGGCCGCGCGCGGCGGCGCTCGGGGTGGCGCCGGTGGCGAACGCCCCGGCCACCGCGCCCGCTCCGAGGAGCAGTGTCGCGAACGACAGCACGCCGACGACGAACGGCGCACGGTCGGTGAGCCCGGCCATCACGCGGGTGCTCGCGATGCGCCGGGTGCGGGTGGTGTCCTTGGGTTCGCCGGGGTAGTCCCGTTCGACGGCGCTCATCTCGCGGCGGCGCAGCCGCAGGGTGCGCCGGGAGAGGCGGGCGAGGACGGCCAGCAGGATCAGCAGCAGGGGCGGGATGGCGGACGCCTGCCAGGTCAGCAGGACGGGCGGGCCGGGGATGGAGTGCCGGGTGCCGTCGAGCCAGTCCGCGACCCGCCCGGAGACGCCGCCGGACATCACACCGCCCAGCGCGCAGGCGAGCATCGCGACGGCGGGGCCGGCGAGGCCGCGCATCGCGGTGCGGGGGTCGGCGGGCCCCGCGGGCTCTCCGGCCGCGGTCCGGGTGCCGGGGTTCGTGCGGTACAGGACGTGGGCGACGACGCCGAGGGCGACGACGAGCAGTCCCTGGACGAGGGCGAGGCCGCCGAACGTCGCGTCCCCGGCGAGGCGCCCGGTCGCCTGCCAGCCGGGGCGTGACCAGCCCGCGTACACGAGGGTGAGGACGAGGAGGACGATCGCGCCCTGGGGCAGCAGGCGGACGAGGGTCACGTCGCGTCCCCGGTCGATGCGGTTCTCGCTGCGGCCTCGGCGGCAGACCACCCACAGCACGACGGCCGCGCCCAGTACGAGCGCCGCGTCGAGGAGGGTGGCGAGGGCGTCCAGCGGGGCGGGGCCGCCCGGGGCGTGATCGTGGCGGGTGGCCGGGGCCGCCACGGCGGCGGCGACGGTGAGGAATCCCGCGGCGGTGTGCGCGGCGCGCAGCCTGGCCACCAGGCGCCGCCCGTACCAGAACCCGGGACGGCCCAGCCCGGTGCCGTCGGTCTCCTCCTCGGGCTCGGCCGGGCGGGACATCGGCTGCTGGGACTCGTAGGCGCTCCAGGTGCGGTGGGAGAGGTACCAGAGCAGGGCGGTGAGCGCGGCGGGGACCAGGGCGGCCAGCGCCAGGCGCCGTCCCGGCGCGCTCCACCATCCGGCGTCGGGCCGGTCCGGGGAGAGGAATCCGAGCCAGGAGTGGTTGCGGACGCAGACGCGGGTGCCGGCGCACTGCCAGGCGGCGAGGTCCAGGGCCACCTCGCAGGCGGCCGCGACGAACAGGACGGTGAGGGTGAGTCCGGCGAGGCGGACGAGCAGGCCGTAGAGGCGGACGGTGCGCGGGTGCCGGTGGGAGGCCGGGCGCATCCAGTGGGCGAGGTTGACCACCATGAAGGGCAGCAGCAGGAGCCACAGGGCGCGGGCGCCGTTGCCGGAGGTGAGGTTGCACCACACGTACGCCTCGCGGACGGGTGCGCCGCGGTGGGCCTCGGGGTGCTCCTCGGCGTGGACGTCGGCCGCGCGGCGGAAGACGGCCGCCGTCGCGTCGCCGGTGACGCGGACGGTCCGGGGGTCTTTCAGCATGGCCTCGGGCGTGGCGCCGCCCACCCCGTGGACGAGGAGCTCCAGGGCGATGTCCGCCGCCGGGGGCCCCGGTAAGGGTCTGGCGGGCCCATCGCCGGCGTTGCGTTCCGGTGCGCGTTCCATGGCCGGCACCCCCGGTTCGTGCGTGCCCTGCGTGTCATGTCCAGGAACAAGGATCGCGGCCGGCTCGCGCCGTGGACAGAGGAACGCGCCGAATCTCCCCGATACGTGTGAATGCGCCGCCGCGGCGGGGGTGCCGGCGGGCGTGCGGGCAGTGGCGCGGCCCTCGGCGTCCCGTGCGAGGATGGGACCCCTCCACCCTCGGGCAAGGAGAACGTCCACGTGGGAGTGGGTTCGGACGGAGTGTCGGGCAGGCAGCGGCGAAAGGACCCGTGCGGTCGTGAGTGAGAATCAGAACCTCCTCGCGGAGCAGCGCCGCGCCCTGATCCTCGACGAGGTGCGCCGCCGCGGCGGTGTCCGGGTCAACGAACTGACGCGCCGGCTCGGCGTGTCCGACATGACGGTCCGGCGTGATCTGGACGCGCTGGCCCGTCAGGGTGCCGTGGAGAAGGTGCACGGCGGCGCGGTCCCGGTGGCCGAGGCGAGCACGCACGAGCCGGGCTTCGAGGCCAAGTCGGGTCTGGAACTGACCGCCAAGGAGGACATCGCGCGGGCCGCGGCCGAACTGGTCGTGCCGGGTTCGGCGATCGCGCTGTCCGGCGGCACGACGACGTACGCGCTGGCCCACCGGCTGCTGGACGTGGCGGATCTGACGGTGGTCACCAACTCGGTGCGGGTGGCGGACGTCTTCCACTCCGCGCAGCGCACCGCGGGCCAGCGCCAGGGGGGTGCCACGGTGGTCCTCACCGGCGGTGTCCGCACGCCGTCGGACTCGCTGGTGGGTCCGGTGGCCGACCAGGCCATCGCGACGCTGCACTTCGACGTCCTCTTCCTCGGGGTGCACGGCATTTCGCCGGAGGCCGGGCTGTCGACGCCGAACCTGGCGGAGGCGGAGACCAATCGGCGGCTGGTGCAGTCCGCGCGGCGGGTCGTCGTGGTCGCCGACCACACCAAGTGGGGCACGGTGGGCCTGAGTTCGTTCGCCGCACTGGAGCAGATCGACACGCTCGTGACCGACGCCGGGCTGCCGGCCGATGCCCGCGCCGAGATCTCGGAGCACCTGCGGCGGCTGATCGTGGCCGGTGAGCCCGAGGACGACACCGACATCTGACGGCCCGTCGGAATCCGGCACGCCTGCGTCACCGGCCGAGCCGGCCGGGGTCCCGCCGCAGGCGGCGCCCTACGCGCGGAGAAGGTCCCGCCCGTCGCAGCGGTCCCGGCGCGGTCCCGCCGGGTGGACGTGCCGCGCACCCCCGGGACGCGGGCGCTCGCCGAGGAGGCGCGACCGGCGCCCGCCGGCCGGGGACACGGGCCCGGAGGCCCCGACGGCGGCGCGACGCCTGTGCGCCGGCGCGTCTGCCCGGGGACCGGCCGGGCCGCGGCTTCCGCGTGGCGGTGACGGCCCGGGACCATCACCGCCTCGCGCTCACGCGGGACCGGCACGAGCGGCCGGACCGCGGCTCACTCCGGCCAGACGCCCGTCTGCAGCAGGGAGCGGATCGCCTCCGCGTACGGGGCGATGTCCAGACCCTGACCGGCCAGCCACGCGTCCGAGTAGTACTTGTCGAGATAGCGGTCGCCCGGGTCGCACAGCAGGGTCACCACGCTGCCCGTGCGCCCCTCGGCCACCATCTCGGCGACGATCTTGAGCGCGCTCCACAGACCGGTCCCGGTGGAACCGCCCGCCTTGCGCCCGATGGCCTGTTCCAGGGCCCGCACGGCCGCGACGCTGGCAGCGTCCGGGACCTTCATCATGCGGTCGACGGCCCCGGGTACGAAGCTGGGCTCCATGCGCGGCCGGCCGATGCCCTCGATCCGCGATCCGCAGTCGCAGGTGACGTCCGGATCGCCGGTGGTCCAGCCCTCGAAGAAGCACGAGTTCTCCGGATCGGCGACGCAGATGCGGGTGTCCGCCTGCATGTAGTGGACATAGCGGGCGAGGGTGGCCGAGGTGCCGCCGGTCCCGGCCGTGGCGACGATCCACGCCGGCTCCGGGAACCGCTCCAACTCCAGCTGGCGGAAGATGGATTCGGCGATGTTGTTGTTCCCGCGCCAGTCCGTGGCGCGTTCCGCGTAGGTGAACTGGTCCATGTAGTGGCCGCCGGTCTCGACCGCGAGCGCCGCGGCTTCCTCGTACATCCGCCGCGAGTCGTCCACGAAGTGGCACCGGCCGCCGTGGAACTCGATCAGGCGGCACTTCTCCGGGCTCGTGGTGCGGGGCATGACGGCGATGAAGGGCACGCCGACGAGGTCCGCGAAATAGGCCTCGGAGACGGCGGTGGAACCGCTCGACGCCTCGATCACCGGGCGGTCGGGGCGGATCCATCCGTTGCACAGGCCGTACAGGAAGAGGGAGCGGGCCAGGCGGTGCTTCAGACTGCCGGTCGGGTGGGTCGACTCGTCCTTCAGGTACAGATCGATGCCCCACGCCTCGGGCAGCGGGAAGCGCAGCAGATGGGTGTCCGCGGAACGGTTGGCGTCCGCCTGCACCTTGCGGACGGCGTCTTTGAGCCAGCCCCGGTAGGCCTCGTCGGTACGGTCGACATCAAGGGTTCGACCGGTCCGGATCTGCTCGGGTGTACTCACGGCTGGGCTCCTCACGCCTGGCACCGACGCCGCCGGGACTGGTCGGCCGCTTCGATCATAAACACCTTCCGCACGCTTCTCACCTGCATAAACACACCTTTGAGCACCTCAAAGGCCCCGCTGGGTCCGCCACCGGGGCGTGCGCCGAGGGGGCGCATACCGGCCTTTGCTCCCGGCGCCCCGAGCGCCTCGCCGTGCGCACTGGTGCTGGGCGCCGCCTGCGGGCAGACTGCCACTCGGGGCGATCGCCCAGGACGCGGTCGCCGTGAACCAGCACAGGACAGAGCCGGGGCGCAAGGGGGCGGAGCGGCATGGCGGAGCCGGAGTTCACGGCCACGGGCGTGCGGATCGGGAAGCGGCTGCGCTCGCTCACCCGGGCCGGACAGGTCCGGATCAGCGACGGCAGGCTGCAGTTGCTCACCAGCTACGGCACGGAGATCGACAGCGCCCCGGTCCGGGCGGTGCGCGCGTCGCGGTCGTGGTTCGGGCACGAGGACCGGGCGTCTGCCGACGTCAACGGCACCCGCTACTCGCTCGTTCTCGGCGAGCACGATCCGGCCCCGGGCACGCCGGGGCCGCCCTCGGCCCGCCGGTTCGTGGAGGCGGTCCGCAGAGCGGCGGGACACGGCCGCTGAGGCGGTCGGCCACGGCCGGCGAGGCACCGCGAGTTGCAGGACGGCGCCCCCTGCGTCACTCTGATGTCACTTCACTACTCTGGGTCTACCGGCGATAACGCTGCGAACCAGCCCGCCGGTCACCGCAGCAGGCGGCGTTCCCCTGAGCCGCTCTGCTGGATCCGATCTCGTCTTCTTCCGGACCTCAATTCGGGGAGTCGCAGCCGTGATCAGCCAGCCAAGCAGGCATTGCGCGGTGGAGCTCCAAGCCCTGCCGTCGCGGATCGGCCAGGTCCGCAGAATCGTCTCTGCGCAGTTGCGCTACTGGCATCTGGACCCCTTGATAGACCGGGCCGCGCTCGGCGTGACCGAGTTGCTGACCAATGTGCATCTGCACGCCCGGCCCGACAAACAGTGCACCGTGCGGATCGAGTTGCTGCTCGACACGCTCACCGTCTCGGTGCACGACCACGACCCGCGCCTGCCCGAGATCCGGGCGGCGGACGCCGCGGCCACCTGCGGGCGCGGCCTGGCGATGGTCGCCGCGATGAGCGAGAGCTGGGGCGTCCGGCCGGACGGCGAGTCGGGCAAGGTCGTCTGGTTCACGCTCCCGGCCACGGCCCCCGTCGTGGCGTCCACGCTCCGCACTCCGTACGACATCTCCTGCGAGCCCTCACTGCTGCAGACCGTCGACGTCCTCAGGGCGGAACCCGCTCCCGCCCGGTCGGCCGTTGCTGGCTGACCGGGCGGTGACCTGCGGCACGTGCCCGGGACGGGTCCACGTGCGGTACGGGGGCGACGGGATCGCCCGGCGGCGAGGACGGGCGGGACGGCCGGGCCCGCCCGGGGCACCCGCCGCAGCGCCGGCCGCGTCCTCGCGCCCCGCCCGCGCGGTCCCCTGCTCCTCACCTCCCGCGCTACCGGCGAGAGAGCGAGCCGGCCGATCGTGTCGCCGAGGGCGGGCCCGGGTCGTTGCGGACCGGTGCCGGCCGGGAGCCGGCGTCCCACGAGTCCACGACCGGGTGGCGGCAGCGCTCCGATCGCCAACTCGCCCACCGGCCCGGCTGGTCGGCCGGCCGGCACGGGCGGCCGGGGCTCCGGCCGCACCCCGCCTCCCGGTGCCCCGACGATGCCTCGCCGGTGTCCTTCTCGGCGGGGTCGACCCGCCGCCCCGGGCGCCCGCAGCGCCGGTCGCGCACCGCCCCGTGACCGGGACGGCGTCGCGGGCGAGGGCCGCGGTCCTCACCCCGGTCCGCCCCGGCCGGCGGAACCGAAGTGCTCGTCCAGCACGGAGAGCCGCCGCCAGTACTCGTCCTCGTCGATCTCCCCGGAGGCGAAGCGCCGACCGAGCACGGCGACCGGTGCGTCGCCCGCCGGACGGGGGTCGCCGCCGAGGGCGCCGGCCCGCCACGGGCCGGGCCGCCCGCGGGGTGCGGTACGCCGCAGGACGGTCACGACGCCGACGACGACGGCCGCCCAGATCAACGGGAGGAACAGGATCCACGGGCCGGGTCCGCCGTCCCAGTGCGCCAGGGTCTGCATCTCGGTCATCTCCTCGGTGGGCCGCGCTCTGCCGCGCGGGTTCCGGTGATGCTTCGAGCATCGCCCCGGAGAGGAGGCCGGGTCGTCGTACGCCCGGCGGCCGTGCGCCTACGTCGCGGGAGGTAGGGGCTGCTCCCGCGTCTGCTTCCACCGTCGGCCCCCGGCGGCGTCGGCCCGGGGACGGGTTTCGGGCGTCCGCTCCGCGGCGGCCCCGTTCCCGACAGGGCGAAAGCGGCCGCGGGGGGCGCGGCGCGGTCAGGCGGCCGGCGCCGTCAGCGGATCGTCCAGCACCGGCTGCCAGGCGAGTTCGGCCGCTCCCACCAGACTGTTGTGGTCCAGGGTGCACGCCAGGATCGGCACGCCGCCGCTGCGTCCCCACAGGCTGCGGTCGGCGACGACGGCGCGCAGCCGGTCCGGGTCGGCGTCCAGCAGGGCGCGGTGCAGTCCGCCGAGGATGATGCGGTCCGGGTTGAGGATGTTGACGAGGCCCGCCAGTCCGAAGCCCAGGCGGTCGATCAGCGCCTCGGTGGCCCGGCGGACGGAGGGGTCGGCGTACGCGTCGCGGATCAGCTCGTTCGACTGCTGGAGCAGCGACATCTCCGGGCCGGGCGTGCGGCCGGCGGCGGTCAGGAAGGCCAGCGGGTCGGCCTCGACGTCCAGGCACCCGCGGCTGCCGCAGTGGCAGGGGCGGCCCTCGGGGTTCACGGTGAGGTGTCCGACTTCCAGGGCGAGTCCCGAACTGCCCGTGTGCAGACGGCCGTCGAGCACGAGCGCGCCGCCCACGCCGCGATGCCCGGTGGCCACGCACAGCAGGTCGCGCGCGCCGCGGCCCGCGCCGTGCCGGTGTTCGGCGAGTGCGGCGAGGTTGACGTCGTTGGCTGCGAAGGCGGGGCCCGTGATCCCGGCCGCGCGCACCCGCTCGGCGAAGATCTGCCGCACCGGGGCGCCCGCCGGCCAGGCCAGGTGCAGCGGATTGAGGGCGAGCCCCTCCGGTTCGGCGACCGCCGAGGGCACGGCGAGCCCGGCGCCCACGCAGCGGCGGCCGGTGGACCGCAGCAGGTCGGCGCCGGCGTCGACGACCGAGCCCAGCACCTTGGCCGGATCGGCGTCGACCGCCTCGCAGCCCGGGGCGGTCGCCACGATCCGCCCGCCGAGGCCGACCAGAGCCGCGCGGAACCCGTCGGCGTGCACCTGCGCGGCGAGGGCGACCGGCCCGTCCTCGGCGACCTCGAGCCGGTGCGAGGGCCTCCCCTGGGAACCGGCGGCGGCACCGGGCCGGGCGTCGACCCGAATGAGCCCCAGGGCCTCCAGCTCAGCGGCCACGGCGCCCGCGGTCGCGCGGGTGACGCCCAGTTCGGCGGTGAGTACGGCACGCGTCGGCGCGCGTCCGGTGTGCACGAGTTCCAGGGCCGGTCCGAGCGCGCCGCGCCCCCGGTCGAGCCGTGTCCGCGTGGTCCCGTCCCCCGCCGTCCGGGAGCCCTCCTTGCCGTTCATGTGGGTGAGTCTCCCATGATCCGCTCCTGCGGGCGGCCTTGCGGTGGGAGCGGTCCCGACGCGACCGGGCCGGGTCCGTGCGGGAGTCGGGCGGCGCCCGCCGGGACGCGCCCGGGCGGCGCCGGCCGGCGCGTTCCCGGCGCGTGCGTGGACGTGCGGGGCTTTCGCTCGGTGCGGGTGAGGGCGGGCACGGCGTCGCGCGGCGGACGGGACGTTCACACGCCCTGGAAGCCACCCACGCGCAGGGTGACGTTCAGCCGTCCCGTCAGTCCCAACTCCGGTGGCGCCGTGCCCCCGTACACCCGTGGCACACCGTGGAAGGCGAGCCGTGCCGGGCCGCCGAAGACGAACAGGTCGCCGCTGCGCAGCTCGACGTCGGTGTAGGGGCGGGTCCGCGACTCGGTGTTCCCGAACCGGAACACGCAGGTGTCCCCGAGGCTGAGGGAGACCACCGGGGCGTCCGACCGCTCGTCGCTGTCGCGGTGCATGCCCATGCGGGCGTCGGCGTCGTAGAAGTTGATCAGCGCGATGTCGTACGCGGGTCCGCCGTCCCGCGCGGCGTCGTCGCCCAGAGCGTCCCGCGCCGCCGCCCGGCCCAGCTCGCCGAGTGCCGCGGGGAACGGCTTGACCGGCGATCCGTCCCCGTCGACGACGGTGCGGGCGTAGCCGTAGGGGTACCAGTGCAGGCCCAGGCAGACCTGCCGGGAGGTCATGGTGCCGCCGCCGGGGGTGCGGACCGTGCGCAGGCCGGCCGGCGGCCGGGCCCAGGAGCGGCAGTCCGCGAGGAGTCGCCGCTGGACGTCCGCGTCCAGCCAGTCCGGGAGGTGGACCGCGCCGGGGGCGATCTCCCGGCGGCTGCGGGGGAAGAGTTCCGCGTCCATCGGCATGCCTCCATCCTCGCGCACCCCGCCGAACCGCGTCCCTTAGCCTTGACCCACGATGACCGACCGTATGACCAGCCCCTGGGGCGAGCACCGGCTCACCCGATTCCCGGAGGACCCGCGCGACCGGCTGCGCGCGTGGGACGCCGCCGACACCTACCTGCTGCGGCACCTCGCGGACGACGCGATCCCCCTGGAGGGGTCGGTGGTGATCGTCGGCGACCGGTGGGGCGCGCTCACCACCGCGCTGTCGGCGGCAGGACCGGTGCAGATCACCGACTCCCACCTCACCCGGCAGGCGACCGGCGCGAACCTGGCGCGGGCCGGTGCCGACGCATCGGCGGTACGGCTGCTCACCACCCAGGACCCGCCGCCGGAGCGGATCGACGTGCTGCTGGTCAGGGTCCCCAAGAGCCTGGCCCTGCTGGAGGACCAGCTGAACCGGCTGGCGCCCGCCGTGCACGAGCGGACCGTGGTGGTCGGCACCGGGATGGTCAAGGAGATCCACACCTCGACGCTGCGGCTGTTCGAGCGGATCATCGGGCCGACCCGCACGTCACTGGCCGAGAAGAAGGCCCGGCTCGTCTTCTGCACCCCGGCCCCCGGGATCGTGCGGGAGGCGAACCCCTGGCCGCTCACCTACCGGCTGCCCGACGGCATCGGCGTCATGTCCGGGCGCACGGTCGTCAACCACGCGGGCGTGTTCTGCGCCGACCGCCTCGACATCGGCACCCGGTTCCTCCTCGGGCATCTGCCGCGCGTGCGGGGCGCACAGCGCGTGGTCGACCTCGGGTGCGGGAACGGCGTGGTCGGAACGGCGATGGCGCTGTCCGATCCGGAGGCCGACGTGCTGTTCGTCGACGAGTCGTTCCAGGCGGTCGCCTCCGCGGAGGCGACGTACCGGGCGAACGTCGCGGGCACGGCCGGGTTCCGGGTCGCGGACGGTCTGGCGGGCGTGCCGGACGGGAGCGTCGATCTCGTGGTGACCAACCCGCCGTTCCACTCCCATCAGGCGACGACGGACTCGACCGCCTGGCGGATGTTCTCCGGCGCGCGGGCCGCGCTGCGGCCCGGCGGGGAACTCTGGGTGATCGGCAACCGTCACCTGGGGTACCACCTGAAGCTGCGGCGCCTCTTCGGCAACAGTGAACTGGTCGCGAGCGACGCGAAGTTCGTCATCCTGCGGGCCGTGCGGAAGGACGCCGGCCGGTAGCGCCGTCCGCCCTCCCCCGCGGGGCGCCGGCTCGCCGGCACACCCCGTCGGCGGCGTGGGGATCGGGCTGCGACGGCCGCGGGCAACGTCCCGCGGACCCGGGACGTCCGCCGCGCCGCGCGTCCCTCCCGCCGCGGCCCGTCGCGGCGGCGGTCGCCGCCTGCGGCCCGCGAGGGGAACGGCCACGCAGGACGGCGCGGCTGGTGCCCTGACCGGAAGGGTTCACCGGCTCGCGGCGCCCGGCACGGCCTCTCACCGCGTCGTCGCATCACCCGAGTGGATTCCATGCGCGGTCGACGCTCCGCCGTGCGCAGCACCGCACCGGACGCCGCGAGCCGTCCGGCGCACCCTTCCGGTCACGGCGCTAGGGCGAGGAGCCCGGGCCCCGCAGCACACCGATGAATCCGGCCACCGTCTCCGCCATGGCCTGCCGCCCCGCGTCGAGGTACCCGCGCGCGTCGACGGCGTCGGGACGCGCGGTGAGGAACTCCCGGACGGCGCGGGTCATCGCGATGTTCAGCGCGGTGCCGACGTTGACCTTGGCGATGCCGCCCTCGACGGCCGCCCGCAACGCGTCGTCGGGCACGCCGGAGGAGCCGTGCAGCACGAGCGGCACGTCGAGCGCGGCGGTCAGCCGTTTGAGCAGGGCGTGGTCGAGGACGGCGGTCCGGGAGGTCATCGCGTGCGAACTGCCGACGGCCACGGCGAGGGCGTCCACCCCGGAGTCGGCGACGAACGCGCGCGCCTCGCCGGGTACGGTGCGCGCTCCGGGGGCGTGCGCGTCACGCGGCGGCTCGCCGTTCTTGCCTCCGACCTCCCCCAACTCGGCCTCGATCCACAGTCCCTGGGCGTGTGCCCAGTCGGCGGCGGCGCGTGTGGCGGCGAGGTTTGCCTCGTACGGCAGGCGGGAGGCGTCGTACATCACCGAGCTGAATCCGGCGGCCGGCGCCTGCCGCAGCAGGTCGTCGCGCCGAACGTGGTCGAGGTGCAACGCGACGGGCACCGCCGCGCGTTCGGCGGCGGCGCGGGCGGCCCGGGCCAGCGGGAGCAGCCGGCCGCGGCGGTAGGCGACGGCGTTCTCGCTGACCTGGAGGACGACGGGCGCGGCGGCGGTCTCCGCCCCGGCGACGACGGCTTCGACGTGCTCCAGGGTGATGACGTTGAACGCGGCGACGGCGGTACGCCGCGCCGCGGCCCGGGCGACCAGCTCACCGGTTGACGCGAGGGGCACGACCGGCTCCTTTCTCCTTGTCCGTAGGGGTCGGGCCAGTCAGCGGTCCAGGATCACCGAGCGGGTGAGGTGGCGGGGCGCGTCGGGATCGAGGCCCCTGGCCTCGGCGACGGCCACGGCGAGGCGCTGGGCGCGCACGAGTTCGGCGAGCGGGTCGAGGCCGCCGGCGATCCACCGGGCTCCGGTCCCGCGGACCTGCTCGGCGAGTCCCTCGGGCGCCTCGCCGAGCATCCAGGTGGCGGTGCCGCGCGTGGTGACGCTGACGGGTCCGTGGCGGTATTCCATCGCCGGGTAGGCCTCGGCCCAGGACAGGGACGCCTCGCGCATCTTCAGGGCGGCCTCGTTCGCCAGGCCGACGGTCCAGCCCCGGCCGAGGAAGGTGAACTGCGCGTCCTCGACGAGCCCTTCGGGCAGCGGCGTGTCGAGGGCGGTGCGGGCGTCGGCGACGGCGGCGTCGGTGTGCAGGCCGAGGTGGGCCCGGAGCAGGGTGAGCGCGGTCGTGGCGAACCGGGTCTGCACGACCGAGCGCTCGTCGGCGTGGTCGAGCACGACGAGGTCGTCCGCGTGCTCCGCCACGGGGGTGTGCGGGTCGGCGGTGACGGCGGTCGTACGGGTCCGCCCGCGCAGCCGCGCGAGCAGGTGCAGGACCTCGGTGGTCGTCCCGGAGCGGGTGAGCGCGACCACGCGGTCGTACGCCCGGCCCTCGGGGTACTCCGAGGCCGCGAACGCGTCCGTCTCCCCCTGCCCGGAGCCCTCGCGCAGCGCGGCCGCGGCCTGCGCCATGAACAGCGAGGTGCCACATCCCACGATCGCCACTCGCTCCCCCGCCGCGGGCAGCACCCTGCGGTGCCCCGCGGCCTCGTCGGCGGCGCGGACCCAGCACTCTGGCTGGCTGGTCAGCTCGTCCTCGACATGTGTCATGCCGTACCCCTCCCACGGATGCTCGTTCGTGCAAGATATAGCGAACTTTCGAGCACAATCAAGCATTGCATGCTCATCGGGGTGCGCTAGGGTCACCGTGATCGAGCAAGGGAGAGGCGGATGTCGCGCGACGCCCGGTGGAAGGCGCTGCTGGAACTGCTGGTGGAGCGGGGCCGCCTCGACGTCGAGGAGGCGGCGGCTCGGCTGGAGGTGTCGGCGGCGACGATCCGGCGGGACTTCGACCAGCTCGCGGACCAGCAGATGCTGGTCCGCACCCGGGGCGGGGCGGTGGTGCACGGCGTCTCGTACGAGTTGCCGCTGCGCTACAAGACCGCCCGGCACGCCTCCGAGAAGCAGCGCATCGCCGCGGCCGTGGCCGGCCTCCTGGCTCCCGGCGAGGCGGTCGGCCTCACCGGGGGCACGACGACGACGGAGGTGGCCCGCGCCCTGGCGGTGCGGCCGGACCTGGCGTCGGGCTCTCCCGCCCTGACCGTGGTCACGAACGCCCTGAACATCGCCAACGAGCTGGCGGTGCGCCCGCAGTTCAAGATCGTGGTCACCGGCGGGGTCGCCAGGCCGCAGTCCTACGAGCTGATCGGTCCGCTCGCGGACGGCGTGCTCGGGCAGGTCACCCTCGATGTCGCGGTGCTGGGCGTGGTCGCCTTCGACGCGGAGCACGGTGCCGCCGCCCACGACGAGGCGGAGGCCGCGGTCAACCGCCTGCTGTGCGACCGCGCCGAACGCGTGATCGTGGCGGCCGACTCCAGCAAGCTCGGACGGCGCGCGTTCGCCCGGATCTGCGCCGCCGAGAGCGTCGGCACCCTGGTCACCGACACGGAGGTGCCCTCGGCCACGGCGCGGCGGTTCGAGGAGGCGGGGGTGGAGGTCGTCACGGCCTGACGGCCCACCCGGCCCACCCGGCTCCCCCGCGCCACTCGCCCCGCCCCGCCCTGGCCTTCCGCGCGCCGGCCGGGGCGCACGCCGCACGGCATCCGCCGGTCCGTCAGCCCGGTCCGCCCGCGCGTGGCCCCGTCCCGTCCGGGCGGGGGTCCGCTCCGCCGGCGGGGGCGCCGGCGACGTGCGCGCCCGGTGCCTGCTCCCGGGTGCGGGGCCCCGCTCCGATGCGCGCGCCGCCCGCCGCGCGCAGGTTGCCCACCGTCCGCAGGAGCCGGTCGGCGGGTTCGCGCAGTTCGGGATGGGCCAGGACCGTGTTGCGCAGACCGCGCACGGGACGGCGCCACAGCCGGTGGGCCGCCGCGACGGGGTGGGGGCGATGGGCGAAGCCCTCGGCCACGCGCAGCTCGCGGGTCTTCAGCCAGTCCTTGTACTCCTTGTCGCCCCGCCCGAGGTCCAGGACGCTCACACCGTTGCGGCCCGCCGCCTCGGCGGTGCGCAGGTGCATCATCAGCCCGGGCGAGTACCGGTGGTACGCCGGATCGTAGGCCGTGAACCAGGCCGCGAGGACGCTGCGGGACCGGGGGCCGAAGTGTGCGGCGACCGGCCGGTCACCGGCGTAGAGGACGGACAGGACGCCGGTGAAGTGCTCCTCGCGGACCGCGAAGAGGTGGTCCACCAGATCCACGATCCAGGGGCGCGCGAAGCGGTCCATCCGTCCGGTCCTGCGGTACTGGGCGGACTTCCACCGCATGAGCGTGCGCAGCATCCGGGGGTCGCGCTCGTCGAAGACGAAGCGCACCGCGCCGACGTCCCGGGCGAGCCTGCGTTCCTTCTTGAGCGTCGTCTTCGCCTGCCCCGGGTACGCGCCGCGCAGCCACTCCGGGTAGCCGCCGTCCCCCGGCTTCAGGTCGACCACCGGGGAGGCGAACGTCCCCGTAACCCAGGGGCCGAACGGCCTTTGCCCCTCGACGAGATGGTCGAACTCGAAGACCGACAGCCCGCAGGCGCGCAGCAGTTGCCGGGGCTCCCAGGTGACCCCGGGTCTGTGCACCAGCGCCTGGCAGTCGGACAGACCGAGGCCGATGGCTCTGCCGACGCCGAGGGCGTTGCGTTCGTAGGGGAGGAAGCCGACGGGCCCGCCGCCGCCGTGCAGCACGGCGACCCGGGCCCCGCTCCGGAAGCGGGCGACGCCGGTGGCGAACTCCGGCGCCAGGAAGGGGTTGGCGTACTCGGGCGACTCGTCCATCGCCCGGTGCCAGGCATCGCGCAACGGGGCGCTCAGCCCGTCGAGCGCGTGGTGGGTGATCTCCACCTCGGACCGACCGCCCTTCCGCGGGTGCCGCGTGGGACGCCCGGGCTCGACCCGGGCCGTCGAGGCGTGTGGATCGTCGTTGATGGACCGCATGGGCGACAGCTCCCCCCGTGACGCGCTGTCCGCGTCCTGCCACTTCTCCGATGTCTGCCGATCCGCGCCGCACCGCGACCCGCCCCCCCGGTCGAGCGTCGAGACCCGCGGCAATTGGCGGGGCTCAAACGTCGCGAAACAGTACGCACGCTGTCAAGGGTGCCTACCGCACCGAAGAGGTCGAGAGCGGAGGTCGGGGACTTTTGGGCGAGGGTGGCCCCGGTCGCTCACGGCCACCCCGGCGCGCCCCCGGGGGGCGGCTGCGCCGGGCCCGCACCGGAATGCCGGGCGGCTTTCGGCGCGCGGGCCACAGCCGCGGTCACACCGCGGGAGGGCGGCCCCGGCGCGCCCCCCGCCGCAGCCGGGGCCCCGGGTCGGGGGCCAGGTGGCCACCGCGTGAACGATCACCGTCGGGGAGCGGGTTAGCATATGAGCGCCACCTAGCTCGAAAGATGATTCTGTGACTGTCAACGACGACGCGTTCACCAACTGGAAGACTCGCGAAGAGATAGCGGAGTCGATGATCCCGATCATCGGCCGGCTGCACCGGGAGCAGGACGTCACGATCCTCCTGCACAGCCGCTCCCTGGTGAACAAGTCAGTGGTCAGCATTCTCAAGACCCACCGCTTCGCCCGGCAGATCGCCGGGGAGGAGCTCTCGGTCACCGACACGCTCCCGTTCCTGCGTACCCTCAGCACGCTGGACCTCGGCCCCTCGCAGATCGACCTCGGGATGCTCGCGGCGACCTACCGGGCGGACGACCGCGGCCTGTCCGTGGAGGAGTTCACCGCCGAGGCGGTGTCCGGCGCCACCGGCGAGAACAAGATCGAGCGCCGCGAGGGACGCGACGTCGTCCTCTACGGCTTCGGCCGCATCGGCCGCCTCCTCGCCCGCCTGCTCATCGAGAAGACGGGCTCGGGCAACGGCCTGCGACTGCGCGCCGTCGTCGTCCGCCGCGGCGGCGCCGGGGACCTCGTCAAGCGGGCCTCGCTGCTGCGCCGCGACTCCATCCACGGCCAGTTCCAGGGCACGATCACCGTCGACGAGGCGAACAGCACGATCATCGCCAACGGCAACGAGATCAAGGTCATCTACGCCGACGACCCGTCCCAGGTCGACTACACCGTCCACGGCATCCGCGACGCCATCCTCATCGACAACACCGGCAAGTGGCGCGACCGCGAGGGCCTGTCGAACCACCTGCGCCCCGGCATCGACAAGGTCGTGCTGACGGCGCCCGGCAAGGGCGACGTGCCGAACATCGTGCACGGCGTGAACCACGACACGATCAAGCCGGACGAGCAGATCCTGTCCTGCGCGTCCTGCACGACCAACGCGATCGTGCCGCCGCTGAAGGCGATGGCGGACGAGTACGGCGTCCTGCGGGGCCACGTGGAGACGGTGCACTCGTTCACCAACGACCAGAACCTGCTGGACAACTACCACAGCTCCGACCGCCGCGGCCGCTCCGCGCCGCTCAACATGGTCATCACCGAGACGGGCGCGGCCTCCGCCGTCGCCAAGGCGCTGCCGGACCTCGACGCGCCGATCACCGGCAGCTCGATCCGGGTGCCGGTACCGGACGTGTCGATCGCGATCCTCAGCCTGCGCCTGGGCCGCGACACCACCCGCGAGGAGGTCCTGGACCACCTGCGCGACGTCTCCCTGACCTCGCCGCTCAAGCGCCAGATCGACTTCACCAGCGCACCCGACGCGGTGTCGAGCGACTTCATCGGCTCGCGCCACGCCTCCATCGTCGACGCGGGTGCCACCAAGGTCGACGGAGACAACGCGATCCTCTACCTCTGGTACGACAACGAGTTCGGCTACTCCTGCCAGGTCATCCGCGTCGTACAGCACGTCTCCGGCGTCGAGTACCCGACGTACCCGGCTCCCGCGGCCTGACGTCGGCAAGGACCCGGGGTGGGCCGCGCCGTCCAAGCGGCGGGCGGCCCACCACCGGGGTTCCGGCAGGCGGACCGGGGTCCGGAGCGCCGCACGGCCTCCGCCCGGCGGCACGCGGTTCCGGCCCCCGCCGGCCTCCTCCCCCGCCCCTTGCCCCGAGCCGGGCACCGGCCTAACGTGAGTTTGTGCCGTCAACAAACAAAACCCGTCCGCACAGTGTCGTGCCGGACCGCTCCCTCACCGGGCTCCGCGGCGCGATCACCGCGTTCTTCGCCCTCGACGGATTCGTCTTCGCCGGCTGGGTCGTCCGCATCCCGGCCGTCAAGGAGCAGACGGGCGCCTCGGCCGGCGCGCTCGGGCTGGCCCTGCTCGGTGTGTCCGCCGGGGCCGTGGTGACCATGGTCCTCACCGGACGGCTCTGCCGGCGCCTCGGCAGCCGGCAGGTCACCATCGGCTGCGCCGTGCTCCTCTGCCTCGCCGTCGTCCTTCCGCCCCTCACCCACTCGGCCGCCGCGCTCGGCGCCGTCCTGCTGCTGTTCGGCATGGCCTACGGCGGGATCAACGTGGCCATGAACAGCGTGGCCGTCGACGTCGTGACCGCGCTCGGGCGCCCGGTCATGCCGAGCTTCCACGCGGCGTTCAGCCTCGGCGGGATGGCCGGCGCGGGACTCGGCGGCCTGGTCGCCGCCCATCTGTCCCCGACACGCCACCTGCTGGCCCTCGCCCTGGTCGGGCTGGCCGTGACCGTCGCGGCCGGGCGCGCCCTGATGCGGCACGAGCCACCGGCGCCGCCCGCCCCTTCCCACGACACCGACCGGACGGCACCTCCACGCCCGGCGCGCCGCACCCGGGGACTCGTCGTGGTCTTCGGGCTGATCGCCCTGTGCACCGCCTACGGCGAGGGAGCGCTCGCCGACTGGGGAGCGCTGCACCTGGAACAGGACCTCGCGGCCCACCCGGGGGTCGCCGCGGCCGGCTACTCCTGCTTCGCCCTCGCCATGACGATCGGGCGGCTGAGCGGCACGACACTGCTCGAACGGCTCGGCCGCACCCGGACGGTCGTGGCGGGCGGTGCCACGGCGGCGCTCGGCATGCTGCTCGCCGCGCTCGCCCCGTCCGTGGGGGCGGCCCTGCCGGGCTTCGCCGTCACCGGCCTCGGGCTGGCCAACCTCTTCCCCGTCGCGATCGAACGGGCCGGCGCGCTCGCCGGAGCGGACGGCATCGCCGTCGCCTCCACCCTGGGCTACGGCGGCATGCTGCTCGGACCGCCCGCGATCGGGTTCATGGCCGACTGGTACTCGCTGCCGGCAGCACTGACCAGCGTGGCCGTGCTCGCGGCGGTGGCGGCGCTGATCGGCGTCGCCACCCGCCGGGCCGCCGTGCCGTGACCGGACCCGCGCCCGCGCTCGCCGGAACCGGGCCCGGACCGTCGCTCACTCCCGCCCGGCGGCCTCGCCCCGCCTCCGCCCGCCGTCATCCCCTCCCCCACCCGACGACCCCGCGCCGCGGTCGCACCGGCCGGCGTCCGTGTGCCCGTCCTGCCCCGTCCCTCCCCGGCGGACGGCGCCACGCCCCCCCCTGCGCGTCCCGGCCCTTCCTCGTCCGCCGCGGAATACTCGCCCACCCCAGCCCCTCCATCGGGCACACTCACGGCATGAAGATCGAGCACTACGTGCAAACGCTGGACCGTGAGGGCGGGTTGCTGCTCGCCGCCGCCGAGGCGGCCGGTACCGACGCCCCCGTCGCCACCTGCCCCGGCTGGCTGATCGGGGACCTGGTACGGCACACCGGCGCGATCCACCGCTGGGCCACCGCGTTCGTCGCCGAGCGCCTTCCGTCCTACCGCCCCGACGCCGGGCTGCCCGACCTGGACGGCGACGCGCTGCTGTCCTGGTTCCGCGAGGGGCACGCCGTACTCGTGGAGACGCTGGCCGGGGCGCCGAGGGACCTGGCGTGCTGGAGCTTCCTCCCGGCGCCCTCCGGAGTCGCCTTCTGGGCGCGCCGCCAGGCGCACGAGACGGCGGTGCACCGGATGGACGCCGTGTCGGCACTCGGCGGCGAACCCGACCCGGTCTCACCGGAGTTCGCGGTGGACGGCATCGACGAACTGCTCCAGGGCTTCCACGCGCGTCCCCAGAGCCGGGTGCGTACCGAGGAGCCCCGGGTGCTGCGCGTCGCGGCCACCGACGTGCCGGGAGCCGTGTGGACGGTTCGGCTGTCGGCCGACGCACCGGTGAGCCGGCGAACGGACCCGGCGGCGGACGCCCCGGCCGCGGACTGCGAACTCTCGGGACCGGCCCCTGCCCTCTACCGCGCGCTGTGGAACCGGGCGCCGTTCCCGAACGTGGCGGGCGACGCCGCGCTCGCCACGCTGTGGCAGGAGACCTCGCGTATCACCTGACGTTGAGGGAGCGCCGCGGAAGAGGCGCGGGCCGCCGTCGGCGACACGGGCCGAGGTGCCCCGCTCCCGCCGCACTCCCTGCACTGCCCAGCGGCGGGACTCCCGACCGGACGCAGGGGCGGCAACAGGGGATGCGGCACCACGGCGACACCGTCCGCGACGCGGGACTCAGGCGCTCCCGGACCGAGCCGGACGCCGTCACGGCCGCGACCGGAGAAGTACGGGGGCGTGCCGCGTTCCGCGCCGACCGGCGCCGCCGCGGGCCCCGCGCCCTTCCCCGGCCGGTGCCGGGGCGCCGCGCGAGCACTCGTCCCCCGGACGGCGCCTCGGCCGCCGTCGCCTTGGCACCCCGGGTGACCGGAGTGTGGGTGCGGTCGAGGGTCGGGGCGCGGTGCCTCAGCCCAGCCAGCCCGGCCGCACGAGCCCCGACTCGTAGGCGATCACGACGAGTTGAGCCCGGTCCCGGGCGCCCAGCTTCACCATCGTGCGGCTGACGTGGGTCTTGGCCGTGAGGGGGCTGACGACGAGACGCCGGGCGATCTCCTCGTTGGAGAGCCCGAGGCCGACCAGCGCCATCACCTCCCGCTCGCGATCGGTGAGGCCGGCGAGCGAGGCCGACACCTCGGGCGCCCTGGACCGTGCCGCGAACTCGGCGATCAGCCGCCGCGTCACCCCCGGCGAGAGCAGCGCGTCGCCCGCCATCACCGCCCGGACGGCGCGCAGGAGTTCTTCGGGCTCGGTGTCCTTGACGAGGAAACCCGAGGCGCCGGAACGGATCGCCTCGAAGACGTACTCGTCGAGTTCGAAGGTGGTGAGCATGACCACCCGGACGTCCCGCAGCCCCGCGTCGGCGGTGATCCCGCGGGTCGCGGCGAGGCCGTCGAGGACGGGCATCCGGATGTCCATGAGGACGACGTCCGGGTGCAGCCGGCGCACCGCGGCCACGGCCTCCTCGCCGTCCGGCGCCTCGCCGACCACCTCGATGTCCGGCTGCGCGTCGAGCAGCGCCCTGAACCCGGCCCGCACCAACGACTGGTCGTCGGCGAGCAGTACACGGATCACCGGCCCTCCCCGCCCTTCCACGGCAGAACCGCCCGCACCCGGAAGCCGCCGTCCTCGCGCGGACCCGCCTCGATCGTGCCACCCAGGGCGGCGGCCCGCTCCCGCATGCCGGCGAGTCCGTTGCCGCTCCCGCCCGCGTCCGCGCCGGTCGCCGGGCCGTCGTCGTCGACGGTCAGCCGCAGCACGCCCTCCGCGTGGTCCAGCCGCACGAGCGCCCGCCGCGATCCCGAGTGCCGGACGACGTTGGTGAGCGCTTCCTGCACGATGCGGAACGCGGCGAGGTCGGTCCCGGGGGCGGGCCGCGGCGCCGCGCCCCGGACGTCGACCGTCAGACCGGCCCGCGCCGCCTGCTCGACCAGTTCGGGCAGCCGGCCCAGACCCGGCGCGGGGGTCCGGGGCGCCTCCCCCGGCACGCGCAGGGCACCGAGCACCTGGCGCACCTCTCCGAGGGCCTCCTTGCTCGCCGCCCTGATGGTGGTGAGGGCGGCCCTGGCCTGCTCGGGGTCCGAGTCGAGGAGCGCCAGACCCACGCCGGCCTGGACGTTGATCACCGAGATGCTGTGGGCGAGGACGTCGTGCAGCTCACGGGCGATCCTCAGCCGCTCCTCGTCGGCCCGCCTGCGGGCGGCCTGCGCCCGCTCGGCCCGGTCCCGGGCCCACTGCTCACGGCGGACCCGGATCAGCTCCGACAGTGCCACGACGGCCATCACCCAGGCCGCGACGGCGGCCTCCTGCGTCCACGGGGCGGGACCGTCTCCGGCCGGCGGCAGCCGGCGGTACAGCCAGTGGGACACCAGCAGGTGCCCTGCCCAGAGCAGTCCGATCGCGGTCCAGGCCGCACGGCGGTGACCGGCCACCACAGCGCCGGCACAACTCACGGCGACGGGCAGGAAGACCGGCCCGTAGGGGTAGCCGGCGACGAGGTACACCAGGGCGACGGCGGCCGTCCCGTACGCGACCGCCACCGGATGCCGCCACCGCCAGAGCAGCAGACCGCACCCCGCTACCAGCAGAACCACGGCGAGGACGTCCAGACCGACCCGGTCACCCCGGCGGGCGTGGGACGCGAAGCCCGAACCGAGCAGGACGACGGCGGACACCAGCAGGGTCGACCGCCACGGCCATCGCCCCTCGCACGCCCCGTCGCCCCGGTGGTACCGGCCGGGCGGCCCGTGCCGCCACCACGGCGGACCGCCCCACGCGGGAGAGGCGGGAGTGCGCTGCTCTTCCATGACCGTCACGCTAGACGGCCGAGCGCGCGCCGGGCGTCCGCCGGGCGAGGTGATCACCCGTACTCCCCAGGAAGTACGGCACCGGGCCGGGACCGCGGCGGCGAGCACGCCACCGGATGCTCAGCGCTCGCCCCGGTGCCGGGTACGGGCACAAACCCGAGGCGGCCACCGCCGGCTGACTAGGCTGCACCTGTGACCAGGAAAGAGATGGCCCGGTGAGCCAGTACTACGAGATGGCCGAGCAGACCCTGTGGAACCCGTCCAACGGCGCCTCTCGGCTGTTCCTGCGCCAAGTAGCCCTCTACGAAGCCGAACTGGATCTGGTCTCCGGCATCGGACCGATGGAAGCCGACGAGTGCCAGATCGACCCGGCCGACTTCAAAGCCTTCGTCGATGCCCTGCTGGTCCGGCACCGCGAGATCAACCACGCCGTCGTGATCGCCCTGTCCGAAGGATTCGTCGCCACGGTGCTGGTCCTCGCGGAGAGGGCCGGCATTGCGGTGGACTGGAACTCGACCTCGAACCAACCACCTTCCGATCATGACGCGTGGTCGGCCAACCTGCGCGGGAAGTCCCACGAGCTGGACCGGTTCATGACTCGCTGAAATGTGTCTGCCGGGCCCTGAAGCAAGCCGTCAGAAACGACGTCCTGGGCGCCGACCCGGCACCGGACGTCCGGCCGACACTCCGCCGACCGATCCCGGCTCCCGGACCTGCCCCGCCTGCCGCCCCTCTCCGGCTCACGCCTCACGGGCTCCACCGAGGACCCCACTGCCGCACGGCGTATCGGCCCACGGCCCACGGCCGATACGCCCACGCCCCACGCCCTATATCTCGCTGCCCACGCCTCGCGGCTCACACCTCGCGCCCCGCGGCCAACGCGTCGTGGACCGCGGGGCGCGCTCTTCCCCGGCCCGGCCGGCGCCGTCCGGAGTCGGGGTCAGGGCGTGGCGGCCGGCTCCGGGTACACCAGTCCCACGTCGTGCGCGAGCCGCCCCACCGCCTGCCGGAAGAAGGGTTCGCGATCCTCGACGACCCGGTTGAACTGGCCGAACACCTCGAACCCGATCAGCCCGTAGAGCTGCGCCCAGGCGGCTACCAGCGGCACGACCACGTCGGGAGGCAGATCGGGCGCGATGTCCGCGGCCATCCGCCGTCCTTCGGCCGTCAGCTCGGCGGGCAGTCTCGTCCGGGCCACGCCCCGGCCCGCGTAGGCGTCCCGCACCACGCCGATGAGCAGCAGCCCCACCCGCGCGGCGGCCGGCACGGTGGTCTGGGGCGCGACGTACCCGGGCACGGGTGAGCCGTAGATGAGCGCGTACTCGTGCGGGTGCTCCAGGGCCCACCGCCGCGCCGCCAGGCACACGGCGATCCATCGGTCCCGGGGCGCGGCGCCGGTCACGTCGGCGTGCGCGGACTCGGCGGCCTCGCCGAGCGAGTCGTAGGCGTCGATGATGAGGGCGGTCAGCAGGTCGTCGCGGCTCGGGAAGTAGCGGTAGAGCGCCGAGGACACCATGCCGAGTTCGCGGGCCACGGCCCGCAGGGAGAGTTTGGACGCGCCGTCGGCGGCAAGCTGTCTGCGGGCCTCGTCCTTGATGGCCGCGGTGACCTCGATCCTGGCTCGGGCGCGTGCCCCTCGTGCTGTGCTCATACGGAGGATTCTTCCACGTTTTCGGAGCGGTGCACACAAACGAGAGCATCGCTCCGCAATCAGAGCGATGCTCCGCGGCCCGCCCGCACCGGTTGCCACCCCTCGCTCTCGCCCCCGACGCTCGACTCGCAGACCGCTCCCACACCGGGGAGCACACGAGGACCACCACTACTCACCACTCCAAATCGAGAGCGGTGCACAGAAACGAGAGCAGTGCTCTTGCGCAGCAACCGTCCGTCATGCAGACTCAGAACAAGCGAGAGCAGTGCTCACAAAAGTGAGCGGCGCTCCTCCAGCGATCTCGGAAGGTCACCATGTCGACACACGTCCAGAAGCCGGGCTGGTTCACCGTGAACGTCCTCAACCGCGCCGTGGCCTGGACGACCCGGCGCGGCCTCAGCGTCTGGGGCTCCCGGGTGCTGGCCGTCCGCGGCCGCAAGAGCGGCGAGTGGCGCACGACGCCGGTCAACCTGCTCACCGTGGGCGGCGAGCAGTACCTCGTGGCCCCCCGCGGCCACGTCCAGTGGACCCACAACATGCGGGCCGCCGGGGGTGGGGAGCTGCGCCTGGGCAAGAAGGTGGAGGCCTTCACCGCGGTCGAGGTCCCCGACGACGAGAAGGCCCCGCTGCTGCGCGCCTACCTCAAGCGCTGGAAGGCCGAGGTCGGCGTGTTCTTCGGCGGGGTCGGCCCCGACTCCTCCGACGAGGAGCTGCGCCGCATCGCCCCCGACCACCCCGTCTTCCGCATCACCGTCACCGGCTGACGCGGACCGGGCCGCCTCCCGGAGCACCGCGGACGGCCGAGCCCGGAACGGACTGCCGGCCGGAACGGCCCCGAGGGCGAACCGGCCGCGAAAGGCCGACGCGGGGACCGGCCCGCCGGATCGGCCCCCGTCGACTGTCGCCCGTCGGCCCCGGCTCCCCGACCTCCGTCAGGGACCGGCACGCGCCGCCGGCTCCCGGCACGCCGAACCGTCCGGGGCCACCGCACATCGGCGGTCTCGCCGGACCCGGCCCGCAGCCCGCAGCCCGCAGCCCGCAATACGACGGCCCGTCGTGGGGACCGGTGCCCAGAGGCGGCGGCCGGTCTGTCCTATCCCTCCGCGCCCCGCGGTTCGGCGGCTCGCGGCGTGGTGTCCTCGGCCCCGGCGTCCCCGGCTCCGGGCTCGCCGGCGTTGTCGCCCTGCGGCGCCCGGTCGAAGGCGGACAGGGCGCGCCCCGCCATCGGATGTGACCGGATCAGCTCACCGAGCGTGGTGGAACCGCGGGTGATTCCCACGAAGGCCTTCCACACGGGGCGGAAGCCGGTGAGTCCCGCGTGGAACATGCCCGGGCGGCGCTCGAACACCGCGAGCAGGCGCTTGCCGACGCTCATCTCGACGCCGAGGCCCGCCTTGATCGCGAACGCGTAGTTCAGGGCCTGGCGGCGGGCGTCGACGGCGTCGTGCGCCTCGGCGATCCGCACGGCCCACTCCCCCGCCAGCCGGCCGGAGCGCAGCGCGAACGAGATGCCCTCGCGGGTCCACGGTTCGAGCAGTCCCGCCGCGTCGCCGCAGACCAGCACCCGGCCGCGCGAGAGCGGCGAGTCGTCGGCGCGACAGCGTGTCAGGTGCCCGGAGGAGAGCGCCGGTTCGAATCCGGCGAGGCCGAGCCGGGCGATGAAGTCCTCCAGGTACCGCTTGGTGGCGGCACCTTCACCACGGGCGGAGATGACACCGACCGTGAGGGTGTCGCCCTTGGGGAAGACCCAGCCGTAACTGCCGGGCATCGGGCCCCAGTCGATCAGGACGCGGCCCTTCCAGTCCTCCGCGACGGTCTCGGGGACCGGGATCTCGGCCTCCAGGCCCAGATCGACCTGGTCGAGCTTCACCCCGACGTGCGCCCCTATGCGGCTCGCGCTCCCGTCGGCGCCGACGACCGCGCGGGCCAGGACGGTCTCGCCGCCCTGGAGGACCACGGCGACCGTGCGCCGATCGGGGACGGCCGAGCCGTGCTGCTCGACGCGGGAGACCGTGGCCCCGGTGCGGAGTTCGGCGCCGGCCTTCTCCGCGTACTGCACGAGTTGCTGGTCGAACTCGGGCCGGTTGATCAGACCGAACAGCATCTGCCGGGACCGGCGGGTGCGGGCGAACCGGCCCTCCATGGAGAAGGTGACCGCGTGCACCCGGTCCTTGAACGGCAGCTCGAAACCGGGTGGCAGAGCGTCCCGCGAGGGTCCGATGATGCCGCCGCCGCACGTTTTGTAGCGGGGCAGTTCGGCTTTCTCCAGGAGGAGGACGCTGCGTCCCGCGACCGCTGCCGCGTAGGCGGCCGAAGCACCCGCGGGCCCCGCACCGACGACCACGACGTCCCACACCCGCTGCTCGTCGTCCGTCGTACGCCGCACGTCGTCCGCCGAAGAGTTCTCGCTGCTCACGTTGGTCTACTGCTCCCAGTCCAGCCGTCTGCCGCACCTGTCCCGAGCATCCTACGGCGGGCGTCGCCGCAGGCCGCTGTGGGAGGATCGGCAGCGCGCACGTCCCGGTACCCCGGAACGTGTGCGCGTCACCGTCACCTGTACACGGACGTACAACGTCGCACCTACGAGGAGCGTGCCCATGTCGTCGAATCCGGTCGCCGAGACCGTCGCCTCGCTCATGCCCCGGGCGAAGGCGGAGCTCACCGAGCTGGTGGCCTTCAAGTCGGTGGCGGACTTCGACCAGTATCCGAGGAGTGAGAGCGAGGGCGCGGCGAACTGGATCGCCGACGCGCTGCGCGCCGAGGGCTTCGAGGACGTGGCGCTGCTGGACACGCCGGACGGCACCCAGTCGGTGTACGGCCATCTGCGCGGCCCCGAGGGCGCCAAAACGGTTCTGCTGTACGCGCACTACGACGTGCAGCCGCCGCTGGACGAGGCCGCCTGGGCGAGCCCGCCGTTCGACCTGGTGGAGCGCGACGGCCGCTGGTACGGACGGGGCAGCGCCGACTGCAAGGGCGGCGTCGTCATGCACCTGCTGGCGCTGCGCGCGCTCAAGGCGAACGGCGGCGTGCCGGTGCACGTCAAGATGATCGTCGAGGGGTCCGAGGAGCAGGGCACCGGCGGTCTGGAGCGCTACGCCGAGCAGCACCCGGAGCTGCTGACCGCCGACACCATCGTCATCGGCGACGCGGGCAACTTCCGCGCCGGGCTGCCCACGGTGACCGCGACCCTGCGCGGCATGACCCTGGTGCGTGTGCAGGTGGACACCCTGGAGGGGAACCTGCACTCCGGCCAGTTCGGCGGCGCGGCACCCGACGCGCTGGCCGCGTTGATCCGAGTGCTGGACTCGCTGCGGGACAAGGACGGTTCGACGACCGTGGACGGCCTGGACGGCGATTCCGCGTGGGACGGACTGCAGTACGAGGAAGAGGCGTTCCGCGAGGACGCCAAGGTGCTGGACGGGGTGGAGCTGATCGGTTCCGGCACCGTCGCCGACCGGGTGTGGGCGCGGCCGGCGGTGACCGTCCTCGGGATCGACTGCCCGCCGGTCGTCGGCGCGACGCCGTCGGTGCACGCGGGGGCCCGGGCCCTGGTCAGCCTGCGGGTGCCGCCGGGCGTGGACGCGGGCGAGGCCACCGGGCTGCTCCGGGCGCACCTCGAGGCGCACACGCCGTGGGGAGCGCGGGTCACCACCGAGCAGATCGGCCAGGGCCAGGCGTTCCGGGCGGACACCTCCAGCCCGGCGTACGCGTCCATGGCCGAGGCGATGGCGGTGGCCTATCCGGGCCAGGAGATGCAGGCCGCGGGCATGGGCGGCTCGATCCCGCTGTGCAACACCCTCGCCTCGCTCTACCCGGAGACGGAGATCCTGCTCATCGGTCTGAGCGAGCCGGAGGCGCAGATCCACGCGGTGAACGAGAGCGTCTCCCCCGACGAGTTGGAGCGCCTCTCGGTCGCCGAGGCCCTGTTCCTGAGGAACTACGCGGCGAGCTGACCGGATCGCCGCACCTGCCCGCCGGCCCCGGCGGCCCGCGCCCTGCCGGTGCGGGCCGCCGGGGCCGCCACGGTCGGCACGCGCAGACGGCCGACGACCGCCGTCACACCGGTCCACCCGGTCGCCCTGCCGAGCGAGCCACCAGGGCCACCACGGTTCGCACGCGCACGGCAGACGGCCGACGACCGCCGTCACACGGGTCCATCCGGTCACCGTGCCGAGCGGGCCACTAGGGCCACCCGGTTCGCACACGCACGGCAGACGGCCGGCCACAGCCGTCACACGGGTACACCCGGTCACCCTGCCGGCTCGGGAGTGCCGTGGTGCACCCCTTCGCGCACTTCCCGCCGCAGGGCGGTGCGGGGCCGCCTCCCGCCGGGCCCCGGCCCGTGACGCCCGCCCGCCGGGCCCCGGCCCGTGGCGCCCTCCCGTCCCCACAGGCCGGACCGGGTGGGCGGATTCAGCCGAGGGGGATGCCGGCCTCCAGGTAGAGGGCGGCGCCGCGCTCGCGTGCGCGCAGGGCCCACCGGAGCCGTTCGTAGCGGACCGGCGGCAGCAGATCGGCGGCCTCCCGTTCGGTGACGAAGCGCCAGCCGCGCAGCTCGGGTCCGGGCAACAGCAGTCCCCGGACGGCGTGTGCGTCGAGTCGGCCCCCGTCGAAGAGGAGCCGCAGGCCGCCGAAGCCGGGGGGTGCGGGCGACTCCCAGTCGACGACGAGAAGGGTGGGCACCTCCTCCAGGGTGAGCCCGGTCTCCTCCGCCACCTCGCGCATCCCGGCGCGGGCGGGGGCCTCCCCCGCCTCGACGACGCCGCCGGGGAACTCCCAGCCCGCCTTGTAGGTGGGGTCGACGAGCAGGAAGCGGTCGCGGTCGTCGAAGAGCAGCACGCCGGCGGCGACCGTCTCGGCGGTGGGCTCCGGGGTCTGCACGATCTCGCACACGGGCGCGTCCCCGGTGCGTACCGCGGCGGCGATCAGGACGGCGGTCTCGTAGGGGGTGAGCGCGCTGGTGTCCACGGTGTGGGCGTCGGCGGTGAGCCAGCCGAGGGCGGCGCGGTAGGGCTCGATGGTGTCGGCGGACCACTGGCGCGCCCGTGGCGGGCCGTCGGCCTCCGGAGCGGGACCGCGCTCGGCTATTCGCTCGCGCAGGATCGTTTCCGCCGGGGCGAGGAGCACATGGTGCACCGGAATCCGCCGCGCGGCGAGACCGCCGAAGATCTCGTCGCGGTGCTCCTGGCGGAGCAGGGTCGCGGGGACGACGAGGACGCCGCCGAGTTCGGCGAGCATCGCGGCGGCCGTGTCGACCACGAGCCGGCGCCAGATCGGCAGGTCGTGCGGGTCGCCGGCCTCGGCGAGGTGCTTTGCGGGGAGCAGGTGCGTCAGTGCGCCCCCGACGATCTCGGGGTCGAAGAGCGTGCTGTTCGGGATCAGCTCGATCAGTTCCCGTGCGGTGGCGGTCTTCCCCGCACCGAACGCACCGTTGATCCAGACGATCACGATTCCCCCTCTTCTGTTGGCCCCCTTGGGCTTGCCCGCTCCACCCTGCCACGGAAACCAGCCCCTGATGAGGGGCCCGGACGGCGCGGCGCCGGTGTCCCCTGGGACGGGGGCACCGGCGCCGGATACGCGGGACGGTCAGCTGTTCAGGCCGCCCAGGGCCCCTTCGTCGACCGCCAGGCTGTCGCTGCCGACGGTGTGGTCGACGCTGCTGAGCGTGTCGTTGACGTTGAGGTCGCCCAGGGCGTCCGCGTCCAGGGCGTGCGACGGGGTGATCGCCGCGACGACGAACCCGGTGGCGAGGGAGGCGATGGCGAGCATGCTGCGCTTCTTCATGCCCCGTTCAACTGCGAAGACGTGACGGGGTCACGGGTCGATCGCGAACCTCCTCCCGCCACCGGGACGCGGCCCGCGCCGCCGGCTCACGGACCGATCGCCCGCGCCCCTGGTGCGCGGGGAGTGCGCCGGAGTTCCCTTCCTTCGCTCCGGCGGGCCGCTCCACCGGTTCGCGCTCCGGGCGGAATCGTTTCTCCGGTCGGAGGCGGAACCGGTGGTGCGGCCCCGGCGCGACGCGCGGGTGTCCCGGCGGTCAGACGCCGGCCGTCGAGGCGTCCGCCCGGCGGGTCAGGGCGGCCGACGCGGCACCGACCAGGCCGGCGTCCGTGCCCATGAGCGCGGGCGCGACCGTCAGCCGCCGGACGAAGGAGAGCGTCGCGTAGTCGGCCAGGGCCCGGCGCAGCGGGGTGAACAGCACGTCGCCGGCCTTGCCGACGCCGCCGCCGATCACCGCGATGTCGATCTCCACCAGGGTCGCGGTGGCCGCGATGCCCGCCGCGAGGGCGCGTGCGGCGCGCTCGAAGGACGCCACGGCCACCGGATCACCCGCGCGGGCGGCCTGGGCCACGGCGGCGGCGGAGGTGTCGCCGTCGGGACCGGGACGCCAGCCGCCCTCGATCGCCCGGCGCGCGATGTTCGGGCCGCTGGCGATCCGCTCGACGCAGCCACGGGACCCGCAGGGGCAGAGGTCCCCGTCCAGGTCGACGCTGATGTGCCCGATGTGGCCCGCGTTGCCGGTGGGACCGGGGTGCAGCCGTCCGTCCAGCACCAGGCCGCCCCCCACGCCGGTCGACACCACCATGCACAGGGCGTTGTCGTGGCCGCGGGCCGCTCCCTGCCAGTGCTCGGCCGCCGTGATGGCCACACCGTCGCCGATCAGCTCGACGGGCAGCCCGCCGGCGGCCTTGGCGACCCGCTCCACCAGCGGGTAGCCGCGCCAGCCGGGCACGTTCACCGGGCTCACCGTGCCGGCCGAGGCGTCGACGGGGCCCGCGCTGCCGATGCCGACGGCGCTGGCCCTGCCCCACAGCGGGGACTCGCACAGATCGCCGATCACGTCCTCGACGGCTCGCATCACGGTGTCGCCGTCCTCCCGCGCGGGCGTCGCGCGCTGCGCGCGGGACAGGATCCGGCCGTGGCCGTCCACCAGCGCTCCGGCGATCTTGGTGCCGCCGATGTCGAGCGCGGCCACGAGGTCGGTGTGCATCAGAGTCAGGTCTCCCATGGGGTGTCGTGACGGGCCCGCCGCGCCGGGGGTCCGGGGTGCCTCCGGTCGGGGAACGGCCGAAAACGGGACCCGATCGGGTCCCGTCGTCCACCGTTCGGAGGGCGTCCGCGGACGCCCTCGACCGCTGCGCCCTGGGGACGACGCAGGCCGGAGATTGGCGTGGACAGTGTCTCCCGCATCTGACAACGTTGTCCAGGCTCTATGCTCGACGCCACATCCTCATACAACCCCATGGACCTACGCATCCCCGTGGACGACAGGACAGGACAGCACATCGTGGCCGAGACCGCTCGCCGATCCGAGAACCGCTACGGAAACCGTCCGACCATGAAGGACGTCGCGGCGCGTGCGGGAGTCGGCCTGAAGACGGTCTCCCGCGTGGTCAACGGCGAGCCCGGGGTCACCCCGGACACCGAGCGGCGCGTCCAGGAGGCCATCGACGCCCTGGGCTTCCGCCGCAACGACAGCGCG
Organism: Streptomyces sp. NPDC048566; assembly: GCF_043199735.1. Lineage (NCBI taxonomy): Bacteria > Bacillati > Actinomycetota > Actinomycetes > Kitasatosporales > Streptomycetaceae > Streptomyces > Streptomyces sp. NPDC048566. Next base: position 156,077 of record NZ_JBICWL010000002.1, read on the forward strand.
CGTGTGCTGCGCAAGGGCCGCACCGCCAGTATCGGCCTGGTGCTGGAGGACCTGGCCGACCCCTTCTACGGGCCGCTGAGCCGCGCGGTCGAGGAGGTGGCGCGGGCGCACGGCGCCCTGCTGATCAACGGTTCCAGCGCGGAGGACCCGGACCGCGAGCAGGAGCTGGTCCTCGCCCTGTGCGCGCGGCGCGTGGACGGCCTGGTGGTCATCCCGGCCGGAGACGACCACCGCTACCTGGAGCCGGAGATAAAGGCGGGCGTCGCCACGGTCTTCGTGGACCGGCCGGCCGGCCGGATCGACGCCGACGCCGTCCTGTCCGACAGCTTCGGCGGTGCCCGGGACGGAGTGGCCCATCTCATCGCGCACGGGCACCGGCGCATCGGCTTCATCGGCGACATGCCGCGCATCCACACGGCCGCCGAGCGGCTGCGCGGCTACCGGGCGGCGATGGAGGACGCCGGCATAGTCGTCGAGGACGGCTGGATGTCCCTCGGCGTGACCGACCCGCAGCGGGTCCGTGAGGCGGCCGAGCGGATGCTCTCCGGACCCTCCCCCGTGACCGCGGTCTTCGCCGGCAACAACCGCGTCACCGTCACCGTGGTCCGGGTGATCGCCGAACGCGGCCGGCCGGTGGCTCTCGTCGGCTTCGACGACATCGAACTCGCCGACCTGCTGGAACCGGGTGTGACGGTGGTCGCCCAGGACGCCGCCGCGCTCGGCCGGACCGCCGCCGAACGTCTCTTCCGCCAGCTCGACGGCACCCAGATCGCCCCCGAGCGCATCGAACTCCCGACCCGCCTCATCACCCGCGGGTCGGGGGAACTGCGCCCGGCGGACTGACGGACGCAGGCACGGCCCGGCAGGGCGGGGCGCGCGCCCCGAGACGCGTCGCGACCGAGCCCGCCGGGCCGTCGCCGGGGGAGGCGGCCAGGACCGGCGGCCCGCGGTTCGGCCGGCGGGTCCGGCCGTGCCGGCCCGTGGAGCGGGGGCGTGCCCCGGACCGGCTCAGCGGGTCCGCGCGGCAGCGCCGCCGGCCCCCAGCCGCGTCTCGCGGCGACGGCTCCGGTGGCGCGGGACCCCGGACCATCGGCCCTCCCTGCCGCACGGGCATACGGGACGGTGCGACGGGGAGGGCCGGTGGTGGGCGTCTACCGGCCGGAGACCGTCAGGTCACCGCGGCGGGGCGAGGCGAACGCCTCCAGGTCGGCCCGGGTCTGGCCGCTGGCGCGGGCGACCTCGGCGATGTCGAGGGCGCCGCAGTCGAGGCCGCGCAGCAGGTAGCCGCTGAGCGCCTTGGCGGTGGCGGGCTCGTCCATGACGTCGCCGCCCGTCCGGTTGGCGTAGCGGGCGAGGCGCGCGGCGGCCTGCTCGAAGCCCTCGCGGTAGAAGGCGAACACGGCGGCGTAACGGGTCGGGATGTGACCGGGGTGCATGTCCCAGCCCTGGTAGTAGGCGCGGGCCAGGGCGCGCCGGGTGAGGCCGTAGTGCAGGCGCCAGGCGTCGTGCACCTTCCCGGTGGGGCCGACGGGCAGCACGTTGGTGGAGCCGTCCGAGACGCGGACGCCCGTACCGGCGGCGGCGACCTGCATGACCGCCTTGGCGTGGTCGGCGGCCGGGTGGTCGCTCGCCTGGTAGGCGGCGGACACGCCGAGGCAGGCGCTGTAGTCGAAGGTGCCGTAGTGCAGGCCGGTGGCGCGGCCCTCGGCGGCCTGGATCATCCGGGCGACGGTCGCGGTACCGTCGGTGGCGAGGATGGACTGGCTGGTCTCGATCTGGATCTCGAAGCCGATCCGGCCGGGCTCCAGGCCGCGCGCCTTCTCGAAGTGCTCCAGGAGCCGGACCATGGCGGTGACCTGCTCGGGGTACGTCACCTTGGGCAGGGTGAGCACCAGCCCGTCGGGCAGGCCGCCGGCCTCCATCAGGCCGGTCAGGAAGATGTCGAGCGTCCGGATGCCCCGGTCGCGTACCGGCGCCTCCATGCACTTCATGCGGATGCCCATGTAGGGGGCGGCGGTGCCGTTCCGGTAGGCCTCGGCGATCAGCCGGGCCGCGCGGGCCGCCGCCTCGTCCTCCTCGGCGTCCGGGCGGGGCCCGTACCCGTCCTCGAAGTCGACGCGCAGGTCCTCGACGGGCTCGCGTTCGAGTTTGGCGCGGACGCGGTCGTACACCGGTTCCGCGAGTTCGTCCGCGAGGCCGAGGACCGCGGCGAAGGAGGCCGCGTCGGGTGCGTGTTCGTCGAGGGCGTCGAGTGCGCGGTCGCCCCAGGCCCGCAGGGTGCCGGCGGCGAAGGCGTCGCCGGGGACGTACACGGTGTGGACGGGCTGGCGGGTGCCGGGGTCTCCGGGGTAGCGGCGCTCCAGTTCGGCGTCGACCGGGGCGAGGGAGGCGCTGATCTCCTCGCCGACGGCTCCCGCGAGGCTCGTCGCCACCGTCTCCTGCTGGCCCTGACCCATTCCACACCCTCCTGTTTTCCACAGTACGGAATCAACAATCCGTAGTGCGAAGTTATCCGGCGGACTTCTCGCGGGTCAACACCCGCTTGGATCGTGGGACGGTCCGGCCGCCCCGCGCGACCGGCCTCCCCAGGATGCACCGAGGCCCCCGTGACCGGCTCGCGGTCACGGGGGCCTCGTACGGCGCCGGGCGATCAGCCCTTGCGGGACTTGATCTCCTCGGTGAGCTGGGGGACGACCTCGAAGAGGTCGCCGACCACGCCGTAGTCGACCAGGTCGAAGATCGGCGCCTCGGCGTCCTTGTTGATCGCCACGATCGTCTTCGACGTCTGCATGCCGGCGCGGTGCTGGATCGCTCCGGAGATGCCGGAGGCGATGTACAGCTGCGGCGAGACGGACTTGCCGGTCTGGCCGACCTGGTTGGTGTGCGGGTACCAGCCGGCGTCCACGGCGGCACGCGAGGCGCCCACGGCGGCGCCGAGCGAGTCGGCGAGACCCTCGATGACCGAGAAGTTCTCGGCACCGTTGACGCCGCGGCCGCCGGAGACGACGATCGCGGCCTCGGTCAGCTCGGGGCGGCCGGTGGACTCGCGCGGCGTGCGGGAGGTCACCTTGGTGCCCGTCGCCGCGGCGGAGAAGGTCACGGCGAGGGCCTCGACCGCGCCGGCGGCCGGGGCGGCCTCCACGGCGGCCGAGTTCGGCTTGACCGTGATGACCGGGGTGCCCTTGGAGATGCGGGACTTGGTGGTGTACGACGCGGCGAACGCCGACTGCGTGGCGACCGGACCCTCGGCCCCGGCCTCCAGGTCGACGGCGTCGGTGACGATGCCCGAACCGATGCGCAGCGCCAGCCGGGCCGCGATCTCCTTGCCCTCGGCGGAGGACGGCACGAGCACGGCGGCCGGGGAGACGGCCTCGACGGCCGCCTGGAGGGCGTCGACCTTCGGTACGACCAGGTAGTCGGCGTACTCGGAGGCGTCGTGCGCGAGGACCTTCACCGCGCCGTGCTCGGCGAGCGCGGCGGCGGTGCTCTCGGCACCGGAGCCGAGCGCGACGGCGACGGGCTCGCCGATGCGGCGGGCCAGCGTCAGCAGTTCCAGGGTGGGCTTGCGGACGGCGCCGTCCACGTGGTCGACGTAGACGAGAACTTCAGCCATGGGAATGCTCTCCTGCGGATTGCGAAGTCTGAGGGGCGGTAAGCGGGGTGGGCCTCGGCCGCTGTGCCGGCCCGGGGACGCGCCCCGGACCCGCGGCGGCTAGATGAACTTCTGGCCCGCGAGGAACTCGGCGAGCTGCTTGCCGCCCTCGCCCTCGTCCTTGACGATCGTGCCCGCGGTCCGCGCGGGGCGCTCGGTGGCGGCGTCGACCTTGGTCCAGGCGCCTTCGAGGCCGACCTCGCCCGCCTCGATGCCCAGGTCCTCCAGGTCCCAGGACTCCACCGGCTTCTTCTTGGCGGCCATGATGCCCTTGAACGACGGGTAGCGGGCCTCGCCCGACTGGTCGGTCACCGACACGACGGCGGGCAGGGACGCCTCCAGCGACTCGGAGGCGGTGTCGCCGTCGCGGCGCCCCTTGACCACACCGTCCGCCACGGAGATCTCGGAGAGCAGCGTGACCTGGGGAACACCGAGGCGCTCGGCCAGCAGGGCCGGCACGACACCCATGGTGCCGTCGGTCGAGGCCATGCCGGAGACGACCAGGTCGTAACCGGCCTTCTCGATGGCCTTGGCCAGCACCAGCGAGGTGCCGACGGCGTCGGTGCCGTGGAGGTCGTCGTCCTCCACGTGGATGGCCTTGTCGGCACCCATGGACAGCGCCTTGCGCAGGGCGTCCTTGGCGTCCTCGGGGCCGACGGTCAGCACGGTGATCTCGGCGTCGTCCGCCTCGTCGGCGATCTGCAGCGCCTGCTCGACGGCGTACTCGTCGAGCTCGGACAGCAGGCCGTCCACGTCGTCACGGTCGACGGTCAGGTCATCGGCGAAGTGCCGGTCGCCGGTGGCGTCGGGCACGTACTTCACAGTGACAACGATCCTCAAGCTCACGCCGGCTCTCCTACTGCATCGTCATTTCTGGGCTGCCTTCTTCCAGGCAGCATAGGCGCCTGAAGCGGGCGATCCCGGTCGGGGCGGCCCGCGCTCCGAACGAAATATTACTCGCCAGTACAACCATTGGGTGCCCGCTAAGCAAGCGCTTTGAACTGTGACCTTCGCAACGCTGCGTAACCGGCGGCCTCTGACGCCGGCCGCCTACCGCTCAGTCGCGCAGGCGGTTGAACCGCCCCTGGTGGTACAGCAGCGGACCGCCCACACCCGAGGAGTCCCCGAGCTCGACCTCCGCCAGGACGATCCGGTGGTCCCCTGCCGGTACCCGCGCCACGACCCGGCACACCAGCCAGGCGAGCACGTCGTCGAGGACCGGAACTTCCTCGGGGCCCTTACTCCAACGGGTGGGCGAGCCGAACCGGTCGGCCCCGCTCAGCGCGAAGGTGGCCGCGAGGTCCTGCTGGTGCGCACCGAGCACGTGGACGCCGACGTGGGTGCACTCGGCGATGGCGGGCCAGCTGGACGCGCCGGTGCCGATCCCGAAGGAGACCACCGGGGGCTCGGCCGACACGGAGGTGAGCGAGGTGGCGGTGAATCCGACGGGCCCGGCCGGACCGGCGGCCGTGATCACGGCCACTCCGGCCGCGTGCCGCCGGAAGACCGACCGCAGCAGGTCGGGAGAGGCCGGCCGCGCGGTGCCGAGGGCGGGCACGAACGACATGGAGCCGTCCTTCTGCGAGGGCTGGTGCGGAAGACCTCCCGCCCGGGCCGGGCCGGGGGCGGCGAGGGGTCCTTGGCTGCTCAACGGCCCGGACGGTCCGTGTGCGGGGTGGGCGCGGCTTCCGCGGACGGGCGCTCGTCGACAAGGGGTTCCGGGGGCATACGGTCAGGCTGACGATAGGTGGTGCGCGCAGTCAAGTGCGTACGGGGTTCTGCGAGATGACTCACCATGATCGTCCCGTTCGGACGGCCTCGCCCAGCGCGGCGATGACATCCGCCTTGCGCGGCTGCCCCGCGGCCCGCCGCACGATCCGGCCGTCCGCGTCGAGGACGAGCACGGTCGGCGTCTTGAGGATGCCGAGATCGCGCACGAGGTCGAGGCGGTCCTCCGCGTCGATCTCCACATGGAAGACGCCGGGCACCATGCCGGCCACCTCGCCGAGCACCCGCCGGGTCGCCCGGCAGGGCGAGCAGAACGCGCTGGAGAACTGCACCAGCGTGGCCCGTGGACCCAGCTCCTCCCCCAACTCCGCCGCACCCAGCAGCCTGCCGCCGTCGCGCCCGCCCACCGCCACCGTCCCGCTCTCCCTCCGTACGCCCTCGTCCCCTGCACCAGCGTTCGGGCGACCCCGAAGATTCCCGGCGCCGGCCGCGGACCGGCACGCGGCGTCCGGGACCGCGGGCGGGCGGCCCGCCGTTCAACCCCGCGGCCGGCCGATCCACCCCACGGGCGGGCCCGCGGCGGCGTTTCCCCGTACGGCGTTCGGGTACTGCCTGGGGTGCGAGATGTACCTGCTCGCGCGGTGCGTCACGATGCATACGACGTAAAGGAAGATTAAAAGCCCGAGGTGGATCAGGTGGGCGACGTGACAAGGATCTCGCCGTTCCACGGCACCAGGACTGGCCACCCGTCCGTTCTTCGGGCACGATCTGCGCAATGCCGTAAACCTACGGCTGCGTAACTTTCCCGCCGGGAGACCCCTTCCCAGGCAGAGAGAAGGGTCCACTCCGTCCATGGCAGAGCTTGTCTACCGTCCCGTCGTCGCCTTCGCCCAGACCCTGTTCAAGGCCTGGGACCTCAAGATCGACTGTCAGGGATCGGAGAACATTCCGCGCTCGGGCGGCGCCGTGCTGGTCAGCAACCACATCAGCTACCTGGACTTCATCTTCGACGGCCTGGCCGCCCTGCCGCAGAAGCGCCTGGTGCGCTTCATGGCGAAGGAGTCCGTGTTCCGCCACCGGATCTCCGGTCCGCTGATGCGCGGCATGAAGCACATCCCCGTGGACCGCAAGCAGGGCGAGACGGCCTACCAGCACGCGCTGGAGTCGTTGCGCTCCGGTGAGATCGTCGGCGTCTTCCCCGAGGCGACCATCTCCCAGTCGTTCACCCTGAAGAGCTTCAAGTCGGGCGCCGCACGCATGGCCCAGGAGGCCGGTGTGCCGCTGGTCCCGATGGCTCTGTGGGGTACGCAGCGCCTGTGGACGAAGGGGCACCCGCGCAACTTCAAGCGCAGCCACACCCCCATCACCATCCGGGTCGGCGAGCCGGTGGAGGCGCCGCAGGACCAGTACGCGGGCGCCATCACCCGGCGGCTGCGCGAGCGGGTCCAGGAACTGCTGGAGGCCGCACAGCGCGCCTACCCGGTGCGACCCAAGGGTCCGGACGACACCTGGTGGCTGCCCGCCCATCTCGGCGGCAGCGCGCCGACTCCGGAAGAGGTGCGCGCGGCCGAGGCACGCTGAGCGCCCTCCCGTCCGCACCGCGCGCCCCGGCTCAGCGCGGGGCGTGCACCGTGATGCGCGCCCCGGGGCTGAACTTCTCGAGCAGTTCGGCGAGTTCGGCTCCGGCGCGCTCGACGTCCGCGACGGGCATCGGCGCGAGGCTCTCCAGCAGGAAGAGCGCCGCGGTGGATTCCTCCGTGAGCCGTGTACGGGGCCCCTGGCGCCAGTTCCACCGCCGGCAGGTGACACCGGCGTCGTCGCGCCACACCACCTCGCCGGCCTCGGGGTGTTCGACGACCTGCTCGCCGCCCGCGACCGTCACGAACTCCTCCTCGCCTCGGGCGCGGACGAGGCGCATCGCCCCCTGGATGCGGTCGGTGTCCTCGCCGCCGACGGGAATCAGGTGGGCCACGCTGATCGCGTTGTAGACGTCCACGAGCACGTTGATCCGCGGGAGGCCCGCGCCGGTGAGGGCGCGCCGGGCCAGCGCCTCGGCGGAGTTGCGGGTCCGGGAGGGCTTGGAACCGAACGCCGTGTACGTCGCGCGCCAGGCCGCCATGTGCGGGTCCTCGTGCGGAGCCCGGCCCCCCAGACGCTGCGCGAGCCGGTGCGCGGCGTCGTCCAGGAGGGCCGACGTGGCATCGCTGCTCGGCCCGTTCACCAGCCCGTCCGCCTCGACGGCGACCTGGGTGAAGCCGGGCGCGAGCGCGCGGACCTCGTCGGACACGGTGAGCGTGAGGGTCATCGTCTGCCTCGCCTCGGGGTGTGCGGATGGGAGGCGTCTCCCACGGGGACGGCCGGTCGACGGCGGAGCGGACGGCGAGTGCGGCCGGGTGCCGTTCAGCCTACCGCACCACAGGGTCCAGCCCATTGGACTCTTCGGGGCGGCTTCCCCTGTTTCCCTCGCCCACCGGACGTACGGGCACAGGGACTGCGGACTGCGGACTGCGGGAGGGCAGAGCGAAGCGGTCATCCGGGAGTCCGTGGACTCCCGGATGACCGCCTGATGCCGTGCGGGGCGGAGGGCTGCCCTGCTAGCGCTGGGCCATCTCCTCCTTGAGCGCGGCGACGAAGCCGTCGACGTCGTCCTCCGAGGTGTCGAAGGCGCACATCCAGCGGACGTCGCCCGCGGCCTCGTCCCAGAAGTAGAAGCGGTAGCGCTTCTGGAGCCGCTCGGTCACGTCGTGCGGCAGCCGCGCGAAGACCGCGTTGGCCTGCACGGGGTGGAGGATCTCCACGCCGTGCACCGCGCGGACTCCCTCGGCGAGCCGCTGCGCCATCTCGTTGGCGTGCCGGGCGTTGCGCAGCCACAGGTCCTTGGCGAGCAGCGCTTCGAGCTGCACCGAGACGAAGCGCATCTTCGAGGCGAGCTGCATCGACAGCTTGCGCAGGTGCTTCATGTGACGGACGGCGTCCTGGTTGATGACGACGACCGCCTCGCCGAACAGCGCGCCGTTCTTCGTGCCGCCGAGCGAGAGGATGTCCACTCCGACCGCGTTGGTGAAGGTGCGCATGGGCACGTCCAGCGACGCGGCCGCGTTGGATATCCGGGACCCGTCCAGGTGCACCCGCATCCCGTGCCCGTGGGCGTGCTCGCAGATCGCGCGGATCTCCTCGGGCGTGTACAGCGTGCCCAGTTCGGTGCTCTGGGTGATCGAGACGACCTGCGGCATGGCGCGGTGCTCGTCGTCCCAGCCGTACGCCTGCCGGTCGATGAGGTCGGGGGTGAGCTTGCCGTCCGGGGTGGGCACGGTGAGCAGTTTGAGGCCGCCCATGCGCTCGGGGGCGCCGCCCTCGTCGACGTTGATGTGCGCGCTCTCCGCGCAGATCACCGCGCCCCAGCGGTCGGTGACCGCCTGGAGGGCGACCACGTTCGCGCCGGTGCCGTTGAAGACGGGGAAGGCCTCCGCACCCGCGCCGAAGTGGCTGCGGACGACGCCTTGGAGATTCTCCGTGTAGTCGTCCTCGCCGTACGCGACCTGGTGCCCGCCATTGGCCAGGGCCAGGGCGGCGAGCACCTCGGGGTGGGCCCCCGCGTAGTTGTCGCTGGCGAAGCCGCGGACGGCCGGGTCGTGATGGCGCCGGGCGTCGGTCTTCGGAGGGTTCACGGCTTCTCGGTCAGCCACAGACGGTTTCCGTTCACTTCACCGGCGGGCCGGTCCCAGACGTCGACGATGGACTCGGCGAGATCCTTGACGTCCGTGAAGCCCGCGAACTTCGCGTTCGGTCGCTCGGCGCGCATCGCGTCGTGCACCAACGCCTTCACCACCAGGATGGCAGCAGCGGAGGTGGCGCCGTCGGCTCCCTCGGCGATCCCGGCCTTGCGGAAGTAGTCGGCCATGGCCAGGGTCCACGCCTCGGCCGCGGCCTTGGCGGCGGAGTAGGCGGCGTTCCCGGCGGTCGGCTTGCTGGCGCCGGCGGCGCTGATCAGCACGTACCGGCCGCGCTCGCTCTTCTGCAGCGCCTCGTGGAAGGCGAGGGTGGTGTGCTGCACGGTACGGATGAGCAGCAGTTCGAGCAGGTCCCAGTCGTCCAGGACGGTCTTGGTGAAGGTCTCGCTGCCGCGCCAGCCGCCGACGAGGTGGACCAGGCCGTCCACGTGGCCGAAGTCCTTCTCGATGCGCTCGGCCCAGTCCCGGGTGGACTGCAGGTCGAGCAGGTCGACGGTGTCGCCGACGACGGTGGAGCCGCCGTGCGCGTAGCGGGCCGCGTCGACGGCCTCCGCCAGCCGCTCCGGGTCGTTGTCCGCGCCGATGACGGTCGCGCCCGCCTCGGCGAGCCGCAGCAGCGCCGCGCGGCCGGCGGGTCCACCCGCTCCGGCCACCGCGATCACCGCACCGCTGAGAGCCCCGTTCCCCATGGTCTTCGCCTCCTGAGCAATGATCTCGGTACCGCGGTCGGTCACGCGGCGATCCGCTCGGAGTCCGCCGCCGTGATGCCCTTGGTGGAGGCGATCACGTTCTTCAGCTTCTTGGCGAGCGCCTCATAGAACATGCTCAGGGGAAACTCGTCCGGAAGCACGTCGTCCACCAGTTTGCGCGGCGGCAGGGACAGGTCGAGGGCGTCCGGGCCCTTGGCCCAGCGCGACCCGGGGTGCGGGGCGAGGTAGGTGGAGACGAGCTCGTAGGCCTTGAACCAGTGGACCAGCTTGGGGCGGTCGATGCCGGCCCGGTACAGGTCCTCGATCTCCCCGCACAGCTCGTTGGTGACCTGGGGGGCGCGCTGCCAGTCGATGTGCAGCTTGTTGTCGGTCCAGCGGACGACGTCGTGCTTGTGCAGGTAGGCGAAGAGGAGCTGGCCGCCCAGACCGTCGTAGTTGCGGACGCGGTCGCCGGTGACGGGGAAGCGGAACATCCGGTCGAACAGCACCGCGTACTGCACGTCACGGCCGTGCGCGTTGCCCTCGGCCTCCAGCTTCACGGCCTCCTTGAAGGCGGTGAGGTCGCAGCGCAGCTCCTCCAGGCCGTACATCCAGAACGGCTGGCGCTGCTTGATCATGAAGGGGTCGAAGGGCAGGTCCCCGTGGCTGTGGGTGCGGTCGTGGACCATGTCCCACAGGACGAAGGCCTGCTCGCAGCGCGCCTGGTCGTCGACCATCGCGGCGATGTCCTCGGGCAGTTCCAGGCCCAGGGTGTCCACGGCGGCGTGGGTGACGGCCCGGAAGCGCGCGGCCTCGCGGTCGCAGAAGATGCCGCCCCAGGAGAAGCGCTCGGGGGCCTCGCGGACCGCGATGGTCTCCGGGAAGAGCACCGCCGAGTTCGTGTCGTAGCCCGCGGTGAAGTCCTCGAAGGTGATGCCGCAGAACAGCGGGTTGTCGTACCGCGTGCGCTCCAGCTCGGCCAGCCAGTCGGGCCACACCATGCGCAGGACGACCGCCTCGAAGTTGCGGTCCGGGTTGCCGTTCTGCGTGTACATGGGGAAGACGACCAGGTGCTGCAGGCCGTCCTCGCGACGGGCCGCGGGCTGGAAGGCCAGCAGCGAGTCCAGGAAGTCCGGCACGCGGTAGCCGGTGTCGGCCCAGCGGCGCAGGTCCTTCACCAGGGCCTCGTGGTAGGCCGCGTCGTGCGGCAGCAGCGGCGAGAGGCGCTCGACGGCGTCTATCGCGCGGCGGACCGCGAGGTCGACGTCGGAGGCGTCCGGGGCGCCGTCGGCCTCGAAGTCGATGGAGCCGTCCTTCGACTGCCAGGGCCGGATCTCCTCGACGGCATCCTTGAGCACGGGCCATGCCGGGTGCTCCACCACCCTGGCAACGGGAGGAATCCGATCCTCCGTACCCACCTGCACAAGCATTTCCGTCATGTCCCACCCTCCACAGGAGAACCTCGCGTATGCACACCGTATGTATACGAGGTTCCTTCCCGCAAGAGGGGATCCGAGAGATTATCCTGCGCACCCTCTCGTTCACCGCTCTTTTTCCTGTCGGAGGGAGTGAAGACGGTGACATGGGGTAGGCGACGCCGGGCAAGCCACCGAAGCCCCTCTCCGCACCCGCGCGCGGACCGTCCGGGCGGGGTCGCTCCGGAAGCCAACTCCGCCGCAGAACAAGGGAATCGGGGGACGCGGCGCCGAGAAGCGCGGCCCGCACGAGGCCGTCGCGGCACCCCGACCCGGCGCGCTCGCGGAACGTGGGCTTCGCCACGGCGGACTCCCCGCCGCCCGGTGTCCCGCGCGGCGGCGCGGGGCGGATCCTCCCCGTGCGACATCCTCTTTGCCCGGCGTAGGAGCGGGTACATCGCACCCCCGGGCCGTTAGGCTGCGGCCCTGCCGCGTGGCCGGCTCCGCCGCACCCACGCGCGAGCCGAGCCGCCGTCGACGGAAGCGAGTCGCGTCTTGAACTTCCTCACCATCGGTCACCGCGGAGTGATGGGCGTCGAGCCCGAGAACACCCTCCGGTCCTTCACCGCCGCGCAGAACGCCGGCCTCGACGTGATCGAACTCGACCTGCATCTGAGCAAGGACGGCGCTCTCGTCGTCATGCACGACGCCGACGTGGACCGTACGACGGACGGTTCGGGGCCGGTCGCGGAGAAGACCCTCGCGGAGCTGCGCGCCCTGGACGCCGGGCGCGGCGAGCGCGTTCCGGTCTTCGAGGAGGTCCTGGACGCCGTCTCCTGCCCGTTGCAGGCCGAGATCAAGGACGTCGCGGCGGCCCGGGCGCTCGCCGAGGTCATGCACCGGCGCGACCTGGTGGGCCGGGTGGAGGTGTCGTCGTTCCACGACGAGGCGGTCGCCGAGATCTCCCGGCTGGTCCCGGGCGTCCGCACCGCGCTCATCGCCGGCCGGTTCGGCGTGGACGTCGTGGAGCGCGCGGTGGAGGTCGGTGCGGAGTCGGTGTGCCTCGACATCCGCCGGCTGACCCTGGAGGTCGTCGAGAAGGCGCGCGAGGCGGAACTCAGGATCATCGGCTGGGTCGTGAACACCCAGGACCACCTGCGACTGGTGCGTGCGCTGGAGCTGGACGGCGCGACGACCGACTACCCCGAGATCAAACGCACCGGCCGCTTCACCGCGTGACCCGCGGCCGGTGACGCACGGGCCCGCCGCACCGGCCGGGCCCGGTGCGTGCCGCGACGGTCCGGCCGGCGGTCGGGACGTTCGCGACCCGCCCTAGCCGAGCGGCTTGACCAGCAGCTCGAAGCGCAGGTCGTCGCGCTGCGGGATGCCGAAACGCTCGTCGCCGTACGGGAAGGGCGTCATCCGTCCCGTACGGCGGTAGCCGCGGCGCTCGTACCAGGCGATGAGGTCCTCGCGTACCGATATGACGGTCATGTGCATCGCGTCGACGCCCCAGGTCGCGCGGACGGCACGCTCCGCCTCGGCGATGATCATCTTGCCGAGACCGCCGCCCTGGAGAGCCGGGCTGACCGCGAACATGCCGAAATAGGCGTGGTCACCGCGGTGCTCCAGCTGGCAGCAGGCGACGACCGCGCCGTCCCGCTCGACCGTCAGCAGCCGGCTGCCGGGGGCCGTGATGACGGCACGGACGCCCTCGGGGTCGATCCGCTGTCCCTCCAGGATGTCGGCCTCCGTGGTCCAGCCGGCGCGGCTGGCGTCGCCTCGGTACGCCGACTCGATCAGCGCGACCAGGACGTCCACGTCGGCGTCCTCGGCGTCGCGGAAGGTCAGGCCGGTGGCGGCGGTCTCCATGGAGCGGTTCTCCGTTCGGTGGCGCGGCTCGTGCACGCCCGAGCGTAACCCGCGCCTATGATGCCGCCGCATGGTGCATGTACTGAGCAGCCGCATCCTCCTGCGCCCCACCGACCCGGAGCGGTCCCGCGCCTTCTACGGCGGCACCCTCGGTCTGGCCGTCTACCGCGAGTTCGGTACGGGGCCCGAGCGCGGCACCGTGTACTTCCTCGGCGGCGGCTTCCTGGAGGTCGCCGGCCGGTCCGCGGCACCCCCCTCCCCCGCCCTGAAGCTGTGGCTCCAGGTGGCGGACGTGGCCGCCGTCCACACGGAGCTGGTGGCCGCCGGTGTCGAGGTGGCGCGTGCGCCGGTGCGCGAGCCGTGGGGCCTGATCGAGATGTGGATCGCGGACCCGGACGGGACGGAGATCGTGCTGGTGGAGACACCGGCCGACCATCCACTGCGCTACCGGCCCTGAGCGGGCACCCGGGCCCGCGAGCACGGCGCGGGCCCGGCACGTGGCGCGCCGTCAGCCCCGCCGCAGACCGGGGCCCGGCGAGCCGGGCCGGCGAATCGCCCGGGAGGAAGGCCGGTTCACCTTGCCGCCGAGCCCCGGCGACGGCTCAGGCGGCCATCTCCCGGACGATCGGCCAGCGAAGGACGCCGCCGCCTCGGCCGGCTCGTGTCCCGCGCCCGTGAACCGGACGCGGGCGGCCCGGCGGTCACCGGTGTCTTCGCGGCGTCGACGAGCCGCCCGGTCGCCGCCCCACCGATCCCTGCCCGTACCCGCGGCAACAGCAACAGCGGCAGCGGCAGCGGCAGCGGCAGCGGCAGCGGCAGCGGCAGCGGCAGCGGCAGCGGCAGCGGTCAAGCCGACCAGGGCCCGGCGCAGGGAGCAACGACCGGGCCGGTCATCGGCGCGCCGGGCGGCTGCGCTCCCCCGCCCTCGACGATCGGCAGCGCCGGGGCCGCCCGGCAGACGCCCCGGCAGCGACGCACCTCCCGCGCTCCCCCGCGTACACCCTTGCGCTCGCTTGCGCCCCTCTCCCCCGGGGCATGCCCTGACCGACCGGGCGTCGCATGTCGGATGCGCGGCGCCGTACGTCGGGCGCCGTCGAGCGGGGAGGCTCCACGGTGTACGAACCGGCTTCGCCCGGATGGCTGCTGGTCGCGCTGTGCGCGGCCACCGGGGCCTACTGCCTGCTGCGCCTGCGCAGCCCCGTCGCGGAACAGCGGCGCAGCGCCGGCGCCGAGGCGCTGATGGGGTTCGGGATGGCCGCGATGGCCGTGCCCGCGGCGGTGGTGACCCCGCCCCGCTGGGCGTGGTTCGTCTATCTGGCGGTGTTCGGCGCGGCGGCCCTGCGGGGTCTGCGGACCGCCCGCACGAGTCCGCACCGGATGCACCACCTGATGGGCGCGGTCGCGATGGCCTACATGTCCGCGGTGATGTCGCTGTCGCCGGGCCATCACGGACACGGCCACGGCGGAGCCGGGGTGCCGGTCCTCACCGCGGCTCTCCTCCTCTACTTCACCGGTTACGTGCTGAGGGCGGGCGCCCGCCTGCTCCCGGCGACCGTCCCGGCCGGCCGGCCCGTGGCGGCGGACCACGGTGCCGGGCCCGGCACCGGCACCGGCACCGGCACCGGCACCAGAGGGCGGGCGGGGCGGCGCTCCGTCGGATGGGGGGACCGGCCCGAACTCTCGCAGGCCTGCCGCCTGTCGATGGGGATCGCCATGCTGGCCATGCTGCTCACCCTGTGACGGGCCGGCGCCCGCGCCCCGGAGGCCGCCACGAAGCCCGTGGCGTACGTCACTTGCCGTCGCGGACCGTATCCAGCGGAGACGCCCCGCTCATAGGCTTCCGCCCATGATGGTCCCCGCGGCACTGCTGCTGCTCGGCGCCCTGGTCGCCGTGGTCGCCCCGCGGCTGCTCGCCCGGGCGGACTGGCCGGACCGGGAGCCGGTGGTCGCCCTGTGGGTGTGGCAGTGCGTGGTGGCGGCGGTGCTGCTGTGCTGCGCGTTGTCGATGACCCTCTCCGCGGCCGCCGCCTGGGCCGCCGTGCGCGGCCACGTCTTCGACGGCGCACCGGCACCCGTCGTGGACGCCTACGCGCCGGGCGTCGGCAGCGCCTGGGCCGCGACCACGGCGGTCACGCTCGCCTGCGGGGGCGCCTGGACGGTGGCGATGCTGGCCCGGGAGGTCTTCCGGGCACGCCGTCGGCGCCACCGCAGCCGCCGTGAACTGCTGGTGCGGGCCCCGCTGCTGCCCGGCGAGGAGCCCGGCGCGGACCGGCTCGTCGTCCTGGAGGGGGACCGCCCCGACGCCTGGTGGCTGCCCGGCGCGGCGCCCCAACTGATCATCACCACCGGCGCGTTGCGGCGCCTGAAGGGGCGCCGGCTCGACGCCGTGCTCGCCCACGAGCAGGGGCACGCACGGGCCCGCCACGACTGGCTGCTGCACTGTTCGGGCGCGTTGGCCAACGGCTTCCCCCAGGTGCCGGTGTTCGCCGCGTTCCGGGCCGAGATGCACCGCCTGGTGGAACTTGCGGCGGACGATGTGGCGTCACGGCGTTTCGGCCGGCTGACGATCGCGCTGGCCCTGGTCGAACTCAACGAGGACCGAGGGGTGTTCGGACCGTGCCCGACCCCGGGCGCGCAGGTCCCCGAGCGCGTGGACCGGCTGCTCACCCCGCGGCACCGGCTCACGGCCACGCGCCGGCTCCAGCTGACGGCGGCGGCCGCCCTGGTGCCGGTGGTCCCGGTCCTGGTGGCGTTCGTCCCGGGCCTGCGGGCCCTGGCCTAGCCCGACGACGACCGCCGGCCGACGGCACCCTGCGGGAAGGCCCGTCTTCCGGCGCACGGCGGCGGGAGACGGGACGACGCCCGGCGTGCGCCCCGGGGTAGGCCGGCCGCGGGGGCGCACCGGGCGGCGGGATCGTCGCAGCGACAATCCCGCCCCTCACCGCCATCCCCGTGAGCGGTGGGTGCCGAGGCCCTCTTGACCGGGGAGTTCGACCGCCGAAGGATTCACCCCATGACCGTCGAGGCCGTGCTGTTCGACTTCTCCGGGACGCTCTTCCGTGTCGAGCCGACCGAGTCCTGGCTGCGTGCCGTGCTCGCCGAGGCGGGACACGACCTGCCCGAGGAGGAGGTGGTGCGCACGGCTCGGGAACTGGAGTCCGCGGGCGCCCTGCCCGGCGGCGCCAAGCCGGCGAGGCCGGTCCCGGCGGACCTGCACGCCGTGTGGGCGGCCCGCGACCGGAGCGCCGCGGAACACCGGCGGGCGTACACCGGTCTCTCCCGGCGGGTGCCCCTGCCCGACCCGGCCCTGCACGACGCGCTGTACCGGCGCCACATGACACCCGCGGCCTGGAGCCCCTACGCCGACGCCGCCGACGTGCTCGGCGCCCTGCGCGAGCGCGGGGTCCCGGTCGGCGTCGTCAGCAACATCGGCTGGGATCTGCGGCCCGTGTTCCGGGCCCACGGCCTCGACCGCCACGTGGACACCTACGTGCTGTCGTACGAGCAGGGCATCCAGAAGCCGGACCCCCGGCTGTTCGCGATCGCCTGCTCCGCGCTCGGCGCCGCCCCCGAGGACACGCTGATGGTCGGCGACGACCCGCGGGCCGATGGCGGGGCCGCGGCGCTGGGCTGCTCGGTGCACCTCGTCGGCCACCGGCCCGTCGCGGACCGACCGGACGCGCTGCGGGCCGTGCTCGACCTGACCGGCGGCCCGGTCGGCCCGTCTCAGCCCAGATAGCCTTCGACCTGCTCCGACGACCGCGGCTGAACCTCGTCCGGGTTCTCGCCGAACTCGGCCTTCGCACGCCGTCGGCGCAGCAGATCCCAGCACTGGTCGAGTTCGCGCTCCAGCTCCGCGAGGCGCGCCTGTTCCGTGGGGCCGTCGATCTCCCCGGCCGCCACGGCGTCGCGCAACCGCCGCTCGTCGTCCACCATCGCCGTGATCCTGGTCAGGATCTGTTCTTGATCCATGTCCCTGTGCCTCCTCCGGCCTCCAGGCCACTCTATGGAGGACACGGGACCTCGGCGAACGATGCGGGCGCCCGAGCGGCGCCGCCGTGCGGTTCGTGCCGGCGCCCGACGGACTGCGCCTACCGCAGGAGATCGTTCCCGCACCTGATCGGCCGACGACGGTCAAGCTTGCGCCACATCGGGTCAAACACCTCGCCATGTGGCAGACGCGACTAGGTTGGCGCCTCCATCGCACGTGTCACGAGGTTCTCTTGAAGACAGCACTCTGGATCCTGCTCGCCGGGCTGCTCACGTACGTGAGCGGCGCCGCCCTCCACAACGCCGCGCTCAGCCGGGACAGGGAATCCCTGGCCGGCAACGTGCTGCTGAGCCTGTCCACGGGCTGGTACACGGTCGGCAGCTGGCGTCGGGTCCTGATCCGCACGCGCGGCGACTCCGCGCCGGAGGCTCGGGCGCGGGCGGACGAGGAGGCAGACCAGGAGGCGCTCCGGGAAGTGGGCCCGTGAGGCACCGCCGACCCGGCGCAGCCAAGCTGCCGCGTCCCACCTGAGGCGATCCCCCGCGTCGCCCCAGGTGGACGGCAGCCCGGAGGCGGCCCGCGGAGGGCTCGGTCCGGACGCGTTGAGTATAGTTGGCTGGCAGCCAGTCAACGCAGGAGTTACAGCATGTCCCCGCGAAGCGCCTCGGTCAATGAAGAGTTGCGGCGGCGTTCCCGGGAACGGCTGCTGCAGGCCGCGGTGGAGCTGGTGAGCGAGCGGGGCTACGACGCGACGACCCTCGGGGACATCGCGGACCGGGCGGGATCGGCCCGCGGTCTGGTGTCCTACTACTTCCCGGGCAAGCGGCAGCTCGTGCAGTCCGCCGTGCACCGGCTGATGCACCGCACCCTCCAGGAGGCGCTCGACCGCGAGCCGCGCAGCGAGGACGGCAGGGAGCGGATGGCGCGCGCCATCGACGCCATCCTGGGACTCGCCCGCGACCAGCCGGTGCTCATGCGCCAGCACATGGCGGGGCTGCTCCAGGCCGAGGGATTCGTCCAGTGCCCGGAGCAGCGGCACCTCTCCGAACTGCTCGGCGCGACCGTCGCCGCGTACGGCTCGACACAGGTCACGGCCGACTACCCGATGCTGCGCGCCCTGCTCATGGGCGCGGTGTACGCCGCGCTCGTGCCGGGCGTGCCGATGAAGGTCCCGGTCCTGCGCGCCGAACTGTTCGCACGGTACGCGCTGGAATGGGAGCTGGGGGTACCACCCGACACCGACCCCTCGCCCGACGCGGGCCCCGACCGAGGCTCCCAGGACCCGCACGGCGCCCGGCGAGCGGATCTCTCCCGCTTCTTCGAGACCGGACCTGCGCCGGCGGACGACCAGCCGCAGCGGCCCGACGCGGCGGGTCGCTGAGGCCGGCCCGGACGTCCCGACGAGCCCCGCGCCGGACACGCCGGTCCCGGCGGGAACAACGCGCCCACGACGGGACCGGCACCGCCGCCGGGCCCACCGCCCGCGTCCGCCGAGGAGCGCCCGGCAGCCCCGTCGCCCTCCGCCCGGGTCAGCGACGGGCGTGACGAGGCGTCAGCAGGCCCGCGTCCCGGGCCCCGGCGATCAGCCGCAGCGACGTGCGGCGGCTGTGCCCGGTCGCGTCCATGACGGCGAGCACGGGGTCGGCGCCCTCCTCCTGCGCGGTGCGGTACTCGTCGGCCACGAGCCGCCGGCCCTCGGCGCCGCAGGGCCAGGCCGGCCGGGCCCGGCGGGCCGCCCGTCCACCGCCCTGGCCGTCGTCCGCGCCGAGCCTGCGCCCGCACGCCTCGAACAGCGGCTCCTCCACCCAGTCGGCGACCGCCGCGAGATCCTCCAGCGACAGGGGCGGCTCCGCCCGCACGTCCTCGACCGACAGGCCGGCCTCCGACAGCACGGCGAGCAGGTCGACCCGGGCGCCGTCACCGAAGGCCAGCCGGACATGGAACCAGGAGGTGGCGGCCCCGTCCTGACGGACCTGCCAG
Source organism: Streptomyces sp. NPDC048566 (assembly GCF_043199735.1). Classification (NCBI taxonomy): domain Bacteria; kingdom Bacillati; phylum Actinomycetota; class Actinomycetes; order Kitasatosporales; family Streptomycetaceae; genus Streptomyces; species Streptomyces sp. NPDC048566. Next base: position 175,135 of record NZ_JBICWL010000002.1, read on the forward strand.
GCGGGCCACACCGACACCGTGCCGTCCGTACGGCAGCGGTCGGACAGATTAAGGAACGATGCTTCTAGCACATACGGAACGTAACCGCATCATCACATTCCATACGAACGGACACGCGCGCCGCCGGCCGGTGCAGCACCCTGTCAGCGGAGCACCCCGGGTGCGATCCTGGAAGGGCCAGCGCTCTCACGTCCGCGATCTTCCGGTCCCTCGGGTGAGGAGTACCGCCGTGCTGCATGTCGCCGTGGTCGGCTCGGGGCCCAGCGGGGTCTACAGCGCGCAGGAACTCGTCCGGCGCGACGGTCCGCCCGACGTCCGGGTCGACGTCCTGGACCGGCTGCCGTGCCCCTACGGCCTGGTGCGCTACGGGGTGGCGCCCGACCACGAGAAGATCAAGTCCCTCCAGGACAACCTGCGGACGGTGCTGGAGGACGAGCGGGTGCGGTTCCTCGGTGGAGTGCAGATCGGCCCCGGCGGGGTACCGGTCGCCCGCCTGCGGGAGATGTACCACGCGGTCGTGTACTGCGTCGGCGCGGCCACCGACCGCCGTCTCGGCATCCCCGGCGAGGACCTGCCGGGCAGTTGGTCGGCGACCGCGTTCGTGTCCTGGTACAGCGCGCACCCCGACGCGGCGGCCGGCTCCTTCGTGCGCGGGGCGCGGTCGGCCGTCGTCATCGGGGTGGGCAACGTCGCCGTGGACGTGACCCGCATCCTGGCGCGGGGAGCGCACGAGCTCAGCGCCACCGACATGCCCGAGGCGGCGCTCGCCGCCCTCGGGGCCAGTCGGATCACCGACATCAGCATGGTCGGCCGGCGCGGCCCCTCGCAGGCCCGGTTCACCACCAAGGAGCTGCGCGAACTGGGTGCGCTGCCCGACGTCGAGGTCGTCGTGGACCCCTCCGAACCGGCCCTGGATCCGGCATGGCTCGACCCCTCCGGCCTGCCCGCCGCGCGGCGCCGGAACGTGGAGGTGCTGCGGGGCTGGGCGGACGCGCCGCCCCTCGGCCGGGCCCGGCGCATCCGCCCGCGCTTCTTCCTCCGTCCCGTCGAGATCCTCCCGGACGGCGGGCGGGTGGGCGCCGTGCGCTTCGAGCGGACGGCACCGGACGGGGCGGGCGGGGTCACCGGAACGGGGCGGTTCGAGGAGATCCCGGCGGATCTGGTGCTGCGTTCCGTGGGCTACCGGGGGACGCCGCTCGACGGACTGCCCTTCGACCCGGTCCTCGGCACGGTTCCGAACCTGGCCGGGCGGGTCGTGCGGGACGGCGCCGTCGTCCCGGGCGCGTACGTGGCGGGCTGGATCAAGCGCGGCCCGACCGGGGTCATCGGGTCCAACCGGCCGTGCGCCAAGGAGACGGTGGCCTCGCTGCTCGAGGACGCTCCCGTCCTGCTGCGCCGCCGGATCGCCGCGGACCCGCTGGACGCCCTGCGGGCGGCCGGCGTGCGGCCCGTCGCGTGGTCGGGGTGGCAGGCGATCGAGCGGGCGGAGTCCGACCTCGGCGCGCGGCTCGGTCGGCGCCGGGTCAAACTGCCGGACTGGGACGCGCTGTGGGCCGCGGCGCGGGCGGACCGGTCTCCGGGACCGGAGCGGCCGTCGTCCGCCCCGTAGAGGCCCGCCGGCCTGCGGGAGCGGGGCGGAGTTCCGGCGGCTCGCCCGACCGCTCGCAGGCTGCGGGCTGCGGGCTGCCCGACAGGTTCCCCGATCGGCGCGCCCCGCCGTCGAGGGGAGGCACGACGGCCGGCCGGGCGCGCAGGTTCGGTTCCCTTCGCGAGGGCGCAGTCGGTGGAGGGGCGAGGGCCTTGGAGGATCACCGCCTCTCGGTACCGGGCCCCGGGCCGAGCAGCGGGAGGCGGGGCCGTTCACCAGGACACACACCGGCAACAGTCCGGAAATCAACAAACTGTTCAAGGCGCCTACGGTCTCGTGCTGTCCGGGCGTGCGCCGACCGCCCGGACGCCCCCTGCCACCCCGCAGCCTCAGGAGTGCCCATGGCAAGCACCGCTCCCGTGCATCCCGTCGACGAGGTTCCACCCGTACGCCATCTGGCCGCCTTCGGGCTCCAGCACGTGCTCGCGATGTACGCGGGCGCGGTGGCCGTGCCGCTGATCGTGGGCGGCGCGATGAAGCTGCCGCCCGCCGACCTCGCCTATCTGATCACCGCCGACCTGCTGGTGTGCGGGATCGCGACACTCGTCCAGTGCGTGGGCTTCTGGCGCTTCGGTGTACGCCTGCCGATCATGCAGGGCTGCACCTTCGCCGCCGTCTCGCCGATGGTGCTCATCGGCACGACGGGCGGCGGACTGCCCGCGATCTACGGGTCCGTGATCGTCGCGGGCCTCGCGATCGTCCTGCTGGCCCCGGTGTTCGGACGGCTGCTGCGCTTCTTCCCGCCACTGGTCACCGGCACGGTCATCCTCGTCATCGGCGTCTCGCTGCTGCCCGTCGCGGGCAACTGGGCGGCCGGAGGCGCCGGGTCGAAGGACTTCGGGGAGCCGCGGAACGTGGCCCTCGCGGCGTTCGTGCTGGCCGTCGTGCTCGGCGTCCAGCGGTTCGCGCCCGCGTTTCTGAGCCGGATCGCCGTCCTCGTGGGCATCGCCGTGGGACTCGCGGTGGCGGTGCCGTTCGGCTTCACGGACTTCGGCGGGGTCGGGGACGCCGACTGGGTGGGGATCAGCACGCCGTTCCATTTCGGGGCGCCGGCCTTCCACGTCTCCGCCATCGTGTCGATGCTCGTCGTGGCGCTGGTGACGATGACCGAGACGACCGGTGACTTCATCGCGGTCGGCGAGATGACCGGTCGGCCCGTCGAACCGCGCACCCTCGCCGACGGCCTGCGGGCGGACGGTCTGTCCACGGTCCTCGGCGGGGTCTTCAACACGTTCCCGTACACGGCGTTCGCCCAGAACGTGGGCCTGGTGGGCATGACCCGCGTGCGCAGCAGGTGGGTGGTCGCCGCGGCGGGCGGCATCCTCGTGGTGCTCGGACTGCTGCCGAAGCTCGGCGCGGTCGTCGCCGCGATACCCGCGCCCGTACTCGGCGGCGCCGGCCTGGTGATGTTCGGAACCGTCGCGGCGAGCGGCGTGCGGACGCTGGCGACGGTGGACTACCGGGGCAACGGCAATCTGACGGTGGTGGCGGTCTCGGTCGCGATCGGCATGCTCCCGGTCGGGGTGCCCGGCGTCTACGACCGGTTCCCCGACTGGTTCCAGACGGTCATGAACAGCGGTATCAGCGCGGGGTGCGTGACGGCGATCGTCCTCAACCTGCTCTTCAACCACACACCCGGCGCGGAGCGCGAACCGGCGATCGAAGGAGGGAAGGGGGCCGCCTCGGCGACCGCCTGACCGTCCGGGTCCCCTCGGCCCGGCGGCAGGCGCTCCGTACCGCCCGCGCCCCCGGACGCGTCGGTCGTGCCCCGGTGGTCCCACCGGGGCACGACCGACGCCGTTCAGGCGACGGCTCTCGTGGACCGGACGCGAACTGCTGCCGCCGGCAGGCCCGTTGACCGCCCTCCCCGACACGCCGGTGCGTGACCGGCCGACCCCGGGGTACCCGGCGGACACAATGGGAACAAGGCCACGCGGGGCGACCCTACGTGCTGTAGGTTCCCCCGGGTGAGAGCGTCGTACGTCAGGGGGAACCTGTGAGGGAACGTGACGCCGGACGCACGGAACGCGGTCCGGCGTCCGTGCTGGCACTGCTCGTGCCCAGTCTGGGGATCGCCGCGGTGGGCGTGTACCACCTGTGCGGATTCGACCTGCACGCCCTGCACGGACGCCCGCACCTCGGCGACGGGCTGACCATGGCCGGCGTCATCGCGGCCCTCGTGGCGGCGGGAGCCGCGACGGGCGACCTGCTGTGGTGGGCCGCCACTCGCGGTCGGCCCACCGGTGATCCCCGCGACCCCTGCCCGGGCGGGCAGTTGGACAAGTCCCGCCCCAACTGAAGGCCGTCGGGCGGCAGATGGACGCCTCCCGAGGCACCCCGCCCGACGTCGGCGGCACAGACGGCGCTCGTCCGCCGGAGCCGACGACGCTCGGCGACCCGTCGAAGGAATACCCCCGCGGACGCCCCGAACGCCGTGCACGCCGCGCGAGGCCGTCCGCCCGCCCCGGCGCTCGGGTGGTGAGCGAACGGACGCTGCCGCCCGCGCCCCTTGCCCCGGCGCGTCGATTCACACCACTCCCTTACCCCCGCAACCCGCTCCCGCGTAGCGCCGACCCGGGCCTTCCCTACACCATGTAGTGCTTCCGCCTTCCACTCACACCGGTTCGCCCGGCCGCTCTCCAAGGTGATGCTCCACGGTGTCCGTACAACAGTCAGCGCCCGCCAAGGAACCACGAACCCCCGACGCGCGCAGGAAGGCGTCCACGGCGGACCGGGGCGGCGGCGCCGTCCGGCGGCGGGCCGCGGTGTCCACCGTCCGGTACCTGAGACTGCTCGCCGTGCTCAACGTCGTCGCGGTCGTCTCGCTGCCGTTCGGCGAGGAGGTCCACGAGCACAACGCGGGCGAGTACTTCACCCCCTATCTGGCCACCGCCGGACTGGTCTCCGCAGCGCTCGCCCTCTTCCTCGCGATCGTGATGCGCCGCCGCAAGCGGGCCGCGTGGATCTTCAACCTGCTGCTGGCCGGCCCGCTCCTGGTGCTCTACGGCGCCGCGCTGACCCAGGACCGCTACCGCCAGCACTGGTTCAACTGGCTCTCGGTGCTGCTCACCGGCCTGTTCGTCGTCGCGCTGCTGCTGGGGCGGAGGGAGTTCCACGCCGTCGGGGACCGCTCGAACCCGCGATTGGCGCTGGCCGTCGGTGCCGGCGGGCTGCTCGTCGGCACCGCGCTCGGAACGGCCCTCGTGAGCGCCACCAACCGCGTGCCGGGAACCCCGCTGAGCGACCGGATCGCGTACACCCTGCTCCGCGGCGTCAGCGTCGGTCCGCTCGCCGACCGCTTCGACACCGTGGCGGCGCCGCGCTGGGTGGACGTCCTGGTCAACGGACTGACGGCGGGTACGTTCCTGCTGGTCCTCTACGCGTGCTTCCGCTCACCGCGGGGACTCGAACTCCTCGGGGAGCAGGACGAGGCGCGGCTGCGCGCGCTGCTGGCACGGCACGGGGAGCGGGACTCGCTGGGCTACTTCGCGCTGCGCCGCGACAAGGCGGTGATCTGGTCGCCGAGCGGCAAGGCGGCGATCGCCTACGGCGTCGTCGGAGGCGTGACGCTCGCGTCCGGCGATCCCATCGGCGACCCGGAGGCGTGGCCCGGCGCCATCGACGCCTGGCTGCGCGAGGCGCGGCGGCACGCGTGGACCCCCGCGGTGATGGGCGCGAGCGAGGAGGCCGGGACCGTGTACGCCCGGCACGGCATGGACGCGCTCGAACTCGGCGACGAGGCCGTGGTGGAGACGGCCGAATTCACCCTGGAGGGACGCGCCATGCGAGGGGTCCGGCAGGCGCACAAGCGGGTCCGGCGGGCCGGGTACACCATCCGGGTCCGGCGGCACGAGGCCATCCCCGAGGCGGAGATGTCCGTACTGACGGACCGCGCGGACCAGTGGCGCGACGGGGAGACCGAGCGCGGCTTCTCGATGGCCCTCGGCAGGCTGGGCGACCCGGCGGACGGCCGGTGCGTGATGCTGGAGTGCCGGGACGGCGACGGGACGGCGCGGGCCGTGCTCAGCTTCGTGCCCTGGGGGGAACGGGGACTGTCCCTGGACCTCATGCGCCGGGACCGCGACTGCGACAACGGGCTCATGGAGTTCATGGTGGCCGAACTCCTGCTGCGCGCCGACGAGATCGGCGTCGACCGGCTGTCCCTGAACTTCGCCATGTTCCGTTCCGTCTTCGAACGGGGGACGCGGCTGGGCGCGGGCCCGGTGCTGCGGCTGTGGTGCTCGGTGCTGACCTTCCTGTCCCGCTGGTGGCAGCTCGAATCCCTCTACCGCGCCAACGCCAAGTACCGGCCGGTCTGGGAGCCGCGCTATCTGCTCTTCGAGAAGAGCGCGGACCTCCCCCGCATCGGCGTCGCGGCGGCCCGGGCCGAGGGCTTCCTCGCGCCCCCGGCGCTCCCCCGGTTCCCCGCCCGGCGCCCCGGGCGCGCCGGCCGACCGTCGTAAAGCGGCCGTTCTCACGGGAGTTGGCCGGGTTCCGGCCGTCGACGGGACGACCTCGGGGCGTCACTGTCAGTGGCGTGGTGCACACTCACGATCATTGGCCGTACGCCTGGGGAGGATGCCGTGTTCAGGGGGATCGACGAGGTCGACTGGGCCTCGATGGAGCATGCCTACGGGAGTGCCGCGGACGTGCCGGATCTGCTGCGGGGCCTGGCCTCGCCGCACCCCCGTGAACGGCAGACGGCGCTCGACGGGATGTACGGGGCGGTGCACCACCAGGGCGGCGTGTACGACTCGACGCTCGCGTCCGTCCCCTTCCTCTTCGGTCTGCTGCGCCGCCCCGGGCTCGCCGACCGCGGCGGCATCGCGGAGCTGCTCGCCAGCATCGGCGGAGCGGACGACGGGGACCCCGCAGGCCGGACGGGTGCCGAGGAGGCACCCGTTTCCGCCCGGCCCGGCCCACCTGGCCCGGCGCACCCCGCGGACAACCGCGCCCGGGCGCGCGCGGCGGTCCGGGCGGGTGCCCCGGTCTTCCTGGACCTCGTGGTGGACGGCGACCCGGAGGTGCGCCGTGCCGTGCCGACGGCGCTCGTCCGGTTCCACCAGGCGCCCGACCGCGTCCTGGCCCTGCTGGGCCAACGGCTCGCCGACGAGCAGGACGACGGGGTCCGCCTCGCCCTGGTCGAGGGGCTCGGGCTGTTCGTGAGGCTGCACCCCGCACACCGGGCGCCGGCGGTCGACCTGCTGGTGTCGCTGGGCGCCGCTCCGCACGAGCCGGCCGTGCGCCTCGCCGCCCTGGGGCAACTGGCCCTGTGCGCCCCGGGCAGGCTGCCCGCCGACCTCGTGCCGACCGTGGTGTCGCTGGTCCGCAGCCGGTCGCGGACGTCCCGGCCGCCGCGAGAGCCCGCACGGACCGCCACCGACACCCTGATCGGCCGGCTGCGCCGGCTGCGCCCGGCCGACGAGGAGGGCGCCCGGCTGCTCCGTACCCTGCACACGGCCCTGGGCGCCCGTACCGCGGACCGGATCGCCCTGCTCGCGGGGCAGCTCGGCGGCACGGACACGGCCGACCGGTGCAACGCCGTGTGGATGTCGGCCGGCCTGTTCCGCGAGTGGCGTGCCGACTACACGGAGACCGTCGCCCTGATCGGCGAGCAGGTGGCCTCGGAGGAGGAGCGGCTGCGGCAGGCGGCGGTGTCGGTCCTCGAGTTCCTCTTCACGCTCGCACGACCGGCGGCCGACCCGCTCGCCGCGCTCGTCGCCTCCGATCCGGACTCCTGGGGCCGCGGGGCGGCGACGCTGGGCGGCCCCCTGCGGGCCCTGGTCCGGACGGGGGACGCGCGCGCCGTGCCGGCACTCGCCGAGGTGCTGCGCGGACCGACGGTGCCGGCCGAGACCGCTCACGCCGTACGCCACCTGGGGTCCGCCGCGCTGCCCCTGGCCCCGCTGCTGCGGGACCGGCTCGCGGAGATCCCGCCCGGAGACCCGGAGGCGCTCGGGCGGGCAGCTCCCCTGGTGTCCGCCCTCGGCTCCCTCGGGGACGGCGCCGCCGTCCCCGAGGTGCTGCGGCTGCTGCGGGCCGTCCCCCGCGACCTGCGGACCCGGGACGCGCACGTGCGGACCCTGGCCGCCGCGCTGGCCGCGTTCGGGCCGGCGTCCCGGGAGGCGATACCCGTGCTGCGGGACCTGCTGACCGGCGAGAACCGCGCGGCGGCGGCTGCGGCGCTGTGGTCGGTGGAGGGGGACGCGGAGGCCGTCCTGCCGGCCCTGCTCCGCGGGCTGGCGGCCCGCGCGCCGGTGGGCGGCTCCCGGCCGGCCGCCGACGCGCTGGCCCGCATGGGACCTGCCGCCGCGCCCGCCCTTCCGGGACTGCGGAGCCTGACGGGTCCCGGCTCCGGCGTCTGGGAACGGACGGCGGCGGCCCGCGCGATCTGGGAGATCACCGCGGATCCGGAGCCCGTCCTGCCGGTGTTCCGCGCCGTGTGGCGCGAGAACCCGCACACCCGGGGCACGGTCGCCGCCTGCCTCGTCCGGATGGGCGGCGCGGGCGCCCCCGCGCACGACCTCGTCGCCGCGGAACTGGCCTGCCCCCGGCGCCACCGGGCCCGCTCCGGCGGCCATGGCAGTCACGACGTCCTGGAGGACGAGATGCTGCTGCGGGACTGCCGCGCGGTGCTGGAGGGCGGGTAGCCGGCGCGGGCGGCGGCGCCCGCGGCACCCTCGGGAGCGGGCCCGTGCCACGCGTGCCGGTCGCGGGACGAGCCCCAACGCCCGGCGGCGGAGGCCGTGTTGTCCAAGGAGCCCGCGAAGCACCGGGAAACGGTCAGTCGTGATCGTCCGACGACACCGGTTGATCTCCGTGCCGTGTACGGCAGTAGGGTGACGCCGTGGCACCACGACCGTTGCACGAAATCGTCGAACCGGGCTGGGCGAAGGCCCTGGACCCCGTCGCCGGGCGGATCGCCGAGATGGGCGACTTCCTGCGCGCGGAGATCGGCGCGGGACGCACCTACCTGCCGGCCGGCGCGAACGTCCTGCGCGCGTTCCAGCAGCCCTTCGACGAGGTCCGGGTCCTCATCGTCGGGCAGGACCCCTACCCCACCCCCGGGCACGCGGTGGGCCTGTCGTTCTCCGTGGCCCCACAGGTGCGCCCGCTCCCGCCGAGCCTGCTCAACATCTACCGCGAGCTGACGACCGATCTCGGGGTGCCCCAGCCGGCAGACGGCGACCTCACGCCGTGGACGCGCCAGGGCGTGCTGCTGCTGAACAGGGCGCTGACCACGGCTCCCCGCAAGCCCGCGGCGCATCGCGGCAAGGGATGGGAGGAGGTCACCGAGCAGGCGATCCGGGCACTGGCGGCCCGCGGGCGGCCTCTGGTGTCGATCCTGTGGGGGCGCGACGCCCGCAACCTCCGCCCCCTGCTCGGGGACCTGCCGTCGGTGGAGTCCTCCCACCCGTCCCCCATGTCGGCGGACCGCGGATTCTTCGGCTCGCGGCCGTTCAGCCGGGCCAACGACCTGCTGGTGCGGCAGGGAGCCCAGCCGGTGGACTGGCGCCTGCCGTGACAGCCGCGGCCGGACATCGCGCCCACCCGGCCGGGGCCGGGCGGCGACTGGTGCTGGCCGTGGACTCGGGCGGCTCCGGACTGCGCGTCGCCCTGGCCCGGTCCGGAGGTGCCGGTGACACGGCGGGCCAGGACGCGGCGGCCGACACCGCGCCGGCCGCGCTCGGCGCCGCCCTGACCTCACGCGAACCGGTCCGCACCGGGGCACGGGGCATCTCGGCCCGGCACCTGATGGAGCAACTCCTGCCGATGGCGCGCCGGTTGCTCGACGCCGGCGGCGCCGAACGACTCGGGGCCGTCGCCGTCGGCGCCGCCGGCCTCGCCACGCTCGGCGACGAACTGCGCCAGGACCTGCCCGCCGCCCTGGAGCGGGAACTCGGCGTACGGAGGGTCGCGCTGGCGGCCGACGCGGTGACCGCCTACACGGGGGCCCTCGGCCCGCGGGCCGGCGTGGTGGTGGCGGCGGGCACCGGCATGATCGCCGTCGGGACGGACCTGGGAACGTGGCGCAGGGCCGACGGCTGGGGCCATCTGCTCGGCGACTGCGGCGGCGGCGCCTGGATCGGCAGGGCCGGTCTGGAGGCGGCCCTGCGGGCCCTCGACGGGCGTGCGGGCGGGTCGACCGCTCTGCTGGCCCGGGCGGAGGAGGTGTTCGGGCCGATGCGGGACCTGCCGGCCGGCCTCTACCCGCGCAGCGACCGGGCGGCCGTGCTCGCCTCCTTCGCGCCGTCGGTCGCCGCGCTCGCCGGGTCCGATCCGGTGGCCGCCGGCATCCTGGGTGCGGCGGCCCGGTGCATCGCCGAGTCGGCGGCGGCCGTCTGCCCGGCCGGCGGCGCCCCTCTCCTCGCCCTCACCGGCGGCCTGTTCAAGACGGGCGAACCGCTTCTCGCGCCGCTGCGAACGGAGTTGGCCGCCCTGGTCCCGCACGCCGTGCCCGCGTCCGCCGCGGGAGACCCGCTCGCCGGAGCCCTGCGGATCGCCGCGGATCTGGCGGACGGGCGGCTCGCGCTCCCCCGGGACGACCGGATGCTGTCCGTGGTGGCCGAAAAGCCCTATCCGGAAATCGATGGCCTCAAGGCGCCATAGGAACGACAAGTGCACGAGTACCGATCACATCCGATCGGCACGTAACTCATCAGACAAAACCGGACGGATACCGCTCACCTGCACCCTCCCCGAACAGGGGAGCCCGGGAAGCCAGTAACATGCGGCGCCATGAGCTCCCCCACTGGGCCCGCGTCCGGCCTGCCAGTACGAATGCCGCGACCCCGCCAGCCCGGGCGGCACCGCCGTCCGGAACCCCTGGCGGCTCCCGAGGGCGCGCCCGCGCTCGTCCTCGCGGTGCCGGGCACCCCCAGCGCCGCCACGCGCAGCCTCGCCGAGGAGGTCGTGAGCATCGCGCGCTCCGAGCTCCCCGGCCTCGACGCCCGGATCGGGTACCTGGACGGGGACGACGAGTTCCCCGCGCTGCCGTCCGTGCTGGCCCGTGCCGCGGAGGAGCGTTCCGCGCGCTTCGAGCAGGCCCGCGCCGCCGGTTCCGACGTCGCCGAGCCCGACGGCCCGGTGGCCGTCGTGGTGCCGCTGCTCGCCGGTCCGGACAACGCGCTGCTGCGCCGCCTCCGCCAGGCGGTCATGGAGAGCCGGGTGGCGGCCGAGCTGACCGACGTCCTCGGCCCGCACCCGCTGCTCGCCGAGGCGCTGCACGTGCGGCTCTCCGAGGCCGGCCTGGCGCGCGCCGACCGCGCCCGCCTGTTCACGGTGGCGACCGCCGCGGACGGCATCGTGCTCGCCGCGGTGGGCGGCGAGGAGGCCGTGCAGGCCGCCGGGATCACCGGCATGCTGCTCGCGGCGCGACTGGCCGTGCCCGTCATGGCGGCGGCGCTCGACGAGGAGGGCTCCATCGCGGCCACCGCGGAGGAACTGCGCAACTCCGGTTCGCAGCAGCTCGCCCTGGCCCCGTATCTGATCGGACCGGAGCTCGACGCCGGGCTGCTCGAGGCTGCCGCGAAGGAGGCCGACTGCCCCGCCGCCGAGGCGCTCGGCCCGTACCCGGCGATCGGCAAGCTCGCCCTGGCCAAGTACACGTCGGCGCTGGGCATCGCGCCGCCGCAGACGCAGGGTGCGCCGGTCCGCTGACCGGCGGTCGCCCGCCGTCACCGCACGGCCCGCAGGACCTGCACGCCGTGCTCGACGCGTACGGCGAGAGGGCCCGCCCCCGAGAGGGAGCGGGCCCTCTCGCCGTTCCGCGGTCCGCACACCGCCGGTTACAGCACGCGGACCCGGCCCGTGACGCCCCGCCGGGCAGCCGGCCGCTCGGCGACCCGTACGGCCGCCGCGCGCCGCGCCGCGGCGCTCCCCGCCGGCGCCGTCCGCCCAGGGCGTGTCGCGGACGTCCCGTCGTCCGCGCGGAGGCGCGGGCCGCGCGGCCTCGGACGGGTGCCCCGGGCGGGCCGGCGGAAGCCCTCGTACGGGCTGAGCCCGAGCTTTCGTCCGGTGCGGCGACCGTGCGTGCCGGGGGTCGCGCGGCAGCCGGGGCGTTCGCGGCACGCTCCCGTCCCGCCTCCGCGGACGCCGGTTCAGCCGAAGACCACGCAGGAGGCCGCCGGCGCCGGGACGGAGCCGCCGCGGCGCGGCACGCCGGTGTCCGGGTCGACGACGAACCAGGTCACGTCGCCGGAGCGCTCGTTGGCGGCGTAGAGGAAGCGGCCCGAGGGGTCGAGGGTCAGCGCGCGGGGCCAGACGCCGCCGCACGGCACCGTGGCCACCAGGCGGAGGCTCTTGCCCGACGCGTCGGCCGTGAGGACGGACACGACGTCCTGGCCGCGGGTGGCCGCCCAGACGAAGCGCCCGTCGGGCGAGACGGCGATCCCCGAGGGGAACGCGTCGCCGTCCGGGGCGCCGGGCAGGACCGCCGTCTCGGCGACCGGCCGCAGCGAGCCCTCGGCCGCGTCCCAGCGGCAGACGGTGACCGTCGGGGCGAGTTCGTTGAGGACGTAGGCGTGCCCGCCGCCGGGGTGGAAGGCGAGGTGGCGGGGTCCGGAGCCGGGCCGCAGCGCCGTCTCCCGGTGCACGGTCAGGGTGCCGCCGTCGAGGGCGCACACACGGACGGAGTCGGTGCCGAGGTCGACGCTGACCGCCCAGCGCCCGGTGGGGTCGGGCTGCACCTGATGGGCGTGCGGAGTCTGCTGACGCGGCGTGAAGGGTCCCGAGCCCTGGTGCCGGAGCACGCACGAGGCGGCTCCGGCGAGTCCGCCGCCGGGCGTCACGGGCAGGACGGAGACGCTGCCGGAGTCGTAGTTGGCGGTCAGCACGTGCCCGCCGAAGACGGTGAGATGCGTGGGGCCGCTGCCGCCGATCCGGGTGGGCGGGCCGACGAGTTCCGGCTCGGCGGCGTTCAGGCGGTACGCGGCCACGGCGCCCTGCGCCGTCTCGCTGACGGCGTACAGCAGGTCCCTGTCGGGCGACACCGCGAGGTACGAGGGGTCGGGCACGCCGTCGACCGCGCCCAGGACGGTCAGGGCGCCCGTGTCCCGGTCCACGGCCGCGGTGAGGACGCCGCGGCCCCCCGCGGCCGTGAACGAGCCGATGTAGGCCCTCTGTTGCCGCCTGCCGCCGTCCGCCACAGCTGTCCCCTCTCCGGTCCCGTCCGCTCGGGGCGACGGTAGCAGCCGGCACCGTGCGGTCTAGACCAGGGCGCGTCGCGGGACTGCCCGCCGCCGGCCCGCGGGAGACGGCCGGCGTCGGCGAGCGGCACGATCCCGGGCGGGGCCCCTTGGCGCGGCAGGGCGCCCGGCCGGAAGGGCCCCGGGGCCGGCCCACACCTCAGAAGTCGCCGAGCCCCCGGGCCCGTTCGAGTGCGTCCGGGTGGTGGACGTACGCCGGGTCGCTGTCGATCGTCTCGTAGGTGCGGTGGAAGACGGGTGTGGCACTGGCGGAGATCGGCGGCACGATCCACGACCAGTCCGCACCCACCCGGCGGCCCTTGCGCTCCTCGCGGTCCAGGTGGGTGACGAAGCGGCGGGACTCGGTGTGGTGGTCGGTGACGGTGACGCCGGCGCGGTCGAAGGAGTGCAGGACGGAACGGTTCAGCTCGACCAGGGCGCGGTCCTTCCACAGCGTGCGGTCGGTGCCGGTGTCGAGGCCGAGCCCTTCGGCGACGGCCGGCAGCAGGTCGTACCGGTCGGTGTCGGCGAGGTTGCGGGCACCGATCTCGGTGCCCATGTACCAGCCGTTGAAGGGCGCGGTCGGGTAGCAGATGCCGCCGATCTCCAGGCACATGTTGGACAGGGCGGGCACCGCGTGCCAGCGGAGTCCGAGCGAGGTCCACCAGGCGTGTTCGGGGTGCGTCAGCTCGACTTCGAGGACCGCGTCGCCGGGGAGGGCGAACCAGCGCGGCGGGGCGCCCGCCTCCTGGACGAGCAGCGGCAGGACGTCGAAGGGGGTGCCGGGGCCGCCGGGCCAGCCGCACCGCAGTGCCGCGTCGGTGAGGCCGGTGTTGCGCGGATCGCCGGTCACACCGCCGTCGGGACGGGTGTAGCCGGCGTAGCGGACGAGTTGCTCGTTCCAGATCCGCGGAGCGGGCCGGTCCGGGGCGTCGGGCGCGAACACCGTGAGCAGGGCCCGGATGCGGCCGCCGCGGGTGGCTTCCCGCAGGTGCTGCGCGGACTCCTCGGCGACGCCGCGGGCGTCGCGCACGTCCCTGCGGTCGCGCACCGTCAGCGAGTTCCAGTACAGCCTGCCGATGCAGCGGTTGGCGTTGCGCCAGGCCACACGCGCGCCGAACACCAGCTCGGCCGTGGTGTGCCGGTAGGTGCCCGTCTCCTCGATCTGCGCGCGCACGGCGGCGAGTCGCGCGGCGGGATCGCCGAGGCGTGCCTCGGTGTGGTGCAGCACGACGAACGCGCCGGCCGCGCGGAGCAGGTCGCGGGTGTCCGGCCACCCCTGGGTCGGGGCCGGAGCGGGCGGGGGGCCGGATGCGGGACGGGGCGCGGGCCCGGCGGCCGGTGCCGCGTCGGGGACCCGCGCGCCGGGGCGCCCGCCCGCAGCGGTCCGGCCGCTCCCGGTCACGGGGCAGCTCCGGGCCTCCGCGGGAGGGCCCCCGGGGACCGGGAGCGCCGGGGGTGTCCGGAGCGGCGGAGCGGGCGGAGGCGGCGCGGCGGCCGGACCGGTGAGCAGCCGGGCCACGGCGTCGAGCTGGGCGTGCAGGGCGCGTGAGCCGGCGGCCGCGGCGGGCCGCCGGGCGTCGAGCGGGACGACGGACAGGGAGGCGCCCTGGGCACGGGGGACGGCGGCGGGCCCGCCGGGGTCGTCACCGGAGCGGAGCCTTTCCAGCCATCCTCCGGGGCTCTCGCCGCCGCGCGCCGGGCCCGGCGGGGTGGGCGCGCCGCCCCGGGCCGGCGAGTCGGGTCCCGGGCCGCCCCGGTCGTCCGTGCCGCGCTCTGCGTCGCTCGTCCCGCGCGGGAAGTCGCGCATGCTGCCGCCCCCAAGAGTCCGCCCGCGGGCCGCACGCGCACGGTCCGCGGTGTCCGTGCGTCCGATAGCCGCGGAGTTACCCGGCCGGTGTGTTGATCCACCCTGTACGTGGCCGGCAAATCTGCCGCATACCGGGCACCGGTGTCCACCGGAACGGGACGGAGCGCGCGCGGGGGGAGCGTTCCGGGGCGTCAGGCGCCGACGAGCCGGGAGCCGCGCAGCGGCGCCGCCAGGCCGACCAGGGCCTGCTCCAGGCCGTGCAGGTGGGCGAGTGCCTGCTCGGCTCCGGGGTGGTGTCCGGGGGCGCCGTGGTGGGCGTCGGGGACGCCGTCCGGAAGCGCTCCGACCAGGGACGTCATCGCGGTCTCGACCCGCCGGCAGGCGGCGGTCAGCCGGGCGTCGTGGGACGCGTCGGGGTCGGCGGCCACGGCGGCGAGTCCGTGTGCCTCGCGGGCGCAGTCGTCGAGCAGGGCGAGCACGGCACGGGCCCGCGCCTTGCGCTCCCGCATCGGGTTGAGCGGATGAACGAGGGGCGCGAGCGACAGTCGTACGCGCCCCAGGAGTGCTTCGAGCTCCCCCGCGACCGGCGCCGGGTCGGCCTGCGTGTCCCCCGCGAGTCGTCGGGCCGCCGCCGCGGTGCAGCCGTGCACCGCGTGCAGGGCCCGCTCGATCCAGCGGTCGGTCACGGCATGGGTGGTGACCGGCAGGACGACGGCGACGGACAGGGCCGCGCCCAGCGCGCCGACGGCGGTCTCGGTGAACCGGAGTCCGAGGAGCCCCGGGTGCAGGACGCCGAGCAGTCCGTAGAGCAGCCCCGCCATGACGGTCACGAAGAACATCATCCAGCTGTACGAGAGCGCCGCCGTGTAGAAGATCCCGAACACGCAGACGGCGACGAGCGCGGCGGTGGGCGCCGGCGCCCCGTGCAGCGGCACGGCCACCACGAGCCCCGCCGCGATCCCGGCGACCGTGCCGAGGACCCGCCGGAAGCCGCGCACGAGCGTCTCGCCGCGCGAGGCCGTGTTCACGAAGATCCACCACGCGGTGCCGACGGCCCAGTACCAGCGGTCGTGCGAGAGGAACTGGCCGGCCACGAGTGCGAAGGCGCAGGCCGCCGTGGCCTGGAACGCCTGCCGCGTGGTGGGGCGCGCCAGGCCCCGGCCGTCCGGCGGCGCCGGTGCGGCGGGCGGGGGCGTGCGCCGCTCGATGCACCAGAGCCCGAAGCGGACCGCCGAGGAGGCCCCGAGGGACAGCAGGACGGCGGCGTACAGCTGCGGCAGCCCGCCGGGCACCGCGTGCAGGAACTGGGTGGCGAAGAACATCATGAAGGCGAAGATGCCGAGCGCGTGCCCGCGGGGCCCCCAGCGGCGGGCGTGGACCCCGGCGAAGACGACGGCGAGCCAGCTCGCGTCGCGCAGCGTCGGCGTCCCGTGCAGCGCGGTGGCGAGGGTGAGCACCGGAAGCCCGGCGACCGGCAGCAGCGCGGTGGTGCGGGCCTGCCCGGCCACCCGTGCGTCGCCCACCGTGAACAGCGCGAGGAGCGCCGCCAGCCCGCCGGTGACGGAGGCGGCGAGCGAGAGCCCGGCCAGTTCGCACAGAGCCACCGCGAGGCCGATCCCGAGAACCGCGCGGAGCGAGACCCGCAGCCGCAGCAGTCCCGGATCCGGAGCCGTGAACATCGTCTTCACCGTCGGCGGCCCGCCCCCACTTCACACGTCGTCGATCACTCGGCCTGCGCCCGCGCGCATACGAAAGGCGCCGCGGGTCCGGTACGGCGACCTTGCCGTCCGGCGCTGCGCGGCGCCATGGATACGGACACCGTAGACATCGGACGCCCGATGGCTCAACCGGCTCGCCTCGGACTGTGCCATTGGTACAGTTGCGCCGGGCTGTCGTCGACCACGAGGAGGCCAACGGACCATGCCCGTGGACGAGCTGGACACCCGCATCCTGCGCCTGCTGCTGGAGCAGCCGCGCACCAGCGTGCGGGAGTACGCACGCCTCCTCGGCGTGGCCCGCGGCACGCTCCAGGCGCGCCTCGACCGGCTGGAGCGGGACGGGGTGATCACCGGGACCGCCCCGTCGCTCTCCCCCGCGGCGCTCGGCCATCCGGTGCTCGCCTTCGTGCACATCGAGGTCACCCAGGGCCATCTGGACGACGTGGGCGACGCCCTCGCCGCCGTGCCGGAGATCATCGAGGCCTTCTCGATCACCGGTGGCGGCGATCTGATGACCCGGGTGGCCGCCCGCGACAACGCCCACCTGGAGGACGTCATCCAGGCGCTGATCAGCCTGCCGGGGGTGGTCCGCACCCGTACCGAGGTGGCGCTGCGCGAACGCGTTCCGCACCGGTTGCTGCCCCTGGTGGAGTCGATCGGGCGGACGGCGCGGGGCTGAGCGGGACGCCCTCGTCAGCGGGCCGCCGACGGGGGCGGCAGCCGCAGGCCGGCGAGGTCCGGCGGGACCGGGCTGTCGGGGCGGAAGAACGGGGCGGCCTCGCCGTCCGCCGCGGTGGCGGGCGCGTCGGTCAGCCGGAACCGGTCGCGCAGCCGGCCGTAGAAGTCCGTCGGGCGCAACCGGATCAGCCGGACCCGCTGCGGGGACCGGAAGACCCCGATCCAGTCGCCGGGATCGACGACGCCGCGCAACTGTCCGTCGATGCTGACGGCCGCCTGCCCGGAGTGGGGCAGGACCCGCAGGGCCACGGGCTCGTCCGGCGCGGCGACCACGCTGCGGTTGAAGGTCATGTGCGGGGCGATCGGGGTGAAGACCACCGCGTCCATGTGCGGGGAGAGCACGGGACCCCCGGCGGCGAAGCTGTACGCCGTCGAGCCGGTGGGCGTGGCGACGGCGAAGGCGTCCGCGGAGTAGGAGGCCAGGCGCCGGCCGGCGAGGTAGACCCCCACGCTGACCTGCCGGTCCCGGGCGAGCTTCTCCAGCACGACGTCGTTGAGAGCCGTCACGTCCAGGGCGACGCCCCAGCCGTCCCCCTCCGTCGTCTCGGGGCGGACCCGGGGCGGCGGCAGCGCGGCACCCCGGCCGTAGTGCAGCAGGGCCTCCATGCCCGGCGGGACCTCCAGGGCCCGGGAGGCGCGCATGGTCAGGGTCATGCGCTCCTCGACCACCGCGTGCCCCTCGTGCACGGCGTCGAGCGCGGCGGTGACCTCGGCCGCGGGCACCTCGGTGAGGAATCCGACCCTGCCGAGGTCGACGCCCAGCACGCTGGCCCCGCTCTTGACGGCGATCCGCGCGCCGCGCAGGAAGGTGCCGTCGCCGCCGAGGGTGACGACGAGGTCGGGGTTCCCGGCCGCCTCGGCCTCCGCACGGCCGCCGCGGCGCCGGTGGTCCTTGGCCCAGACGTCGATCTCGGTGCAGCGGATGCCGCGCGCCGCGCACCAGGAGCCGACGGCGCGGGCCGCGTCCCGCGCCGCCGCTCTTCCCTGGTGGACGACCAGTCCGACGCGGTGCACGGCCACGGCAACCTCCGGGTGCTGGACTGGACACGATCTTTCCACGAATAGCGAATTCCGCTACGGGGAGAGGTGCCGGCACCGGAGGGAAAAGACGACCGGGAGGCGAACGCGGGCGGGTGCGCGACCGAAGGTCCGCCTCTCAACTTCTTTGACCCGCAGTCAACTTCGGCCACTCTGGCACCCGACCGAACGATGAACGACTATCGTCTCGAATTGACGTCTCCTGAGCGAGGGATTCCGCTCGGAGATCCCGTCACGGCCGCTTCCGGCCGGATGGTGGAATCACTCGATCGACCCTTCGGGAAGGTACTTTCGTGATCAACGGTAATCACGGGACTGATTACGAGAGCATGCGGCTCGATCGCACCGGTCAGGCGGACGCCTTCGACGCCATCGGCGACCGCTACGACGAGGCCTTCCCGCACAAGGAGGGCCAGCTGGCCGCCGGCGGCTGGCTGGCCGCGGCGCTCACCGCCGGGTCCCGCGTGCTGGACCTGGGCTGCGGCACCGGGGTCCCGACCGCCCGCCAGCTGTCGGAGGCCGGACTCGACGTCGTGGGCGTCGACCTGTCGCCGGGCATGGTCGAACGCGCGGGACGCCATGTCCCCCGGGGCACCTTCCACCAGGCGGACATCGCGGACCTGCGGCCGGGCGGCCCCCTCGACCTCGGTCGCTTCCACGGGGTCGCGGCGTTCTTCTCGCTCCTGATGCTGCCGCGCGCGGAGATCCCCCTCGCGCTGCGGACGGTGCGTCATCTGCTGCTGCCCGGCGGCCTGTTCGTCCTGTCCATGGTCGAGGCCGACGTGGACGACTTCGCGATCCCCTTCCTGGGGAACACGATCCGGGTGTCCGGATACCTGCGGGAGGACCTGCACAAGGTCGTCGAGGCGGCGGGTTTCGAGATCGTCGAGGAGACGTCGTACACCTACGCCCCCTCGGTGGCGGACGTCCCGCCGGAGGAACAGGTGTTCCTCTGCTGCCGGCGGAGCGACTGAGGAGGGCCGGTCCGAGCCGCGGACCGCGCCACCCATCGGACGGGACAGAACGCGTGACCGATCATCCCCCTTCTGCCGAGGGCACCGCCCTGCCGCTCTCCCCCGACGGCGCCGCACCGCCGCCCGGCCTCGCGCCACCCGCGGCGGTGACCGTTGCGGACGCGGCGCCGCCGGACCGGCCCGGCGCGGTGGCCGCCGCGGACGCCGGCCCGCCGCGGGACGGCGTGGCGCAGACCGACCGCCTGCGGTACCTCGACGTGGCGACGCGGCGCATCGCCCGCGGGATGGATCTGGACGAAACGCTCCGGGAGCTGCGGCAGGCGGCCGTCCCGGCGTTCGCCGACGCCATCTTCATCCATCTCGACGACCCCCTGCCGCTCGGCCCGGACCGCCCGGCCGCGCCCCTCGTGCTGCGTCTGCACGGCGGCACCGCCACGGCGGATCGGCCCGCCGCCGTCCCACCCCGGCCCGGCCGGACCCGCCCGCCCGCGCTTCCCGCGATCGCCGCCCGGGTGGAGCCCGTCGGCGGCGGCCGGCTCACGGAGTTACTGCTGGACGGCCAGCCTGCCTTCGGCGACGCGCCCGGGAACGCGTCCGCCGTGGCCGAACTGCTCACCTCCGGCGCGGACGGCCTGGCCGCGCTGCCGCCGGGCCACCGGCTGGTCGTCGCCCCGCTGCACGGCAGCCACCACGTGATGGGCACCGTCGTCCTGCTGCGCGGCCCGGAGCGCACCGCGTTCACCGACGACGACCTGATCGTCGCCTCGCAGCTCGCCACGCACACCGCGCTGGGGGTGCAGAAGGCGGTGATGTACGGCCACGAGGCCGCCGTGGCGGACACGCTCCAGCACACCATGCTCCCGTCGTCGCTCCCCGAGCCCACCGGTGTACGGCTGGCCAGCCGCTACCTGCCCGCGTCCAGGACCGCACAGGTCGGCGGCGACTGGTACGACGCGATCCCGCTGCCCGGCAACCGGGTCGCCCTGGTCGTCGGCGACGTGATGGGGCACTCCATGACGTCCGCGGCGATCATGGGCCAGCTCCGCACCATCGTGCAGACCCTCGCCGGCCTGGACCTGCCGCCGCACGAGGTCCTGCACCACCTCGACGAACAGGCCCAGCGGCTCGGCAGCGACCACATCGCGACCTGCCTCTACGCGATCTACGACCCGATATCGCACCGCCTGCTCGTGGCGAACGCCGGCCATCCGCCCGCGGTGCTGCTCCACGAGGACGGCCGCGCCGACGTGCTGGACGTCCCGCCCGGCGCCCCGATCGGTGTCGGCGGTGTCGTCTTCGAGTCGACGGAGATGGCCGCGCCCACCGGTTCGACGCTGGTGCTGTACACGGACGGGCTCGTGGAGTCGCGGACCATCGACGTGGGCAGCGGGGTGGAGGAACTGCGGATCCGCCTCCAGGCGACCGCGCCCGGGCCCACCTCGCTGGAGACGCTCTGCGACCACGTCCTCGGCACCCTCGGACCGGGGAACCGGGACGACGACATCGCCCTGCTCACCGCCCGCTTCGAGGGCTTCCCGCCGGACAGCGTCGCCTACTGGTACCTGGCCCCGCATCCGATGACCGCCGGCCAGGCGCGCCGGCTGATCCGCCGGGCCCTGCACCGCTGGGGTCTGGAGGGTCTGCTCGACACCACGGAACTGATGGTCAGCGAGGTGGTGACGAACGCAGTCCGCTTCGCCTCGCGGCCCATCTCGCTCAGGCTGCTGCGCACCGAGGTGCTGCGCTGCGAGGTGACCGACGATTCGCCGCTGGTGCCGCGGATGCGCGCGGCGGACCCCGGCGAGGAGTGCGGACGCGGGCTCTTCCTGGTCGACCAGCTCGCCCTGCGCTGGGGTGCCACCAGGCTCGGCAGCGGCAAGGTCGTCTGGTTCGAGCAGAAGATCCCGGCGAGGTAGCGCCCGGCGCCCCGGCGGGATGCGGCGCCGATCCGGGCACGGTACGGGGGTGACGCTCCGTCGCCCCTGCCGGCCGGGAGCGTGCCCGCGCCCAGCGGCCGGCCTTGTGCCGGCCCGCACGCCGGAGCCGCGGGACCCGGCCGGGGCCGTCCGCCGCCGGGCACTCAGCCGAGGAAGGTCAGCCGGACCCGGCGGTCCGGGTTGTCCTTGTTCGTGTCCACGAGGCACACCGACTGCCAGGTCCCCAGCTCCAGATTCCCGTCCACCACCGGGAGGGTCGCGTGCGGCGGGACGATGGCCGGGAGGACGTGGTCGCGGCCGTGTCCCGGACTGCCGTGGCGGTGCTGCCAGCGGTCGTCCGCGGGAAGCAGGGCGTGCAGGGCGGCGAGCAGATCGTCGTCGCTTCCCGCACCCGTCTCGATGACGGCGACCCCGGCGGTTGCGTGCGGCACGAAGACGTTGAGGAGACCGTCGCGGCCCTCCGCGACGTCGCAGAGGAAGGCCGCGCAGTCGCGGGTGAGGTCGACGACCGTCTCGGACGATCCGGAGGACACGTTCAGAACGCGCGTGGCGAAGGCATCGGACATGCCACCCATCCTCGCCCACCGCTCCGCCGCGGTCCTCCCGTTCCGGGCACCGTGTCCTCACGGCGCCCGCTCGGCGGAGGCGGACGCTCCCGGGAGGGGCGGCGGCGGCCCGCGGGTGGGACGGCGGCTCCTGCGGCCCGTCGGCCTCGTCACACCGGACCGTCCGGCGGGAAGATCCCGCAAGGGCGCCGGGTTGGGACGGACGTGACCGAGTCAGAGGTACGCGCAACGGAGATCGACGTGGTCGTGATCGGCGCCGGGCAGGCCGGCCTGTCCAGTGCCTACCACCTGCGGCGCACCGGTTCCGTGCCGGGCAGGGACTTCGTCGTCCTGGACCACGCGCCGCGCGCCGGAGGCGCCTGGCAGTTCCGGTGGCCGTCGCTGACGTACGGCAAGGTGCACGGGATGTACGCCCTGCCCGGCAGGGAGCTGAGGAACGCGGACCCGGACCGCCCCTCCTCCGAGGTCGTCTCGGAGTACTTCGCGGCCTACGAACGCGAATTCGACCTGCGGGTGCGGCGGCCGGTCGACGGGCGGGCGGTCCGTGAGGGGCCGGGCGGCCGGCTGCTGGTGGAGACGGACCACGGCACGTGGTCCACGCGGGCCCTGATCAGCGCCACGGGCACGTGGGACCGGCCGTTCTGGCCGCGGCTGCCGGGCCAGGACACCTTCGGCGGACGGCAGCTGCACACGGCGCAGTACCGGGGCCCGCACGAGTTCGCCGGACAGCGCGTGGTGGTCGTGGGCGGCGGTGCCTCCGGAACCCAGCACCTGATGGAGCTGGCCCCCTACGCCTCGGCGACCACCTGGGTGACACGGCGTCCTCCGGTGTTCCGCGAGGGGCCGTTCACCGAGGACGTCGGCCGGGCCGCGGTCGCACTGGTGGACGAGCGGGTGCGGCGGGGACTGCCGCCCCGCAGCGTCGTCTCCGTGACCGGGCTCCCGCTGAACGACGCGATCCGGCAGGCGCTGGCCGACGGGGTGCTGGACCGGCGCCCGATGTTCACGGCCATCACTGCGGAAGGGGTGGAATGGCCCGACGGATCGCGGGAGGACGCCGACGTCATCCTCTGGGCGACCGGCTTCCGGCCCGCCATCGACCATCTGGCGCCCCTGCGGCTGCGGGAGCCGGGGGGCGGCATCCGCGTCGAGGGGACCCGGGTGGTCGCCGATCCGCGCATTCATCTGGTGGGCTACGGACCGTCCGCGAGCACCATCGGCGCCAACCGGGCCGGCCGGGCCGCGGTGCGGGACATCGGCCGACTGCGGGCGGTGTCGCCGACCGCCGCCTGACGTCCGCCGGTCCGCCCTCCGTCGGCCGCGCCGCCGCGCCCGGGGGCTTCGCGGCCCGGCTCCCGCGGGCTCCGCGCGCACGGCCCGGCGGGACGCCGGAGCCGCGCTCAGCCCGTGGGCGACGTGCTCGGGGAAGCGGTCGCGCGGCTCTGGTTCCTGTTGAACTCCGCGACGTTGCGCTGGTGTTCCTCGTAGCTCGCCGTGAAGCGGGTGTCGCCGGGCTTGACCGTGACGAAGTACAGCCAGTCGCCCGCCGGCGGGTTGATCGCGACGCGCATCGCCTCCTCGCCGGGATTGGCGATCGGCGTGGGGGGCAGCCCCATGCGCCGGTAGGAGTTGTAGGGGCTGTCGATCCGGGTGTCGTCCCGGGTGGTCTTCAGAGTCGATCGGTTCATCGCGTAGTTGATGGTGGAGTCCATCTGGAGGGGCATCCCGCGCTCCAGCCGGTTGAAGACGACCCGGGCCACCTTGCCCATGTCGGCCGCGGTCGCCGCCTCGGACTGGACGATGCTCGCGATCGTGACGGCCTGGTAGACGTTCATCGCGTTGCGCTGCGCGCCCGCAGCGACCGGCGCGCCGTTGAACTTCTTGTTCGCCGTGTCGACCATGGCCCTGAGCAGTGTCTGCGGCGTCGTCTTCGCGTCGAGCGGATACGTCGCCGGGAAGAGGTAGCCCTCCGGGTTGCCCTCGGCGTCGTCGGGGAGCTTCAGGTTCGCCTTGCCGAGCGACTTCTTGGTGGTGCCCGCGGGCACCCGCAGGGCCTTGTCGACGGCGGTATAGATCTGGCCGGACCGCCAGCCCTCCGGGATGGCGAGCGACTTGGGCTTCGCGTCCTCCTCGCCTCCCGCGCCGAGCAGCGGCACCGCCACGGCGGTGGCCGCCACGACGGCTCCGGTCGCGATGAGGGCGACCCGGCCCCGGCGCGTCAGTCGAATCGTGCTCCGTGGCGGAGTGTTCATCTGCATAAAGGGCACGTTAACCCGCTAAGCGCCACAAACCTGGCATATCGTCATCTTGTCGGTTCCAGTTGGGCGTCCCGGTGGACGAGGGCGGCGTAGCGCCCGCCGAGGTCGAGGAGCTCCCCGTGCGTCCCGCGCTCGACCACGCGGCCCCCGTCGAGCACGACGATCTGGTCGGCGCCGCGGACGGTGGACAGCCGGTGGGCGATGGTGATCGTGGTGCGGTCTGCCGACAGCGCGTCGATGGCCTCCTGCACCGCGTGCTCCGTGCGGGTGTCCAGCGCGCTGGTCGCCTCGTCCAGGACGAGTACGGGCGGGTCGCGCAGGATGGTGCGGGCGATGGCGAGGCGCTGCTTCTCGCCCCCGGAGAAGCGGTGGCCCCGTTCGCCGACGACCGTGTCGTAGCCGTCGGGCAGCGCGGCGATGTGGTCGTGGATCTGTGCCGCGCGCGCGGCCGCGTACAGCTCCTCGTCGGTGGCGTCCGGTTTGGCGAACCGCAGGTTCTCGGCGACCGAGGCGTGGAAGAGGTACGTCTCCTGGGAGACGACGCCGACCGCCCGCGCCAGCGTGTCGAAGTCGAGGTCGCGCACGTCGACTCCGTCCAGGGTGACCCGGCCGCCGGTGACGTCGTACAGGCGCGGCACCAGGTGGCTGAGCGTGGACTTGCCGGAACCGGTCGGCCCGACGACCGCGAGGCTGCCGCCCGCCGGGACCTCGACGTCGATGGCGTCGAGGATCGGGGCACCCTGGCCGTCGTAGCGGAACTCCACGTCCTCGAAGCGGATCTCGCCCTTGACCTGGTCGAGGTGGACCGGTTCGTCGGGCTCGGTGATGTCGACGGGCAGGTCGAGGTACTCGAAGATGCGCTGGAAGAGCGCCAGCGAGGTCTGGATCTGCACGCCGGTCGACAGCAGGCTGACCGTCGGCCGGAACAGGCCCTGCTGGAGCGAGACGAAGGCCACCAGCGTGCCGATGGAGATGGCCGGTCCGCCGAGCTGGAGGGCGACGCCCGCGGCCCAGTAGATGAAGGCGGGCATCGCGGCCATCACGATGCCGATGACGGACATCCGCCAGCGGCCCGCCATGTTCGACCGCACTTCGAGGTCGACCAGCCCCTCGGACTCGTCGGCGAAGGCGCGGGTCAGCGAGTCCGAACGCCCCATGGTGCGCCCGAGCAGGATGCCGCTGACGGAGAGCGACTCGGTGACGGTGGCCGCCATGGCCGCCATCTGCTTCTGCCGCTGGGTGGTGATCCGCTTGCGTTCGTTGCCGACGCGGCGGCTGATCCAGACGAACACCGGGAGCAGGAGCAGCGAGACCACGGTGAGCCGCCAGTCCAGGGCGACCATGGCGACCACCGTGGCGACCACGCTGGTGAGGTTCGACACCAGGGAGGTCGCGGTGGAGGTGACCGTGGCCTGCATGCCGCCGATGTCGTTGGCGATGCGGGACTGGACCTCGCCGGTGCGGGTGCGGGTGAAGAAGGCCAGTGACATGCGCTGGAGCCGGCCGTACACGGCGGTGCGCAGGTCGTGCATGACGCGTTGGCCGACGGTCGTGGAGATCAGGGTCTGGAGCACGCCGAAGACGCCGCCGAGGACGGCGCTGAGGATCATGCCGAGCGCGAGCAGGCTCAGCAGACCCGTGCGGCCCTGCGGGATGGCCGTGTCGAGGATGACCCTGAGCAGGAACGGTGTGGCGACCGACACCAGGGAGGCGGCGCCGACGAGCAGGCCGACGATCGCGAGGCGGCCGCGGTAGGGGCGGAAGAGGCGCAGGATGCGGCGCACCTGCCGGGGCTGCTCGGCGTCGGCGGGTGACGGGCTCCACGTGATGTGTTCGGGAGGCAATGGACTCCTAGGAATGTTCGAAGGGGTCGCACGGGACTGTGCTCCATGCGGACGGCACCGCCGGCCTCGCGCGGCCGCCCGTCCGTCGCCCGGTCCGGCCAGGCGGGCGGGGCAGACGGAGCAGGCCGCACGGACCGGCAGGTCGGGCCCGACCCGGCGGCCTTACGGGGCGCACGCCCTACAGGTCGTCCGACCACATGGTCGGTCCGCGGGCCGGTACGGGCGTGCGGGGCTTCGGTTCGGACGTGCCGTCCGGGTGGCGCACGTCCTGCGGGGCGCGGGGTCGCGCGGGTTTCGTCGACGGAACTCCGACGACTGTCGGAGCCTAGCTCATTGTTACCTATACTCACAATGAACGGCGTGCTGATATTGTTCCCGCATGACCACCCCCGATGCCGACGGCCTGCTCGCCGAGCAGTTGCTGCGCCTCACGCGCCGCGTGCACCGCATCCAGAAGCGCCACCTGGAGCAGCGCGAGCTGGGCATCACTCCCGCTCAGTCCCGCCTCCTGCGCACCCTCGCGCACTACGGCTCACCACCCCGGATGACCGACCTCGCCGAGCGCCTCGAAGTGGTGCCCCGGGCGGTGACCACGCTGGTCGACGGCCTGGAGGCGGGAGGGAAGGTGCGCCGGGTGCCCGATCCCGGCAACCGGCGGGTGATCCGCATCGAGGTCACCGAGGAGGGCCGCGGCGCGCTCCGGGAGCTGCGCGCCGCGCGCCGCGGCGCCGCGGAGGAGATCCTGGCCCCGTTGACGGACGAGCAGCGCGAGGTGCTCGGCGGTCTGCTGGACACCCTGGTCGACGGGGTGCCGGCGGACCGGCCGCCGGAGGCCGGGCACCCCTGCTGATCCTGTTCGGCGCCCCGGCAGACCCCGGGACGCCTCGCGCGTCGGGGCGGGTCGCCGGCTGCCTGGAGCGCGTGCGCGGTCCGCGAAGCGACCCGCCGCGACCGGGACCTGACGGCCGCTCAGTACGACGGCGTTTGCCGCGAGGGGCGACGAGGCACGCGACGGCCCGCCGGTCGGTGGTCCTCCCCCGCACCGGGGCCTCCGCTGGAGGCGTTCGCCCGCCACTCGCGTGCTGCGGGGCCCGCCGACGCGGCGGCCGCGTGCGCGGCCTCCGGTTCGCTCGGCGCCCGCCCCATCGGCGGGCGGTGTGTGCGCCGCCCGGGGGGGCGCGACGGGGGCGGGGCTACCGCTCGGTCCTGCCGGAGCCGGAGGGCGCGACCGTTCCCCTGCCGCACCCGGCGGCATCGGCTCTACGCCTTAAGGTCCTGCCTGTCGCCCATCACGATGACCGGATGCCGGTCGGGATCGAGCGTGCGCAGCAGGTACTCCATGCCGGACTTGGGCAGGCTCACACAGGCGGACGTGCCGCTGCCGTGGTCGAGGTGGAGCCAGATGCCGCCGCCCTTGTCGGCACCCCACGGGCGGGTGCCGTCGTCCGGCGGATTGCCCTTGACACGGTTGTAGTCGATGGCGATCACGTAGTCGAAGTCGTGCCAGTGCGACTTCGCCCAGTAGTGCGGCGCCTGGAAGCCCGCCGACTGGGTGTAGGGCAGCCGGGCTCCCGGGTCGTCGAGCACGCCGCCCGCGTCGCTGAGCGTGAACACCCCGACCGGACTGCGCTTGTCGTCCTCGTGGTGGTCGGTCGTCCACCCCTTCTTGCCGTTGTGCGCCGCCCAGCCGGCGGTCTTCTTCCAGTTCGCGCCGGACTTCGTGTACAGCACGGCGGTGGACGTCGCCGAGTCCTTGCCCGCGCCGTAGACCGCGAGGACCTGGCGTGAGTCGGACGGGATCTTCTTCTGGAGCCGGTCACCCACGTCCGGGATCCGGGTCGGGTCCGCCGGAGAAGCACTGGTGTGGGCGGCCTGACCGGCCGATCCGCCCTTCCCCTTCACGTCCTTGGCCCCGTCGTCAGCCGAGCCGCCGCAGGCCGCGAGACCGACGGCGAGGACTCCGCAACCGACCGCGGCGAGTCCTGTACGCGTCGCACCGTTCATTCGCATGCCGTCCATCCTCGCACTCCGGGGACGCCGCATCGCCGTCCCCCGGCGCCCGGCCGGGTCGCGTCGGTCGGCCCGTCCTCGTCCACGGCCGTCCGCTCCGCGCCCCGTCCGCGATCCGGCCCGTCCCTCCGTCGGCTGCCCCTCCGCTCGGCTGATCCGGGTCCTGGCGCGCCCCGGTCGGCGCGTCCATCGTTCGAACCGGTCACCCGGCCGGACCGGCCACGGGACCGACCGGACGGGGACGGGCGTACGGCCCCTGCCGGCTGGGCGCGACGGCGGACACGCACCGGGCGCGCGGATCCCGCGCAGCCGTCGCGGCGGACGACTGCGGACCTCGCGTCCCTTCGGTGCACCGGGATCGCTCCCGGTACGACAAGCGGGCCGGATTCCGCCCGTCGCCGGAAAATCGGTTGCCTTCCACCACGCTACGAGGCGAACCTTTCACGGTTTGTTGCCGGCCCCGGCGACGGGCGATGCCTGATCACGGGGCGGCCCCCCTCACCTGACACGAGCCACTGGGACGTCATGCAGATTCACGACCTTCCGTATCCCGACCCGGGCGTACCCGACGCCCGCTCGGGTCCCCGATTCCTGTGGTGGCTCGGCCGCAACCAGCTCGGCGGGCAGCTGAAGGCGCTGGCGTGGGGCCTGCTGCACTTCGTGGCCGTGTCGGCGCTGCCGTTCTGCGTCGGCACGGCCGTCCAAGCGGTGATCGACCGATCGGGCACCCGGCTCGCCGCGACCGGCGCACTGATGGCGCTGTGCGGCGCCGGTATCGCCCTCGGCGAGACCATGCTGCACCGCACCGCCGTCACCAACTGGATCACCGCGGCGGCACGCGTCCAGCAGCTGCTCGCCCGCAGGACCGCCCTCCTCGGCGCGGCGCTGACCCGGCGGGTCGCCGCCGGCGAGGTGGTGGCGGTGTCGACCGGCGACGTCGAGAAGATCGGGTGGTTCGTCGAGGCCGTTTCCCGCTTCACGGCCGCGGCGCTGACGGTGGTGCTGGTCTGCGTCGGCCTGGTCGTCTACCAGCCGGCGCTCGGTGTCATCGTCGCCCTCGGCGTGCCCGTACTGGCCCTCGCCGTACTGCCGTTGCTGCCCCGGGCGACCGGACGGGCCGACCTCCAGCGGGAGAAGGCGGGCCGCGCCACCGAGTTGGCCTCCGACACCGTGGCGGGACTGCGGGTGCTGCGCGGCATCGGGGGCGAGGACCTCTTCCTCGACCGGTACCGCCGGGCCTCCCAGGAAGTCCGCCGCGCGGCCGTGCGCAGTGCGCGCATGTGGTCGCTGATCGCCGCGATCCAGGTGCTGCTGCCGGGCCTGCTGCTGATCGCCGTCGTCTGGCGCGGAGTCCTGCTGGCCCGCGACGGGCGCATCGACGTCGGCGAACTCGTCACGGTGTACAGCGCGGTCATGCTTCTCGCCTATCCGCTGCGGCACTTCGAGGAGATCGCGATGGCCTGGTCCTTCTCGCGACCGTCCGCCCGGCGGGCCGCACGGGTGCTGTCCCTGCACCGCGCGACGGACAGTGCCGGCTCCCGGCCGCCGCAGGCGCCGTCCGGTGATCTGTACGACCCCGGGACGGGGCTGCTCGCCCCCGAGGGCCTGCTCACCGCCGTGGTGTGCGGCGACCCGGACGCGGCCGGCCGGCTCGCCGAACGGCTCGGCGGCCACCCCTGCGAACCCGGTGAGGCGCCGCGCGACGGGGACGCGGTTCACGGCGAGTCGGTCCTTCTCGGGAACGTGCCGCTGGACGACCTGCCGCTGGACTCCGCACGCGCGGCGGTCCTGGTCCAGGACAAGGACCCGGTCCTGCTGTCCGGCTCGCTGCGCGAACTGCTGGACGTGCCGGCCTCGGGGCTCGTCGGCGCGGAGGCGGCGCTGGAGGCCGCGCGGTGCGGTGACGTGCTGGAGGCGCTGGCGCAGGGCTCGCTGGACGCCGAGGACCCGATGAACGCCCGGATCACCGAACGCGGTCGCTCGCTGTCGGGAGGCCAGCGCCAGCGGCTCGCCCTGGCCCGGTCCCTGGTCACCGACCCGGAGGTGCTGGTCCTCGACGAACCGACGTCCGCGGTCGACTCCCACACGGAGGCGGGGATCGCGCAGGGCCTGCGCGCACTGCGGGCCGGGCGCACGACGGTCGTGCTCACCTCCTCTCCCCTCCTGCTCGACAACGCGGACCGGGTGGTCCTCGTAGTCGAGGGCCGCGTCGCCGCCGTCGGAGCCCACCGCGAGCTGCTGAGCGGAGAACCGCGGTACCGGACCGTCGTGACCCGGGAGACCGATGAGGAAGCCGCCGCCGGGATCGCGCCGCGTCCCCGGAACGGCGGCCTGACAGCCGACGACGAAGCCGTCCTGGACGGCGTACTGCACGACATCGAGGAGACCGCATGATCGGCGTGGCGCCCCCGGCCTACGACCCGGCCGCACCGACGACGGCCACCACCCTGCCCGTCGGCGCGCCCGCGACGGTGCGCGCCTACGTCACCGAACTGTTCCGCCGCCACCGGACCGCCTTCTTCCTGCTGGTCGGCGTCAACACCGTGGCCGTCGTCGCCTCGATGGCGGGCCCCTACCTCCTGGGGTCGCTCGTGGAGCGGGTCACCGACCGGGCCCACGACCTCCATCCGGCGCGCACGGCCGCCCTGTTCGTGGCCGCGCTGGTCGTCCAGGCCGTGTTCGTCCGGCAGGTACGGCTGCGCGGCGCCATGCTCGGCGAGCGGATGCTGGCGGACCTCCGCGAGGACTTCCTCGTCCGGTCGGTCGGGCTGCCGCCCGGCGTCCTCGAACGCGCCGGGACGGGCGATCTGCTGTCCCGCATCACCACCGACATCGACCGCCTCGCCAACGCCATGCGCGAGGCGGTGCCGCAGCTGGCCATCGGCGTGGTCTGGGCCGCCCTGCTGCTCGGTGGACTCGCCGTGACGGCCCCGGCGCTCGCTCCGGCCGTCCTGGTCGCCGTCCCGCTGCTGGTCGTCGGCTGCCGCTGGTACTTCCGGCGGGCGCCGGCGGGCTACCGGTCGGAGGCGGCCGGCTACGCGGCCGTCGCCGCCACCCTCGCCGAGACCGTCGACGCCGGCCGCACCGTCGAGTCCCACCGGCTGGCCGGGCGCCGCATCGAGCTGTCGGACCGCCGTATCCGGGAGTGGACGGCGTGGGAGCGGTACACGCTCTGGCTGCGTTCGGTACTGTTCCCCGTCGTCAACGTCACGCACGTGACGGTGCTCTGCTCGGTCCTGATGGTCGGCGGGGTCTTCGTCCTGCACGGCTGGATCGGAGTGGGGCAGCTCACGACGGGTGCCCTCATCGCGCAGATGCTCGTCGACCCGGTCGGCCTGATCCTGCGGTGGTACGACGAGCTCCAGGTCGCCCAGGTCTCGCTGGCGCGGCTCGTCGGCGTCCGGGACATCGAGCCCGCCGCCGGCGATCCCGCCCTGTCGCCCGACGGGCGGGACGTGCGTGCCGACGGCGTCCACTTCGGCTACCGCAAGGGCGTGGACGTGCTCCGCGACGTGACCCTGGCCGTACCGCCCGGAACACGCGTCGCACTCGTCGGCCCGTCCGGCGCGGGCAAGTCCACGCTGGGCAGGCTGCTCGCCGGGATCTACGCGCCCCGGGACGGCCGGATCACCCTCGGCGGCGCCGAACTCTCCCGGATGCCCGCCGAGGAGATCCGCAGCCACGTGGCTTTGGTCAACCAGGAGCACCACGTGTTCGTCGGCTCCCTGCGCGACAACCTGCTGCTCGCCGTCGCCCGCTCGCGCCGCGACGCGGCCGACGCCGCCCCCGGGGCCCGGCGCGCCGATACCGCGGCGGGTCACGCCGAGGACGCACGACTGTGGGCGGCGCTGGGCGCGGTGGACGCCGGCGGCTGGGCGCGGGCGCTGGAGGACGGCCTGGACACCGAGGTGGGGTCGGGCGGCGTCACGCTCACTCCCGCGCAGGCCCAGCAGATCGCGCTGGCCCGACTGGTCCTGGCCGACCCGCACACACTGGTCCTGGACGAGGCGACCTCGCTGCTCGACCCGCGCGCGGCGCGCCACCTGGAACGCTCGCTGGCCCGTGTCCTGGACGGGCGCACCGTCGTCGCGATCGCCCACCGGCTCCACACGGCCCACGACGCGGACGTGATCGCCGTCGTCGAGAAGGGCCGGATCAGTGAGCTGGGCAGCCACGACCAGCTCGTGGCGGCGGACGGCGCCTACGCGGCTCTGTGGCGGTCCTGGCACGGGTGAGCGGGCGGCCCACGGAAGGCGCGGCCCCGGGCCGCGTCCGGCGTCGGAGGCCGCGCGACGACGGACGTGGCATCGCTCCCGCGCACGGGCAGGGCGCCTGCTCCGTGCCGTCCCGGCGGACCGCCCGCCCGGTATCCGCGCGCAGCGCGCACCGCCGTACCCGGAGGGCCGCCGGCGGGTGATGCGCGCAGTGCGACCGGGCAGGACTCCGGCGCCGTGCGGCGGGTCCGTCGCGCGGACCGCCCGGAACACGGTCCGCCCGGTGCGACGCGCCGGACGGACCGGCCGCGAGGGAGCCGGCCACCCCTCCCCGGCAGGCCGGACCGTCTGCGGAAGGCGAGTGGACCGGCGCGGTGACAGGGGCGACCGGCCGCAACGGTTCGGTGGAGCCGGAACGCTTCCGTGGGACGGGGCGACCGGAAGGGGTGCGTGGACCGGGCCGCACCGGGTGCCTCTGCGAGCCGGCGGCACCCTCCCGCCGGGACCCCGTCCCCGTCGGCGGTCCCCGCCGCGCCGCTGGTCCGAGGCCGTGGCGTTGCGCGGTGCCGAAGGGGGGTGGAAGGCTGGATGCGGACACCCGGTCGGGGGACCCGCGGGAACCACCCGGTTCGCGTGGAACGGCAGACGTGTCCCGTGGCCCGCGCGACCGTCGTCCCGAGAGGCGGAGCCGGTCCCGTCCGCAGCCCCTGGAGGTAGTCGTGGACAGCGCCGACGGTTGGGGAGACGAGGTCTACCAGCCCGACGGATCCGAGGTACAGGACGACGCGGGGCTGCTCGACGCGGAGGACACCCTCATGACCGACGGCGTCGCAGACCCGCTGGACCGGGGCTGGTCCCCGCCCGAGCGGCCGTGGGCGGTGGAGCACCAGGGGGTGACCGCTTCGGAGGCCGTGGCGGGCGAGAGCCTGGCGGACCGCCTCGCCGAGGAGGTGCCCGACGTGGCGGCCTCCGACGGCGACGGGATCGGTGACTGCTCGGACAGCGACGGCGAACTCCTCGACAACGAGGTCGGCGACCTGCGCTCCGGACGCCTGGTGGCACCGGACGAGGGAGCACACGAGGATGAGGAGAGCGGGCTGATCGCGACGGACATCGGCATCGACGGCGCCGCGGCCTCGGCCGAGGAGGCCGCCATGCACATCGTCGACGAGGACTCCGTGTCCGGCTGACCGGCGCCCGGCCGAGGACACCGTCCCGAAGGAGCATCCATGCAGCAGGACAAGCAGCCCGACTACCGGCCCGTGGTCTTCCGCGACCTGAGCGCGGGCTACGCCTTCCTCACCCGCTCCACGGCCACGAGCGAGCGGACGATCGAGTGGGACGACGGGGAGACCTACCCCGTCGTCGACGTCGAGATCTCCTCGGAGAGCCACCCCTTCTACACCGGCAAGGCCCGCACCGTGGACTCCGAAGGCCGCGTCGCCCGGTTCGAACGGCGCTACGGAGGCGGCGCGCAGACGAGCGGCGGCGACGCGAACGCCTGAACCGCCCCTCCCTCGCCGGACCGCTCCCCGGCTCCGCCTCAGATGAAGTTCAGCGCGGCCGCGCAGCCGACCCCTCCCAGCAGCATGAACGCGGGCATCAGCACCTTCAGCTCGATCCAGCTGCCCGCGCGGAAACGCATCGCCTTGGGCGGGCCGATGGGATACCAGCGCTTGCGGCCGACCGGGATGGGCCACAGGATCGGGCAGCCCGACACCGTGAGGGCGTCCCCGATGTCGTGCACCAGCGCGCCGAGGACGATCGGCAGGCCGAGCCACAGATACTCCTGGCCCGGCGCGGTGAACAGCCAGTCCGCACCCTTGCCCGGCCTGTCCAGTATTCCCGCGAGGATCCAGGCGCTGGTCGCGGCGAGCAGCCAGACCAGCACGTCGCTGCTGGACCCACGCGCGGCCCGCCAGAGCAGGCCCTCGATGGCGAGCACCATGTGCACGAAGAGGATGGCGAGCACCGCCCAGCGACCGCCGGTGATCGCCAGCACGGAGCTGCCCGCGCCGATCAGGACCGCCCACAGCCAGGTGTGCGTCAGCGTGCGGTGGCCGCCGGAGCGCCGGGGGTCGCCCTGCTTCTTCGTTCCCTTGTAGACGGCGTAGGACAGCTTGTCGACGATCTCGCACAACCACCGTGACACGGGTCCGAAGGCGCGCGAGATGGTCGCGGCCTTGTGATCGAGGTCCGGGGCGAGTGCGGCACCCGCGCAGATCAGCGCTCCGACCAGCAGGACCGGCCAGGGCATGCTGTGCCCGGCAGCGGCGGCCGCCGCTCCGACGCCGAGCCAGGCCGCGGCCCCCGACAGTGAGTGTGCTGGTCCCATCATGGCCGTTCCCCGCCCCATTTCGTATGTCCCGCTGTCCAGTTGCCCGCCCGCGCTGACGCGTCGTCGGCGCCACAGCGTAGCGTTCGTGATCTTCGGTGCGGCATCCGATTCCCCCCTTGCGTGCGTCGCCAGGCAAGATGGGTGCGTGACCCTCATCGATCAGCTGCCGCAGACCGCAGACCCCGACGCCCTCTACGAAGCCTTCGAGTCGTGGGCCGGAGAACGCGGTCTCACGCTCTACCCCCACCAGGAGGAGGCGCTGATCGAAGTGGTCTCGGGGGCCAACGTGATCGTCTCGACGCCCACCGGCTCGGGCAAGAGCATGATCGCCGCCGGTGCGCACTTCGCCGCGCTCGCCCGGGACGAGGTCACCTTCTACACCGCGCCGATCAAGGCCCTGGTCTCGGAGAAGTTCTTCGAGCTGTGCAAGATCTTCGGGACCGAGAACGTCGGCATGCTCACCGGCGACGCGTCCGTGAACGCCGACGCCCCCGTCATCTGCTGCACAGCCGAGGTCCTCGCCTCGATCGCCCTGCGGGACGGCCGGCAGGCGGACGTGGGCCAGGTGGTCATGGACGAGTTCCACTTCTACGCCGAGGGCGACCGCGGCTGGGCCTGGCAGATTCCGATCCTGGAACTCCCCCAGGCGCAGTTCATCCTGATGTCGGCCACGCTCGGCGACGTCTCGATGTTCGAGAAGGACCTCACGCGCCGCACCGGGCGGCCCACCGCGGTGGTGCGCTCCGCGACCCGGCCCGTTCCGCTGTCCTACGAGTACGTGCTCACCCCGCTCACGGAGACGCTCACCGAACTGCTCACCACCCGGCAGGCGCCCGTGTACATCGTGCACTTCACCCAGGCGCAGGCCGTGGAGCGAGCGCAGGCGCTGATGAGCATCAACATGTGCACGCGGGAGGAGAAGGACCGGATCGCCGAGCTGATCGGCAACTTCCGCTTCACCACCCGGTTCGGCCAGAACCTCTCCCGCTACGTCCGGCACGGCATCGGTGTGCACCACGCCGGCATGCTGCCCAAGTACCGGCGACTGGTCGAGAAGCTGGCCCAGGCAGGGCTCCTGAAGGTCATCTGCGGCACGGACACGCTCGGTGTGGGCGTCAACGTGCCCATCCGGACGGTACTCTTCACGGCCCTGACCAAGTACGACGGTACCCGGGTGCGCACGCTGCGGGCCCGCGAGTTCCACCAGATCGCCGGCCGGGCGGGGCGCGCCGGCTTCGACACCGCCGGCTTCGTCGTGGCGCAGGCGCCGGAGCACGTCATCGAGAACGAGAAGTCGCTGGCGAAGGCCGGCGACGATCCGAAGAAGCGGCGCAAGGTGGTGCGCAAGAAGGCGCCCGAGGGTTTCGTCGGCTGGACGGAGAACACCTTCGAGAAGCTCATCGCCTCCGATCCCGAACCGCTGACCTCCCGCTTCCGCGTCACGCACACCATGCTGCTGTCGGTGATCGCCCGCCCGGGCAACGCCTTCGAGGCGATGCGTCATCTGCTGGAGGACAACCACGAGCCGCGCAAGCAGCAGCTGCGGCACATCCGCAGGGCGATCGCGATCTACCGCTCGCTCCTCGACGGCGGCATCGTCGAGAAGCTCGACGAGCCCGACGCCACCGGCCGTATCGTCCGGCTCACCGTCGATCTCCAGCAGGACTTCGCGCTCAACCAGCCCCTGTCGACCTTCGCCCTCGCTGCCTTCGACCTGCTGGAGCCCGAGTCGCCCTCCTACGCCCTCGACATGGTCTCGGTGGTGGAGTCCACGCTCGACGACCCCCGGCAGATCCTCGCCGCGCAGCAGAACAAGGCGCGAGGGGAAGCCGTCGCCGCGATGAAGGCCGACGGCGTCGAGTACGAGGAGCGCATGGAACGGCTTCAGGAGGTGACGTACGCCAAGCCCCTGGAGGAGCTGCTCTTCCACGCGTACAACGTGTACCGCAAGAGCCACCCCTGGGTGGGCGACCACCCCCTGTCGCCCAAGTCCATCATCCGTGACATGTACGAGCGGGCCATGTCCTTCACGGAGTTCGTCTCCTTCTACGAGCTGGCCCGGACCGAGGGCATCGTGCTGCGCTACCTGGCCTCCGCCTACAAGGCGCTGGAGCACACGGTCCCGGACGACCTGAAGTCCGAGGATCTGGAGGATCTGATCGCCTGGCTGGGCGAGATGGTCCGCCAGGTCGACTCCAGTCTGCTCGACGAGTGGGAGCAGCTCGCCAACCCCGAGGTGATGACCGCGGAGGAGGCGCAGGAGAAGGCCGACCAGGTCAAGCCGGTCACGGCGAACGCGCGGGCCTTCCGTGTCCTCGTCCGCAACGCGATGTTCCGCAGGGTCGAGCTCGCCGCGCTCGACAATGTCGGGGAACTCGGCGAGATGGACGCCGACGCCGGCTGGGACGCCGACGCGTGGGGCGAGGCGATGGACGCGTACTGGGACGAGTACGAGGACCTCGGCACGGGCCCCGACGCCCGCGGGCCGAAGCTGCTGTCGATCGTGGAGGAACCGCAGAACGGCCTGTGGCGTGTCCGGCAGGCGTTCGCCGACCCCAACGGCGATCACGACTGGGGCATCAGCGCGGAGGTGGACCTGGTGGCGTCCGACGCGGAGGGCCGTGCCATCGTCAAGGTCACCGACGTCGGCCAGCTGTGAGCACAGGAGAGGCCCACTCATGACGAACGCCGCCGAGAGGCTGGTCGACCTGCTCGACCTGGAGCAGATCGAGGTCAACATCTTCCGGGGCCGCAGCCCCCAGGAGTCCCTCCAGCGCGTCTTCGGGGGGCAGGTGGCCGGACAGGCGCTGGTGGCGGCCGGCCGCACCACCGAGGGCGACCGGCCGGTGCACTCGCTGCACGCGTACTTCCTGCGCCCCGGCCGGCCGGGCGTCCCGATCGTGTACCAGGTCGAACGCGTGCGGGACGGGCGGTCGTTCACCACGCGCCGGGTCACCGCCGTGCAGCAGGGCCGGACGATCTTCAATCTCACCGCCTCCTTTCATCGGCCCGAGGAAGGGAGCTTCGAGCATCAGCTGCCACCGGCACGTGACGTGCCGGACCCGGAGTCCCTGCCGACCGTCTCGCAGGAGATCAAGGAGCACCTGGGGGCTCTGCCCGAAGCCCTGGAGCGCATGGCGCGACGCCAACCGTTCGACATCCGCTACGTGGACCGGCTGCGCTGGACGCCCGAGGAGACCAAGGGCGCCGAGCCGCGCAGCGCGGTGTGGATGCGCGCCATGGGACCGCTGGGCGACGACCCGCTCGTGCACACCTGCGCTCTCACCTACGCGAGCGACATGACGCTCCTCGACGCCGTCCGCATTCCCGTCGAACCGCTCTGGGGTCCGCGGGGCTTCGACATGGCCTCCCTGGACCACGCCATGTGGTTCCACCGGCCGTTCCGCGCCGACGAGTGGTTCCTCTACGACCAGGAGTCGCCGATCGCGACGGGGGGACGCGGTCTGGCCCGCGGCCGCATCTACGACCGGCAGGGACAGCTGCTCGTGTCGGTGGTGCAGGAAGGGCTGTTCAGGGCCCTGTAGAGAGGCTCTCGCGCGGCTTCCCGCGGCGCCGCCGGCCGAGCAGCCGCAGGGTGCGGCTGACGGGCCGTGCCCGCTGCGCCTTGCTCGTGCGGATGAGCGGGGCCGGATCCGGCCGGCCTTGCGCTGCGGCCGCTTCCGTCGGGGACGAGGGCACCGCGGGGCGGGGCGCCGGGCGGTCCGCGCGGGCCTCGGCGAGGGTCTGGCGCAGCTCGGCCACGAGCCACGCGACCTCGTCGGGATCACCCGCGGTGATGACGCTCTCGACGATCCGCGCCGTGGGTGTGCCCGGGGCGGCGGCCGACGGCCGGGCCGGGCGAAGGAGTTCGAGGTGGGCGCGCTCGTAGGGGTCCCGCACCCCTTCGGCGAGGGGAACCGGGGCGAGCAGGGACGCGACGGCAGCGGCGCGGGCCCACGGATCCTCCGCCTGCCGGAGGAGGTGCCCGAGCCGGCGTCCGCGCCAGTTGCGGGGCCTGAGGTCGACGCCCGCGTCGAGTTGACCGCGCAGAACCTCCGGTGTCCGGCCCTTCAGCAGCGGCGCGTGCTTCCCGTCCCGCGCGAACTGCCCGATCTCCTCCGCGAGGTACAGCCAGACGATCGCCCCGTAGCGGTTCACGTAGAAGGTGACGGGGACGGCGAGGCCGAGCCGCGCCAGGCGGGTGAAGCGGCCGGTCGCCACGCCCATGAGCGCTGCCGCCTCGGCGGTTCCCACCGTCCTGACCCGCTCGCGCAGGGTCGCGGGAAAGCCCGCCTCGCCGCGCAGCCGGTCGATCTCGGCCCGAGCGACCCGGCGTCCGCCGCCTCCCTCGTCGGGCACGGTGCGCACGCAGCCGAGTTGTACGGCCAGGTCGAACTCGCGGCGCCCGAGGTCCAGTTCTCGTGCGGCACGGCCGACGGACGTCGTGGCGGAGCGGGTGATCGTGCTGACGGACATGGCGGTCTCCCCCGTGGAGTCGGATGCTCGCGCCGTGTGCGCTCGCTTCGGGAAAAACCGTATCCGGGCGGGCGGACATCGCGTCGAGCCTGTGGAAAACCCCGACTCCGATGACCGTGTGCGCAGGTCAGAGATCTGTAGCGGGCTTGCCGTCCGGGTGCCGCGCGTCGACCCCGAGGTGCTCGCCGACCCGGTTCACCAGCAGGGTCATCTCGTAGGCGACCTGACCGATGTCGGCCTCGGCGCCGCTGAGGACACAGAGGCAGCTGCCGGCGCCCGCGGCGGTCACGAACAGCACCGCGTCGTCGAACTCCACCATCGTCTGGCGGACCTGGCCGGCGCCGAAGTGACGTCCGGAGCCCTTCGCCAGGCTGTGCAGTCCCGACGAGACGGCGGCGAGGTGCTCGGCGTCCTCCCGCCGCAGGCCCGTGCTCGCACCCGTCACCAGTCCGTCGTTCGAGAGCACCAGCGCGTGCCTCACGTGCTCGACGCGCTGGGTGAGGTCGTCCAGCAGCCAGCCGAGGCCGTTGTTGTGTGCCATGGTCCGGTCTCCCCGTGTTCGCTTCCCCCCGACCGGAGGATTCGCCCAGCAAGCCTTCCCCACAGCCGCCCTGCGGGCAAGGAGGATGGACGGCATGGCAGAGAAGATGACCGACGAGCAGTGGCGGGCGTTCGTCTCGCAGGGAACCCGCACCGGAAAGCTGTCCACGGTCCGCGCCGACGGCAGCCCGCACGTGGCACCCGTCTGGTTCGTGCTGGACGGCGACGACGTGGTCTTCAACACCGCGAAGGACACTGTGAAGGGGAGGAACCTGGCACGGGACGGCCGGGTCGCCCTGTGCGTGGACGACGACCGGCCGCCTTTCGCCTTCGTGGTGCTGCAGGGACGGGTGGCCCTGTCGGAGGACGCGGACGACCTGCGGCACTGGGCCACCCGGATCGGGGGCCGGTACATGGGCGCCGACCGTGCCGAGGAGTTCGGCAGGCGCAACGGCGTACCGGGGGAACTCCTCGTCCGGATGAGGATCGAGAAGGTGCTGGCCTTCGCGGCCGTGGCCGACTGACCGGCGGCCCGCCCCCGGAGCCGCCGCGGGCGTCAGCCGACGGAGTCGAGAAGCCGGGCGGTGTGCACCCGCCCGGCGTACTCGACGAGCCGGATCAGCACCTCCTTGCCGGAGTCGCGATCGCGGGCGTCGCACAGCACGACCGGTGTGCCGCGGTCGAGATCGAGGGCCCGGGAGACGTCCTGGGCGCCGTAGGCGCGTGCGTCGGCGAAGCAGTTCACGGCGACCACGAACGGGATGCGCCGGTGCTCGAAGTAGTCCACGGCGGGGAAGCAGTCCTCCAGGCGCCGGGTGTCGGCGAGGACGACGGCACCGAGGGCCCCGGTCGACAACTCGTCCCAGAGGAACCAGAAGCGGTCCTGGCCCGGTGTCCCGAAGAGATAGAGCGACAGTCCCGACCTGATCGTGATGCGCCCGAAGTCCATGGCGACGGTCGTGGTGACCTTCCGGTCGACCCCGCAGGTGTCGTCCACCGGCCGACCGGCCTCGCTGAGGAGTTCCTCGGTGCGCAGCGGCCTGATCTCACTGACCGCTCCCACCAGGGTGGTCTTGCCGACGCCGAATCCACCGGCGACCAGAATCTTCAGCGCCAGGGCGGAGGAGTCGTCGTCCGGGGTGTCGGGCTTCTCTGCGGCCATCGATCACTTCTCTCGGGAGGGCCGACCACCGTCGGCCGCGGTTGCGGCGGGGTCCACTACAGGGCCCGGAGCCCTTCGATCACCTCGCGCAGGACGCGCTCGTCGGGCAGGCGGGCGGGCGGCACCGGGCGGCTGACCAAGACGCGGCGGCGCTCCAGCAGATCCCCCAGGAGCACGCGGACGACGCCCACGGGAAGGTCGGCGCCCGCCGCCAGTTCGGCGACCGACTGGGGCTCGGCGCGGCACAGTTCGATCAGCGCACGGTGTTCCGGGCCGAGCGCGGTGCCCTCGCCCGCGGCGGGCGCGTCCTCGTCGATCGACACCAGGGCGATGAGGTCGAAGTGGACGGCGGCGGGACCCGGCTGGGTGCGTCCGCCCGTCATCGCGTAGGGACGGACGAGGGGGCCCGCCTCCTGGTCGTACCAGTGGCCGGAGGGCGGCGGCCCGCTGTCCGGCATGTCGTCGGTCATCTGCGCGGACGTCCCCGCTCAACCCGCGGCCGGGGCGCGGGTGGTGGCGCGCGGCGGGGTGTCGAGGTGCTCTCCGACGCGCTTGACGAGCACGGCCATCTCGTATGCCACGAGGCCGATGTCGGCGGTGGCGGATGTCAGGACGGCGAGGCAGGAGCCCTCTCCCGCCGCGGCGACGAAGAGGAACCCCTCGTCCATCTCCACCATGGTCTGCCGCACGCCGCCGACGCCGAAGTGGCGGCCCGTCCCTTTGGCAAGGCTGTGGAATCCGGACGCGACGGCCGCGAGGTGTTCGGCGTCCTCACGGAGCAGGCCCTTCGACGCTCCCACCGCCAGGCCGTCGCCCGAGAGCACCACGGCGTGCCGGACGTCGCCGACGCGCAGCACCATGTCGTCCAGCAGCCAGTCGAGTTCGCCCGGGAGCGGGGCGGGTCCGGGACAGGGGTCCTGGGTCATGCGGAGTCTCCTTCGCTGCCGTCGCCGCCCGTTCGCGGTGCGGGGATCGTGGGAGGACCGGGTGGCCTACCGCCGCCGCGTGCCCAGCCGTCCCGGTAGGCGGTGATGTGCGCGCGCACGCGTTCCGGGGTGCGCTCGTCACCGGCCGCGGACGGCGTTGTCCGCATCGGTTCCTCCGAGCGCGGGGAGCGCAGTTGAGGTGCCAGGTGTGCCTGGCGTACCCGCCGGGGGAGTTCCCCGCAGGCTCCGGCCGCGTCGTCACCGCGATGGAGCCGGAGGGGCGCGGCCCCCGTCGGCGCGGCATCCCGCGCGGCCTTCAACGGGGGTTCGGGGGCGGCCGCGACGGTCGCGGGAGGGACCAGCGCGGGCCGTTCGCCGACGGCCCGGACGGCGTCCGGCCCGGACGGGGAGGCGGCGGGTGGGTCGTGGCTCGGCGCCGCCCCCGGGCTGCCGTCCTCGGCGGCGAGGCCGTCGCTCCGCTCGCTGTGCAGGAGCGTGGTGGGCAACAGGACCACCGCGGTGGTGCCGCCGTACGGCGAGGTCCGCAACCGCACCTTGATCCCGTGCCGGGCCGACAGCCGGCTCACCACGAACAGGCCGAGCCGGTCGCTGTCGAGGAGGTCGAGTGCCTCGGGCCGCTCGATGCGCTCGTTCGCCTGGGCCAGCGTCTCCTCGCCCATGCCCAGTCCGCGGTCCTCGACCTCGACCACGAAGCCGGTGCCGACGGGCTCGCCGGTGATCCGTACCCGCGTGTGCGGCGGCGAGAACCGGGCGGCGTTCTCCACGATCTCTGCCAGGAGATGAGTGAGGTCGGCGACCGCGGCCCCGGTCACCGTGGTGTCCGGGAGCTGTCGTACTTCCACGCGCGCGTAGTCCTCGACTTCGGAGACGGCCGCGCGTACGACGTCGGTGAGCGGGACCGGTGTTCGCCAGGCCCGGCCGGGCGCTGCTCCGGAGAGGATGATCAGGCTCTCCGCGTGTCGGCGCATCCGGGTGGTGAGGTGGTCGAGACGGAACAGGTCGCCGAGCTCGTCGGGATCATCCGACCTGCGTTCCATGGCGTCCAGGAGACGGAGTTGGCGGTGCAGGAGCACCTGGCTGCGGCGGGCCAGGTTCACGAAGACGCCGGAGATCCCCCCGGCCAGCTCCGCGCGTTCCACGGCCGCGCGCAGGGCCGCCCGGTGGACGGTGTCGAGCGCTTCGGCGACTTGGCCGGTCTCGTCGACGGAGGGTCTGCCGAGCGGTGCCTCGGTCCGGACGTCGACGGTCTCGCCCGCCCTGACCCGGCGCATGGCCTCGGGGAGTTCGCGGCGCGCGATGTCCAGGGCGCTGTCGCGCAGGCTCACCAGCTCGACGACGAGGTCGCGGCCGATGCGGACGGAGATGAGCAGCGAGGCCACGCCTGCCGCCAGTCCGAAGAGGACCGCCGCCCCCGCCGGCGTCAGCAGAGCGTCCCGGAACGGGCTCGGATCGCCCGTGGCCACGGCGTCCCTCACGATCGCCCGCATAGCGTCCTGCACACGGGCCCGGGCGATGTCCCAGCGCGACTCCGGGGCGGCCCGGACCGCATTCGGACCGGGACGGGCGGCGAGCACGGCGTCCTCGGCCACCCGTACGTCCAGGTAGTCGCTCGACCGGGCCAGGTCCGTCCAGGCGGACAGTTCGGATCCGCGGAGGTCCGCCGTGGCGGCGTCCGTCAGGGCGCGGCGGGTGCCGATGGCTCCGGTGAACAGCCGGAGCCTCTCACCGTC
This sequence comes from Streptomyces sp. NPDC048566, assembly GCF_043199735.1. Lineage (NCBI taxonomy): Bacteria > Bacillati > Actinomycetota > Actinomycetes > Kitasatosporales > Streptomycetaceae > Streptomyces > Streptomyces sp. NPDC048566. The sequence goes on from NZ_JBICWL010000002.1 coordinate 218,269, forward strand.
GAGGGTTCCGGCACGGCGGGCACCGGCGAGGACGGCGTCCTCCTGTGCGAGCGCCTCACCGGCTCGGGAGAATTCGAGCAGGACCCGCGCGTCGGTGCCCGGTCTCGCACCAGGGACACCGCTGAGGGCTCCGTCGGCTGCGAGGGCCGCGGCGATGGCGCTCGTGTAGCGGCCGTAGGTCTCCTCCCAGCCGGTTCCGCGGGCGAGCACGGACGGGCGGAGCGCCCTCAAGCGGTCCGTCTCCGCGACGAAGACGGCGAGCCTGGCCGAAGCTCCCGCGGGCAGGTCGGCACCGTCCGCGACGGTGTGGCGCCCGTCCAGGCGGAGTCTCGCCGCGGCGCGGTCGGTCTGCCGCGCCAGGGCCCGCACCCGGATCGCCCCGTCGGTCGCCGGTTCGGTCGCGTACCCGACCGCTGCCGAGCGCTCCTCCTGCAGCGCGGCGATCGCGGCGAGGACGGGCGCCCGGACGGTGGCGTCGACACGGTGCGCCTGCCGCAGCCGTGCGACGTCCTGCGCGGTACCCACCGTGGCGAAGGCCCACAGGGCCAGGAGCGAGACCACAGGCACCATCAGCAGGCTGACGACCTTGGCCCGGACGGTACGGGGCCTGAGGTGGCGCCCCCGGGCGGACGGAGACGCCGGTGCCGCGGCGGCGGGCGCGATGCCGCCGGCCCCGGCCCGCTCGTCGGCCGGCGGCCCGGCGTGGGCGCGGCGGCCCCGCGCGCGGGGCGGCGGTCCGGATCCGGCGGGCGTGGGTCTGCGAGGTGTACGCATGGCCTCCTCGATCGGAGAGGTTCGGGGGTGTCTCGGCCGCGGGCCGCCTCTAGTGGGCCGCGCTGTCGGCCTGCGCGTGCGCGGACACGGTCGTCCCGCGGGCGTCGGCCATCGGGGACAGCGCGACGAACGCCGCGGTCAGGAACAGGTAGGACCCGAGCCCCACGGCGAGCGGGAAGATGAACTGCAGGGCCGTGGCCCCGGGCAGCTCGGTGGCCGAAGGGGTGACGTGCACGCTCACCGCCATCATTCCGGTGTAGTGCATGCTGCTCACCGCTCCGCCCATGCCGAGAGAGGCGGCGGTGACCGCCGCGGGCGACCTGATGGTGAGGGCGGCCCACAGGGCGGCGGTCGCGGCCAGCCCGGCGAGCAGGACGGAGAGGACGACGAGGGTCGCGTCGTAGTCCACCCGGCCGTGCAGGCGCAGCGCCGCCATGCCGAGGTAGTGCATGCCGGCGACGCCGAGCCCGGTGGTGAGCCCGCCGACGGCGAACGCGCGGGTCCTGTCCCGTCCGTATCCGACCGCGAGGAGGCCGGCGCCGACGAACGCCATGGCGACGAGCAGGCTGAGGATGGTCAGGGGCACGTCGTAGCGGATCTCCGTGCCCGTGACGCCGAATCCCAGCATGGCCACGAAGTGCATCGTCCAGATGCCCGTACCGATCGCCGAGGCCGCGGCGAGGAGCCAGTTGCGGCGTGCGCGGCCCGTCGAGCCGAGCCCGCGGACCGCGCAGCGCAGCCCGAGGGCGGCGCCGACGGCGGCCATCGCGTACGACAGCACGGGGGTCAGCCAGCCGAAGGCGGCATGGTCCAGGTGTCCCATGGCCCGGGGACGCTAGTCGGCGCCGAGCGGCGCGCAGGGGGCGCATTGCGAAACCTGTTGGAATATGGCCACAGTGTACGGTCCGACGATCGTGTCGGGGTCGAACCTGTGCGCGTCTGCGTGCTCCGTGTCAGTGAGGGATCATGCGGCACATGAACGACGACCATACGAACGTCCGGGATTTCTTCGGTGCCCGCGCGGCCCGCTGGGACGCACGCTTCCCCGACGACGGGCCCGCGTACGAGGCCGCGGTGGCGGAGATGGGGCTGCGCCCGGGTGACCGGGTGCTCGACGCCGGCTGCGGCACCGGGCGGGCGCTGGCGCCGCTGAGGAGCGCCGTGACGGACACCGGAGTCGTCCTCGGTGCCGATCTGGCCCCGGCCATGCTGGAGGCGGCGGTCGGCGCGAGACGTGACGGCGCCGGACGTCTGCTGCTGGCCGACGTCACCGCGCTCCCCCTGCGATCGGCCTCCCTGGACGCGGTGTTCGCCGCCGGCCTCGTGGCGCATCTGCCGGACCCGGGCGGGAACCTGCGGGAACTGGGCCGTGTGGTGCGCCCGGGAGGCGTGCTCGCCCTCTTCCATCCGATCGGCCGATCCGCCCTCGCGGCACGCCAGGGCAGAGCGCTCACGCCGGAGGACCTGCGGGCCGAGCACAACCTGCGCCCGCTGCTGGCCAGTTCGGGCTGGACGATGACCTCCTACGCGGACGAGGAGTCCCGCTTCCTGGCGCTCGCCGTCCGCACAGACTGAGGGCGCCCTCCGCCGTCTCGGCGCCGCCCGAGCGCGCCGGCCGGCCGCGAACGGCCGCTCGGCTCACGGCGGGCTGCCCGGCGACACCGGGCAGCCGCGCACCCCAGGGACGGGGTGGGTGCCCAGGTCGGCGACGCGGTAGCCGCCGCGGTAGCCCTTGATCTCCCGGTTCTGCCGGGCGAAGTGCGGAGCGCGTCGAGGCGGCAGCAGCCGGACCAGCCGGCCACGCGCGCGTACGGCGCGGCGCACCAGCCCGCGTGTGGCCGCGCCCGGCGGCTCATAGCGAAAGGCGCGCAGCAGCGGTTCGTCGAGCAGGGCCAGTGTGGAGGTCCGCAGCAGAGGCGCGAGCGGGCGCGGATACCACGAGGCCATCAGGTCCAGGGTCGCGTCCGAGACGCTCCGGCCTCCCTCGTCCCAGCCGAAACGCGCCTCTTCGTAGGCGTCGAGGCAGGACTCGAACTCCTCGTACGTCTCCGGGATGTCCTTGATCCCCATGTGCCGTCCGAGCGTGCGGTAGTGCTCGGCGCAGGCGACGGTCTCGTGGCGTGACAACTTCCGCCATCCGTAGGCGTCGATCCAGCGCTTGGGCATCACGACGAAGGTGCACAGCACGTACCGCATGTCGTCGTCGGCGATGTCGTAGGCGCGGTGCATCCGGTTGATCCGTTGGATCGCGGTGCGGCCCTGATCGGCGCCGAACCCGTGCTCGACGATGGCGTCGAGCAGCAGGGCGGTGTCGTCGTAGCGCTTCTGCGTCCGGACGGTGAGTTCGGCCGTCTCGGCGAGCAGGCGGCCGATGCTCGGCACGGCGTAGGTGCGGTACAGCGCCAGCTCCAGGGAGCGGGCGACATCCCACGGGAACTCGTAGGCGGAGGTGAGCCGGTAGATGGCGGAGGCGTCCTTCACGGGATCCATCCGCCGGATCCTTTCGAGCCGTTCATAGCGCTTCACCGGGCCGTCCCCCTTCTGCCGTCGGGCGTCCAACTCTACGTTGGACGGGAGAGACGGCGAACGGTCGCAGACCACGACCGTGCAGGGGAGAGGCGGCCCGATGACCACGTTCGACAGGCTTCGTGCGATGGTGCGGGGCATGACCGCGGGGACTTCCGAGCCGGGGCGCACGGAGGCACACGGCACCGCGAGGCGCGGCCACAACCTGTTCGAGGCCGCGTCGGCCTATGTGTGCGCGTGCGCGGAGGACGATCAGGACAGGATCGACGAGGCCGCCTCCCGGGTGTCTCCGGAAGCGCTGTCGTTCGCGGTGACCGAACTGGCCTCGCGGGCGGTCGTCGCTCTCGCCCGGGAGCGGGGCGAGACGCCCCGGACGGTCACCCGCGCCCTGCTCGGCCTTCCGGTCGCCTGACCGCCGGGAGCAGCGGGCGTTTCGCCCCTGTCCAGCCGGATAACTGCAGCTCCGCATGTGTTTCAGGCCCGTGACAACTGCCTTCCGGTCGCATTAGGGTGCGCCGACAGATGGACCGATCGGGAGGCTGGCATGGCCGGGACGGACGAAGAAGCCGTCATCACGGTGGACGAGGAAGCCGTCGCCACCGTGGACGACGACGCGCTGTACGTGCTGACGGCGGTGCTGCTGACACCCGCGAAGTTCCCCAGCGTTCTCGGGGACGACTATCCGGAGGCCTGCGCGGCGCTCGGGCTCGCGCCGCTCGCCGACGGGTACGGGCTGGTGCTCGGCCAGGACGGGGAGGGCGCGCGCTGGACGGTCGTGATCGACGACGTGTCCCTGGTGGCCGTCGCGATCGCCTCGTGGGACTGCGGGATGGAGCACGAACTGTCGCCGGACGAGCGGACGGTCGTGGCAGCCCTGCCCGGCTGGCCGCTCGAGGTCGCCGTCTCGGCCCCGGGGGTACCGGCCCCGCACGATCCGTCGGCCGAGGTCGCGGAGCGCCCGCCGCTCGCGCCGCCGGACACCTCCGTGTGGGGGCCCGCCCAGCGCCGGATGGGGGCCGACGAGATCGCGCTCCAGTGGGCCGTGTGGCGGGACCAGATCGACGACAGCGAGTTCGCCGCCCCCGACGGTGCGGAGCAGCCGGCCGACGACGCCGCGTCCGGGAACGCCGAGGAGGCCGCGGAGACGGATGCGGGCGACGGCTCGGGGGACGAAACCGCCGGCCCGGACCGCGCCGGCGTGCGCCGGGTCCTGGCCCAGGCCCGGGCCTACGTGGACACCCCTCCCCCGCTGGGCCGGGTGCGGTCGTCGTTCGCGAGCGGCGACGCGCGGACCCTGCGGGCCGACGGTCCGGGATGGTCACTCGTCGCCAGAACGGACGACATCGCGTTCGTCCTGCTCGACGAGGAACCCGGCGAGGTCCTCCCGGTGGGCCGCGGTCCCGAGCTTCCCGGGCTCCTCGCGGCTCTCGACGGGATGGCGGTCCGGCCGAGCTGAACGGTCGTCGGCCGGACCTTTGGGCGACAGGGGCCTCCGCATGCCCCGTCCCCGCGCCGGAACGGCCGCCGGTGTGGCGGAGGGCAGCCGTCAGGCGCCGCTCAACGGCCGATCTCCCGGCGGGAGACACGGCGCAGCCGGCGCCGCTGCGAAGGGTCAAGGGCCAGGTACGCGGCCGCCGGGACGCCCAGCACGATCAAGAGGGCGGCCCACCAGGGCAGCCAGATCAAAAGGATCAGGCCGACGGCCACGCCTCCTGCGGCGATCTTCGCGTTCTTCGACATGTGGGTCGCCTCCTCCGCGGCTGCTGCCGCTCTCTGTGGTGAGAACGGGTCCCCGCGTCCCACGGTTCCGGACCACGACCCTGATATATCCCTGACAATCCCTGAGGCCGTCCCCCACAGGCCCCCGAGACGCCGCCCGAGCACGTGCGGCGTCTCGTCATGCCACCAAGGGCACGCGACGGGCCCCCGCCCGGTGGTTGCCGCTGCCGCGCCCCGACGGTCGTCGACGACAGGGGCTCCGGGACGACCGACGGTTCCGGCGCGGTAGGCACGCGGCGGCCCGTCGGCGGCGGCACGGAGACCACGGTCGCCTACCCGGGTACCCTCGTGGCCCGCACTCCTGCGGGTGGGGCCTGGTCGTCGCGGGCGCGCGCGCACGGGAGGACCGGCGCCCGCAGCCCGGCCCGGCGGCCCCGCCCGCCGGCTCGGGCCCCGGGGAGACGGACCGTACCCCGGCCGCACCGGTCAGCCGCGGGCTCCGAGCAGGTGGTCCATCGCCAGCTGGTCCAGCTGCTCGAAGGCCATGCCCCGCAGGGCCGCGGCCTCGACGTCGAAGTCCTCGAAGGCACCCCGGTCCGCGAGCAGGCTCTCCAGGCCGTCCGCCGCGGTGGGCTGCGCCAGTTCGTCGAGCCGAGACGCCCGCAGTGCCGCCTGGACCTCCGGATCGGCCCGGAAGGCCGCCGCCCGCTCGCGCAGGATCAGGTAGTTGCGCATGCAGCCGGCCGCCGAGGCCCACACGCCGTCGAAGTCCTCGGTGCGCGGAGGCTTGAAGTCGAAGTGCTTCGGACCGGCGTAGCCGGCGCTCTCCAGGAGGTCCACCAGCCAGAAGGCGGCCCGCAGGTCGCCGGCGCCGAACCGCAGGTCCTGGTCGTACTTGATCCCCGACTGGCCGTTCAGGTCGATGTGGAACAGCTTGCCCGCCCACAGGGCCTGCGCGATGCCGTGCGGGAAGTTCAGCCCGGCCATCTGCTCGTGGCCGACCTCGGGGTTGACGCCGTACAGCTCCGGGCGCTCCAGCCGTTCGATGAACGCCAGGGCGTGGCCGACGGTGGGCAGCAGGATGTCGCCGCGCGGCTCGTTGGGCTTGGGCTCGATCGCGAACCTCAGGTCGTACCCCTGCGAGGTCACGTACTCGCCGAGGAGGTCGAACGCCTCCTTCATGCGGTCCAGTGCCACGCGTACGTCCTTGGCTGCGCCGGACTCGGCTCCCTCCCGGCCGCCCCAGGCGACGTACGTCTCGGCGCCGAGCTCGGCCGCCAGGTCGATGTTGCGGAGGGTCTTGCGCAGCGCGTAGCGCCGCACGTCCCGGTCGTTCGCGGTGAAGGCGCCGTCCTTGAAGACGGGGTGGGTGAACAGGTTGGTGGTGGCCATCGGCACCTTGAGCCCGGTGGCGTCCAGGGTCTGCCGGAAACGCTTGACGTGTGCCTCGCGCTCGCTGTCCGAGGATCCGAACGGGATCAGGTCGTCGTCGTGGAAGGTCACTCCGTAGGCGCCGAGTTCGGCCAGGCGGCGTACCGATTCGACCGGGTCGAGGGCGCGCCGTGTGGCGTCGCCGAAGGGGTCCCGTCCCTGCCAGCCGACGGTCCACAGACCGAAGGTGAACCTGTCCTCGGGGGTGGGCTGGATGTTCATGTCGCGGCTCCCTGCTGACTCCGACTATTTCGTCATGGCCGTTTACAAATTAGTATGCGAACGCGTCTCTGGGAAGAGACGACGGAGGAAACCCCCGGCGTGAGGGTCGGGGAACGCCGTGCGGCGCCCGGATCGAAACGGTCCGGGCACCCCCGCAACCAGGACAGATCCCGCAGAGCCGCGGAAGAGGGAGAGCCCCATGTCAGCAGCCGAGGGTCCGCTCGTCGTCGGGGTGGACTCGTCCACCCAGTCCACCAAGGCGCTGGTCGTCGACGCGTCGACCGGCCGGGTGGTCGCGAGCGGACAGGCACCGCACACCGTCTCCGCCGGGGCGGCCCGCGAGAGCGACCCCCGCCAGTGGTGGGACGCCCTCCGCTCGGCGCTGCACCAGTGCGGCGGCGCGGCGCACGAAGCGGCCGCGGTCTCGGTCGGCGGCCAGCAGCACGGCCTCGTGACCCTCGACGCCGAGGGCCGGCCCGTCCGGCCCGCGCTGCTCTGGAACGACGTGCGATCGGCGCCGCAGGCCCGCCGCCTGGTCGAGGAACTCGGCGGCCCGAAGTCCTGGGCCGAGCGCACGGGCAGCGTGCCCACCGCCTCGTTCACGGCCACGAAGTGGGCCTGGCTCGCCGAACACGAACCGGACGCCGTGCGGGCCACCGCAGCGGTCCGCCTGCCGCACGACTACCTCACCGGGCGGCTGACAGGCGAGGGCACCACCGACCGGGGCGACGCGTCGGGGACGGGCTGGTGGTCCTCGGCCGGTGAGGCGTACGACGAGGAGGTCCTCGCGCACATCGGGCTCGACCCCGCCCTGCTGCCCCGCGTCGTCCGGCCCGGCGAGATCGCCGGAACGGTGCACGCCGGCGGAGACCTGCCGTTCTCCCGAGGGACCCTGGTGGCTGCCGGAACGGGCGACAACGCCGCAGCGGCGCTCGGCCTGGGCCTGCGGCCCGGGACTCCGGTGGTGAGTCTGGGCACGTCGGGCACGGTGTACGCCGTGTCCACCCGGCGGCCGGCCGATCCGACCGGCACGGTGGCGGGCTTCGCCGACGCCCGCGGGGACTGGCTCCCCCTGGCCTGCACGCTCAACTGCACCCTGGCGGTGGACCGGGTCGCCGCACTCCTCGGCCTCGACCGGGAAGCCGTCGAGCCGGGGGCGGCGGTGACACTGCTGCCCTACCTCGACGGAGAGCGCACGCCGAATCTGCCGAACGCCTCGGGCCTGCTGCACGGCCTGCGGCACGACACCACGGGCGGCCAGTTGCTCCAAGCCGCCTACGAGGGCGCCGTGCATTCCCTGTTGGGCGCCCTCGACCTCGTCCTCGACGCCGACGCCGACCGTTCGGCGCCGCTGCTGCTGATCGGCGGCGGCGCCCGGGGAAGAGCCTGGCAGCAGACCGTGCGCCGGCTCTCGGGGCGGCCCGTGCAGGTCCCCGAGGCCGGGGAGCTGGTCGCGCTCGGCGCCGCAGCGCAGGCGGCCGGCCTGCTGACGGGCGAGGACCCGGCCGCGGTCGCACGGCGGTGGAACACCGCCGACGGCCCGGTGCTCGACGCCGTGGAACGGGACGAGGAGACGCTCGCGCGGATCACCGGGGTACTCTCCGACGCGGCCCCCCTGCTGGAACGCCGGGCGAGCGGCAGCTGACCCGACCGCACGAGCGAGCGGAGCGGAACCGGAGAGCCCGGTTGCTCGCGCCGGAGGACCCGGGTGCGGCACCTGCGCCCGGCCCCCGTTCCCCTGCGAGACGGCGGGGCGGAGGACCGCCCGGTCTCCCGGGAGGCTCCTCCCGCCGGTACGGCGGAAGGCCCGCGCGCAGCCCGAAGGAGGCCGGCAGAGCCGGCCGGACGAGGAATGACGGAGGCATGACCGCACTGCCGCACCAGCCCCGACCGAACGGTCCCGGCCGCCGCCTGCCCGACACCCAGCAGGGCATGCGCCGGCGCAACCTGTCCCGGGTCATGTACACCGTCAGCGCCGAGGGACCGCTGTCGCGGGCCGCCGTGGCCTCGCACATCGGCCTGACCCGGGCCGCCGTGTCGACGCTCGTCGACGAACTGATCCGGGCCGGCCTCCTCGAGGAGTTGGGGCCCGAGCGGCCGGGCAGGGTGGGACGGCCGGGCTCCGCGCTGGCCGTGAGCGGACACGGCCCGGCGGGGATCGGCGCGGAGGTGGGAGTGGACCATCTCGCCGTGTGCGCCGTGGATCTGCGCGGCTCAGTCCGCGCGCGAGCGGTGCGCCACGGGACGAACCGCGGCCGGAGCGCCGAACGGGTGGCCGGGGAGCTCACGGAACTGGTCCACCGGGTCGTGGCCGAGGCGGAACGCGACGGGCTGTGGGCGGCGGGCCTCGCCGTCGCCGTGCCCGGACTCGTGGCCGGGGACGGAAGCACCGTGGTCCGTGCCCCCAACCTGGACTGGCAGGACACGGATCTCGCCGCCCTGCTGCCCTCGGACCTGCCGCCGGCCGTGGACAACGAGGCCAACTTCGGCGGGCTCGCCGAACTCTGGCTCGGCCCGTCGGCACCGCGCGACTTCCTGCACGTCTCGGCCGAGATCGGCATCGGTGCGGCGGTGGTCGTGGACGGCCGGCTGCTGCGCGGATCCCGCGGCTTCGCGGGTGAACTCGGGCATGTTCCGGTGTGGCCCGAGGGGCCCCGATGCCCCTGCGGCGGGCGCGGGTGCCTGGAGCAGTACGCCGGCGAGGAAGCCGTTCTGCGGGCCGCGGGTCTCCAGCCGGGCGAGGACGGCGTCCACCTCCTGTCCGAGCGCGCCGCCGCGGGCGATCAGCGTGTGCGGAACGCGCTGCGCGAGGCGGGGACCGCACTCGGCATCGCCCTGACCGGCGCGGTGAACCTGCTCGACCCGGAGTCGGTCGTCCTGGGCGGAGCACTCGCGGGGCTCGCCCCCTGGCTGCTGCCGTCACTGGAGGGCGAGTTGGCCCGGCGCACCGCGGGCCCGGCCTGCCCGGTGACCGTGTCCGAGCTGGGATCGGACGGCCCCCTGCTGGGGGCCGCGCACTCGGTGGTGCGGCACGTGCTCGACGACCCGGCGGGGTTCGCCCGGCGCCCGTAGGCCGGGGCCGAGGCCGCATCCGGCGCAAGCGGGACCGGCCGCCTGCACCCGCCCGCGCGGTCCCGTGGCAGGCGGGGCCTGCCCCGGCGTCGCGGCCGTGCAGCCCGGTGCGGGGGACGGCGTCTCTGCGGGCTCGGCGGTCGCGGCGGGGTCGGGAGCCGGTGAAGAGGCCGAGGCGTCCGTCAGTGCCGCGGCAGGCAACGTCTGCCCGTCAAGGAGCGGCGTGATGGGGTGCCCCTGCTCGATCGAAGCAGAGAGTTCGGGGCGTGCTCTCGGCCTGCCGGCCGGAAATCCTTGTACCCGACGTGCGTGGACTTCGGGCGGAACGGCGAGAGGGCCTGTCGGGCGTCGCGACGGGGCGAACGCAGGCCGCCGCGGCACGAGCGGCCGCCGATGGTCACCCGCCTCTCGGCGATCCGGCCGATCCCCCGGTGGACGGCCGGGGCCCCAGGTGGCCGGCCGGGCCGTCGCGTCGCGGAGGCCGATGGCCGGCTCCGGTCATCCCGTGGGCCGGACGAGCGGGCCGCGGACCGCGGAGCGGGGTCTCCTTCCCCCGTGCGAGTGATCACCTTGTCCACACGTCACGGGTTGTCCACCGTCCACGCCGTGGTCCTCACCGCCAAGCGGCTCGCGCCGTACGGTGATTCACGCGAGGCGCAGCCGTCCGGCCGTCGTCTCGGGTTCGGAGCGAATCGGGGGTTCACATGGTGCTGCCGGCGAATTCCGGCTTGCGGAGCGGCCTGACCGGCGTGCGCGGCGACCTGTTCTCCGCCGCGTGCCGGCGGGTCGGGAGGACCCGCTGCGCCGCGCGTGCCCGGACTGCCGTGCGTGCCGTGATACTCCTCTTCCTGACACCTCGTCATACCGGGCGAACGGCCGCGGCCTTGACCGCTCGCCCCGCCCGTCAGGTCCCCGCCGCGGTCTCGAACCGCCGACCCTCTCGATACCTCAGCGACGAAAGGCCAGGACTCCATGGAGCGAGCACGGTCGTTCCCGAGCCGCCGACGGCTGCTGAAGGGCGCAGCCCTCGCCGCTCTCCCCTATGCGCTGCTTCCGGACGCCAGGGCGGCCGCACAGACCGCGGCCGTCGACTATCCGGGCGCCGAGTGGACCCCCGCGACGTCCTCCAACTACACGGCGTCCGACCGCCCGGACAGCTACGGCCTCGACTACGTGGTCATCCACGTCACGCAGGCGACCTACGCAGACACCTTGTCGATCTTCAGGAACCCGCAGAAGCAGGTGTCGGCTCACTACGTCGTCCGCTCCGCCGACGGGCATGTGGCCCAGTGCGTCCGGGAACGCGACGTCGCCTGGCACGCGGGGAACTGGGACTACAACACCAGAAGCATCGGCATCGAGCACGAGGGGTGGGTCGACAAGCCGGCCTTCTTCACCAACGCGCTCTACGAGGAGTCGGCGCGGCTGACCGCGGCGATCTGCGACCGGTACGGCATCCCCAAGGACCGCTCCCACATCCTCGGCCACTACCAGGTACCGGGCAGCGACCACACCGACCCCGGGCCCAACTGGGACTGGACGCGCTACATCAGGCTCGTCAACTTCGCCTGAAGCGCGCCGGGCCTCCGTCTCCCCCGGGTCCACCACACCACTCGGGCCCTCGAACGCGGAACGTCACACGCCTTGTCCAGTTCCGCACGGGGAGTGACGATGGTGCCAGCCGCATCGCCTTCCGGGAGGCCGAAGTGATCGATCCTTGGGTGGCTCTGGAACCGGGAGCCGACCCCGTCGAGCGGGTTCGGTCGTTGCGGCGCGCCCACGCGTGCTTCACCGAGGCGGGAACGGTGGCACTGCCCGTCCGGCCGGTGGTCGCCGACTCCTGGCGGCGGTCGGCGCGGGCCGGCGTCGTCCCGGACGCCACGGCGGACGTCGAGATGGCGGACGGCGACCTCGGTTCGTACCGGGCCGAGCACCCGCTCGCCCGGGTGATGCCGCTGTTCCGTGAACTCATGGGCACGTTCGCGTCCGACGGGCAACACCTTCTGGCGGTGTGCGACGCGCAGGGGCGGCTTCTGTGGGTGGAGGGCCACCCCGGGACACGGCGGCAGGCCGGCCGGATGAACTTCGTGCCGGGGGCCCGCTGGTCGGAGGCCGCCGTCGGGACGAACGCCCCGGGGACCGCCGTCGCCGTCGACCACCCGGTGCAGGTGTTCGCGGCGGAGCACTTCAGCAGGCGGGTGCAGCCGTGGACGTGCGCGGCGGCCCCGGTGCACGACCCGCGGACCGGACGGGTCCTCGGCGCCGTGGACGTCACGGGCGGGGATCCTCTGGCCCATCCGCACAGCCTGGCGTTCGTCCAGGCGGTGGCGCGGGCCGCCGAGTCGCATCTGGCGCTGCTGGCACCCGCGCCGGCCGTGACGGACGGCCCCCTCGAACTGACCGCCCTGGGCCGGGACGAGGCCCGGCTGGTCGTGGACGGACGAAAGACCAGACTCAGCCGCAGGCACAGCGAGATCCTGGTGCTGCTGGCCCGGCACCCTGAGGGCCTCACGGGCGACGAACTGCTGTGCGCGCTGTACGAGGACGAGTCCGTGACGCCGGTGACGCTCCGGGCCGAGCTTGCCCGGCTGCGCCGCACCCTCGGTCCGGATCTGCTGGATTCGCGGCCCTACCGGCTGACCCGCCCCGTCGAGTCGGATGTGACGGTCGTGGAGCGGCGGCTCGCGACGGGTGCGGTGACGGCGGCCGTCGCGGCCTACACCGGTCCGCTGCTGCCTGCGTCGTCCGCACCCGCTGTCGTACGGCTGCGACGCAGACTGGCCGACGGGCTGCGGACCGCGCTCGTGGCCGGGCGGGATCCCGACCTGCTGGCCGACTGGGCGCGGGCTCCCTGGGGCGAGGACGATCTGGACGTCTGGCGGGCCCTGTCCGCCGTTCGGCCCGCTCCGGCCGTCCGGTCGAGGCTGGAGGAGCTGGAGTCGGAGCTGGGCGTCTCCGCCTCCCGGCCGGCGCCTGCCCGTGCCTCTGCCCGTGTCCGCGACCCTGCGCACCGGGCGGTTCCGGATCGGGTCGGCCGGCTGCGGCCGGACCCGCGCTGACAGCGGAGCCGGGGTGCCGGCCGGGAGGTCGGGTCGGGTGGCCCGTGTGCGCAACGTCGTTGCAACGTCCGGCTGCCTAGCCTCGCGGCGAGAGCTGCCCAACGGCGGGCAGCGCTTCTCCGGGAGGCAGACCAGCATGACCCGTTACGCGGCGCCCGGCAGCGAAGGCGCGATCGTCTCCTACGAGGCGCGGTACGACCACTTCATCGGCGGGGAGTACGTCCCACCGGCGCGCGGACAGTACTTCGAGAACCCGAGCCCGGTGAACGGGCAGCCGTTCACCGAGGTCGCACGCGGGACGGCCGAGGACGTGGAACGCGCCCTGGACGCGGCCCACGCGGCCGCCCCCGCCTGGGGGGCCACCTCGGTGACGGCACGCGCCGACATCCTGCTCAAGATCGCCGACCGGATGGAGGCGAATCTGGAGAAACTGGCGGTCGCCGAGAGCTGGGAGAACGGCAAGCCGGTCCGGGAGACCCTCGCCGCCGACATCCCGCTGGCGATCGACCACTTCCGCTACTTCGCGGGCGCGGCACGCGCGCAGGAAGGCTCGATCGGCGAGATCGACGACGACACCGTCGCCTACCACTTCCACGAACCGCTCGGCGTGGTCGCGCAGATCATCCCGTGGAACTTCCCCATCCTCATGGCGGTGTGGAAGCTCGCGCCGGCACTGGCGGCGGGCAACTCGGTCGTCATCAAGCCCGCCGAACAGACCCCGGCGTCCATCCACTACTGGATGAGCCTGATCTCGGATCTCCTCCCGCCGGGCGTGGTGAACATCGTCAACGGCTTCGGCGTTGAGGCGGGCAAGCCGCTGGCGTCCAGCCCGCGCGTGGCGAAGGTGGCGTTCACCGGTGAGACCACGACGGGCCGGCTGATCATGCAGTACGCCTCGGAGAACATCAAGCCGGTCACGCTGGAGCTCGGCGGGAAGTCCCCCAACATCTTCTTCGACGACGTCTGGGCGCAGAATGACGACTTCCGCGACAAGGCGCTGGAAGGCTTCACCATGTTCGCGCTCAACCAGGGCGAGGTGTGCACCTGCCCGTCGCGGGCCCTGATCCAGCGCGGCCACTACCGGGAGTTCCTGGAGTCGGCGGTCGCCCGCACGGAACTGATCAAGCCCGGCAACCCGCTCGACACGGACACGATGATCGGCGCGCAGGCGTCCAACGACCAGCTGGAGAAGATCCTCTCCTACCTGGACATCGGCCGCCAGGAAGGCGCCAAGGTGCTGACGGGTGGTGAGCGCATCGAGCACGACGGCGAGTTGAAGGGCGGGTACTACGTCCAGCCGACGATCTTCGAGGGCGACAACCGCATGCGGATCTTCCAGGAGGAGATCTTCGGCCCGGTCGTCTCGGTGACGTCGTTCGACGACTTCGACGACGCCGTCAAGATCGCGAACGACACGCTGTACGGGCTCGGCGCGGGCGTGTGGACGCGGGACATCAACACCGCCTACCGGGCGGGCCGTTCCATCCAGGCGGGCCGCGTCTGGACGAACTGCTACCACGCCTACCCGGCGCACGCCGCCTTCGGCGGCTACAAGCAGTCCGGCATCGGCCGCGAGAACCACAAGATGATGCTGGAGCACTACCAGCAGACGAAGAATCTGCTGGTGTCATACTCGCCGAAGAGGCTCGGCTTCTTCTAGAGGCACGAGGAAAGGCGCCTGACCGGGGTTGTCACCCGTCAGGCGCCCTTCGTGCACCCCGTTCTCGACCGGGCCCGGCTTGCGCGCCGACTCCCGATTCCTCCCACGGCTGCACCACACTCATCCTCACGCCTTCGTTCTGAAGATGTGTTCCTTGGTCGGAGCACATGGTCAGGCGAAGGCCGCCCTGGTGTCCGCCGCTTCCCTGGCCGAGCGATCAGGTTCGACACAGCATTCGAGACACCACGTCGAAGATCACGTCAGGCGGTGGTCAGCCGCTGGTTCGCCGCCGTGCCGCAGGTGTACTGGATGACCTCGGCACCGTTCGCCGTGGAGGCGCCGCTCACGTCCAGGCACTTGCCGCTGTGGCGGGCCAGCAGGGCGATGGTGCCGTCCGCCGACCCGAGCACCACCCACTGCTGGTTGGCACCGCCGTTGCAGCCGTACTGGAAGACGACCGCGCCGTCCGCCGTCGACTCGTTGGTGACGTCGAGGCACTTGCCGCTGTTCCGGGCGACGACGTTGACGTAGCCACCTCCAGCGGGGCGCATGGACCACTGCTGGTTGGTCGCGTCGCCGCAGGTGTACTGGACGACCGGGGCGCCGTCCGCGACAGAGGCGCCACTGACGTCCAGGCACTTGCCGCTGTGCCGCATGCGCAGCGGCGTCCAGGTGTCCGCGGCGACGGAGCGGAAGGTCCAGGACTGGTTGGACCCGGTCGTCGGACGGTAGACCCCGACGGGCGCACCGTCGCTCGTGGAGTGGCCGCTGACGTCCAGGAGCTTGCCGCCGGCGCCGTTGACCAGGGTGTAGTGCCCCTCTCCCGTGGTGGAGAGCATCCAGACCTGTTCGGCGGAGGTGCCCGCGGTCACCAGGGCGAGGGAGTCGCCCTGGGCCGCGAGCGCCTTGCCGTTGGCGGCGCTCGTGATGCGGTAGGTGGCGGTGCTGCTCCAGTCGGTCGAGGCGAGCTTGGTGAATGTCCACTGCTGCACAGCGCTGCCGGGGCTGGAGGTGCGCTGGACCAGCGTGCTCTGACCGTTGCTCGTCGCGACGGCCAGGGCCTTGCCGCTGTTGTCGTTGAGCAGTTGCCGCGCGGCGCCGGTGGGAGCCACGGTGCCGGAGGCGTTCACGCCGGTCGTGCCGGGCAGGACGAAGGTGGTGACGGAGCCCGCGCCCACGGTCGCGGTGAGCGTCTTGCCGGCGGGGGCGAGGTCGCTCTCGCGCTGCAGGTTCTTGGTGCCGTCGGTGGTATAGCGCTCTACCGACCCGGTGCCCACGGACTGGAATCCGGCGAGGTTCAGGGTGAGCCGCTGGGGCGCGCCGGTGGGGTTGGTGTGGACGACGACCGCGCCCTGGCCGGCCGGCCGCAGGGCGGCGAAGGTGTCGGCGTTGTCGGTGTTGATGACGCGGGCGCCCGGACGGACGAACTTGGTGTAGTTCGCCATCGCCCAGTACTTCTTGTTCTTGCGCAGCGGTTCGGTGGCCGCGTCCGCGGGGGTGAAGTCGGTCTGGATGAGGCCCCAGTTGGAGTTCTCGTGCGCCGGGGTCATGTTCTCGTAGTCCTCGACGGCCTGCCACAGGACCCAGGCGCGGGGCTCCAGTTCGCGGAAGTCCTCGTTGAGGTGCCGGGTGAGGTCGAGGGCGGGGCTCATGTCGGTGAAGTTCTGCCTGCCGCTTCCGCCGAGGTCCACCTCGGACATCCACAGCGGCTTGGCCGCCCCCTTGGCGATGTCACGGACACCGGTGCGGCCGTTGGTGCCGTACGTGTGGGTGTTGAGCCTGCCGATCGCGGACTTGACCGCCGGGTCGTAGGTGTCCCAGTTCGCACGGAAGACGTCGGGGTTGGTCTCGTCCATCGCGGTGATGGAGGTGGGGATGCCGTCGGCGTTCAGCCGGGCCCGCATGGCGGTGATCATGCGCGCCTGGGAGGCGGGATCCCAGTGCGAGCCCTCCTGCCGGCCACCCGCGTGCCAGTGGTCGGTGCCCGGTTCGTTGACGGGGGAAAGGGAGTCGAAGGTGACGCCGGTGGCGCTCTGCGCGCGCTGGAGGGCACCGGAGAGGTACGCGGCGAACCGGTCGTACTGGTCGGAGCGGAGGTTGTCCTGCCGGCCGTTCGTCGCGCCCGAGACCAGGCCGCTGTTGGTCATGAAGTACGGGGCGGAGTTGGAGAAGGCCTCGAAGGTGGTGGCTCCGCGCGCCTTGGCTGCAGTGAGCCACCACCGCTGGTTGGCGTCGGCGTTCGGGTTCCAGTGCGCGGGGTCGTTCGGGTCCCACCAGTCGGGGGACTCCGGGCCGGGCCGGTTCCACCAGCCGGGGACGGCCCCGCCGGGGCGCATGTAGGGGGTGGTCTCGGGGCTGTCACCGCCGCCGATGTTGTAGCGGGCGATGGTGAAACCGAGGCCGTCGGCGCCGTAGAGGGCGTCCGCGAGCGCGTTGCGCTGGGCGTCGGGCCAGCCGCCGGTCACGTTGGCGAACCAGGCGAGGGCGGTGCCCCAGCCCTGGAACGGCTGCTGCTGGTAGCTGGGGTCGGGGCGGACGGTCACCGCCTGCTCGGTGCTCTCGGCCGCCGCGGGGGTCATGGGCGTGAGGCCGGTCGCGAGGAACGCGGCCACGGCGACGGTGCCCTGGAGCGCGCGGCTCCGGCGTATGCGCTTCGGGGGTCGTTCACGGGTGGAGGGCATGGTCGATCTCCCTGAGTTGATCGTCGATCGCCGAGAGGGCCGCGCGGCCGGGTGATACGAGCGGGCGGTCATGGGTGGGGCAGGCCCCGACGGGGGGCGGGGCCTGCCCGCTGCGGTCCGGGCGGCGGTCAGACGGCCGTGCGGAGCCACTTCTGGTTGGCGGCGCCGGTGTTGCAGGTCCACTGGATGAGCGGCGTGCCGTCGCTGGTGGACGTGTTGGTGACGTCGAGGCACGTGCCGCTCTGGACTGCGGACAGCTGTACGGTGCTGCCCGAGCCGATCACCCTCCACTGCTGGGCCGAGGTGCCGTTGCAGGTGTTCTGGACGATCGCGACGCCGTCGGCGGTCGAGCCGTCCCGCGCCGCGAGGCACTTGCCGCTGTACCGGGCCACGATCTGCACGCGGGCGTTGCCGACGGGCTTGAGCCAGAACTCCTGGTTGACGCTGCGGTTGCCGCAGCTCCACTGGATGAGGGCGGCGCCGTCGGCGGTGGAGCGGTTGGCGACGTCTGCGCACTTTCCGCTGTGGACCGCGGTGAGCGTCTCCCAGGTCCCCAGGCCCCGCACCGTGCCGGCGGCCGTGTCGATGGTGAGCTTCGGGTAGTAGTCCATGGTCATGGTGGTGGGGGTGGGGAACTTCAGCGGCGCCCAGACGTACCGGGAGTCCTGGACCATGCCGCCCGTGGAGTTGCCCCAGCGGTCGCCCATGTAGAGGTAACTCGTCCCGCTGGCGCCCTGCACCGGCAGGACGTACGCGGTCTGGGAACCGTAGGTGTTCCAGTCGCCGACGTCCTTCAGACCGCTCCAGCTGCCCGTGACGCTGGTCGCGGTGCCGTACTTCTGCTGGTTGGGCGCCCAGCCGGTCGCGCCGGAGGTGAGCAGGAAGTAGACGCCGTTGCGCTTGAACATCGCGGGGGCCTCCCGCGACTGCCCCGCCCACAGCTTCTGCACCTGCGCGTCGATGCCCGTGTAGTCGGCGGTGAGACGGTAGACGTGCAGGTCGGCGTTCTCGTTGGCCGCGGAGATCATGTAGCCCGTGCCGTCGGTGTCGACGAAGGTGGTGATGTCCCGCGACATGTGACCCAGCGGACGGAAGCTGCCCCGCCAGGAGTAGTCACCGTCCACGGTCGAGGAGACCGCCACCGCGGCCCGCGCCTCGGAGTAGTCCGTGGCGCTCCCCTCCTTGTGCATCCACATCACGAACCGACCGGTCGAGGCGTTGTACATGACCTTCGGCCGCTCGATGTTCGCGCCCTGGAGCTCCGGATCCGTCGCCTGGCTCAGCACGTGCTTGCGGAACTCCCACGTCTTCAGGTCGGTGGAACGGTAGGCCGACACGTACCGGAAACTGTTGTCGGCGTTGCGGTCCTCGCCGAACCAGTAGTAGTAGGCGCCCACCTTCACGACTCCGCCGCCGTGGGCGTGGACGGGATTGCCCGCCGGGTCGGTGAACCGGGTGGCGTTGTCGATGGTCACCGACGCGGCATGAGCCGTGCCCATGGCGCCGAAGAAGGACAGGAGAACGGCGCAGAGTGCGGTGAGCACGGCGGCCGTCCCCGAGGATGTGCGTCGCATGATCGCGTACCTCGTGGTCTGGGGAACGTGGAATGTCCGGTGTGGCGGATGGGGCATGCGTAGGCGCACCTCCGGTGCGAGGCGCCTACGGGTACGGGAAGCGCGCCGACGAAATCGCATGCCGGTGAAGGCTGCCGGGCGGGATCCGGCATCACCGACGGAAGGTGAACGCTGCGTTACAGCGAGGTTTCGCCTTGCCATGTTCGCGTTAACTTGTGCGCTTGGGACGAGAGTTTGGGGAGGGCGGCCGGGACTGTCAAGGATCCGGACAAGACTCGTCGAAGTTGACCGATCAGCGATGTTTACGCCAACATGATGGAGCGCGGTCCTGCCGTGCGAACGGTCTTCGACGTCCCCCCGACGGGAGTGCGCACGCATGGTCACGGACGACAGGATGCGATCGACCGGTCGTTTCCCATGACCGTCCGCTCGGCACCACCCGCGCGGACGACCCGATCCCCGCACGGCTCGCAAGGCAGGCTTCCCGGCGAGGTCCATGGGCGTACGCGCTCGGACCGAGGCCGGGTTGTGGGGTGGGGGGGTGGGGGGGGGGGGCGGGCTGCGGCGGGCACCGCATCCCGGGCGCGAGGACGCCGTTGGGGGGGGGGGGGGGGGGGGGGGGGGGGGGGGGGGGGGGGGGGGGGGGGGGGGGGCGGGGGGGGGGGGGGGGGGGGGGGGGGGGGGGGGGGGGGGGGGGGGCGGGCGCCCCCCCCCCCCCCAAAACCGGGCCGGGGCCCTCGACGGCGTCGTGCCGGTCGGGTCGCGGAGGCTCGCCGCGCCCGCCGCCCTCCACACCCGCCGACCCGGCCCGTGGGCGGCGACAGGGCTCACCGCCCCTCGGGCTCACCGTCACACGACGGGAGCCGGAGAGAGCGAACGTCCCCCTCGGGCCACCCCCGACCGCCCGCACCGGGCGGTCCGCGAGCCCTGCGGCTCAACCCGACTCGAAGCCGCTACGCGGACCTCGACGCGAGGCGCTGACACCCGCTCTCGTGGCGGGTCCGAGCGCGGTCCACCGCATTCAGGCGACGAGACCCGAGGTCTGCGCGCCCTCCTCCAGCCCGCGCCCCCGCCGTCCTCGGCCTGTCCGACCCTCCTGCCGCCCCCTTGCCGTGGTGTCCGGTCGGCACGATGCCTGCGGCCCCCTCCCTCCTCCACGGGCATGCGGTCTCACCGCTTCCGTCCGCGCACCCCGGGGGGCGCCGTGCTGCTCCGTTCCACCAGGGTCGTCGCCACGAGCCGAACCCCCGTCACCGTCTCGCCCGCCAACTCCTGCAGGACGGCGTCGACGCACAGCGCTCCGACCTGCGCGAAGTCCTGGTGGACCGTGGTCAGGGGCGGGATGAAGGAGGCCGCCTCGGGGATGTCGTCGAAGCCGACGACGCTGACGTCTTCGGGGACCCGCACGCCGCGTTCATGGAAGGCCCGCAGCACACCGAGGGCCATCTGGTCGTTGGCCACGAAGACCGCCGTGCAGGAATCCTCGTCGGCGAGCCTCAGACCCGCTTCGTAACCCGATGCGGGAGTCCAGTCGCCGTGCAGCACGGGAGGCACCGCGCACCCTTCCTCGCGCAGCGCCACCTCCCACGCCTCGGCGCGACGGCCTGCGGCGAAGGACTCCTGCGGTCCCGCGACGTGCCACACCGTGGAATGGCCGAGGCCGAGCAGATGCCGCACCGCGGAGCGGGCGCCCTGCCGCTGGTCCGTGTCCACCACCGGGAAGCGCCCCGTGGCGTCCGAGTCCACCACGACCACCTTGACATGTGGCGGCAGGGTGAGGGCCGCGGCATCGAGGAGGTGCACCTCCATGATCAGCACGACGGCGTCGACGGCCAACTCGTCGAGGCGGGTGAAGGCCCCCTTGACGTTGTCCTGCGTGGGCGCGTCGAGTGGGATCAGGGTGACCGCGTAGCCGGCGCGGGACGCCGAGCCGGCGACGGCATCCAGGGTCCGGACGTTGCCCGTGCTGGTGAGCCCCCTGATGATGACACCGATGGCTCGGAAGTCACCCCGCTTGAGAGCGCGAGCCGCGCTGTTGGGGCGATATCCCAGCTCCTTCATCGCGTCGAGGACCTTCTCGCGCGTCGCCTCGACGACGGCCGGGTCCCCGTTGGATACACGGGACACCGTCTGCGAGGAGACCCCTGCCAGCCGGGCGACATCCGCCATGGAGACCCGGCGCGGCCTGCCCCGCGCTCCCCGTCGACCGTCGTTCACGGCCATCGACCGACCGGTCGCGTGCTGCTCGGTCACCCGACGCCCTCCCATTCGCTGCCAGTTCGCGCTTGACGCCCCCCAGTGGGAATGTCACCATCAGCTTACCGATGATTGCGTAAACATTTCGCACCGGCCAGCCTTCTTCGCAGGGTCGATTCTCGACCTCAGGCCCCTTCACCTCGTTCCCCGTCTCCCGACCGGTCGGTCACCGACGCTAGGACCACGCCATGACGCTCCTGTCGACGTCAGCACAGACGGCCCCACCTCCCCGCCGCAGATCCCACTTCCGCCTCCGCAAGGAGGCCTGGGTGGGATGGGGGTTCGCAGGCCCGTTCGTCGGGGTCTTCGGTCTGGTGTTTCTCGCGCCGATCGGGTACGCCGTATACCTGAGCCTGTTTCAGGACCGGCTCGTGGGCGGGACCGTGTTCGTCGGCCTCGACAACTACGGCGAGGCGCTCACCGATCCGCGCTTCTGGGACGGACTGGCGCGCGTCGGCCTCTTCCTGCTGGTCCAGGTACCGGTCATGCTCGGCATCGCCCTCCTGGCCGCCTTGGCCATCGACAGCGGCCGCCTCTACGGCAAGACCTTCTTCCGGATCGCGATCTTCCTGCCGTACGCCGTGCCCGCCGTCGTCGCCGGCCTGATCTGGGGCTTCATGTACGGCACACAGTTCGGCCTGGTCGGAAACATCAACGACATCTCCGGGACCTCGTTGCCCGATCCGCTCTCGCCGTCCCTGGTCCTCGCGTCCATCGGCAACATCGTGACCTGGGAGTTCGTCGGCTACAACATGCTGATCTTCTACTCGGCGCTCAAGGTCGTGCCCCGCTCGCTCTACGAGGCCGCGGCCATCGACGGCGCGGGCGAATGGCGGGTGGTGCACTCGGTCAAGCTCCCGGCGATACGAAACGCGCTGGTCATCGCCACGATCTTCTCGATCATCGGCAGCTTCCAGCTCTTCAACGAGCCCAGCATCCTGCAGAAGCTCGCCCCCAACGCCATCACCAGCGACTTCACCCCCAACCTCTACACCTACTCGCTGTCCTTCTCGGGCCAGCAGCACAACTACGCGGCGACCGTGGCCATCGTGATGGGTGTCATCACCGCGATCATCGCCTACGCGGTCCAGTTGCGCGGCATGCGGAAGGGCTGAGCAGATGACCACCTCCCTCGCCATGACGGCGGGCGCCGAAGCCGCCGGGCCCAGCCGATCGACCGCGGCCGCCTCCGGGCCCTCCGCGCCCCAGCGCCGCAAGCGGCGCCCGCACACCCCCCTGAACCCCCGCCCCAGCATGCCGCTGACGCTCGTCACGGGCCTGGTCCTCGTCTACACCCTGCTCCCGCTGGCCTGGCTGCTCATCAACGCCACCAAGGACCAGCGGGGCCTGCTCGACTCCTTCGGCCTGTGGTTCGCCGACGACACGCACTTCTGGGACAACATCGGCCGGACCCTCACCTACGACGACGGCGTCTTCGTCCGCTGGTTCCTCAACACCCTGCTGTACGTCGCCGCCGGCGCGGGCGGCGCCACGGTCCTGGCCGTCCTGGGCGGCTACGCCCTGGCCAAGTACGAGTTCCCCGGCCGCAAGGCAGTCTTCGCGGTCGTCATCGGCGCCGTGGCCGTGCCCGGCACCGCGCTCGCCGTCCCCACCTTCCTGATGTTCAGCTCCATGGGCCTGACCAATACCCCCTGGGCCGTCATCATCCCCTCCCTGATCTCCCCCTTCGGCCTCTACCTCATGTGGGTCTTCGCCGCCGAGGCCGTCCCCACCGAGCTCCTGGAGGCCGCCCGCATCGACGGCTCCGGCGAGTTGCGCACCTTCTTCACCATCGCGCTGCCGCTGCTCACCCCGGGCATCGTCACCGTCGCGCTGTTCTCCATGGTCGCGACCTGGAACAACTACTTCCTGCCGCTGATCATGATCAAGGACCCCGACTGGTACCCGCTGACCCTCGGGCTCAACGCCTGGAACGCCCAGGCCCAGACCGCCGGCGGCGAGGCCGTCTTCGACCTCATCATCACCGGCTCCCTCCTCACGATCGTGCCGATCGTGGCCGTCTTCCTCCTCCTCCAGCGGTACTGGCAGTCCGGCCTGGCCGCCGGCAGCGTCAAGGAATGACCGGCCGCCGGAAAGGGCGGGCGCCGACCGCCTCTCCCTGATCCACCCCTCTCCCGGAAGTTCCGCCCACCCGCACCACCGACCAGGAGCACCTCCCATGCGCATGCACACCACCCGCAGACTGCTCGGCGCGATCGCCGTGGCCGCCACGCTCACGCTGACCGCCACGGCCTGCGGCCCCGACGCCTCGGACACGGGGGCCGGCGACAGCGGTCCGAAGGACGTCAACGCTGCACTGGAGAAGGGCGGCAAGATTACCGTGTGGGCCTGGGAACCCACCCTCAAGAAGGTCGCGGAGGACTTCGAGAAGAAGTACCCCAAGGTCGACGTCGAACTCGTCAACGCGGGCACCGGCGACAAGCAGTACACCGCCCTGCAGAACGCGATAGCCGCCGGCTCCGGCGCCCCCGACGTCGCCCAGGTCGAGTACTACGCGCTGGGCCAGTTCACCATCGGCAAGTCCGTGGAGGACCTCTCCTCCTACGGCGCCCGGAAGTACGGCACCAGCTTCACCGGCGGCCCCTGGAACGCGGTCACCGAGAACAAGGCGATCTACGCGCTGCCCATGGACTCCGGGCCGATGGCGTTCTTCTACAACAAGAAGGTGTTCGACAAGCACGGCATCAAGGTGCCGACCACCTGGGACGAGTACGTGGAGGCCGCCCGTGCCCTGCACAAGGCGGACCCCAGGATCTTCATCACCAACGACACCGGCGATGCCGGCGCCACCACCAGCCTGATCTGGCAGGCCGGCGGCCGCCCCTACCAGAGCGACGGCACCGATGTCACCGTCGACTTCGGCGACGAGGGCACCCGGAAGTACGCCGCCACCTGGCAGAAGCTCCTCGACGACAAGCTCCTCGCGCCCGTCAGCTCCTGGAGCGACGCCTGGTACAAGGGCCTGGCCGACGGCTCCATCGCCACTCTGTCCATCGGCGCCTGGATGCCCGCCAACCTCACCTCGGGCGTCGCCTCCGCCTCCGGCGACTGGCGCGTCGCCCCGCTCCCCCAGTGGGCCAAGGGCGACAAGGTCAGCGCCGAGAACGGCGGCAGCTCCCTGGCCGTCCCCAAGGCCGCCAAGAACAAGGAACTCGCCTACGCCTTCACCGAGTACGCCACCACCGGAACCGGCGCGAGCGCCCGCGTTGCCGCAGGCGCCTTCCCGGCCACCCGCGCAGACCTGGAGTCGAAGGCCTTCCTCGACACCAAGTTCCCGTACTTCGGCGGTCAGCAGGCCAACCAGATCTTCGCCGAGTCCGCCCGCAACGTCGGCGCGGACTGGTCCTACCTGCCCTTCCAGGTCTACGCCAACTCGATCTTCAACGACACCGTCGGCAAGGCCTACGTCTCCGCGACCAAGCTCTCCGACGGCC
Organism: Streptomyces sp. NPDC048566; assembly: GCF_043199735.1. Taxonomy (NCBI): domain Bacteria; kingdom Bacillati; phylum Actinomycetota; class Actinomycetes; order Kitasatosporales; family Streptomycetaceae; genus Streptomyces; species Streptomyces sp. NPDC048566. Next base: position 242,698 of record NZ_JBICWL010000002.1, read on the forward strand.
TGAAGGCCTGGCAGGACGCCAGCGTCAAGTACGGCAAGGACCAAGGCTTCACCGTCAACAAGTAATCCCACGCCGCTGGGGCGGAGCCACATCGCGGCTCCGCCCCGGCGACCGCGTGGAGGGGGCTCGCCATACGCTGTATGTTTGCGTAAACAAGCCAGGTCGGGATGACATCCCGGCCCTGCACGATCCTTCACCTACAGGAGCACACCAGCGCATGCCCGATCTCCAGATAGACAAGGCCGGATTCCTGCTCGACGGCCGGCCCTTCCGCTTCCTGGCCGGCGGGCTGCACTACTTCCGGGTACACCCCGAGCAGTGGCAGGATCGGCTCCGCAAGGCCCGACTCATGGGCCTCAACACCGTCGAGACCTACGTCCCCTGGAACCTGCACCAGCCGCGCCCCGACCGTTTCGTGATGGACGGCGGGCTCGACCTCCCCCGCTTCCTCGATCTCGCCGCCGCCGAAGGACTCCACGTCCTGCTGCGGCCCGGCCCGTACATCTGCGCGGAGTGGGAGGGCGGCGGTCTGCCCTCGTGGCTGCTCACCGAGCCGGACATCCAGCTGCGCTCCCGCGACCCGCGGTTCCTGGCGGCGGTGGACCACTTCTTCGACCGCTTGCTCACCCCCCTCCGGCCGTACCTCGCCTCCCAGGGCGGTCCGATCCTGGCCGTGCAGGTGGAGAACGAGTACGGGGCCTACGGCGACGACACCGCCTACTTGGAGCACATCGCCGACTCGCTGCGCGCCTGCGGGGTCGACGTCCCCTTCTTCACCTGCGACCAGCCGGTCGACCTGGAGCGGGGCGCCCTACCCGGCGTCCTCGCCACCGCCAACTTCGGCAGCCGATCGGCCGAACACCTGACCGCCCTGCGGGCGCGGCGCCCCGAGGGGCCGCTGATGACGGCGGAGTTCTGGATCGGCTGGTTCGACCGGTGGGGCGCGCACCACGTGGTCCGCGACCCCGAGGACGCAGCCCGCGAGCTCGACGAACTCCTCGCCACCGGCGCCTCGGTCAACTTCTACATGTTCCATGGCGGCACCAACTTCGGTTTCACCAACGGCGCCAACGACAAGCACACCTACCGGCCCACCGTGACGTCGTACGACTACGACGCCCCGCTCGACGAGGCCGGGGACCCGACGCAGAAGTACGCCGCCTTCCGCGACATCATCGCCGCGTACGCACCCGTGCCGGACGGCCCCGTTCCTTCTCCCGGCGCCAAACTGACCGTCCCGGCTGTGACGTTGACGGAGAGCGCCGAGCTGCTGTCGAGCGCGGCCGAGCTGGCGCCGCGGATCGGCTCCCGCCGGCCGCTGACCATGGAGGAGCTGGAGCAGGACTTCGGCTTCGTCCTGTACGAGACCACCCTGACCGTCCAGGGCCCGGCGCTCCTGGAGATCGAGCACGTCCGCGACCGCGCCCAGGTCTTCGTCGACGGGCAGCCGGTGGGCGTCCTGGAGCGTGAGAACCACGAGCATGCCCTCGCCTTCACCGTTCCACGGGCCGGCAGCGCGCTCTCGATCCTGGTGGAGAACCAGGGGCGGGTGAACTACGGACAGGGCATCCACGACCGCAAGGGCCTGCTCGGCAAGGTCCTCCTCGACGGCGCCGAGCCGACGGCCTGGACGAACCGACCGCTCCCGCTGACCGCGCTGGACGGCGTTCCCTTCGCGGCCATCACGACGACGCCCGTGGGGCCCGCATTCCACCGGGGCACCTTCGAGGTCGCCGAGGCGGCCGACACCTTCCTGCACCTCGACGGCTGGACCAAGGGCAATGCCTGGGTCAACGGCTTTCCCCTCGGCCGCTACTGGTCCCGCGGCCCGCAAAGGTCCCTGTACGTTCCGGCCCCCGTCCTGTGCGCCGGTACGAACGAGATCGTCGTCCTGGAACTCCACGCGGGCCCCCGGAGCCGTACCGTCGCCTTCCGCGGCGCGCCCGACCTCGGCCCCACCGATGAGTAGGAGCCCCCGGCGACACCGGGGCTCGGGCGCGTCTCCCGTGCGCCGCGGCCCCGGCTTTCGTTCCCCGCCCGGCCCTCCCACGTGGTGAGAGGGCTCTTCGCCGTCTCGGCGGGTTCGCGCGGTACGTGCACACCGTGCAGGACGGCCCGTGAGGGGCGGTGGCCTGCCCCCGCGGGGGGAAGGTCAGGGTGACGCCGCCCAGGGCCTGTACGGCGCCGATGCGCTTGACGACGTCCTCGACGGCGACACCGCCGCCTGGGGTCGTCGGCCTTGGGCGGGGCGGGTGCCGGAGGCCACACGGAGGGCGCGAACGCAACGTCGACAGGGCCTCCACCAGCGGCTACGTTCACCACCTCGTCCTCGGCGATCCCCGACCGCCGGAAGGGGGGACGTCGGCCGAGTGCGCCCCCGACCAGGCGGGAGGGCGGGGTCGAACGCGCCCCCTCCCCACAGGGCCCAGGCCCCGCTCCGCCCCGCTGTGCCCAGCCCCGCCAACTCCGCCACCAGGGAGAACCCGTGCCCCATGTCGCGCTGTACACGTTCGGCGTCCTGAAGAAGCCCCTCGCCGATCCCGCGCCCCTCACCCGCCTGTTCCACGACGGCGCGGGCGCCGTCTACCGGGAGATCGCCCGGCACCCCGGCTACCTCGCTCGCGCCGAACCGGTGGACGCCCGCCCGGGCACGCACTTCGAGCTGGACTGGGGGACGTGGGGCGCGTTCGCCGTCCCGGGCTGGTACCGGAAGGGCCAGACGGGCGAGACCATCGCGCTGGCCGCGACCCTCTCGCTGTGGACCGATCCGCGCTCCGCCGCCGACGCCGTCCACACCGGTCTGCACCGTGCGGCGCTGAAGAGGCGTCACGACTGGTTCGAGCGAACGGCGCACCCGCCGCACGTGCTCTGGTGGGTCCGTGACGGCGCGACACCCACCTGGCGGGACGGGGTCGACCGGCTGGAGCACCTCCACGACCACGGCTCGACACAGCACGCCTTCACCTTCAGCCACCCGGGCTCGTCCTGAGCGCCCAGGCGCCGGGGCGTCGGTGCGGTGCGGTGCGGTGCCGGCAGGGCGTCCCTTCCCGGCGGCCGGTACCCACCGCCGCGCCGGCGGGTTCCGGGCGGTGGGCGCGTTGCTACGCGCGTAAATTTCTGCGTCCTACATCTTGCCGACACTCGTTGAAGTCACGACACTTCAAAGCAGTACTGAACTTGTCAGGAGCACGTCCAGTACCCCATCGATGGTTCGCTTCGCCCCCCACGCCCCTCTGACCCGCACCCCCACACTCAGGAGCACCCATGCGGATCACGAAGCACGGCACCGCGAGAAGCGCGGGAACCACCGGCGCGCAGGCCGGCGCGGTCGAGGAGATCGCCGCGTCCGCCGCCCCTCCCCCACCTCGACCTTCCTGACCCCCGACTCCCGCGCCGCGAACCCCTCCGGCGTGCAGCGCGTCCACCACATGCGCGTCCGGGGCCTGGCCGCACGCACCCAGCCCCCACCTCCGGGCCCGTGATCCGCACGACGGGCACACGGGAGGCCGACAGGCACTGACGAGCCGCCCGTCGGTCCCACCCGCACACCCCTCCGGACCACACCCCCACCACCTCTCCGCACCCGCTCGCGCGCCCACCCACGCCCCACGCGCGCCTGCCCCACACCGCTGCGGCCTGCCCTCCTACCGGCCGCGGCACCCCTGCACCCCCCGCCCAACACGGGGGTTGACCTGTCATGCCCATGCCATGTCACGTCAAGCGCCCCACGCCCCGCAGCCCTCGCCGCCCGCCGTCCGGCAGAACGCGGCATCCCTTCATGGAGGTCCCGTGAGATCGACCAAGTCGCTGTCCCTGCTCGCAGCCCTCGGCACCGCGGTGCTGCTCAGCCTCGGCCTGAGCACCCCGGCCGAGGCGGCCGGACCCGTGTACGTCGCGCTCGGCGACTCGTACTCCGCGGGCAACGGCGCGGGCAACTACGACAGCGCGAGCGGCGGTTGCCACCGCAGCTTCAACGCCTACCCCTACCTGTGGAAGAACGCGCACGCCCCGTCCTCGTTCGCGAACACGTCGTGCTCGGGCGCCGTCACCACGGACGTGACGAACTCCCAGCTCGGGCCGCTGAGTTCGGCCACCACGCTGGTCTCCATCACGATCGGCGGCAACGACGCCGGCTTCTCCGACGTCATGACGGCCTGCGCGACGGACTCGGACTCCGACTGCGTCAACCGCGTCAACCAGGCGGAGACCTACGCACGCAACACCCTGCCCGCACGCCTGGACGCCACCTACAACGCGATCCGGGCCAAGGCCCCCAACGCCAAGGTCGTCGTCCTGGGCTATCCGCACCTGTACACCCTCAACGTCTTCTGCATCGGACTCAGCGACACCAAGCACCGGAAGATCGACGAGGCCTCCGACGTGCTCGACAGCGTCATCCAGACGAGGGCCGCCGCCCACGGGTTCACCTTCGGTGACGTCCGCACCACCTTCAACGGGCACGAACTGTGCTCCGGCGACAACTGGCTGCACTCCATCGTGATCTCCCCGACGTGGGAGTCGTACCACCCCACCGCCACCGGCCACGCCTCCGGCTTCTACCCCGTCCTCAACGCCAAGAGCTGACACGGCGGCCGGCGACCGCCGCGCGCCGGCCGTCCCGCAACCCCTCGGGCCTCGCGCCCTCGCAGAGGCGGTGCCCCCCTCGCCGGAGCGAGCGGGGGCACCTCGGGGTCGGTGCGGCCGACGCCGTGCCGTGCTCCCGCCGTGCTCCCCCTCGACCACGCCCTCGGACCGCCCGACGTGTTCGCCCGCCGCATCGCTCGCAACACCTCCACCGCCGTGCCCGGTGCGGCAGCAGCGGAGTACCGTCGTCACCACGGCGCCCCAGGACCGCGCACTCCCCACCAGGAGGACCACGCGACCCCGTCCGTCCCGGCGTTCGTGGACCGCCGGACACCGTGCGCGCGGGCAATCCGGCCGTGGGAGGGGAAGCGTGACCGAGACCGACAACACCCGATCCGCCGACGAGGCGACGACGACGCGGCGGCGGAACCTGCTGCACCGGCTGCTGCGCCACCTGCCCCTGATCGCCCCCGTCCTGCTCTGGGCCGTGCCCTACGGGGTGCTGTTCCACACCGGCCAGCACTGGCCGGTCCCCGTCACCTCGACCGGCACCGCGGTCTTCGCCCTCGGACTGATCGGCATGCCGCTCGCGATGGCGCGCGGCCACGGCCGCCGGCAGCAGGACCGGGCGGCCATCGCGGGCGACACGCTGCTGGGTGTCAGCTGGGTCCTGTTCACCTGGAGCGTGCTCCTCGGCGTCCTGCTGCGGCCCGCGCTGGCGGTGGCCGGCGTCGGTGACGGCCAGGAGCGGGCACGCATCACCGCCTGGGCCGTCCTCGGCACGGCCGCCGCCCTCCTCGCCTGGGGCCATGCCGAGGCCCGCCGCGTCCCGCGGGTGCGCCGGCTCGACGTGCACCTGGACCGTCTGGGGGCGGGGCTGGACGGCACACGGGTCGCCCTCATCACCGACACGCACTACGGCCCGCTCGACCGCGCCCGCTGGTCGGCGCGTGTGTGCGAGACGGTGAACGGCCTGGACGCCGATCTGGTCTGCCACACCGGCGACATCGCCGACGGCACGGCCGAACGGCGCCACGCCCAGGCCGCCCCGCTCGGTGCGGTGCGGGCCCGCCGGGCGCGCGTCTACGTCACCGGCAACCACGAGTACTACAGCGAAGCCCAGGGCTGGGTCGACCTCATGGACGAGTTGGGCTGGCAGCCGCTGCGCAACCGCCACCTGCTCCTGGAGCGCGGCGGGGACACGCTCGTGGTGGCCGGCGTGGACGACGTCACCGCCGAGTCCTCCGGCCTGGCCGGTCACCGCGCCCACCTCGCCGGCGCCCTGGCGGGCGCCGACCCCGATCTGCCCGTCCTGCTCCTGGCCCACCAGCCCGCGTTCGTGGACCGGGCGGCGGCAGGCGGTGTCGACCTCCAGCTCTCCGGCCACACCCACGGCGGCCAGATCTGGCCCTTCCACCATCTGGTCCGCCTCGACCAGCCCGCCCTCGCCGGGCTCAGCCGCCACGGCACCCGGACCCTCCTCTACACCAGCCGGGGCACCGGGTTCTGGGGCCCTCCGTTCCGCGTCTTCGCCCCGAGCGAGATCACCCTGCTGGTGCTCCGCGCCGCGCGGGAGGCGGCCCCGGCATAGTGCCGGGGCGGGCTCCGTCACCTGCGCCGCCCGCGCCCCCGTTCCCGGGCCGGCCCCGATCCCCGCCCTGACGCGGCTGCCCCCGCGCACGCTCCAGCCCCTCGGGGCCGCCGCGCCGACCCGCCTCGCCGCAGCGGGGCGGGTCGGCGCGCGCCTCGGGCCGGGTCCCGGGGCGCGGTCACGCCCGACGGCGCAGTGCGCCGAGGCGATAGGGCCCGTTCGCACTTACCTCACGGCTCCCGCTCCGCCACCATGGAGAAGGCAGTCTGGTTGCATATGGCCGGATTCGGCTGATTTCCCTGGAGGGCTCATGGACGCCCCGACCGCGACGACGACCGATTCCGTCGCACAGGACGCCGCGCAGGAAGACACCGACCCGACGGTCCACATCCTCTGGATCAACGCCGGGCTGAGCTGCGACGGGGACTCGGTGTCCCTGACCGCGGCGACCCAGCCGAGCATCGAGGAGCTGGCTCTCGGCGCCCTGCCGGGCCTGCCCAAGGTGGCGGTGCACTGGCCCCTGATCGACTTCGAGTGCGGCCCCGTGGAGGGAGCCGACACCTTCGTCGAGTGGTTCTTCAAGGCCGACCGCGGAGAGCTGGAGCCCTTCGTGCTGGTCGTCGAGGGGTCCATACCGAACGAACGGGTCAAGCCCGAGGGCTACTGGTGCGGCTTCGGGGACGACCCGCAAACGGGTCAGCCGATCACCACCAGTGAGTGGCTGGACCGGCTCACCCCGAAGGCACTCGCCGTGGTGGCCATCGGGACCTGCGCGACGTACGGCGGAATCCACGCGATGGCCGGGAACCCGACCGGGGCGATGGGCGTGCCGGACTACCTCGGGTGGGACTGGACGTCGAAGGCGGGCATCCCGATCGTCTGCATTCCGGGCTGCCCCGTGCACCCCGACAACGCCTCCGAGACCCTGCTCTACCTGCTCTACCAGGCGGCGGGCGCGGCACCCATGATCCCGCTGGACGAGGAGCTGCGGCCGACCTGGCTGTTCGGCGCCACGGTGCACGAGGGCTGCGACCGGGCCGGCTACTACGAGCAGGGGCAGTTCGCCACCGAGTACGGCTCGCCGGAGTGCCTGGTCAAGCTGGGCTGCTGGGGTCCGGTGGTCAAGTGCAACGTGCCCAAGCGCGGCTGGATCAACGGCGTCGGCGGCTGCCCGAACGTCGGCGGGATCTGCATCGCCTGCACCATGCCGGGCTTCCCCGACAAGTTCATGCCGTTCATGGACGAACCGCCGGGCGGCCACGTGTCGGCGACGGCGAGCGGCGTCTACGGCTCGGTGGTGCGGCGGCTGCGGCACATCACCGAGAAGACCGTCGAGAAGGAACCCCGGTGGCGGGGCAAGGGCGAGAAGCTCACGACCGGCTACAAGGCCCCGTGGTGAACACGGTCATCCGCTGAGCGGAACACCGACAGGAAGGCGGCGCGGCACCATGGCGACGGCGACGAACAAGCCGGCCGGTGACGGCCTCACGGAGATGTCGTGGGACCCGATCACCCGCATCGTGGGCAGTCTCGGCATCCACACCAAGATCGACTTCAAGGCGAAGCGGGTGGCGGAGTGCTACAGCACCTCGTCCGTGTTCCGCGGGTACAGCGTGTTCATGCGCGGCAAGGACCCGCGCGACGCTCACTTCATCACCAGCAGGATCTGCGGGATCTGCGGCGACAACCACGCCACCTGCTCGGTGTACGCGCAGAACATGGCGTACGGGGTGGCACCGCCGGCCCTCGGCGAGTGGATCGTCAACCTCGGCGAGGCCGCGGAGTACATGTTCGACCACAACATCTTCCAGGAGAACCTGGTCGGTGTGGACTACTGCGAGCGGATGGTCCGCGAGACCAACCCCGGCGTGCTGGAACTCGCCGAACGCACCGAGGCCCCGCACGCGGGCGACCACGGCTACCGCACCATCGCCGACATCATGCGCTCCCTCAACCCGCTGGAGGGCGAGTTCTACCGGGAGGCCCTCCAGGTCAGCCGGTACACACGGGAGATGTTCTGCCTGATGGAGGGCCGCCACGTGCACCCCTCCACGCTCTACCCGGGCGGTGTGGGCACGGTCGCGACGATCCAGCTGTTCACCGACTACCTGACCCGCCTCACCCGGTACGTGGAGTTCATGAAGCGGGTCGTCCCGCTGCACGACGACCTCTTCGACTTCTTCTACGAGGCGCTGCCCGGTTACGAGGAGGTCGGCCGGCGCCGGGTGCTGCTGGGCTGCTGGGGCGCGCTCAACGACCCGGAGTACTGCGACTTCCGCTACGACACGATGGAGGACTGGGGCCGCAGGATGTTCGTCACCCCGGGCGTCGTGGTGGACGGCGAACTCGTCACCAACAGCCTGGTGGACATCAACCTCGGCATCCGCATCCTGCTCGGCAGTTCGTACTACGAGGACTGGGCCGGCATGGCGAAGTTCGTCGAACGGGACCCGCTGGGCAACCCCGTCGACGAGCGGCACCCCTGGAACCAGCACACGATCCCCGCGCCGCAGAAGCGCGACTTCGAGGACAAGTACAGCTGGGTGATGTCACCGCGCTGGTTCGACGGCAAGGACCACCTCGCGCTGGACACGGGTGGCGGTCCGATCGCCCGCCTGTGGTCGACGGCGCTGTCCGGGCTGGTCGACATCGGCTACGTGAAGGCGACCGGGCACAGTGTGCAGATCAACCTGCCGCGCACCATGACCAAGCCGGAGATGGCCCTGGAGTGGCGTATCCCCCGGTGGAGCAACGCCCTGGAACGCAACCGGGCCCGCACCTACTTCCAGGCCTACGCCGCGGCGGCCGCGCTCCACTTCGCCGAGCGGGCGATGGAGGAGATCCGGGCGGGGCGCACCCAGACCTGGGAGAAGTTCGACGTGCCGGACGAGTCGATCGGCTGCGGCTTCACGGAGGCCGTGCGGGGCGTCCTCTCCCACCACATGGTGATCCGGGACGGCAAGATCGCCAACTACCACCCGTATCCGCCGACTCCGTGGAACGGCAGTGTGCGCGACAGCTACGGCACCCCGGGCCCCTACGAGGACGCGGTGCAGAACACGCCCGTCTTCGAGGAGAACCCGCCCGAGACCTTCAAGGGCATCGACATCATGCGGGCCGTCCGCAGCTTCGACCCCTGCCTGCCGTGCGGCGTGCACATGTACGTCGGCGGCGGACGGACCGTCGAGGAGACGCACATGCCGACCGGGCTGAGCGGACTGGCGGTCTGACCTTCCCCAGGAGAGGTGCTTGCCGATGGCCGGACAGCAGACGGGCGAGCGGATCGAGGCGCTGCTCGACGAACTGGCACAGCGCGCGGGGCCGCGGGCGCGCGAGACGGCGGACGAACTGGTGCGCGCCCTGGTCGAGTTCTACGGCGAGGGCCTGGCCCGGGCGGTCCGGCTGCTGGGGTCCGCGCCCGCGGGCGCGGACCCGCTGGCCGTGCTCACCGCCGACGAACTCGTCGGCGACCTGCTGATCCTGCACGACCTGCACCCCGAGGACACCGCGACGCGGGTGGGCCGCGCTCTCGACAAGGTCCGGCCCTACCTCGGAAGCCACGCCGGCGACGTCGAGGTGGCCGGACTCGACCCGGAGACGGACGGCGGCCCGACGCTGCGGCTCCGGCTGCGCGGCAGCTGCGAGGGCTGCCCGTCCTCCACCCAGACCGTCCGCTGGACCATCGAGGAGGCGGTCGCCCGCCTCGCCCCGGAGATCGCGCACATCGAGGTCGAGGGAGTGGGCCCGCAGGAGGAGCAGCCGGCGCTGCTCCAGATCCTCCCGCACCGCCCGGACGACGGGCCGGGTCCCGCGGCACCGGGCGGCGCGGCACCCGACGAGGCCCACTGGTACCCGATCGGTCCCGGCGCGCCGCCCGCGGGCGAACGGTCCACCGCGGTCGCCGAGGTGTCGGGCCGGGCCCTGCTGCTCGTCCGGCTGCCCGGCGGCCTGTACGCCTACCGCGACCGCTGCCCGGTGTGCGCCGCCGGCCTGGCCGGGGCCGCCCTCGACGGGGATCTGCTGCACTGCGCGGAGTGCGCCGCCGCCTTCGACGTGCACCGGGCCGGCCGGGGCGACCGCGCCCACCTCGAACCGGTGCCCCTGCTGGAGGAGGACGGCGAGATACGGGTGGCGCTGCCCGGCGCGCTGCTGGGGGCGGGACCGTGACCGCCGACGTGCTGAAGCAGTTCACCCGGCGGCCGCCGCCGGAGGGTGAACGGTGCGACCTGTGCGGCGAGCCGCTGCCGGCCGAGCACCGGCATCTCGTCGACACCGCCCGGCGCTCCCTGAAATGCGCCTGCCCGCCCTGCCACCTGCTGTTCACCCGGCCCGGTGCCGGCCAGGGGCGCTTCCGGGCCGTGCCCGCGCGGTATCTGACCGACCCCGGCTTCCGACTCGGCGAGGCCGACTGGAACCGGCTGCAGATCCCGGTCTCGCTGGCGTTCCTCTTCCGCAACTCCGGCCTGGACCGGCTCGCGGCCTTCTACCCGAGCCCGGCGGGCGCCACAGAGAGCGAACTCGACCCGCGGGTGTGGGACGCGGTCCTCGGGCGCAGCCGGCTCGCCGCCGTCCTCGAACCGGACGTCGAGGCGCTGTTGCTGCACCAGGGACGCGGCGCTCCGGCGACCTGCACGCTCGTCCCGGTCGACGTCTGCTACGAACTCGTCGGGCGGATGCGGCTGCACTGGAAGGGCTTCGACGGCGGGGAGCAGGCGCGGGCGGACATCGCGGAGTTCATCGAGCGGATCGCGTCCGCCGCCCGGCCCGTCGGGCCTGCCGAGCCCCCGGCCCCGGTCCGGCCGACGGCCTCCGCCTCGCCGGGTGCGGCCGGTTCCACCTCCCGGGACGGCGCGCCCGTGCCCGGGGGGTCCGGGCAGCACGCTGGCCGCGCAGAGCACTCCGGGGGCGCCTCGTGACCGACCTCCACTTCACCTGCACCGGTGTGCGCCCCGAACCCTTCGGCGCCGGGCCCACGCTGCTGTTCGGGCTGCGGATCGAGGAGGCCGACCACCAGCCGGTGCACGCCCTCGCGCTGCGCTGCCAGATCCGCATCGAGCCGGCCGGGCGCGCCTACGCCCCGGACGAGGTCGGCATGCTGGGCGACCTGTTCGGGGAGCCGGAGCGCTGGAGCAGCACGCTCAAGCCCCTCCAGTTCGCGCATGCCTCCATCACCGTCCCCGGGTTCACCGGCACCACCGAGGTCGATCTGCCGGTGCCCTGCACCTATGACACGGAGGTGGCGTCGGCGTCGTACTTCCGGGCGCTGTCGCGCGGGGAGGTCCCGCTGCTGCTGCTCTTCTCGGGCACGGTGTTCACCGGCCGGGACGGCTTCCGGGCCGAGCCGGTCCCCTGGCACAAGGAGACCGTGTACCGGATGCCGGTGGACGTGTGGCGGAACATGATCGAGCAGTACTTCCCCAACTCGGGCTGGCTGCGCGTCCGGCTGGACGTGCTGGACTCCCTGCGCCGCTACCGCTCCGCCCGCGCGCTGCCGTCCTGGGAGCGGGTCTTCGAGGAACTCCTCGCGGGCGCCGAGGCCAAGGGGGCCGAGTGAGATGACCGGAGCGGTGCAGGACGGTTTCGAGCGGGCCCGCGCGGTGGCGGACGCGGTGCTGTTCGAGGGCTACGTGCTCTATCCCTACCGCGCCTCGGCCGCGAAGAACCGGCTGCGCTGGCAGTTCGGCGTTCTGGTGCCGCCCGCCTGGACGGCCGCGACCGGGGAGCCCGCCGCCCAGCGCACCGCATGCCTGCTGGAACCGAGGAGCGGCGACCGGCTGCACGCCGAGCTGCGCTTCCTGCACGTCCGGAGGCGTACCGTCGAACGGCTCGGCCCGGACGGCCGGTACACGGAGGTGGCCGAACTCGAACTGCCGGACCGGGTGGTGGTGCCCTGGGACGAGGGCCACGAGGAACGGGTCCTGGTCCACGAGAGGCTCTCCGCGCTGACGGGTGATCAGGCCGCCGCGCACGCGGTGCGGTTCGACCTGCCGGCGGCCGTCGAGCACGAACCGGTGACGGACGCCGACGGCCGGACCGTGGGCCGGCTCGTGCGGCACAGGGAGCGCCTCACCGGGGAGATCCGGCCTCGCGTCGAGGAGGTGCCCGGCCCCTGCCGGCTGCTGCGGCTCACGGTCGGGGTGCACAACACCACCGGCACCGACGGCGATCCCGGCGGCGACCGGGAGTCGGCGCTGGCGCACGCCATGATCGGCACCCACCTGCTCCTGGGGGTGCCGGGCGGGCGGTTCCCGTCGCTGACCGACCCCCCGGAGTGGGCCCGGGACGCCGCGGCCGGCTGCGTGAACGAGCACACCTGGCCGGTGCTGGCCGGCCCCGCCGGCACCGAGGACGTCGTGCTCTCCTCGCCGATCATCCTGGAGGACCACCCGGCCGTCGCCGCCGAGAGCCCGGGTCCGCTGTACGACGCCACCGAGATCGACGAGATCCTCTCGCTGCGCACCGCCGCGCTCACCGACCGGGAGAAGCGCGAGGCGCGGGGCACCGACGCCCGGGCCGCGGAGGTCGTCGACCTCGTCGACGGCATGCCCGAGGCCGTCCGGGAACGGCTGCACGGGGCGATCCGCGGACTGCGCGAGATCACCGGGGACGGCGCGGACGGCCCGGGCTCCGGGGACGGCGGCCGGACGGGTCCGCCGTCCCCGCCGCGGGCCGGACCGAGCCTGCCGGACGGGCCGGGGCACCCCTGGTGGGACCCGGCCCGGGAGTCCGGACCGGAGGCCGCCGAGGCCGTGGTCGTCGACGGCGAGACCCTGCGGCCCGGCAGCAGGGTCCGGCTCACTCCGGGCGCCCGCCGCACCGACGCCCAGGACGCGTTCCTCGCCGGCCGGCGGGCGACGGTCGAGGCGGTGGTCGGCGATCTCGACGGGGAGACCCACCTCGCGGTGGTCGTGGACGACGACCCCGGCACCGACCTGCGGCGCGCCCAGGGCCGCTTCCTGTACTTCAAGCCCGACGAGGTGGCCCCGCTGCGGGACGGCGAGGAGGCGGCGCCATGACCGGACCCGGCGGGGCGGTGCCCGAGGACACCGGACGGGTGCTCGTGGCCGGAGTAGGCAACGTGTTCCTGCGGGACGACGGATTCGGGGTGGAGACCGTACGGCGCCTCGCCGCCCGCCTACCCGAACTGCCGCCCGGCGTCGAGCTGATGGACGCCGGCATCCGCGGTGTGCACCTCGCCTACCGGCTGCTGGAGGGCTACCGGACCCTGGTGCTCGTGGACCTCGTCGGCCGGGGCGGCCCGCCGGGCACGCTCTACACGATCGACGTCGGCCCGCGATCCCCCGCCGAGCGGGTCGCGCCGGGACCGCTGGACACCCACGCCATGGACCCGGCGACCGTGCTGGCCCTGCTGCACGACCTGCACGCGGGTGCCGGGGGCACGCTGCCCGACGAGGTGTTCGTGATCGGCTGCGAGCCCGGGGCGACGGACGAGGGCATGGGCCTGACGCCGCCCGTCGCGGCAGCGGTGGACGCCGCCGCGACACGGGTGCTGGACCTGGTGCGGCGCGGCAGCGCCGTACCGCAGAGAGGCTGACCGGGACTGACCGGAGCCGACGACGAGGAGGCAGGCATGCAGTGGACATGGGTCGGCGTGGCCGCGGGAGTCGTGGTGGCCTACGGGGTCGCCCGGAACTTCTCGGACGTGCGCCGCTACTTGCGCATGCGGCGCATGTGATCCGGCGTGCGCGCATGATCGGGCGAACCGCCGTCGGCGGCCTGCGGGCTCCCGGGCTCCCGGCCGGGCACGTCGAGCTGCACGTACCGCTCCAGGAACAGGTGCAGGGTGCCGTGCAGGTCGCCGAGGCGGACGAACCACAGGGCGAGGTTCATGGCGCCCTGCTGGGTGATGGCGTAGACACGGCGGGCGGGGCCGCTCTCGGAGGCGTGCCAGTGCGAGGTGACCTCGCCGGCGCTCTCCATGCCGCGCAGCAGCCGGTACACGTGCGCCGGGTCCGCCTCGGCGCAGCCGAAGGCGCCCAGGCGCTGTACGAGCTCGTAGCCGTGGCCCTGTCGTTCCGCCAGCAGCAGGAGCAGCACCGGGGTCAGCAGCGCGCGTCGCTCGACCTCGTGGCCAGTCATCGTCCTCCCAGCCTAGCCAGCGGGGCTCGCGGCACCCACTCGAGCGGCCCGCCGGCGCGGAGCGGGGAACCGGGGGGTGGGTCCGGTGCATGAGCTGTCCATCGCCGTGGCGGTCGTCGAGCAGGTCGAGGCGGCGCTGCGCGAGGAGGGGCGGGACCCGCGCGGGGCCGGCGGGCCGGATGCGGTGACCGGCCGCGCGGTCGAAGCGGTGACCCTGCGGGTCGGCGAACTGGCGGGCGTGGTGCCCGAGGCCCTCGACTTCGCGTTCGCGCTGGCCACGGAGGGCACCGCGCTGGCGGGGTCCCGGCTGCTGGTCGACACTGTCGAGGGGCGGGGGCGGTGCGACGGCTGCGGCCGGGAGGCGCCGACCGGGATGCCCCCGGTGCTGTGGTGCGGGGAGTGCGGGGCGACCCTCACCCTGCTCGCCGGCCGGGAGCTGGACATCGTCCGGGTGGTGCTCGCCGACGGGCCGCCGGGCACGGGGGGCGCGGGCCGCGGGCCGGCGTCCGCGGTGGCCGGGCCGCCGACACGGGACGAGGAGGCGCACCATGTGCCGCACCATTGATCTGCATCAGGCCGTACTCGCGAGGAACGACGAGAACGCGCTGGGCCTGCGGGGCTATCTGGGTGACCGGGGCACCGTGGCGGTCAATCTGCTGTCCAGTCCGGGCAGCGGCAAGACGGCCCTGCTGGAACGGCTGCTGGCCGCGGCGGTGGCCGGCGGCACCCCGGCCGCCGCCGTGACCGCCGACCTGGCCACCGAGAACGACGCGACCCGGCTCGCCCGCTCGGGCGCCCCGGTGCGGCAGATCCTCACCGACGGGCTGTGCCACCTGGAGGCGGGCATGCTCCGGCGGCGGCTGGAGGGGTGGCTGCCGGAGGGAACCCGGCTGCTGTTCGTGGAGAACGTCGGCAACCTCGTCTGCCCCGCGTCGTACGACCTCGGCGAGACGCTGCGGATCGCGCTGGCGTCGGTGACGGAGGGCGAGGACAAGCCGGTCAAGTACCCGACGGCGTTCGGCCTCGCCCAGCTGGTCGTGATCACCAAGACGGACCTCGCGGACGCCGCCGGCTTCGACCGTGAGGCGTTCCTGTCCGGTGTCGAGCAGGTCAACCCGGGCGTGCCCGTTCTCGGCACGTCGGCGCGCACCGGTGACGGCGTGGACGGCGTGCTGGCCCACGTCCTGCGGGTCGCGGAAGGGGTGGAGCCGCACACGCCCGTACTGGCCCGGGAGCACGAGCGGCATCTGCACCGCCACGGCCACGACGGCGAGAGCGGCGCGCACCCCGCGGGCGGCGCGCCCGGGCACGAGCACCGCGCGGCGCGCGGCCACGCCCACGGGCCCGCCCCCGCCGATGGGAACCGGCCCCCGAGGGACGAGCCCGCCGGGCGGCAACCCGACGGACGCGGGCCGGACGGACGCGGGCCGGGAGGCGCGGCCGTCGCCGCCCGGGGCCCCGGAGCGCCCGCGTGACCGGGGCCGCGGGACGCGAGCGCCGGCACGTCACCGTCACCGGGGTCGTGCAGGGCGTCGGCTTCCGGCCCTTCGTCTACACGCTCGCGGAGGAACTCGGCCTGTCGGGCTGGGTCGCGAACAACGCCCGCGGCGTGGAGGCCGAGGTGGAGGGACCCGCGGCGGCCGTCGCCGCGTTCTGCGAGCGGATCGGCACCCGCCCGCCGCCGACGGCGGTGGTCGACGCGGTCCGGGAACGGGCCGTGCCGGCCCGCAACGACGGCCCGCTGTTCACCATCCTCGCGTCGTCCGGCGGCCCCGGCCGCACCCTGGTCTGCCCGGACACGGCCACCTGCGACGCCTGCCTGAGCGAGCTGGCCGACCCCGCGGACCGGCGCTACCGGCACCCGTTCATCACCTGCACGCACTGCGGGCCCCGGTTCACCATCGTCACGTCGCTGCCCTACGACCGGCAGCGCACCACCATGGCCGGCTTCCCGATGTGCGCGGACTGCGCCCGTGAGTACGCCGACCCGGCCGACCGGCGCTTCCACGCCCAGCCGATCGCCTGCCCCGCCTGCGGGCCCCGGCTCACCCTGCGCACCGGACCCGACGCGGCACGGGCGCCGCGCGACGCCGAGGCGCTGGCCGAGGCTCGGCGGCTGCTGGCCGCGGGAGCGGTGGTGGCGGTGAAGGGCATCGGCGGCTACCACCTGGCCTGCGACGCGGGCGATCCCGCCGCCGTCCGCACCCTGCGCAAACGCAAGAACCGGGGCGGCAAGCCCTTCGCGGTGCTCGCCGACTCCCCCGCGACCGTGCGGCGCCTCGCCCGCCTCGGCCCGGCGGAGGAGGAACTGCTCCGCGGCCCGCGCAAACCCGTGGTCCTGCTGCGCCGCGTCGAGGCGGCGCAGGAGGCCGTCGCGGCGGGGGTGGCGCCCGGCAGCCCGGACCTGGGCTTCATGCTGCCGTACACACCGGTGCACCGGCTGCTGCTCGGTCTGCCCGGCGACCCTCCGGGGCCCGCCGTCCTCGTCATGACCAGCGGCAACCGCTCGGGCGAGCCGATCGTGACCGACGACGAGGAGGCGCTGGTGCGGCTGGCGGGACTGGCCGACGCCTGGCTCTCGCACGACCGCCCGATCCATGTGCCCTGCGACGACTCGGTGGTCCGGATCTGCGCGGGCGCCGAGCTGCCGGTGCGCCGGTCGCGCGGCTACGCCCCGTTCCCCGTGGCGCTGCCGGTGCCCGTCGTGCCGGCGCTGGCCGTGGGCGGCGACCTGAAGAACACCTTCTGCGCCGGGGACGAGCGCTACGCGTGGCTGTCGGCGCACGTGGGGGACATGGACGACCTCGCCACCCTGACCGCGTTCGAACGGGCCACCGGGCACCTGGCGGAGCTGACCGGCGTGCGCCCGCGGCTGCTGGTCGCCGACCGCCATCCCGGCTACCGCTCGGCCCGCTGGGCGGTGCGCGCCGCCGCGGCGCGCGGGCTGCCGCTGCGCCGGGTGCAGCACCACCACGCCCATGTCGCCTCCGCCATGGCCGAACACGGCCTGGACGGCTCCGCCCCGGTCATCGGGGTGGCGTTCGACGGGACGGGCTACGGCGACGACGGCGCCGTGTGGGGCGGTGAGGTGCTGATCGCCGACTACGACGGATTCCGGCGGTTCGCCCATCTGCGGTACGTGCCGCTGCCGGGCGGTGACGCGGCCGTCCGCAACCCCTACCGGATGGCGCTGTCCCACCTGCGGGCGGCCGGCGTGCCGTGGGGGGACGACCTGCCGTGCACCGCGGCGGCCACACCGCAGGAGCGGCGGCTGCTCGCACGGCAGCTCGAACGCGGACTCCGGTGCGTGCCGACCTCCAGCATGGGGCGGCTCTTCGACGCGGTGTCCTCGCTCGCGGGCGTCCGCCACCGCGTCGAGTACGAGGCGCAGGCCGCGATGGAGCTGGAGAACGCGGCGCTGGCCGACCTGTCCGGCCCGCTCGCCGACGACGCGCGCGACGACGCGTACCAGTTCATCCTGGGAACGGGCCCCGCGGCCGGCGAGACGCCGCTGACCGCCGATCCGGGGCCGGTGCTGACCGCCGCGGCGGCGGACGTAGGCGCCGGTGTCACGGCCGGACGGGTGGCCCGCAGGTTCCACCGGGCGGTCCTCGCCCTGGTCCGGGAGGTGTGCGCGGTGGCACGAGACCGCACCGGAATCCGCACGGTGGCGCTCAGCGGCGGAGTGTTCTGCAACACGCTGCTCGCCGAGGGCTGCGGGACCGCCCTGGAGCGGGACGGCTTCACCGTGCTGCGGCACCGCAGGGTGCCCCCCAACGACGGCGGTCTTGCCCTCGGGCAGTTGATCGTCGCCGCCCGAGCACAGGACTAGCGAGGAGCGCGTCATGTGTCTGGCCGTACCCGGCCGAGTGCTGGAGATCGAGGAACGCGACGCGACGCGGATGGCCAAGGTGGACTTCGGCGGTGTCGTCAAGGACGTGTGTCTGGAGTACGTGCCGGACATGCGGGTCGGGGACTACGCCATCGTCCACGTCGGGTTCGCCCTGCAGCGGCTCGACGAGGAGTCGGCGAAGCAGACCCTCGAACTGTTCGAGAACCTCGGGGTGCTGGAGGAGGAGTTCGGCGACGCGTGGGGCAGGGCGGCCCGGGACGCCGGAGCCGAACGCCCCGCCGGTACCGGTCCGCCGGGCACGGACGGCGTCGGGAAGGAGGCGCGGCCATGAAGTATCTGGACGAGTTCAGCGATCCGGTCCTCGCCAAGCGGTTGTTCGACGACATCCGGGCGATCACCACCCGGCCCTGGTCGCTCATGGAGGTCTGCGGCGGCCAGACGCACTCGATCATCCGGCACGGCATCGACCAGCTCCTGCCGGAGGAGATACAGCTGATCCACGGACCGGGCTGCCCGGTCTGCGTGACCCCGCTGGAGATCATCGACAAGGCGCTGGAGATCGCCTCCCGGCCGGACGTGGTCTTCTGCTCGTTCGGCGACATGCTGCGGGTGCCGGGCAGCGGACGCGACCTGTTCAAGGTCAAGAGCGAGGGCGCGGACGTGCGGGTGGTCTACTCGCCGCTGGACGCGCTGCGGATCGCCCAGGAGAACCCCGACCGGCAGGTGGTGTTCTTCGGCATCGGCTTCGAGACGACGGCCCCGCCCAACGCGATGACGGTCTACCAGGCGAAGAAGCTGGGCATCCCCAACTTCAGCCTGCTCGTCTCGCACGTCAGGGTGCCGCCGGCCATCGACGCGATCATGCGCTCGCCGGACTGCCGGGTCCAGGGCTTCCTCGCCGCGGGGCACGTGTGCACGGTGATGGGCATGGCCGAGTATCCCGAACTGGCCGCGGAGCACCGGGTGCCGATCGTGGTGACGGGCTTCGAACCGCTCGACATCCTGGAGGGCATCCGGCGCGCGGTGCGGCAGCTGGAGGCGGGCGAGCACACGGTGGAGAACGCCTATCCGCGTGCCGTGCAGGCCGAGGGCAGTCCCGCGGCGAAGGCCATGCTGGCGGACGTCTTCGAGGTGACGGACCGCGCCTGGCGCGGCATCGGCATGATCCCGGCGAGCGGCTGGCGGCTGTCGCCGGCCTACCGCGACTTCGACGCCGAGTACCGGTTCTCGGTGACCGGCATCGAGACGCGGGAGTCGACGGTCTGCCGCAGCGGCGAGGTGCTCCAGGGGCTCATCAAGCCGCACGAGTGCGCGGCGTTCGGCAAGGAGTGCACCCCGCGCAATCCGCTCGGGGCGACGATGGTCTCCAGCGAGGGCGCCTGTGCCGCGTACTACCTGTACCGGCGGCTGGGGACTCCGGACAAGGAGGCGAGTTCCGTTGGGTGACTCCGCGTCGGCTCCGGTCGACTTCTCGTCCTGGACCTGTCCCGCTCCGCTGCGCGACCACGACAGGATCGTCATGGGTCACGGCGGGGGCGGCACGCTCTCCGCCGAACTGGTGGAGCACCTGTTCGCCCCCGCCTTCGGCGGCGACACCCTGGCCGAACTCGGCGACTCCGCCCACCTCCGGCTGGGCGGTGCCCGGCTCGCGTTCTCCACCGACTCCTTCGTCGTCCGGCCGCTGTTCTTCCCCGGCGGCAGCATCGGCGACCTGGCCGTGAACGGCACGGTCAACGACCTGGCCATGGCGGGTGCGGTGCCGGCCTACCTGTCCTGCGGGTTCATCCTCGAAGAGGGCGTCGAGGTGGCGGTGGTGGGGCGGGTGGCCGAGGCGCTCGGCGAGGCGGCCCGGACGGCCGGCGTGGAGGTCGCGACGGGCGACACCAAGGTGGTCGACGCCGGGCACGGCGACGGCATCTACATCAACACCGCCGGCATCGGCCTGGTCCCGGACGGCGTCGACATCCGCCCGCAGCGCGCGGCCCCCGGCGACGTGGTCCTGGTCAGCGGGCCCCTCGGCGTGCACGGCGTGGCCATCATGAGCGTGCGCGAGGGGCTGGAGTTCGGCGTCGAGATCGAGAGCGACACCGCGTCACTGGCCGGACTGGTCGCGGACATGCTCGCGGTCTGCCGCGATCTCCACGTCCTGCGCGATCCGACCCGGGGCGGCCTGGCCACCTCCCTGAACGAGATCGCGGCGGCGGCGGGCGTCGGCGTGCGGCTCGACGAACGGTCGCTGCCGGTACCGGACACGGTCGCCAACGCGTGCGCCTTCCTCGGTCTCGACCCGCTGTACGTGGCCAACGAGGGCAAGCTGGTGGCCTTCGTGCCGCCGGAGCACGCCGACGCCGTGCTCGCGGCGATGCGCGCGCACCCGCTGGGCAAGGAGTCCGTGGCGATCGGCCACTGCGTCCCGGACCATCCGGGCATGGTCGTGGCCGCCACCGGCCTGGGCGGCACCCGCGTGGTCGACATGCCGCTCGGCGAGCAACTGCCGCGCATCTGCTGACCGGCCGCGGCCGACCGGCCCCGCCCACCCCGTGTTCCGCGGGCGCGGGCGGGGCCGGTTCGGTGTGCCCGGCGCGTGCAACCCCGTCGCAACGTCCCGGGTGCTGTGCTGACCGGTGTCAGGCGCCGGCGTCCCCATCGCCAGGGGGACGCGACCGGCGCCGGGAGCCGCGAGCAGCCGACGGGAAGTGCCGATGCACCAGGACACGGGCAGGGACGACGACGCGACCGCGGGCCGGGACGGCGACGCCCCCGCGCACACGGACACCGGCACGGGCACGGACCCCGCACGCGTGGACCTCACGCCCGCGGCCGCACGGCTGCTGCGGCGCCTGCACGGGCTGCACGGGCCCCTGATGTTCCACCAGTCCGGCGGCTGCTGCGACGGCAGCGCGCCCATGTGCTACCCGGCGGGCGAGTTCCGCACCGGCGGCTCCGACGTCCTGCTGGCCGAGCTGGAGGTCGAGGGCGTCGCGGAACCGGTGGCGTTCTGGATGTCGGCGAGCCAGTACGAGCGGTGGAGCCACACCCGGCTGACCGTCGACGTGGTGGCCGGCCGGGGCAGCGGCTTCTCCCTCGAGGCACCCGAAGGAGTGCGTTTTCTGATCCGTTCCCGGCTCGTCGGCCGCTAGCCACCGGCCCGGGCGCCGTCCTCTGGTGCAATCCCCCCTGAGTCCTGGGACGGTTGACGAGACATCAGGGGGGGGCGCCGTGGCGCGTCGCGACGGAGGGTTCGGATCGGCGCTGACGGTCCTCGCGCTCTGCGGAACGCTGGCCGGCGCGGCCCTCGCGGGGGCGGCACCGGCCGGCGGCGCGGAGGACACCGGGACCATCGCGCCCGGTGTCCGGTACCGCAGGATGGACGTCCCCGGCGCCCACGGCACGGCACGGGCGCACGTCCTCACCGTCGACCTGCGCGACCCCCGCGTCCGCGTCGGCCTGCTGTACCCGGGCGCCGTGGCGGCGCGGGCCCCCGTGTCGCGGCTGGCCGGCGAGCGGGGTGCCGTCGCCGGGGTCAACGGCGACTTCTTCGACATCGAGGAGTCCCAGCATCCGGGGGTCGAGGCCACGGGCGCGACCGTGGGTCCGGCGATCGCCGGCGGCCACGCGCTCAAGGCCGCCGTTCCGGACGGCCAGCGCTTCGGCCCCGCGCTGCCGCCCGGGGCCCACACCGACGACGTGTTCGGGGTGGGCGTCGACGGCAGGGCCCGGCTGGACCGCCTGGACCTCGCCGGGTCCGTCCGCAGCGCCGAGGGGACCTGGCCGCTCGGCGGGTTCAACCAGTACGCGCTCCCGGTCGGCTCGGTGGGCGCCTTCACCTCGGACTGGGGCGGCGCCTCGCGGCGGCGCGCCACCTGCGGCACGGACACCGAACGGGCCGCGCCGTGCAGCACGGACACCTTCGAGGTGACGGTCCGCGACGGGCGGGTCCTCTCCGTCGCCGACACGCCCGGCGCGGGCCCCGTCGCCCCGGGCAGCACCGTCCTGGTGGGCCGGGAGGCCGGTGCCCGCAGGCTGCGCGCGCTGTCACCCGGCGATCGCGTCGCCGTGCGGCACCGGATGGTGGCCGCGTCGTCCCGGGTGCCGTACCGGTTCGCGGTCGGCGGCTATCCGATGATGACCGGCGGGGTGCCCCTGCCCGGCCTGGACGACAGGGCCTCCGCGGTCCGGACCGCCGTCGGCGTCTCCGACCACGGGCGGCTGCTGCGGCTCCTCGCGCTGGACGGCTCACCGGAGTTCCGGACCGGGCTCACCATCGCCGAGGTGACGGCGGTGATGCGGGAGCTGGGCGTGCGGGACGCGTTCAGCCTGGACGGCGGCGGGTCCACCACGATGGTGGCGCGGCGACCCGGAGGGGGCCCGGTCGGGGTCCTCAACCATCCGAGCGGCGGCGCCGAACGCCCGGTGCCGAACGGCATCGGGGTGTTCTCGCGCGGCTGAGCCGCCGTCCCGGGCGCGGCGCCGCGCCGCGCCCGTTCCAGGGCCTCAGGGGCTGAGGCTGCCGACGATGTCCGCGGTCGCGGTGAGCCCGCTGTGGATGGTGGGCGCCATGCTCGTGCCGGCCAGCAGGAATCCGAGCAGGGCGCAGACGAGCGCGTGGGAGAACTTCAGCCCTCCGCTGCGCAGGAAGATCACCGCCAGCACCAGGAGCAGCAGCACCGCAGAGATGGAAAGGGCCATCGTCAACCTCCTCCGCCGCGTCCGCTGCGCGGCGTTCGGCCGCAAGTGTGGCCCAGCGGGCGGTTCGTCCCGGTGGCTGACGTGTCCTCCGAAAGAGTGGTGTCCCGAGGAGCCTTCCCGCGTGGGGTGCGCCCGCGGCGGGCGGACACGGCGAACGGGTGGCCCGGCGCGGGTCACCGCCCCGCGCGCCGCCGCGCCTCCGCTCCCGGTGTCGTCGAGGAGGCGGGAGGCGCGGCGGGCCGCGGCGGCCCCGACCGTCGGCGGGGCCGTGCCCGGGGACGGGTCAGGGGGCCGGGAGGTCGACCAGGGCGGCCAGGGCCTCGCGGTGCGCGCCCGCCGTGCCGTACGCGATCGAGTCCGCCTTGGCGCGCTTCAGGTACAGGTGGGCCGGGTGCTCCCACGTCATGCCGATGCCGCCGTGCAGTTGGAGCGCCTCCTCCGCCGCGTGGACGGCGACCGGCGCCGCGTACGCCTGGGCGACGGCCACCGCGACGGCGGTGTCGGGACCGCCGGTGGCCAGCGCGTCCGCCGCGTTGCGCGCGGCGGCACGGGTGTTGACGACCTCCAGCCACACCTGGGCCAGCCGGTGCTTGAGCGCCTGGAATCCGCCGACCGGCCGGTTGAACTGCTTGCGTTCCTTGAGGTAGCGGACGGTCTCGGTCAACGACCATTCGGCGAGGCCGAGTTGCTCGGAGGCGAGCAGCCCGGCACCGGCGCGCAGCGCGCGCCGGACCGCGCCGGGCGCGTCGTCGCCGAGCAGCCGGGCGGGTGCGCCGGCGAAGGTGAGCCGGGCGAGCGGCCTGGTCTGGTCGAGGCAGACCTGAGGGGTGACGGCGGCGGCGTCCGCGGTGACGGCGTAGAGCCCGCCGTCGTCGGCCGGGACGAGCAGGACGTGGGCGGCGGCCGCGTCGGCGACACCGCTCACCTCCCCGTGCAGCACCCCGTTCTCCAGCCGGACCGGCGGCGCGACGGTGCCGGGTCCGGCGGCGAGCGGCACGGCGAGGGCGGCGACGGTGCGGCCGGAGGCGAGCGCGGCGACCAGTTCGGCCGCAGCCGGGGTCGCGCAGGCCAGCAGCGCCTCGGTCGCGACCACGGCGCTCGTCAGGTACGGGACCGGGGCGACGGCGCGGCCGAGCTCCTCCAGGACGACGGCGGCCTCGCGGTGGGTGGCACCCTGGCCGCCGTGCTCCTCGGGCACCAGCAGCCCGGCGAGGCCCATGCCGTCGGCGAGCGCCTTCCACAGTTCGGGGTCGTGCGGGGTGGCGGACTCGCTGCGGGTGATCACGTCGGCGGCGGCGCAGCGGTCGGCGAGGAGGGCGCGGACGGCGGCGCGCAGCGCCTCCTCCTCCTCGGTGTAGAGCAGATCGGGCTCGGTGCTCACCTGGCTCATCGGGCGAGGTCCTTCCATGCGACGTCCTTGTCGGTCCGCGGCTCGGACGGCAGGCCGAGGACGCGTTCGGCGACGATGTTCAGCAGGACCTCGCTGGTCCCGCCCTCGATGCTGTTGCCCTTGGAGCGCAGGTAGCGGTATCCGGCGTCCCGGCCGGTGAAGTCGACCAGTTCCGGCCGCCGCATCGTCCAGTCCTCGTACAACAGGCCCTCCTCGCCGAGGAGTTCGACCTCCAGGCCGCTGATCTCCTGGTTGAGCCGGGCGAATCCGAGCTTCATGCCGGAGCCCTCGTGGCCGGGCTGTCCGACCGCGAGCTGCTGGCGCAGCCGCTCGCCGGAGAGCCGGGCGACCTCGGCCTCGACCCACAGCCCGAGCAGCCGCTGGTGGGTGTCGTGGGTGCGCAGTTCGGGCCGCTCGCGCCAGGTCTTCGCGACCGGGCCGATCATGCCGCCCTCGCGCGGGATGCGCATGCCGCCGATGGACACGCGCTCGTTCATCAGCGTGGTCTGGGCGACCCGCCAGCCGTCGCCGACCTCGCCGAGCCGGTGCGCGTCGGGGATGCGCACGTCGGTGAGGAACACCTCGTTGAACTCGGCCTCGCCGGTGATCTGGCGCAGCGGCCGGACCTCGACACCGGGGTCGGTCATGTCGCAGACGAAGTACGTGATGCCGCGGTGCTTGGGCACGTCCGGGTCGGTGCGGGCGATGAGGATGGCCCAGCGGGCGAGGTGGGCGCTGGACGTCCACACCTTCTGCCCGTTGACCACCCAGTCGCCGCCGTGCGGGCCGTCGCCGTCGGCGCGGACGGCGCGGGTGCCGAGCGCGGCGAGGTCCGAACCGGCGCCGGGCTCGCTGAACAGCTGGCACCACACCTCCTCGCCCACCCACAGGGGACGCAGGAAGCGCCGCTTCTGCTCCTCGGTGCCGAAGCCGAGGATGGTCGGCGCGGCCATGCCGAGGCCGATGCCGATGCGCCGCGGGTCGTTGTCGGGCGCTCCGGCGGCGGCGAGTTCGGCGTCCACGACCGCCTGGAGCCGGCGGGGGGCGCCGAGTCCGCCGAGGCCCTCCGGATAGTGCACCCAGGCCAGTCCGGCGTCGAAGCGCGCCGTGAGGAAGTCCTGGCGCGTGGTGTCGGCGGGCGGGTGAGCGGCCAGCAACTCCTGTGTGCGGCGGCGCAGTTCTGCTGCGTCGGTCATGCGGCGGCTCCGTTCCGGTGTGCGGGCACGACGGCGATGCGCCCGGTGGTGACCCCGTCGGCGACCCGCTGCACGGCGGCGGCGGCCTCGCCCAGCGGGACCCGCTCGCTCACCAGCGGTTTGATCGCGCCCCGTTCCGCCAGCTCGGTGAGCTGGTCGTGGCAGTGCCGGACGAGCTTGGGGTCCTTGGTGTTGTACAGGCCCCAGTGCAGGCCGAGGATTGCGTAGTTCTTCACGAGGGCGTGGTTGAGCGCGGGGCTGGGCACGGTGCCGCTCGCGAAGCCGACGACGACGATCCGGCCCTCGAACGCGACGACCTTGGCGGACTGGGCGTAGGCGTCCCCGCCGACGGGGTCGTAGATCACGTCGGCACCGCGTCCGCCCGTCGCCTCCTTGACCGCGGCGATGACGTCCTCGGCGCGCCGGTCGACGACGACGTCGCAGCCCAGGTCGCGCGCCACCGCCGCCTTGTCGGCGCCGCCGACGACCCCGATGACGGTGGCGCCGGCGGCCTTGCCGAGCTGGACGGCGGCGCTGCCGACCCCGCCGGCGGCCGCGTGCACGAGGAGCGTCTCGCCGGCCTCCAGCCGGGCCCGGCGGTGCAGGCCGAACCAGCCGGTCTGGTAGCCGATGTGCAGGGCGGCGGCCTCGGCGTCGTCGAGGGCGTCGGGGGCGGGCAGCAGGGCGGCGGCGTCGGCGACCGTGTACTCGGCGAATCCGCCGTGGGGCAGCACGGGGTTGGCGATCACCCGGCGTCCGTCCTCGGTCTCGCCGCAGATCTCCACGCCGGGGGTGAACGGCAGCGGGGGCCTGACCTGGTACTGGCCGCGGCACAGCAGCGCGTCGGGGAAGTTGACGGCGGCGGCGCGGACCGCGAGCAGGACCTGGCCGTCACCGGGCGTGGGCCGGTCCACCTCGCACAGGCGCATCGCCTCCGCGGGCTCGCCGTTCTGGTGCACTTGCCATGCCTGCATGCGGGGCCTCCAGGGGACTGCGTCGTCGGACCGGGGTCGATCGCATACTAAGCGGTCGCTTGCCCCTCTGGGAACAGGGGACGGCCGTCGTCTTCACCACGCCCGGTGCGACCGGTCAGTCCTCCCGGTCGCGCCCGCGGGGCCGGGCCCGGACGTGCATCCGCTCCCCCTGCGGCCCGAACAGGCTCAGGAACTCGACCGGCCCCTCCCCCGTCGACCCGAACCAGTGCGGCACCCGGGTGTCGAACTCGGCCGCCTCCCCCGGCCCCAGCACGACGTCGTGCTCTCCCAGCACCAGGCGCAGCCGGCCGGACATCACGTACAGCCACTCGTACCCCTCGTGGGTCCGCGGGTCCGGAGCCATGGACCGCTGCGGTTCGACCACCTTGTACGCCTGGAGCCCGCCGGGCCGGCGGGTCAGCGGCCAGTGCGTGCGACCGCCCCGCACGACGGGCTCGGCGCGCACCCGGGGGTCGCCGACCGGGGGTGCGCCGACGAGTTCGTCGAGCGGGACCTGGTGCGCCCGCGCGAGGGGCAGCAGCAGTTCCAGACTGGGCCTGCGCAGGCCCGACTCCAGCCGCGACAGGGTGCTCACCGAGATGCCCGTCGTCTCGGACAGGCCCGCCAGCGTCGCCCCGCGCTCCTTGCGCAGCCGGCGCAGCCGCGGCCCGACCGCGGCGAGCACCTCGTCGGTCGCGATCTCCCCGGCGGCGCCCCGCCCGGTCCCGTCGTCGGCCCCCGCGGCCCGTCGCCCACTCATCGCTCCATTGCAGTTTCGGCAACACCGTTTGTCAATCCGGCCGGTCGTCGGCGACGTTCGGGGTGGAGGTGGTCACCATGACCGAGACATACGACGCCCTCGTCGTCGGCGGCGGCGCGGCCGGACTGTCCGCGGCGCTGGTCCTGGGCCGGGCGCGGCGCCGCGCCCTCGTCGTCGACGCGGGCGAACCGCGCAACGCGCCGGCCGCGCACCTGCAGGGCTATCTGACCCGGGACGGCATGCCGCCCGCGGCCTTCCTCGCCGCGGGCCGCCGGGAGGTCGAGGGCTACGGCGTGGAGATCGTCCGCGACCGGGTGGTGGACGTGGTCCGGGACGGCGCGGGCGAGTTCGGCGCGACCCTGGAGTCCGGCACCGCGGTGCACGCCCGACGGCTGATCGTCACCACGGGCCTCGCCGACGAGATGCCCGCCGTGCCGGGCGTCGCCGAGCGCTTCGGGCGCGACGTGCTGCACTGCCCCTACTGCCACGGCTGGGAGGTCCGCGACGCGTCCTTCGGCGTGCTGGCGGCGACGCCGCTGAGCGTGCACCAGGCCCTCATGGTGACCCAGTGGTCGAAGGACGTCACGCTGTTCCTCCACACGGTCGCCGAGGCCGAGCTGTCGGACACCGATCTGCGCCGCCTGGCGGCGGCCGGTGTCGCCGTGGTGCCCGGCGAGGTCGCGGAGCTGGTCGTCGAGGACGACCGGCTCACCGGGGTCCGGCTGCGCGACGGGTCCGTGCACCCGCGGTCGGTGCTGTTCACCGCTCCCCGCGCCGTGCCGCGGACGGGGCTGCTCGAACGCCTCGGTGCCGAGCTGTCCGAGACCCCGTTCGGCTCCTATCCGGTGACCGATCCGACCGGGCTGACGAGCGTGCCCGGCGTCTGGGCGGCCGGGAACGCGGCCGGCTTCGCGGAACAGGTGGTCAACGCGGCGAGCGCCGGGTACCGGGCGGCGGCCACCCTCAACGGCGAACTCCTCTTCGCCGACCTCGACGCGGCGGTGGCGCGCGGCTGACCTCCCGGAACGGCGGCTCGGACTGCGCCGCGGCCAGGTCGCCGGTGCCCGCCGCGCCGGCCGCGGCGCCGCCGTACGGGTGTGGACACGGCCTCGGCGTTGCACCATGGCTGCATGCTGCTCAGCCGGCTCGCCCACGTGTCGCGGGAGGTCGCCGCCACCTCGGCGCGGTCCCGCAAGACCGCGCTGCTCGCGGAGCTGTTCCGGGAGACCGAGCCGGAGGACGTGCCGATCGTGATCCCGTATCTGGCGGGCCGGCTGCCGCAGGGCCGGCTCGGTGTCGGCTGGAAGGTGCTCGGCGACCGGGTGCCCCCGGCGGCCGGCCCCACCCTCACCGTGCGCGAGGTGGATGCCCGGCTCACCGCGCTGGGCGCGGTGTCCGGCACCGGTTCTCAGGCCGAACGGGCCCGGCTGGTGCGCGCGTTGATGGGCGCGGCCACCGAGGACGAGCAGCGGTTCCTGCTCGGCCTGCTCACCGGCGAGGTGCGCCAGGGCGCCCTCGACGCGATCGCGGTGGAAGGGCTCGCCGGGGCGACCGGAGCGCCCGCCGCGGACGTGCGGCGGGCGGTGATGCTCGCCGGCTCGCTCCAGACGGTGGCGCGGAGCCTGCTCGCCGAGGGCCCGGAGGCGCTGTCCGGCTTCCGGCTCACGGTCGGCCGCCCCGTGCTCCCGATGCTGGCGCACAGCGCCGCGTCGGTGTCCGAGGCGGTCGGCAGACTCGGCGCCTGCGCCGTCGAGGAGAAGCTCGACGGCATCCGGGTGCAGGTGCACCGCGACGGCCCGGAGGTGCGCGTGTACACCCGCACCCTCGACGACATCACCGACCGGCTCCCCGAGCTGACGGCCGCGGCGCGGAAGTTGCCGGGCGAGCGGTTCATCCTGGACGGCGAGGTGATCGCGCTCGACGGGCAGGGCCGGCCCCGCTCCTTCCAGGAGACGGCCGGGCGGGTCGGCTCGCGGGTGGACGTGGCGGCGGCCGCCCGGACGGTGCCCGTCTCCCCCGTCTTCTTCGACGCGCTCTCGGTGGACGGGCGGGAGCTGCTGGACCTGCCGTTCACCGAGCGGCACGCGGCGCTGGCCCGGCTGGTCCCGGAGCCCATGCGGGTCCGCGGGACGCTGGTGGCGGGCGTGGAGGACGCCGCGGGCGCCGAGCGGTTCCTCGCCGACACGCTGGCCCGCGGCCACGAGGGCGTCGTGGTGAAGGCGCTGGACGCCGTCTACGGCGCGGGACGGCGGGGATCCGCCTGGCTGAAGGTCAAGCCCGTGCACACGCTCGACCTGGTGGTGCTGGCGGCCGAGTGGGGACACGGCCGGCGTACCGGCAAGCTCTCCAACCTGCATCTGGGCGCCCGGACGCCGGACGGCGCCTTCGCCATGCTCGGCAAGACGTTCAAGGGCATGACCGACGCCATGCTCGGCTGGCAGACCGAACGGCTCCGGGAACTGGCGACCGGGGACGACGGCCACGTGGTCACGGTGCGGCCGGAACTGGTCGTGGAGATCGCCTACGACGGTCTCCAGCGCTCCACCCGCTACCCCGCGGGCGTCACCCTGCGCTTCGCGCGCGTGGTCCGCTACCGCGAGGACAAACGGCCGGCCGAGGCCGACACCGTGGACGCGCTGCTCGCCGCCCACCCGGAGGTCGGGCGGTGAGCGCGCGGCGCTCCGGACGGACCGCGCGCAGCGCCGGCCTGCTGCTGTTCCGGCGCTCCGGGCACGGGCTGGAGGTCCTGCTCGGCCATATGGGCGGCCCCTTCTTCGCCCGGCGCGACGCGGGTGCCTGGACGGTCCCCAAGGGCGAGTACGAGCCGGATGAGACCGCCTGGGACGCGGCGCGCCGCGAGTTCCGCGAGGAGCTGGGGCTGCCGCCGCCCGACGGCGAGCCCGTCACGCTGGGTGAGGTCACCCAGGCGAACGGCAAGATCGTGACGGCCTGGGGGATCGAGGCGGACCTCGACCCGGCGGCCGCCGTCCCCGGCACCTTCACGATGGAGTGGCCGCCGAGGTCGGGGCGGCGGCAGGAGTTCCCCGAGCTGGACCGGGTGGAGTGGATGACCCCGGACCGGGCCCGGCCGCTGATCGTGTCCGCCCAGACGACGTTTCTCGACCGGCTCACGGAGCACTCGGGCTGAGAGCCGGCGTTCGGACAGACGCGCCGGCTCGCCCAGCCGCCCCCCGCGTTGCGCCGCACCCCGCCGCGCGGGAGGGTCGGGGAACAGCACGCTCCCAGGAGGTCGGCCCATGGCCATCGCAACGGTGAATCCGGCGAACGGCGAGACGCTCAAGACGTACGACGCCCTCGGCGCCGAGGAGATCGAACGCAGGCTCGCCGTCGCCGAGGACACCTACCGCACGTACCGCACGACGTCCTTCGCCGAACGCGCCCGGCTGATGCACCGTGCCGCCGAGCTCCTGGAGCAGGACCGGGACGAGATCGGCCGGGTGATGACGGTCGAGATGGGCAAGCCGGTCCGGCAGGCCCGCGCGGAGGCGGCCAAGTGCGCCAAGGCGATGCACTGGTACGCCGACCGCGCCGAGGGCCTGCTCGCCGACGAGCACCCGGACCCGGCGGACGCGAAGGACTCGGGCGCCTCCCGTGTCCTGGTGCGCTACCGGCCGATCGGACCGGTGCTCGCCGTGATGCCGTGGAACTTCCCGCTGTGGCAGGTGGTCCGCTTCGCCGCGCCCGCGCTGATGGCGGGCAACGTGGGCCTGCTCAAGCACGCCTCGAACGTGCCGCAGACGGCCCTGTACCTGGAGGAGCTGTTCCGTCGCGCCGGCTTCCCCGAGGGCTGCTTCCAGACCCTGCTGATCGGCTCGGGAGCCGTCGAGGACGTGCTGCGCGACCCGCGAGTGAAGGCCGCCACGCTCACCGGCAGCGAACCCGCGGGCCGGGCGGTCGCCGCGGTCGCGGGCGACGAGGTGAAGAAGACGGTGCTGGAACTGGGCGGCAGCGACCCGTACGTCGTGATGCCGTCGGCGGACGTGGAGAGCGCGGCGCGGACCGCCGTGACCGCCCGGGTGCAGAACAACGGGCAGTCCTGCATCGCCGCGAAGCGGTTCATCGTGCACACCGACGTCTTCGACGCCTTCGCGGAGCACTTCGCCGCGGGCATGCGGGCGCTCACCGTCGGGGACCCGCTCGACGAGGACACGGAGGTGGGGCCGCTCTCCACCGAGCAGGGCCGCGCCGATCTGGAGGAACTCGTCGACGACGCCGTGGAGAACGGCGCGACGGTGCTGTGCGGCGGCGAACGTCCCGCGGGTCTCGCCGACGGCTGGTACTACGCGCCGACCGTCCTCGCGGACATCACTCCCGCGATGCGCGTCCACCAGGAGGAGACCTTCGGGCCGGTCGCCACGCTGTACCGCGCCGCCGACCTCGACGAGGCGATCGCCCTCGCCAACGACACCCCGTTCGGGCTGAGCTCGAACGTGTGGACGCGGGACGAGGCGGAGACGGAGCGCTTCGTTCGGGACATCGAGGCGGGCGGCGTCTTCTTCAACGGGATGACGGCCTCGCACCCGGCGTTCCCCTTCGGCGGGGAGAAGCGGTCCGGCTACGGACGGGAGCTGTCGGGGCACGGAATCCGCGAGTTCTGCAACATCACCACCGTATGGCACGGAGCGTGAGCGTTCCGCAGCTACGATCGCCTGTGTGAACCGCGAAGTGACCCTCCCCCTGATCGTCGACGACCGCGGCACGTTGCAGGTGGCGGCCGCCGACGTCAGCAAGCTGCTGCGCACGGTGGGCGGCCGGTGGCTGCATCTGGTGGAGGCCGGGCAGGACGGGCTGGACGAGGACACGGTGGCCGCTCTGACCATCGAGCTGGCCAAGCTGGCCGACCGCATCGACGTCGCCTGCATCGCGCACAGCAGCGGGCCGGCCGGCGGCTGACCGGCGGCCCGTCCCGCCCGCGTGCCCGGCCCGGGTCCGCTCCGTCCGGGGCGCCCCGGGGCCGTGACCGGAAGGGTTCACCGGCTCCCGGCGTCCGGCACGGCACCTCGCCGCGTCGCCGCATCACCCGAGTACATCCCCGTACGCGGGCGACGCTCCGCCGTGCGATGCACCGCACCGGACGCCGCGAGCCGTCCGGCGAACCTCCGGTCACGGCTCTAGCGAATCGGCATCCCGGCCAGCGTCCGGGCGATCACCAGGCGCTGGATCTCGCTGGTGCCTTCGAAGATCGTGTAGATGGCCGCGTCCCGGTGCATGCGCTCCACCGGGTACTCCCGGGTGTAGCCGTTGCCGCCGAGGATCTGGATGGCCTGGCCGGTGACCTTCTTCGCCGTCTCGCTGGCGAACAGCTTCGACATCGATCCCTCGGCCGCCGTGAACGGCTTGCCGTTGACCGCCATCCAGGAGGCCCGCCACACCAGAAGCCGCGCCGCGTCGATCGAGGTGCGCATGTCGGCGAGCTGGAAGGCGACGCCCTGGTTGTCGATGATCGGGCGGCCGAACTGCTCCCGCGTCCTCGCGTAGTCGAGGGCGACCTCGTAGGCGGCGCGGGCGGTGCCGACGGCCATCGCGCCGACGGCGGGACGGCTGGCCTCGAAGGTGGCCATCGCGGCGTTCTTCACCCGCTCGCCGCCCGCCTTGGCCCGCTCCCGCGAGCGGGCGAGCCGCTCGTCGAGCCTGTCCTTGCCGCCGAGCAGGCAGGAGCCGGGGACGCGCACGTCCTCCAGGACGACCTCGGCGGTGTGGGAGGCGCGGATGCCGTGCTTCTTGAACTTCTGGCCCTGGGAGAGACCGGGGGTGCCGGGCGGCACGATGAAGGAGGCGTGCCCCTTGGAGCCGAGGTCGGGGTCGACTGCGGCGACGACGACGTGGACGTTGGCGATGCCGCCGTTGGTCGCCCAGGTCTTCGTGCCGTTCAGGACCCACTCGTCCTTGGCCTGGTCGTAGACGGCGCGGGTGCGCAGCGAGGCGACGTCGGACCCCGCGTCGGGCTCCGAGGAGCAGAAGGCGGCGACCTTGACATCGTTGGCGTCACCGTACATCTGGGGAATCCAGGTGCCGATCTGCTCCTCGGTCCCGTTGGCGAGGACGCCCACGGCGGCGAGGCCGGTGCCGACGATGGACAGCGCGATGCCGGCGTCCCCCCAGAAGAGTTCCTCCATGGCCATGGGGATGCCGAGGCCGGTGGGGTCGAAGTACTGCTGGGCGTAGAAGTCCAGGGAGTAGATGCCGACCTTCGCGGCCTCCTGGATGACCGGCCAGGGAGTCTCCTCACGCTCGTCCCATTCGGCGGCCGCGGGGCGGACGACATCGGCGGCGAAGCCGTGCAGCCAGTCCCGGACCTCCTTCTGTTCGTCGTTGAGCTCCATGGTGAACTCGGCCATGTCCCCTCCAGCGCTGCCCTGAATGTTACTTGCGGTAACTGGAGTCTGTTACCGCCCAGTAGGAAAAGTCAACTCCCGCCTCGCGCTCGGCAGCCCGTTCGATCCCCGGGTACGGGACAGTGTTACTTTGCGCAGGCGTCACCGAATCACCACGGGTGGGGAGAGCACATGGACACCACACAGCGGACCGACCAGCAGCGGTCCACCGACCGCCGCCGGCGCGAGCTGCTGGAGGCCGCGGACCGGGTGGTGCTCCGCGACGGCCCGGGCGCCTCCATGAACGCCATCGCCGCCGAGGCCGGCATCACCAAGCCCATCCTGTACCGCCACTTCGGGGACAAGGGCGGCCTCTACGCCGCGCTGGCCATGCGGCACACCGACGCCCTGCTGGGCGCCCTGCGGGCGGCGCTGGACGCCCCGGCCGCCCGCCGCGAGCGCGTGGAGGCGACGCTGGACACCTACCTGGCGGCCATCGAGGCGCGCCCCCAGGTGTACCGCTTCCTGATGCATCCGTCCGAGGGCGGGCCCGTGGGCGACCCCGGGTTCGACGTCGGCAAGTACTCGGCGCCCGTACTGCGCCGCATGGGCGAGGAACTGGCCGAGGTCATCGAGGAGCGCGTGGACCTCGGCCCGGGCAGTCAGCAGCTGGCCCGCGTCTGGGGGCACGGCATCGTCGGCATGATGCACGCGGCGGGCGACTGGTGGCTGGGCGAACGGCCCTGCGAGCGCGCCGAGCTGGTGCGCAGTCTGGCCGACCTGCTGTGGGGCCGGCTCGCGGCGGCGGGCGACCGTGCGGGCGGCCCGGGCTTCTGACCCCGCCTCACCCGCTCCCCCGCCCGCTCCAGGGGGCCCGGCCCACCTGGCGCAGGAGCCGCTTCCTGCGCCGGCCGGCCAGCCGGTCGGCGTAGACGAGGCCGTCGAGGTGATCGCACTCGTGCTGGAGGCAGCGGGCGAACCAGCCGGTGCCCTCGACCGTCACGGGCCGCCCGGCGGCGTCCCTGCCCTCGACGACGGCCCGGTCGAAGCGCTCGGTGGCGGCCTCCAGCCCCGGCAGCGAGAGGCAGCCCTCGGGGCCGCGCAGCACCACACCGTCCGCCGCGACGAGCCGCGGGTTCACGACATGTCCGACATGGCGGACATCATCGTCGTCCGGGCAGTCGTATACGAAGACCCTGAGGCCGACGCCGATCTGGTTCGCGGCGAGGCCGACGCCCTGGGCCGCGTACATCGTCGCGAACATGTCCTCGACGAGTGCCGCGAGTTGGGGCCCGAAGGCGTCGACCTCCGCACATGCCGTGCGCAGCACGGGGTCGCCGAGCAGGGTGAGGGGCCGGACGCGCCCGCGGGTGCCCGGGATGGAGCCTTGTCGCATGGCGGCAAGGGTACGGTCCTGTGAGGCGCGCGCATGTCGCGCGGGCACCCAGGTGGTGCCGCGATTCGGGCACGTGAGTGGATCTCGATAGGCTGAGGCCCACACGGTGCCGGGGGCAGGGGCGCGGCGCGTACGCAAGGAGGATCGACAAACGATGTCAGGCAACTCGGACCCGCTGTCGCCGCGGGCCAAGCTGGCCGTGACGGCGGGCAAGGCGGCCGCGGCCGTCTCGCGGGCCGCCGGACGCGGCAGCGGATCGGTGATCGGCGGCCGGGTCGCTCTCAAACTGGACCCCGACCTGCTGGCGCGGCTCGCCACGCACCTGGACGTGATCCTGGTGTCGGCGACCAACGGCAAGACCACGACGACCCGGCTGATCGCGGAGGCGCTGCGCGCCGCCGGACCGGTGGTGTCCAACGCACTGGGCGCCAACATGCCCGCGGGCATCACCTCGGCGCTCGCCGGCGGATCGGAGGCCAAGTTCGCGGTCATCGAGGTCGACGAGAAGTACCTCTCCGGGGTGGCCCGGGACACCGACCCGAAGTGCATCGCGCTGCTGAACCTCTCGCGCGACCAGCTCGACCGGGCGGCCGAGACCCGGATGATGGCCGAGCACTGGCGCGAGGGCCTCGCCGGCTCCAAGTCCGTCGTGGTCGCCAACGCGGACGACCCGCTGGTCGTGTGGGCCGCGTCCTCCTCGCCGAACGTCCTGTGGGTGGCGGCCGGTCAGATGTGGAAGGACGACGCCTGGTCCTGTCCGTCCTGCGGCGGCGTGATGCAGCGGCCCGGCGACGACTGGTTCTGCGGGGACTGCGGTTTCCGCCGGCCGACGCCGACCTGGGCCCTGTCCGGGGACCACGTGCTCGACCCGCACGGCTCCGCCTGGCCGATCCACCTCCAGCTGCCGGGCCGCGCCAACAAGGCGAACGCCGCCTCCTCGGCCGCCGTCGCCGCCGTCTTCGGGGTCCCGCCACAGGTCGCCCTGGAGCGCATGTACCAGGTGCAGGCCGTCGCCGGACGCTACGACGTGGTGCAGTTCATGCAGCGGGACCTGCGCCTGCTGCTCGCCAAGAACCCGGCGGGCTGGCTGGAGACGTTCTCCCTGATCGACCCGCGGCCGACCCCGGTGATCCTGTCGGTGAACGCGCGCGGCGCCGACGGCACCGACACCTCCTGGCTGTGGGACGTGGACTACACCCGGCTGACCGGGCACCCCATCTTCGTCCTCGGCGACCGGAAGCTGGACCTCGCCGTCCGCCTCGAAGTCGCGAACCAGCAGTTCCAGGTGTGCGAGAACCTCGATCAGGCCGTGCAGATGGCACCGCCCGGGCGCATCGAGGTCATCGCGAACTACACCGCTTTCCAGGACTTGAGGCGTCGTGTCGGCAACTGAGCCACGGAGGACGAAGAGAATGAGCGACAACAGCCTGCGTCTGGTGTGGATCTACCCGGACCTGCTGAGCACCTACGGCGACCAGGGCAACGCCCTCGTCGTGGAGCGCCGCGCCCGCCAGCGCGGTCTCGACGTGGCCCGTCTCGACGTGCGCAGCGACCAGCCGATCCCCACCTCGGGCGACATCTACCTGATCGGCGGCGGTGAGGACCGGCCGCAGCGGCTCGCGGCCGAGCGGCTGCGCCGTGACGGCGGCCTGCACCGGGCGGTGGGCAACGGCGCGATCGTGTTCTCGGTGTGCGCCGGGTACCAGATCCTCGGGCACGAGTTCATCAACGACCTCGGCGAGCGCGAGCCGGGCCTCGGTCTGCTCGACGTCGTCTCCACCCGCGGTGAGGGCGAGCGCTGCGTCGGCGACGTGCTGGCGGACATCGACCCCCGTCTCGGGCTGCCGCAGCTGACGGGCTTCGAGAACCACCAGGGCGTCACCCACCTCGGCCCCACCGCCCGCCCGTTCGCGAACGTGCGGCTCGGCAAGGGCAACGGCACGGGCGACGGCACGGAGGGCGCGTACAACGACACCGTGTTCGGCACGTACATGCACGGGCCCGTGCTGGCACGCAACCCGCTGATCGCCGATCTGCTGCTGAAGCTGGCGCTCGACGTCAACGCGCTGCCGCCGATCGACGACCACTGGTACGAGGCGCTGCGCACCGAGCGCATCGCGGCGGCCACCCAGCCCGCCGCCTAGTGCCCCGGCCCGCCCTGCGGCGGGCCGGCCGAGAGGAACCGTCCCTGCCGGAACGGTTCCTCTCGGCGTTCACGGGGGACGGCGGAGGTGCGCGCCGCCGGGGGCCCGTCTGACACCTCGTCCGCACAGGTGAGCGGGTGCGTCCAGCTGGCGGACGCACGGTGCTGCCCGGCCCCCTCCCGCCGGTAGGGTGGCGGGGATCCTGCCGGACAACGTGGTCCGGACCCGGCCCACGTCGAGAAGGTATTTCGGGCTATGCGCATTGGTGTCCTCACGTCCGGCGGCGACTGCCCCGGCCTGAACGCCGTCATCCGGTCCGTCGTACACCGCGCCGTCGTCGACCACGGCGACGAGGTGATCGGCTTCCGCGACGGCTGGAAGGGACTGCTGGAGTGCGACTACCTCAAGCTCGACCTCGACGCGGTGAGCGGCATCCTCGCTCGCGGCGGCACCATGCTGGGCTCCTCCCGGGTCCAGCCCGCACACCTGCGTGACGGCGTGGAACGGGCCCGCGGCCACGTCGCGGAGCTCGGGCTCGACGCCGTCATCCCGATCGGCGGCGAGGGCACGCTCAAGGCGGCCCGCCTGCTGTCGGACGCCGGCCTGCCGATCGTCGGCGTGCCGAAGACCATCGACAACGACATCGCCGTCACCGACGTGACCTTCGGCTTCGACACCGCCGTCGGCGTCGCGACCGAGGCCCTCGACCGGCTGAAGACCACCGCCGAGTCGCACCAGCGGGTGCTGATCGTGGAGGTCATGGGCCGTCACACCGGCTGGATCGCGCTGCACTCCGGGATGGCGGCGGGCGCCCACGCCATCGTCGTGCCGGAGCGCCCGTTCGACATCGAGGAGCTGGCCGCGAAGGTCGGCGAGCGGTTCGAGGCCGGGAAGCGCTTCGCCATCGTCGTCGCCGCCGAGGGCGCCAAGCCCCGGGCCGGCTCCATGGAGTACGACGAGGGCGGCAGGGACGTCTACGGCCACGAACGCTTCGCGGGCATCGCCCGGCAGCTCTCCATCGAACTGGAGGAGCGGCTCGGCAAGGAGGCCCGCCCGGTGATCCTCGGACACGTGCAGCGCGGCGGCACGCCCACCGCCTACGACCGCGTGCTCGCGACCCGGTTCGGCTGGCACGCGGTGGAGGCCGTGCACCGCGGCGAGTTCGGGAACATGACCGCGCTGCGCGGGACCGACATCGTGATGGTCTCGCTCGCGGAGGCGGTCGAGACCCTGAAGACCGTTCCGGACGAGCGCTACGCCGAGGCGGAGTGCGTGCTCTGACCCGTTCGCGCCGAGAACCGCCCCCGGTCGCCGGTGCGACCGGGGGCGGTTCTAGTCTGGTGCGGACAGAGCGCGCACAACCCTCCCCAGTGCCCCAAAAGGCCCGGGAGGCAGCCCAGAATCAGGAGCCGGTGGATGGATCACAGCGGGCACGGCATGACCATGGACCTGCCGCCGTTCACGCTGGGACGAGGACTCGCGTGGTCCGCGGACCCCTTCTTCCTCGTCGCCTGCCTGCTCGGGCTCGGGCTGTACGGCTGGGGTGTGCTGCGGCTCACACGGCGGGGCGACGCCTGGCCGTGGGGCCGGACGGTGTCCTTCGTCGTCGGCGTGCTGACCGTCCTGCTCGTGATGTGCACCGGGCTCAACGACTACGGCATGGTCATGTTCAGCGTGCACATGGTGCAGCACATGGTGATCAGCATGCTGTCGCCGATCCTGATCCTGCTGGGCGCACCGATCACGCTGGCGCTCCGGGCGCTGCCGGTGGCTGCCCGGCGAGGGAGCAAGGGACCGCGCGAGCTGCTGCTGATGCTGCTGCACAGCCGCTATCTGCGGATCGTCACGCACTCGGCCTTCACCATCCCGCTGTTCATCGCGAGCCTGTACGGCCTGTACTTCACCCCGATCTTCGATTTCCTGATGGAGTCCAAGACCGGTCACATCGCGATGATGTGCCACTTCCTCGCCGTCGGCCTGGTGTTCTTCTGGCCGATCATGGGGGTGGACCCCGGACCGCACCGCCCCGGGTACCTGATGCGGATGCTGGAGCTGTTCGCGGGGATGCCCTTCCACGCGTTCTTCGGCATCGCGCTGATGATGGCCTCGCAGCCGATGATCGCGACGTACGAGCATCCGCCCGCCTCCCTCGGCATCGAGGCGCTCGCCGATCAGACCGCCGCCGGCGGTATCGCCTGGGCGTTCAGCGAGGTCCCGTCCGTCCTGGTGCTGCTCGCCCTGCTCTTCCAGTGGTACGGCTCCGAGCAGCGGCAGGCCAAGCGCCAGGACCGGGCGGCGGACCGGGACGGCGACAAGGAGCTGGAGGCGTACAACGCCTATCTCGCCTCGCTCCAGGCCCGCAGCCGCTGAGGCGGACCGGACGGGACCGGCGCCCGCCCCTGGCGAACCGCGTCCGTCCGGGTGAAAATGGGCCCGAAGGCGTCGGCCCGCGCCGCGGCCCCGCCGGGAGGAGGGTGTCCCGATGCCCGGTACGACGAAGACGATGGGAGCGCTCACCGTGGGCGGGCTCGTCATGGTGACGGCCTACACGGTGGCGCTGGGCAGCAACGGCTGGCTGTGGTTCGGCTGGGTCGTGCTCGGTCTGATCACCCTGGGGATGGTCGTCTCGCACGCCTGAGAGCGCCCGGCGCCGGGGCACGGCCACCGGCCCCGGGGCGAGGCCGTGTCACCGAGCCGGTCACGCCCGCGGGCGGCGCGCCGCGGAGTGCACGCCCGGCTGGTACTTCGGCAGCCGGACGGTGATCCTCATGCCGGCGCCCGCGGCCGTCTCGATGACCAGCCCGTGGTCGTCGCCGTAGACCTGCCGCAGCCGTTCGTCGACGTTGGACAGGCCGATGCCGGCCGACGGCCCGACCTCTCCCGACAGGATGCGGCGCAGCCGCCCGGGGTCCATGCCCACGCCGTTGTCCTCGATGACGACGAGCGCCTCGGCCCCGGCGTCCTGGGCGGTGATGCCGATGTGGCTCTTGTCCGTCTTGCCCTCCAGGCCGTGCTTGACCGCGTTCTCCACCAGCGGCTGGAGACAGAGGAAGGGCAGCGCCACCGGCAGCACCTCGGGGGCGATCTGCAGGGTGACCGACAGCCGCTCGCCGAAGCGGGCCCGGACCAGGGCCAGGTAGTGGTCGATGGCGTGCAGTTCGTCGGCGAGGGTGGTGAAGTCGCCGTGCCGGCGGAACGAGTAGCGGGTGAAGTCGGCGAACTCCAGGAGGAGGTCGCGGGCGCGCTCGGGGTCCGTGCGGACGAACGAGGCGATCACGGCGAGCGAGTTGAAGATGAAGTGCGGTGATATCTGGGCGCGCAGGGCCCTGATCTCGGCCTCGATCAGCCGGGTCCTGGACCGGTCGAGATCGGCCAGCTCCAGTTGGACGGAGACCCAGCGCGCGACCTCGCCGACGGCACGCACCAGGACCGCCGACTCCCGGGGCGCGCAGGCCACGAGGGCTCCGTGCACGCGGTCCTCCACGGTGAGCGGGGCGACGACGGCCCAGCGCAGGGTGCAGGCGGGCTCCTCGCAGGCCAGCCGGAAGGCCGCGCCGCGGCCGGTGTCCAGCGGTCCGGCGAGGCGCTCCATGATCTCGTCGCGGTGGTGCGCGCCGACGCCGTCCCAGGCGAGCACGGTCTCGGGGTCGGTCAGGCAGAGCGCGTCGGTGCCGAGCAGGGTGCGCAGCCGGCGGGCGGAGCGGCGGGCCGTCTCCTCGGTGAGCCCGGCACGCAGCGGGGGCGCGGCGAGCGAGGCGGTGTGCAGCGTCTGGAAGGTGGCGTGTTCGACGGGGGTGCCGAGGCCCCCGAGGTGCTGCGGCCGCGCGGTGCGTCTGCCGAGCCAGTACCCGGCCGCGAGGAGCGGCAGGACGGCGACGCAGAGACCGGCCAGGAATCCGCTCACCGGCCCGCCGCCTCGGTGAGCTCCTCGGGGAGGTGGAAGCGGGCCAAGATCGCGGCCGTCCCGGCCGGCACGCGGGTGGCGGTGGCCAGCGACACCACCGTCATGGTGACGAAGCCGAGCGGCACGGACCAGAGGGCCGGCCAGGCGAGCAGGGCGCGCAGCGCGCCGGTACGCGGATAACCGGCCATCGTGGCGGCGACCGCGACGAGGGCGGCGCCGCCGCCGAGGAGCATCCCGGCGGCGGCGCCGGGCGGGGTGAGCCGGCGCCACCAGATGCCGAGGACGAGCAGCGGGCAGAAGGAGGACGCCGAGACCGCGAACGCCAGGCCGACGGCGTCGGCGACGGGGAGCCCGCCGACCAGGACGGAGGCCGCCAGGGGTACGGCCATCGCGAGGACGGTGCCGAGGCGGAAGTGCCGGACGCCGCGGGCGGGCAGCACGTCCTGGGCGAGCACGCCGGCCACCGCCATGGTCAGGCCGGAGGCCGTGGACAGGAAGGCGGCGAAGGCCCCGCCGGCGACGAGTGCGCCCAGCAGGTGCCCGCCGGCTCCGCCGATCATCCGGTCGGGCAGCAGCAGGACGGCGGCGTCCGCGTCGCCGGTGAGGCTCAGTTCGGGGGTGTAGAGCCGGCCGAGGGCCCCGTAGAGGGGCGGGAGCAGGTAGAACGCGCCGACGAGGCCCAGCACGGCGACGGTGGTCCGGCGGGCGGCGACGCCGTGCGGGCTGGTGTAGAAGCGGACGACGACGTGCGGCAGGCCCATGGTGCCGAGGAAGGTGGCGAGGATGAGTCCGTAGGTCGCGTACAGCGGGCGTTCCTCGCGTCCGGCCGCGAGCGGCGTCGACACGCCGCCGTCGCTGCCGCGCCCGGCCGCGGGGACCGGGTCCCCCGGGTCGAAGGTCAGCCGGGTGCCGCGCTCGACCCGGTGGGTGCCGGCCGGGAGGTCGAGGCGCTCGCCCTGGTGGCGGCGGCCGTCGACGGTGCCCGTCGCGGTAATGGTGAGCGGGCGGGCCAGTGTCAGGTCGAGGGTGTCGTCGATCCGGACGAGCCGCCGCTCGCGGAAGGAGGCCGGTTCGTCGAAGGCGTGGCGGGGGGCGCCGTCCGCCTGCCAGGCGAGGACGAGGAAGAGGGCCGGGACGAGCAGGGCGGTGAGCTTGAGCCAGTACTGGAACGCCTGGACGAAGGTGATGCTGCGCATGCCGCCCGCGGCGACGGTGGCGACCACGACGGCGGCGACGAGGACCCCGCCGAACCAGTCGGGCGCGTCGGTCATGACGGCCAGGGTGAGTCCCGCGCCCTGGAGCTGGGGCAGCAGGTAGAGCCAGCCGACGCCGACGACGAAGGCGCCCGCCAGCCGCCGTACCGCCGGGGAGCCCAGCCGCGCCTCGGCGAAGTCGGGCAGGGTATAGGCGCCGGAGCGGCGCAGCGGGGCGGCGACGAACAGGAGCAGCACGAGGTAGCCCGCGGTGTAGCCGACCGGGTACCAGAGCATGTCGGGTCCCTGGACGAGGACGAGTCCCGCGATGCCGAGGAAGGAGGCGGCGGAGAGGTACTCGCCGCTGATCGCGGCGGCGTTGAGCCGGGGCCCGACGGTGCGGGAGGCCACGTAGAAGTCGGAGGTGGTCCGGGAGACGCGCAGCCCGAACGCGCCGACCAGCACGGTGGCGAGGACGACGAGGGCGACGGCGGGCACGGCGTAGTTCTGGTTCACGCCGGTCAGCGGTCCTCGACGAGCCGCACGAAGTCCCGCTCGTTGCGCTCGGCCCGGCGGACGTACCAACGGGCGAGGAGCACCAGGGGCGGGTAGACGCCGAATCCGAGGACCGCCCATGCGGTTCCCGCGCGGTCCGGGAGTGCGGCGAAGACCAGCGGCAACGGGGCGACGAGGAGCACCAGGACGAGGAACACCGCGAGGCCCACGCGGAGTTGGCTGCGCATCAGGGAGCGTACGTAGGTGTGGCCCAGCGTGGTCTGCTCGTCGATCTCGGTCCGCGGCCGGTAGTAGCCGGAGGTCCGGCGGGCGCGCCGGGGCGCTCCGGTGACGACCACCCGGCGTTCGGCTGGGTCCTGGGGCACGCCGTCCTCCTCAGCTCGTGGTCCGGCGCAGCAGCAGGTCGCGCAGCTGCCGGGCGTGGCGGCGGCTGACCTGGAGCTCGACGGAGTCGACGAGGACGCTCACGGTGCCGGCGTCCAGGCGGAGTTCGGCTATGTGGC
The DNA here is from genome assembly GCF_043199735.1 of Streptomyces sp. NPDC048566. Classification (NCBI taxonomy): domain Bacteria; kingdom Bacillati; phylum Actinomycetota; class Actinomycetes; order Kitasatosporales; family Streptomycetaceae; genus Streptomyces; species Streptomyces sp. NPDC048566. The sequence goes on from NZ_JBICWL010000002.1 coordinate 285,826, forward strand.
GGAGCGCGACGAGGTGGCGGCGGTGGATGCGGACGAAGCCGCGCGGGCGCCAGCGCTCCTCCAGGGTGGACAGCGGGATGCGGACCAGGTGGCTGCCCTGGGCGGTGTGCAGCCGCGCGTAGTCGCCGTGGGCCTCGACGTGGGTGATGTCCTCGACCGCCACGAAGCGGGTGACGCCGCCGAGTTCGACGCCGATGTGGTCCGGGTCGGGCTCGTGGACGGGGATCAGCGGGGTGGTGTCGCGCAGGCGGGCCGCGCGGCGGATCGCCTCGGCCAGCCGTTCGCGCCGGACGGGCTTGAGGACGTAGTCGACGGCCTTCAGGTCGAAGGCCTGGACGGCGAAGCCCTCGTGGGCCGTCACGAACACCACGAGCGGCGGCCGGGCGAACCCGCCGAGCAGCCGGGCCAGGTCGAGTCCGTCCAGCCCGGGCATGTGGATGTCGAGGAAGACCACGTCGATCGCCTCCGGACCGCCGGGGCCGGATTCCAGGGCGCGGTTGATCCGGCGCAGCGCCTCGGTCGCGTCGCCGGCTCCCTCGGCGCTGCCGATCCGGGGATCGGCGTTCAGCAGGTACAGGAGCTCCTCCAGGGAGGGTTGTTCGTCGTCGACGGCGAGCGCGCGCAGCATGAGAGTGGAGTGTAAGAGCGTTTCGCGCGGCTGGACATGCGTCGGACACGGCCGTCGCGCCCGGCCGCGGCCCGGCCTCCGCTGGATACAGTGCCGCCATGAACAGCAAGCCCGCGATGTTCGACGAGCTCGACCGCAAGATCATCACGGCTCTGATGGCGAACGCCCGGACGAGCTTCGCGGAGATCGGCGCGGCGATCGGGCTGTCCGCCACGGCGGTCAAGCGCCGTGTCGACCGGTTGCGCGAGACGGGCGTGATCACCGGGTTCACGGCCACGGTGAAACCGGCGGCGCTGGGCTGGCGCACGGAGGCGTACGTGGAGGTGTACTGCGAGGGGGCCGCCCCGCCGCGCCGGCTCGCGGAGGTGGTGCGCAACCATCCGGAGATCACCGCGGCGATGACGGTGACGGGGGGCGCGGACGCGCTGCTGCACGTGCGCGCGGTGGACGTCGAGCACTTCGAGGAGGTGCTGGAGCGCATTCGGGTGGAACCGTTCATCCGGAAGACGATCAGCTACATGGTGCTGTCCCATCTGCTGCCCGAGGCACCGGAGGCGGGGGCGACCCAGGCCGCCCCGGACGACGCAGGAAACGTGCGCTGACCCAGTCGATCACGCAGCGATGGTGCGTATACGCGCAGCTCTCATCGCTTGTCGCCCGTATCTCCCGTTTCCTACCGTTGAGGTATCCACCCAGCCGACACCGCAGGAAGCGGAGGGACCCCTCTGTGCCCGACAGCCGTGTGCCGCGCCCCCGGCGCTTTCTCGTCTGCGAACCCAGACACTTCGCCGTGCAGTACGCGATCAACCCCTGGATGCATCCCGACACCCCCGTGGACGTGGATCTCGCGCAGGACCAGTGGAGGGCGCTGATCGGCGCCTACCGCGCGCACGGTCACGTGGTCGACTCCGTCGAGCCGGTGCCCGGCCTGCCCGACATGGTCTTCGCCGCGAACTCCGCGCTGGTCATCGCGGGCCGGGTCTTCGGCTCGTACTTCCACGCGCCGGAGCGGCGCCCCGAGTCCACCGCGTACGACACCTGGTTCAAGACGGCCGGGTTCGACGTGTACCGGCCCGAGGCCGTCTGCGAGGGCGAGGGCGACCTCGTCCCGACGCGCCGCTACGTTCTGGCGGGCACCGGCTTCCGTACGACGCCCGCGGCGCACCGCGAGGTCCAGGAGTTCTTCGGCGTCCCGGTGATCACCCTGCGCCTGACGGACCCGCGCTTCTACCACCTCGACACCGCGCTGTTCGTGCTGGACGACGAGAACATCGCCTACTACCCGGAGGCGTTCTCGCCGGGCAGCCGCGAGGTGCTGGCCCGGCTCTTCCCCGACGCGGTCCTCGCGACCCGCGAGGACGCGTTCGCCTTCGGCCTCAACTCCGTGTCCGACGGCCGCCACGTCTTCATCGCACCGCGCGCCGAAGCCCTCGCCGACCGGCTCGCCCGGCACGGATACGTCCCCGTCCCCGTCGACCTCTCCGAGTTCCAGAAGGCCGGCGGCGGCATCAAGTGCTGCACTCAGGAGATCCGTTCATGACCGCTCCCGCCCGTCCGCGCACGTCCGCCGCAGCGACGCGCGGCTCCGCCGAACTGATCCGCGCCGAGGAGCCGGTCCTCGCGCACAACTACCACCCGCTGCCCGTGGTCGTCGCACGCGCCGAGGGCTCCTGGGTGGAGGACGTCGAGGGCCGCCGCTACCTCGACATGCTGGCCGGCTACTCCGCCCTCAACTTCGGCCACCGCAACCCCGTGCTCGTCGAGGCGGCGCACCGGCAGCTCGACCGGCTCACCCTGACCTCCCGCGCCTTCCACAACGACCAGCTGGCCGGGTTCGCCGAGTCGCTCGCCGAGCTGACCGGCCTGGACATGGTCCTGCCGATGAACACCGGCGCGGAGGCCGTGGAGAGCGCCATCAAGGTGGCCCGCAAGTGGGCCTACGAGGTGAAGGGCGTGGAGAGCGGCCGGGCGACCGTCGTGGTGGCGGCGGAGAACTTCCACGGCCGCACCACCACGATCGTCGGCTTCTCCACCGACGACACCGCACGCGCCGGTTTCGGCCCCTTCACGCCCGGCTTCCGCGTCGTGCCGTACAACGACCTGGCCGCGCTGGAGGCGGCGATCGACGCGACCACGGCCGCCGTGCTGCTCGAACCGATCCAGGGCGAGGCGGGCGTCGTCATCCCGGACGACGGCTACCTCACCGGGGTGCGCGAGCTGACCCGGCGGACCGGCTGCCTGTTCGTCGCGGACGAGATCCAGTCCGGTCTCGGCCGCACCGGGGCCACCCTGGCGGTGGACCACGAGTCCGTCGTGCCCGACCTGCTGCTGCTCGGCAAGGCGCTGGGCGGCGGCATCGTGCCCGTCTCGGCCGTCGTCGGGCGCCGGGAGGTCATGGAGGTACTGCGTCCGGGTGAACACGGCTCCACGTTCGGCGGCAACCCGCTCGCCGCCGCCGTCGGCTCCGCGGTCGTCGGCCTGCTGAGGACCGGGACCTACCAGCGCCGCGCCGCCGCCCTGGGCGTGCTGCTGCGGGAGGGCCTGGCGCCGCTGACCGGCCGCGGGGTGGTCGGCTTCCGCTCGCGCGGGCTCTGGGCGGGAGTCGACATCGACCCCGCCATCGGGACGGGCCGGCAGATCAGCCAGGCGCTGATGGCCGAGGGCGTCCTCGTCAAGGACACGCACGGCTCGACGATCCGGCTGGCGCCGCCGCTCACGATCACGGAGGAGGAACTGGGGTCGGCTCTCGGGGCCCTGGAGAAGGTCCTGGCCCGAGGGGTCTGATTCCGGCCGGAAGGCCACAGAGAGTGACGCCCGGACGGTTACGCCCGGCGACGGCCGCGCCTACACTGATCGCTCCCCCGGGGAAATGAGGAGCGCTCCAGTGTTCTATTACGTGCTCAAGTACGTGCTTCTGGGTCCGCTGTTGCGACTGGTGTTCCGGCCGCGGATCGAGGGTCTCGAGCACGTACCGTCGTCGGGCGCGGCCATCGTGGCCGGCAACCACCTGTCCTTCTCGGACCACTTCCTGATGCCGGCGATCCTCAAGCGCCGGATCACCTTCCTCGCGAAGGCCGAGTACTTCACCGGGCCGGGGATCAAGGGCCGGCTGACGGCGGCGTTCTTCCGCAGCGCCGGGCAGATCCCGGTCGACCGCTCCGGCAAGGAGGCCGGACAGGCGGCGATCCGCGAGGGGCTCGGCGTCCTCGCGAAGGACGAGCTGCTGGGCATCTACCCGGAGGGCACCCGCTCGCACGACGGACGCCTCTACAAGGGCAAGGTCGGCGTCGCGGTGATGGCGCTGCGGGCCCAGGTGCCGGTCGTCCCCTGCGCGATGATCGGCACGTTCGAGGCGCAGCCGCCCGGCCGCAAGCTGCCGCGCGTGCGACCGGTGGCGATCCGGTTCGGTGAGCCGCTGGACTTCTCCCGCTACGCCGGGATGGAGAACGAGAAGACCGTCCTGCGGGCCATCACGGACGAGATCATGTACGCCGTGCTGAGCCTCTCCGGACAGGAGTACGTCGACCGGTACGCGGCCGACGTCAAGAAGGAGGAGGCCGTGAAGGCGGAGGCGCAGAAGGCGGAGTCCCGGCGTACGTTCCGCCGCACGCCGTCCTCCTGACCTCCCGGACGGCCGCCCCGCGAGGGAGGGGGCGGCCGGTGGACCGGCCGCCCCCTCCCTCCGACGGGTGCTACGGCCGCGGGGTGGCGTGCGGTGCGCACGTCACGTCGGCCGCGTCGGTCCTGCCGGTCAGCAGATAGGCGTCCACCCGCCCGTTGACGCACGGGTTGAGCAGCCCGGTCACACCGTGCGAGCCGGCGCCCTTCTCGGTGACGAGACGGGACCCCGCGAAACGCCGGTGCAGTGCGACGGCGCCCTCGTACGGTGTGGCGGCGTCGTTCGTGGACTGCACGATCAGGACGGCCGGCAGCCCCCGGCCCGTCTTCACGTCCACCGGGGTCTGCTGCCGGACCGGCCAGGTGGCGCACGGCAGGTTCATCCAGGCGTTGGCCCACGTCATGAACGGGTTGTCCCGGTGCAGCCGGGAGTTGTCCCGGTCCCACCGGCGCCAACTGGTCGGCCACCGGGCGTCGGTGCACTCGACGGCCGTGTAGACGGCGTTGCCGTTCTCCGCCGAGGCGTTGCCCGCGGTGTCGGAGGGGTCGGGGGCGGCGGCGTCCACCAGTGCCTGGGTGTCACCGGCGACGTACTTGCCGAACACCGTGGCGATCGGCACCCAGGCGGAGTCGTAGTACGGGGCGCTCTGGAAGAAGGAGATCAGCTCGGCCGGGCCGACGACGCCCCCCAGCGGACTCCGCTTCGCCGCGGCGCGCAGCTTCAGCCACTGGCTTTGGACCTCGGCACGGGTGGTGCCGAGGTGGAAGGCGGCGTCGTTCTCGGCGACCCAGTCCTCCCAGTCCTTCCACCGGGCCTCGAAGGCGACGTCCTGCTTCAGGTTGGCCTGGTACCAGATGTTGTCGCGGGCGGGGTCGACGACGCTGTCGACGACCATGCGGCGCACGTGGCCCGGGAAGAGGGTGCCGTAGACGGCGCCGAGGTAGGTGCCGTAGGAGACGCCCAGGTAGTTGAGCTTCTTCTCGCCGAGCGCGGCCCGGACGACGTCGAGGTCGCGGGCGGTGTTGGGGGTGGTCATCTGGCGCAGCACGTCCGTGCCGGTGCGCTCGGCGCAGCCCTGCGCGTACTCGGCGGCCAGCTTGCGCTGGGCACGCTTGTCCGCCTCGGTGTCCGGGACGGGGTCCGCCTTGGACGCCTTGGCGAACTCCTGGGGGTCCATGCAGGAGATGGGCGCGGAGTGACCCACACCGCGCGGGTCGAAGCCCACGAAGTCGTAGGCCTTCGCCACGTTCGCCCAGATCGGGTTCTTGCCGGTGACCCGGACCGGGAAGCGCATGCCGGAGCCGCCGGGGCCGCCGGGGTTGTAGACGAGGGCGCCCTGGCGCTCCTGCGGCGTCCCGGTGCTGCCGACGCGGTCGACCGCCAGCTTGATCTGCCTGCCGTTCGGGTGGGCGTAGTCCAGCGGGACGCTGACCCGGCCGCACTGGATGGGCTTGGCGAGGCCCCAGTCCGCCGGGCAGTCCGTCCAGTCGATCCCCGCCCGGGCGGCCCGCTCCGCGGCGACCGCGGCGCCGCGCTGCTCGCGGCTCTGCCCGTGGGGGTGGCCGTGGCGCTCGTCGGCGGTGGCCGACGGGGCCGCCACGGCTCCGGCTATCAGCGTCGCCGTGACGAGCACTCCGGCCGAACCGAGCGCCGTCGCCCGCTTCGCCGGTCTCTTGGACCTCACGTGGGACCTCCCCGTGCGTGGTGGTGATGGGTACGGGGATCCTTGCGGCTGTGAGGTCCCTGAGAACAGGTGCGACCGGTGTTCTTTACCATTCCGATAGCCGGTGCGCCCTGCTCCGCTGAGCGGTGCGGTCATCGTCAACGGCACTGTTCCCAGGTGTTGCTGACGCTCCGTGAGGTTCGGGCTCCCCGCTCAGGCCGCGGGAGACGGCGCCTCGTGGCCGCGGCGGACGAGGCGGTCCAGGGCGTCGTCCATGACCCGGCGCAGCAGCAGCGCGTCGGGGGCGAGCGCGGTGACGAGGGCGGCGGGGCCGGCGAGCGGGCTGAGCGCGGCGTACTCCCCCAAGGGCCGTGCGGTCGGCGGCTCTCGCTCGAACTCCGGCCGGACCACGAGGAGCTGGCCGAGGGCGCGGCGCCCGGCGAGGACGGCGGGCCCGTCCCAGCCGCCGGGAGCGCCGGGTCCGCACGCCACTTCCTGGTCCAGCAGGGTCCGGCCGTCGTAGCGCACGGTCATCCGGCTGGTGAGCCGTCCCGGCTCCTCGCCCGCCCGCCCGAGGACTTGTTCCTCGCGCAGCACCAGCCGGGCGCCGGGCCGGAGGTCGACGCGTGTGGCGACGGCGAGTTCGCTGCCGCCCGCCGAGATCAACTGCTCGGGCAGCCAGTGCAGTTCGCCACCCTCGGCGACGTCGAGACGCACGTCGTAGCGGGCCTCGCCGCCGGCCTGTCCGGGCAGCGCGATGGTGGCGGCGGCCGAGCCGACCCGCAGGTGCGCGTCCCGGCCCACCCGCGCCTCGACGGCGAGGCGGTCGCCGCCGAGCGGGCCGCTCATCGCGCCGACGAGCGTCACCCGTGCCTCGGTGCCGCCGCTGCGGGTGCGGCGCAGCGCGAGTGGTCCGGCGCCGTCGAGCACCGGCAGGGCCGTCCCGCCGCGTCCGTCGGACCGGGCCTCGATGCGGGCGGTGGCGCGGACGCCCCGGGTGGTCATGCCGTCCACGCCGCGAGCCGGCCGCGGACCCAGTCGGCGACGTCCGAGACCCCGGCCTCGGTCCGCAGCGACTGGAAGACCACCGGCAGTTCGTTCCGCTGGGCCTTGGCGTCGGCGGCCATCCGGCCGAGGTCGGACCCGACGTGGGGCGCCAGGTCGGTCTTGTTCACCACGAGCAGGTCGGCGGTGGTGACGCCCGGTCCGCCCTTGCGCGGGATGTCGTCGCCGCCCGCGACGTCGATCACGAAGACCTGCGCGTCGACGAGCCCGCGGGAGAAGGTCGCCGTGAGGTTGTCGCCGCCCGACTCGACGAGGATCAGGTCCAGCGGGCCCACCTCGTCCTCCAGGTCCTCGACCGCTTCGAGGTTGGCGGAGATGTCGTCGCGGATCGCGGTGTGCGGGCAGGCCCCCGTCTCCACGGCGGTGATCCGCTCGGGCGGCAGCACCGCCTCGCGCAACAGGAACTCGGCGTCCTCGCGGGTGTAGATGTCGTTGGTGACGACGGCGAGCGACAACTCGTCGCGCAGGGCACGGCAGAGCGCGGCGACCGTGGCGGTCTTGCCCGATCCGACGGGTCCGCCCAGACCGATGCGCAGGGCACGGCGCCGGCCGTCGGGGCGGTGCGCGTCGGCGCTGACCGCGGCGGGTCCGGTGTGGGAGTGGTCGAGATGCATGACGGGGCTCCGGTTTCTTCCGGGTCGGCTCGGTGCGACGACGGTCGCGCCGGTGTGGGGCCGGCCGGAGGGTCGTGTCGGTGGTCGTCCCGGTGGCGCCGGCCGAGGCGGTCCGGCTCCACCGGGTGGGGTGGGGGCGAGCGGGGGTGCCGATCGCCCGGGCAGGGTGGTCGCGGCGGTCGGCGGCGCCGGGTCAGGAGGCGAAGAGACGCACCGGCCAGGCGGCGTGCGCCTCCGCGCCGATCTCCAGCAGGGGTGCCGAGGCCGCGGGCAGCACCTCGACGCCTTCGTCGGGGACCCGCCGCGCGGCGCTCGCCGCCCGGTGCGCGACGAGGTCCAGTTCCGGCGCGAGCCGGGCCAGTACGGCGGTCGCGTCGAACGGGTCGAGGCCGAGCAGCCGGACCGTGGCCGAGGCCGGCCCGCTGACGCTCTCGTAGGCCGCGCAGTACGCGGCGTCCCCCGGTCCGAGCCCCGCGGCCCGCGCCGTCGCGCCGAGCACGACCGGCTGGTGCGCCCCCTTGGGGAACTCCTTGGCCAGCTGGTCGAGTTCGGGGCAGGGCCAGGTGGCCCGGGCGGCCCTCATCAGCTGCCGCCCGAGCCGCCGCGCGGCGACCCGCAGGGCGAGGGAGGGGGTCCGGGCGTCGGCGGCGGCGTCCAGTGCCACCGGATCGGCGCCGGCCGCGGCCGCCGCGGCCAGGGAGGCGGCGACGAGCCCGGCCGTGTGGAGCCGGCCCCGGCAGAAGTCCTCCAGACTCGCCGCCCCGGTGATCCGCCCGTCCTTGACGGCGGCCTCGGCCCCTCCGGAGTGGGCATGCCCGCCGGCCGGGAAGCGGCCGTCGGCCAGGACGAGCAGCGCTGCGCGGGACATCAGAAGAGGAAGTAACGCTGGGCCATGGGCAGTTCGGCCGCCGGAGTCGCCTCGACGAGGTCGCCGTCGATGTGCACGGCGAAGCTGTCGGGGTCGATCCGCACCTCGGGCCGCGCGTCGTTCTCCCGCATGTCGGCCTTGGTGACCCCCCGGGTCGAGTCGATGGCCACGAACCTCTTGCCGAGGGAGAGCCGTTCCGGCAGCCCGTCCTCGATGGCGAGGGGGGCCACGAAGTTGAACGAGTTCGCCGCCGGGGCCCGCCCGACGGCCCCGAACATCGGCCGGGGCAGGATCGGCTGCGGCGTCGGGATCGACGCGTTGGCGTCGCCCATCTGCGCGTAGGCGATCGTTCCGCCCTTGATGACGAGGTGCGGTTTGACCCCGAAGAATGCGGGCTCCCAGAGCACCAGGTCGGCGAGCTTGCCGCTCTCGACCGAGCCGATCTCCCGGGCGAGCCCCTGCGCCAGCGCGGGGTTGATGGTGTATTTGGCGACATAGCGACGTACGCGGTGGTTGTCGGCGCCGCCGTCCCCGGGCAGCGCGCCCCGGGCGCGCTTCATCACGTGGGCCGTCTGCCAGGTGCGCATGATCACCTCGCCGACCCGGCCCATGGCCTGGGAGTCGGACGAGATGATGGAGATGGCGCCGAGGTCGTGCAGGATGTCCTCGGCGCCGATGGTCGAGGGCCGGATGCGGGACTCGGCGAAGGCCAGGTCCTCCGGCACCGCCGGGTTCAGGTGGTGGCACACCATCAGCATGTCGAGGTGTTCCTCGGCGGTGTTGACGGTGTAGGGCCGGGTCGGGTTGGTGGAACTGGGCAGCACGTACGACTCGGAGACCACGGACATGATGTCGGGCGCGTGCCCGCCGCCCGCACCCTCGGTGTGGTAGGCGTGGATGCCGCGCCCGGCGATCGCGGCGAGGGTGTCGGCGACGAAGCCGGCTTCGTTGAGCGTGTCGGTGTGGATGGCGACCTGGATGCCGGTGCGGTCCGCCACCGTGAGGGCGGCGTCGATCGCGGCGGGCGTCGCCCCCCAGTCCTCGTGGATCTTCAGGCCCAGGGCGCCGCCGCGGATCTGCGACAGCATCGCGTCGTGCGAGACGGTGTTGCCCTTGCCGAGCAGACCGAAGTTGAGGGGGTATCCCTCCATCGCCTCCAGCATCCGGGCCAGGTGCCAGGGACCGGGGGTCACGGTGGTCGCCTTGGAGCCCTCCGCGGGACCGGTGCCGCCGCCGACGAGCGTGGTGATCCCGGAGGCAAGGGCCTCGTCCGCGATCTGCGGGCAGATGAGGTGCACGTGCGCGTCGATGGCGCCCGCGGTCAGGATGCGCCCGTTGCCGGCGATGATCTCGGTCTCCGGGCCGATGACCAGATCGGGGTGGACGCCGTCCATGGTGTCCGGGTTGCCGGCCTTGCCGATGCCGGCGATCCGGCCGTCGCGGATACCGATGTCGGCCTTGACGATCCCCCAGTGGTCGATGACGACGACCCCGGTGACGACCGTGTCCGGGGTGCCGTCGGCGCGTGTGGCGCGCGACTGGCCCATGGACTCGCGGATGACCTTGCCGCCGCCGAAGACCGCCTCGTCGCCGGCGAGTCCGGGGCCGCCGGAGCGGTCCTCCTCGATCTCGACGAACAGGTCGGTGTCGGCGAGCCGGATGCGGTCGCCGGTGGTGGGGCCGAACAGGTCGGCGTAAGCGGCCCGTGAGATCTCAGGCATCGAGGGCACCTCCGGTCTCGCCGCGCAGCCCGTGCACCGTACGGGTGCCGGCGAGCGGCACGAGTTCGACGGCGACGGGGATGCCGGGTTCGAAGCGCACGGCGGTGCCGGCGGCGACGTTGAGCCGCTTGCCCCGGGCGGCTCCGCGGTCGAAGTCGAGTCCGGGGTTGGCCTCGGCGAAGTGGTAGTGGGAGCCGACCTGGACGGGCCGGTCGGCGGCGTTCAGGACGGTCAGGCGGGTGACCTCACGGCCCTCGTTGTAGCGGACGGGGCCGTCGGCGAAGCGGATCTCTCCGGGAATCACGATGTCGCTCCCCCGTTCAGACGATCGGGTCGTGGACGGTGACGAGCTTGGTGCCGTCGGGGAAGGTCGCCTCGACCTGGACGTCGTGGATCATCTCGGGGATGCCCTCCATGACGTCGTCACGGGTGAGGATCTTGCGTCCCGAGGACATCAGCTCGGCCACGGTGCGGCCGTCCCGGGCGCCTTCCAGGAGGTGCGACGTGATCAGCGCGACCGCCTCGGGGTGGTTCAGTCTCACCCCGCGGGCCCTGCGCTTCTCGGCCACGTCGGCGGCCACGTGGATCAGCAGCCTCTCCTGCTCGTGCGGGGTCAGTTGCACGGCGTCCCACCTCACAGTCCTCGCTCCGGACCGTGCGGGGCCCGGGTGCCGCAGCCATCGCGGCGGGATAGATGTAACACACCGACACATGGCGCGTTCTTCGCCGATCCGGACACAAGAACCCCCGGCGGCGTGGATCGGCAGATTAGTGGGGCGGAGTTTCAACTACGTTAACCAGCCATTGATCACCCCATGACCGGCAGCCGACCGGTCGCATACCCGGCGCGGAGCGCGGACCCGGGCCGCATCACCTCCGAGGGGGACCCGACACCCGGCCCGCCCGTCACGGCCGCCCCGCCCACCGGTCGCGGGGCGCGGCACCGGGGGCGCGCGCCCGGACCGTATACGGCACGGACGGTGCCGGGGCGTCGCGCGCGCACCCTCCCGCCCGGGCACCGGGTCCGGGTCCGCACCGGCGCGGCCCGCCGGCCGGACGCGGGGAGCCGGCCCGGCACGGCCGCCCTCCCCGGGATCACGGATCGCGGACCGCGGCGGACGGCGCGCCCCGGGCGTCCCCGGCGCCGGGAGCGGGAGTCCGGTCACGACCGGGGCCTCTCGGCGAACGGCGTACGGCCTGTACCTTTTTGACAGACGTCGAGTCATCGACCGCGAGGAGGCGTGCCCATGCAGCGCCCGTCCGCCCGCCCCGTCCCGCCCGTACCCGCCGGCCCCTCCACCCCGGGACGGCCGGGACCGGAACCGCCCCTCCGGATCGACACGCCGAGCGCCCCCTGCACCGCCGCGCGCCACCGGGCGCCGGAGCCGGACCCCCGGGCCGGCACACCGACCGCCGCCCCGCGCCGGGGAGTCGGCCCGCGGCACCGCGGTCACGGGCACCGCGCGCCGCACCGGGCGGGCGGCCGGTGATCCCCGACCCGCCTCCGCTGCCGGCCCTGACCCGTGCGGAAGCCGAGCTGATCGACCGCTACCTGGACGTCGTCGACCTGGTCGGCCGGATCAACCCGGCGCGCCCCGGGGACACCTACCGGGGGCTGCGTGCGGCCCAGGCGCTGGTCGGGAGGGCGACCGCGCTGCGGGACGCGCTCGCGCTGATGCACCAGCGGGGCGAGAGCGAGGTGCACGCCTCCACCCTGGCCAGGGCCCTGCGCGCGCTGGACGGCGAGCGGCGGACCGCGCGGGTCACGACGCCTCCCGAGCCCGGCAGTTGAGGCACCGCGCGCGGACGCCGCAGGCACCCCGGCCCGCGACTCAAACGCACCAGATGGTGTACCCCCTGATGGCGTAGAAATCGGCACTTTCCCGGGCCCCCCGACTTGCGCGACGGGAAGGGCCCCGGCGCGGATCGGGAGGCTCCGGCGCAGGTGCGGGCGTCGTCCGCGGCCCCAACACCCCTTCGAACACAGAGGCGTCCACCCGAACGGGTGAGTGGTGAGTAAGCCCACAAAACACCGGTTCCGCTCGGATTTTCCGACGTTCATGGGTGAAGATCCCTTCCGACGACAAGCCCCCGCCACGGCGGCGGGGCGGTCCGGGCGGACGCCGAGTCCTGCCGCCGCCCGGATGACCGGTCGACAGAAGTGGATCGGCAGGAGTGGAGGACCCAGCACGACGGTCCGCCGGAGCAGCCCTCCGGGCGGTCCTTGGGGTGAAGCCGCGCCAGCGGCCGGGCAACTTCGCCAGCCCGAATCCGACAGGTCATCCTTCACAGGCGGCTGACGAAGGGTTGCGCATGACTGCGCTCAATCGTGTCCCGTCGCTGTGGACCAGGGCCGGTACGGCCTCGGCCCTCACCCTCGCCGCCGTGGGCGGCGGCCTCGTGCTCCCCGGTGGGGCGGCGGAGGCGCAGGCGGCCACCACCGCGACGAAGGCGCTCCGGGTGGCGGCCTCCAAGCACGGCGCCCCGTACAAGTACGGCGCCACCGGGCCGCACCGCTTCGACTGCTCCGGGCTGACCCTCTACTCGTACAAGAAGGCGGGCAAGAAGCTGCCGCGTACGGCCGCGGCGCAGTACAACACGTCCCACCACGTCTCCGCCTCGCACCGCAAGGCCGGGGACCTGGTCTTCTTCCACTCGGGCCGGAGCGTCTACCACGTCGGCATCTACGCCGGGAAGGGGAGGATCTGGCACTCGCCGAAGACGGGGGACGTGGTGAGGCTGCAGAAGATCTGGACGCGGAGCGTCTGGTACGGCCGGGTCGGCTGACCGGTCCGCCGGCGGCGGCTCGGACCGCCGCCGGCGAACGGCACCGGGTCCGACCGCCCTCGCGGCGCCCGGCGGCCCGCTTCCCGGGGGCCGAACCGCCGCGCGTCCGGTGCGCCGGCCCCGGGGCGCCCCGCCCCGCGGTGCGCGCGGCCCGGTGCCGGGACGGCGAAGCCGGCCGCGCCCCTCCGGACGGGCGGGCGGCACGGCGGAGCCGGGCGGGCTACCCCTCGGGCGGGGCCCCTCCCGCGGCGACCGGCTGGACCGCCGCCGTCCAGGGCAGCTCGATGGAGACCGTCTTGCCGCCCTCCCGGGTGGCGCGGACGCTGAGCCTGCCGCCGCACTCCTTGGCGAGCCAGCGGATGATGACCATCCCGCGGCCGTTGTCCTGCTGGACCGCCGCGGGCAGCCGCCGGGGAAAGCGCGGATGACTGTCGGTGACCCCGATCCGCAGGCGTTCCTCCCGTTCGAGGCACACGTCGACCGTGAAGGTGGGGGACTGGCCGAGGGTGTGCTGCACCGCGTTGGTCGCCAGTTCGGACACCACCAGGCGGACGGTCTCGGCGACCTCCGCGCCGTCCGGCAGACCCCACTCGGCCAGCACGTCCGCCACGAACCTACGGGCCACCGAGACCGAGACGGCCTCGCTCGGCAGAGTGACGGCTGCTTCCTGGTGATCTGCCATGGCGACGTCGTCCCTTTCCCACGGGACCGGAGTCCGACACGGAGCGGATGGTTCGAGTACGGTCCCGGACTGGTGCTTGCGCAAGACTGCCACTACCGGGCCGGTCGCGGGTGCGATCCACCGAGTAATGCATATATCTGTCGCTCGATGCGGTGAACTCTGCGTCGGCAGAGCGTATTCGGGCGACTTGAGAGGAGTAGGGAGAACGGGCATGCAGCACGGTCCCGCGGTACGCCGCCGCAAACTGGGTGCCGAACTGCGTGCGCTGCGCGCCGGCACGGGTCTCACGAGCGGCCAGGCGGCGGGGCTGCTCGGCTGGCACCAGTCGAAGGTGAGCCGCATCGAGACCGGCACCAGCGGGGTGAAACCGGCCGACGTGGAGCGTCTGCTGGACGCCTACGGTGTCGCGGACCCCGAACTGCGCGATCTCCTGGTCGTGCTGGCGGGCTCCGAGGGCAACGGGCGGCACCACTGGTGGCACGCCTACCGCGGGGTGCTGCCGCCCGCGTACCGCGACTTCATCAGCCTGGAATCGGGGGCGAGCGGGATGCGGACCCTGGAGACCTCCGTCGTTCCGGGCCTGCTCCAGACGCCCGAGTACGCGCGCGCGGTGACGCGGGCCGCCGTGGAGGGGCTGGAGGAGAGCAGGCTCGACGCCCTGGTCGAGGTGCGGCTGGCCCGGCAGGACGTGCTGCGGGCCGATCCTCCGCTGGAGCTGTGCGCGGTGCTCGACGAGGCGGTGCTGCGGCGGGAGGTGGGCGGGCCGGAGGTGATGTCCCGTCAGCTCCGGCGGCTCCGGGAGGCCGCGACCCTGCCCCAAGTCCGGCTTCAGGTACTGCCGTTCGCGGCCGGGGCGCACATCGGGATCACCGGGCCTTTCGTTATCTTCTCCTTTCCGAACACTACTGATCTGGATGTGGTTGTTCTCGACCACTTGACGAGTAGCCTCTATCTCGAACGGAAAGAAGACCTCCAGGCCTACACGGAGGCCTTCGACACCCTTCGGTTCCACGCCCTTTCGCCCGAGGACTCGTTGGACTACATCGCCGGGATAGGTGACGGCGCGTAAGGAGGCACCCCCCATGTCTGCATCGCCTCGGTACGTACCCTCCAGCACTGCACTGCGCGACGTGCGCTGGCTGCGCAGCAGCCGCAGCACGGGAATGAACAACTGCGTCGAGACGGCTCGCCCCGGCTCCGGACCGTGGTCCGGGACGGTGGCGGTACGCGACTCGAAGAACCCGGCAGGGCCCGCCCTGCTGTTCGCCCCTGCCGCCTGGGAGGGGTTCGTCAGCGGTCTGGCCTGATCCGGGACCGGATCACCGGCTGCGGCTGATGACGTCCACCGCCCGCCCGATCTGCTCGTCGGTGAGGTCGGCGCGGGCCGTCAGCCGCAGCCTCGACACCCCGTCGGGCACCGACGGGGGACGGAAGCAGCCGACGGCGAGGCCCGCCTCGCGGCAGTCGGCCGCCCACCGCAGGGCCCGTTCGGGGGACGGTGCCCGCACGGAGACGACGGCGGCGTCCGGACGGACCGCCGACAGGCCCTCGGCCGTCAGCCGGGCGTGCAGGGACCGCGCCACCTCGCGCGCCCGCGCCGCCCGCCGGGGCTCCTCGCGCAGCAGCCGCAGCGCGGCCAGCGCCGCGCCCGCCGCGGCCGGGGCGAGACCGGTGTCGAAGATGAACGTGCGCGCCGCGTTGACGAGGTGGTCCACGACCGCCGCCGGGCCGAGGACCGCCCCGCCCTGACCGCCCAGCGACTTGGACAGGGTGACCGTGGCGACGACGTCCGGCGCCCCGGCGAGTCCCGCCGCGTGCGGCGCGCCGCGGCCGCCGTCCCCGAGCACGCCGAGCCCGTGTGCGTCGTCCACGACCAGCCCGGCCCCGTACTCCCGGCAGGCGAGGGCCAGTTCACCGAGCGGCGCGGCGTCGCCGTCCACCGAGAAGACCGTGTCGGAGACGACGACGGCCGGCCCCTCGTGGGTACCGAGTGCCTTGCGCACACCGGCCGGGTCCGCGTGCCCGACGACCTGGGTGGTGCCCCGGGCGAGCCGGCAGCCGTCGATGAGCGAGGCGTGGTTGCCCGCGTCCGAGACGACGAGCGAGCCGTGCGGGGCGAGGGCCGTGACGGCCGCGAGGTTGGCCGCGTAGCCGGACGAGAAGACGAGCGCGGACTCGAAACCGCAGAAGTCGGCCAGTTCCCGTTCCAGCTCGGTGTGCAGTTCGGTGGTGCCGGTGACGAGCCGGGAGCCCGTCGCGCCGCCGCCCCAGGTGCGTGCCGCCTCCGCCGCGGCGGCCGTGACCCGCGGATGGCGGGCCAGCCCGAGGTAGTCGTTGCTCGCCAGGTCGAGCAGCGGCGACCGCGCGGGGCGCGGGCGCAGCGTCCGGACGAGGCCCGCGGCCCGGCGTGCCGCGGCCTGCTCGTCGATCCAGCCGAACGCCATGAGTCCTCCGGGCCGTCGTCGCGGGGTGTTTTGTAGGCAGTGCACAGACCCTAGCGGGGGGACCAGCCGCCCAGGATGTGGCAATACCCACACGTCGAACCCACTCTGTTGTCCGATCTCTCCTTGGCCGGGACCGGTCGCATAGGCCAGGATCGGACCTCATGGACCTGCTGAACACGCTGGTGGACAAGGGGCTTCGGCGCGAGCTGCCGACCCGCGAGGAAGCGCTGGCCGTACTGGCCACGTCCGACGACGACGTACTGGACGTGGTGGCCGCGGCCGGCCGCGTGCGCCGGCACTGGTTCGGGCGGCGAGTGAAACTGAACTACCTCGTCAACCTGAAGTCGGGCCTGTGCCCGGAGGACTGCTCGTACTGCTCGCAGCGTCTCGGTTCGCAGGCCGGGATCCTGAAGTACAGCTGGCTCAAGCCCGACGAGGCGTCGCGTGCGGCGGCGGCCGGGCTCGCCGGGGGCGCCAAGCGGGTGTGCCTGGTGGCCAGCGGCCGGGGGCCCACGGACCGGGACGTGGACCGGGTGTCCGACACGATCAAGGCCATCAAGGACCAGAACGAGGGCGTCGAGGTGTGCGCCTGCCTCGGTCTGCTCTCCGACGGCCAGGCGGAGCGGCTCCGCGCGGCGGGCGCGGACGCCTACAACCACAACCTGAACACGTCCGAGGGGACGTACGGGGACATCACGACCACGCACACCTACGCCGACCGGGTCGACACGGTCAACAAGGCGCACGCGGCGGGACTGTCGGCCTGCTCGGGCCTGATCGCGGGCATGGGCGAGTCGGACGAGGACCTGGTCGACGTCGTCTACGCGCTGCGCGCCCTCGACCCGGACTCCGTCCCGGTGAACTTCCTGATCCCGTTCGAGGGCACCCCGCTGGCCAAGGAGTGGAACCTGACGCCGCAGCGCTGCCTGCGCATCCTGGCGATGGTCCGCTTCGTCTGCCCGGACGTCGAGGTCCGGATCGCCGGAGGACGGGAGGTCCATCTGCGGACCCTCCAGCCCCTCGCGCTCCACCTCGCCAACTCGATCTTCCTCGGCGACTACCTGACCAGCGAGGGCCAGGCCGGCAAGGCGGACCTCGACATGATCGCCGACGCCGGGTTCGAGGTGGAGGACACGGGCGAGACGACCCTGCCCGCGCACCGGGCCACCGCCGGAGGGTGCGGATCGCACACGGCGGCCGGGTGCGGTTCCCCCGCAGACGGCGGCTGCGGCTCTTCCGAGGGCGCCGGGGTGTGCGGCACCGCCCCCGCCGGCGCGGAGCCCGAGGTCCCGCGGAGCGCGCCGGCGGGCGGCCGGACCGACCTCGTCGCCGTCCGCCGGCGCGGCGCGGGAACGGATCTCGCGCCCAATGCCTGACCTGTCCGTACGTGAACTGCTCGACCTCGACCGGCGGCACGTCTGGCATCCCTACGGGCCGATGCCGGGCCGGCAGGAACCGCTGGTCGTGGAGTCGGCCGACGGGGTCCGGCTGCGGCTGGCCGGCGGTGCGGGCGAACTGGTCGACGGCATGTCCTCCTGGTGGTCGGCGATCCACGGCTACAACCACCCGGTCCTCAACGAGGCGGCGCGCGGCCAGCTGGACCGGATGAGCCACGTGATGTTCGGCGGGCTGACCCACGAGCCCGCCGTGCGGCTCGCGAAGCGGCTCGCCGACATCTCGCCGGCCGGCCTGGAGCACGTCTTCCTCGCCGACTCCGGATCGGTCTCGGTCGAGGTCGCCGTCAAGATGTGCCTCCAGCACTGGCGTTCGCTGGGCCGCCCGGCCAAGCAGCGGCTGCTGACCTGGCGGGGCGGCTACCACGGGGACACCTGGCAGCCCATGTCGGTGTGCGACCCGGAGGGCGGGATGCACGAGCTCTGGCAGGGCGTGCTGCACCGCCAGGTGTTCGCCGACGCGCCTCCCGCCGGCTACGACGCCGGCTACGCCGACCGGCTGCGCGCGCTGATCGGCGCGCACGCGGACGAACTCGCGGCGGTCATCGTCGAACCGGTGGTGCAGGGCGCGGGCGGAATGCGCTTCCACTCCCCCGCCTACCTGCGCGTGCTGCGCGAGGCGTGCGACGCGCACGACGTGCTGCTGGTCTTCGACGAGATCGCCACCGGCTTCGGGCGCACGGGCGAACTGTTCGCGGCGGACCACGCGGGCGTGACTCCGGACGTGATGTGCGTCGGGAAGGCGCTGACCGGCGGCTATCTGACGATGGCGGCGACGCTGTGCACCGCGCGGGTGGCCGAGGGCATCTCGCGCGGCGAGATCCCGGTGCTCGCGCACGGGCCGACGTTCATGGGCAATCCGCTGGCCGCGGCGGTGGCGTGCGCGTCGGTCGACCTGCTGCTGGCGCAGGACTGGCGGACCGAGGTGAAGCGGATCGGCACCGGGCTGCGGGACGGGCTCGCGCAGGCGTCCGCCCTGCCCGGCGTCCGGGACGTGCGCGTGCTCGGCGCGATCGGGGTGGTCCAGCTCGACCACGAGGTGGACATGGAGGCGGCGACGGCGGCTGCGGTGCGCGAGGGCGTGTGGCTGCGCCCGTTCCGCGACCTCGTCTACACGATGCCGCCCTACGTCACGGACGACGGGGACGTCGAACGGATCACGCGCGCCGTGTGCGCGGCGGCACGGGAGGGCTGAGATGCCGGTACTGGTGATCACGGGAACGGGCACGGAGGTCGGCAAGACGGTCGTCACGGCGGCCGTCGCCGCCACGGCGCTCGCGGCCGGCCGGTCGGTGGCGGTGCTCAAGCCCGCGCAGACCGGGGTGGGACCGCGGGAGCGGGGGGACGCCGACGAGGCCGCGCGGCTCGCCGGAGCCGTCACGACCCTCGAACTCGGCCGCTATCCCGAGCCGCTGGCCCCCGCCACCGCCGCCCGGCGGGCCGGTCTCGCGCCGGTGGCGCCGTCCGCCGTCGCCGAGGCGGCGGCCAAGCTGGCCACCGAGCACGACCTCGTGCTCGTGGAGGGGGCGGGCGGGCTGCTCGTCCGCTTCGACGACGAGGACGGGACGCTCGCGGACGCGGCACGGCTGCTCGACGCGCCGGTGCTGGTCGTCGCGGCGGCCGGGCTCGGCACGCTCAACGCCACCGAGCTGACGGTACGCGAACTGCACCGTCGCGAGCTGGAGTCGACCGGCGTCGTCATCGGCAGCTGGCCCGCCGAGCCGGATCTGGCGATGCGCTGCAACCTCGCGGACCTGCCGGCCGTGTGCGGCGCGCCGTTGCTGGGGGCGGTCCCGGCGGGCGCCGGGTCAAGGACGCCCGCCGACTTCCGCGCGGGCGCTCCGGGGTGGCTGGACCCGCGGCTCGGCGGGCGCTGGAACGCCGACGCGTTCGCCGCGGCGGGCGGCGCCTGAGCCCCGCCGTCCGGTACGGCTCGGCAGCAGGCCGGCGGAGCCGTACCGCGTCCGGCGCGACGGGGCTTTCGCGCGGTGCCGGGGGTACGCCGCACGGCGTGCGGCGTAGAGCGGTCCCGGGCGCCGGTTCGCTCGGGGCGCCGCGCGTGCGGTGGGTCCGGCGGGGGGACAATCCCGGTACGCCCCGTCCTTCCGGGAGGTCCGCCATGCCGTTCCCGTCGTCACGACCGGCCGGCTCCGGCAAGGTGGCGGCGGACGCCGTCCACCATCCGGTGTTCGCCCGCTCCTACGCCCGCCTCAGCGTCCGTGCCGAGACCCGGATGGGCATGGCCCGGATGCGTGAGCGGCTGCTCGCGGGGCTCTCCGGCCGGGTGATCGAGGTCGGCGCCGGCAACGGGCTGAACCTCGCCTGCTATCCGGCCGCCGTCTCGGAGGTGGTCGCCGTCGAACCCGAGCCGCTGCTGCGGCGGTTGGCGATGGAGGCGGCGCTGCGCTGCGCGGTGCCGGCGGACGTCGTGCCGGGTGTGGCGGAGGCCCTGCCGGTCAAGAGCGAGGCGTTCGACGCGGCCGTCCTGTCGCTCGTTCTGTGCAGCGTGCGGGACGTGCCGAGGGCGCTCGCGGAGGTGCGGCGGGTGCTGCGGCCGGGCGGCACGGTGCGCTTCTTCGAGCACGGGAGCGGCGGCGGCGCGGTGATGCGGTCCGCGCAGCGTGCCCTGGACCGCACGGTGTGGCCCCGGCTGGCCGGCGGCTGCCACCTCGCCCGCGATCCGGTCGGCGCGCTGCGCGGGGCGGGCTTCGAGCTGGGCCCCTACCGGCGTCTGCTGATGCCGGAGACCGGCCCGCGGATGCCCACGTCGTACTGCGTCCTCGGCACCGCGTTCCGGCCGATCGGCCCCGTGGGCGGCGCCTGACGGACCCGGCGGGCCGGGCCTCGTGCGCGCCCGGCCGGGCGCCCTCCGCCGTCGGGCGCGGTTCTGCGGGCGGACCGGGCCGCGCCCTGGGGCACGGTGCGCCTCGGGTCACAGGCTCCAGCGGCGCAGCTCGTGGGCGATGTCGTGGACGGTGGCTTCGCCGCTCTTGACCAGCCGGGCCAGTTCCCGGACCTGTTCGGGCGAGGTGACGACCTTCAGGCCGCTGGCGACCAGGTAGGCGTAGGCGACGGCCGAGGCGAACATCGCGTTGGACCGTTCGAGCGCCGGCACGTGCAGCAGGAGCTGGAGGAGCGCGGCGGCGCGGGCGTGCGGGCTGTCGTAGACGGGTATGCCGAAGATCTCCGCGTCGTGCCGGCTCACGGCGGCCACGAGCGCTCCCCAGTCGGTGACCTGGGGATCTCCGGGTGTCTTCTGTTCGGCGATCATGAGGAGCCAGGCGAGGTCGACGCTGAGACGGCTCAAGGGATCAGCGACGTCCTTCGCGGGCGCCCTCGCGGTCCGCGCCGAACTCCTCGGCGAACACGGACTCGTACTGCTTCATGAAGTCGGCGGCGGCGTCCACGAACGTGTGGCCGACCTCCCCGGTGTCCTGCCGGACCAGTTCCTCGATGTAGCGGTTCACGCTCATCCCCCGTTCCAGCGCCCGCTCGCGGGCGGCCCGGGCCGTGCCCTCGTCCACCCGGACGTTCAGCTGCGTCTTGGCCATCCTTCGAAGCTAGCGCGAAACAGCTAGCGCCGGCAAGAGGGTCTCCTCCGGTCGGCCGGGGGCGCCGGAGCGCCGCCCCCGGCCTTCGGGTCCCCGGGCCCGGCGGGCGGAGGGCGGGGTGGAGAGCGGCGGTGGAGAGTGCCCCTTACAACCGTCTCCGGGACGCGACCTGGGATGGAGGACGTCCGGCACCCCAGGGGGATACCGGCTGTGCCCTCGGTCACACTACGCTCGGCCGCGACGAGGGAATCGGGACGTCGAACACGGAGGTGGCGGCCTTGTCCACAGCTGCTGCGGAGCAGGCGGCCGGCCGCGCGGAGGGGGACGGGCCCGCCGCCCGCGCCCGCGGCCTGACGAAGGCGTACGGGGCGGGCGAGACGGCGGTGCTCGCCCTCGACTCGGTGGACGTGGACATCGCGCGCGGCCGGTTCACCGCGGTGATGGGGCCCTCGGGATCGGGGAAGTCCACGCTGATGCACTGCCTGGCGGGGCTCGACACCGTGTCGGCGGGACAGGTGTGGCTGGGCGACACGGAGATCACCGGACTGAAGGACCGGGAGCTGACCCGGCTGCGCCGGGACCGCGTCGGCTTCATGTTCCAGTCCTTCAACCTGATCCCCACGCTGAACGCCGCCGAGAACATCACCCTGCCCCTGGACATCGCGGGCCGGAAGCCCGACCGTCGATGGCTGGACCAGGTCATCGACACCCTGGGGCTGCGGGACCGGCTGAAGCACCGGCCTGCCCAGCTCTCCGGCGGGCAGCAGCAGCGGGTCGCCTGCGCGCGGGCGCTCGCCTCCCGACCCGAGTTGATCTTCGCCGACGAACCGACGGGCAACCTGGACTCCCGGGCCGGCCTGGAGGTCCTCGGCTTCCTGCGGGACGCCGTCGACGCACTGGGGCAGACCGTCGTGATGGTCACCCACGATCCGGGCGCCGCGGCCCGCTCCGACCGGGTGCTGTTCCTCGCGGACGGGCGGATCGTGGACGCGATGGAACGGCCCACCGCCGACGCCGTGCTGGAGCGGATGAAGCGCTTCGACCCGGTCCGGGCGGCCCCCGAAGACGGTGACGGCCGGCACTCCGCGACGGCCGCCGTCCAGCCCTCCGCCACCGCCACCGGCTCCGGCGACATGACTCCCGACAAGGACTGAGGCGGCCGTGCTCAAGGCGACCCTGCGGAGCTTTCTCGCGCACAAGGGGCGACTGCTCCTGTCGGCGCTGGCCATCGTGCTGTCCGTGGCCTTCGTCGCGGGCAGCCTCATCTTCTCGGACACGGTGACCCGCACGTTCGACCGCCTCTTCGCCTCGACGGCGGCCGACGTGAGCGTGGAACCGAAGAACGACCTGACCTCCCAGCTCCCGACCGGCGCGACGCAGACCGTGCCCGCCGCGCTGGCGGACCGGATCGCGCGGCTCGACGGCGTCGCCGCCGCCCGTGTCGACGTCTCGGTGGAGAACGCCCCGGTCGTCGACAGCGCGAACAGGTCGGTCGGCCCGACCTCCGGCGCCCCCACCATCGTCACCGCCTGGCAGGTCACCGACCGCAGCCCGCTCAAGCTGACCTCGGGGCACGCGCCCGAAGGCGACGGCGAGGCGCTGCTCGACGCGGACACCGCCGGCAGGAAGCACCTGGGCATCGGCGACACCCTGACCGTGCAGGCGCAGCCCGGCTCCTTCCGGGTGCGGATCGTCGGCATCGCCACCTTCACCACCACCAACCCCGGCGCCGCGCTGGTCTTCCTGGACACACCCACAGCGCAGACCGCGCTCCTCGGGGCGCGGGATCGCGCCACGGGGATCTCCGTGGACGCCGCCGGGAACGTCACCGACGCGACCGTCAAACGGCGGGTCGTCGCCGAACTCGGCGCCGCGCGCTACGACGTGAAGACCGCGGCCGAGCAGGCCGAGTCGTCCGCCGAGCAGCTCGGCGGCTTCCTGGACGTCATCAAGTACGTGATGCTCGGCTTCGCCGGGATCTCCGTGCTCGTCGGGGTGTTCCTGATCGTCAACACCTTCTCCATGCTGATCGCCCAACGCACCCGGGAACTCGGCCTGCTGCGGGCGGTGGGCGCCGACCGCCGCCAGGTGCGCCGATCGGTGCTGACCGAGGCGCTGCTCCTCGGCCTGGTGGGGTCGACCCTCGGCCTCGCCGCGGGGATCGGGCTCGCGGTCGGTCTGATCAGACTGATGACCGCGTTCGGCATGAACCTCAAGTCCACGGAGATGGTCGTCGGCTGGACGACACCCGTCGCGGCGTACGCCGTCGGCGTGGGCGTCACGTTCGTCGCCGCCTATCTGCCGGCCCGGCGGGCGGCGGCCGTCTCCCCGATGGCGGCTCTGTCCGACGCCGAAGTCGCCGGAGTCGGCCGCCCGTTGCGGGCACGCGCCGTCGTGGGCGGCGTGGTGGGCGCGGCCGGAGCCGCGGCACTCGCCGGCTGCGCCGCCGCGTCGACCACCTCGACCGCCGCCTCGCTGCTCGGGCTCGGCGTGGTCCTGACGCTCGTCGCGACGGTGATCGCCGGCCCGCTGCTGGTGCGACCGGTGATCCGGGTCCTGTCGGCCGCCTTCCCCGCGCTGTTCGGATCGGTCGGCCGGATGAGCCGGCGCAACGCCCTGCGCAATCCGCGCCGCACCGGCGCCACGGCCGCCGCTCTGATGGTGGGGCTCGCCCTGGTCGGCGGGATGTCCGTGGCGAGCGCCTCCATGAGCAAGTCCTTCGACCGGCAGATCGACAGGACGCTCGGCTCCGATTTCGTGCTGCAGAACGACAACTTCACCCCGTTCTCGAAGGAGTTGACGGACAAGGTGCGCGGCACCGCGGGCGTGGGGCTCGTCGTGCGGCAGCGCTTCACACCGATCGCGGTGGGACTCCCCGACGGCAGGCGGATCACGACGTCCGCCGCGGCCTACGACCGGCGCCTCGACGATGTCGCCCACATCACGTACGCGCGGGGCGACAGCGCCGCGGCTCTGGCGGACGGGCGCCTGGCCATGGACGCGGCGTTCGCGAAGGAGCACGGCGTCCGGGTCGGCAGCACCGTTCCCGTCGAGTTCCCGGCCGGCCGCCGGACGGAGCTGACGGTGGGCGCCCTCACCGACCAGGCGGGCAGCGCCGGCTTCGGCATGGAGGGCGGGCTCGTCATCGGGTTCGGCACGGTGGAGCGGTTCGTGCCCGGCGGACAGGACTCGGCGCTGTACGTGAACGCGAGCCCGGGCACCGCACCGGACGCACTGCGCTCCCGTCTGGAGCGGACCCTCGCCCCGTTCCCCCAGGTGCAGGTGCGCGACCAGGCCGACTACAAGAAGCTGGTGCACGACCAGATCGCCGTGCTGCTCTACCTCGTGTACGCGTTGCTCGGACTCGCGATCGTGATCGCGGTGCTCGGGGTCGTCAACACCCTCGCCCTGTCGGTGGTGGAGCGGACCCGAGAAATCGGGCTGCTGCGGGCGATCGGGCTCGGCCGCCGCCAGCTGCGCCGGATGATCCGGCTGGAGTCGGTGGTGATCGCCGTGTTCGGGGCGGTCCTCGGCCTGGCCCTGGGCCTGGTCTGGGGCGTGTGCGTCCAGCGGGTGCTGGCCCTCCAGGGGATGACGGAACTGGCCGTCCCCTGGACGACGATCGTCGCCGTCGTGGTCGGCTCCGCTCTGGTGGGGATCGTGGCGGCGCTGCTGCCGGCGCTGCGCGCGTCCCGGATGAACGTCCTGGCCGCCATCGCCCACGAATGACCCCGCCGCCGGATGCGCTCCCGTCGCCGGTGCCGCGGCGGGGCGGACGGCGCCCGCCGTCCGGAGGGCGGAACGCGACGCCCCCGACCGGCCCGTGTGATGGGATCGGCGCATGACGGACCTGCGCATACGGGCCGCCGTGCCCGACGACCTGGACGCCGTGCTCGCCTTCTGGAAACGGGCCGCCGAGGGCACGAGCATCAGCGACGACCGCGACGGCGTGGAACGCCTGCTGGCACGCGATCCCGAGTCGCTGCTGCTGGCGGAGCACGGAACGGAGCTGACCGGCACCGTGATCGCCGGCTTCGACGGCTGGCGGTGTCACCTGTACCGCCTGGCCGTGCACCCGGACCGCCGGCGATCCGGCGTCGGTACGGCGCTGCTCGCCGCCGCGGAGGAGCGCTTCGTACGGCTCGGGGGCCGGCGCGGCGACGCGATGGTGCTGGCCCGGAACGAGCGGGCGCAGCACGCGTGGCGGGCCGCCGGATACGTCCCGGAGGAGCACTGGCGGCGCTGGGTGAAGCCGCTCCCCGGCCGGGTGTACTGGCCCGGCCGGTCCCGGACGGCCCTGCGGCTCCCGGCGTTCGGGACGGAAACGTCCTACGGGGTGAACGCGGTGTACGGGGGGCGTTCGCCGGTGCGGCGGGCGGGCAGGGCGCCGCACCGCGGGCGGGACCCGCGCAACAGACCCGGCGGCGTGTCACCCGGACCGGTGCGGGGAACCGGGGCGGTCCCGGCCCCGCTTCCCCGGCCCCCGACCGGGCCCGGGGGCCCACCGAGGAGAACGCTTTGCCCTTCCTTTACTCTTGGAGGACACTCCGTCCTCCTACGAAAGGTGTGAGCGTCCGCCCATGGGCGAGCCTCCCAGTACCCGGTGCCGTGTTCCTCACGGTGGCCGCGGACATCGCGCGATCCCCCCGACCCTGGCCGATCATGGGACGGAGGTGACCCGATGACCGAAGTCCTCCTGTTGCTGGTGGCCGTCCTGCTCTCGCTGGCCTGCGGCGCGTTCGTGGCGGCGGAGTTCTCGCTGACCACGGTCGAGCGCAGCGAGCTGGAGCGCGCCGTCGACCGCGGCGAGCGGGGCGCCTCGGGCGCCCTCAAGGCCGTCCGCAACCTCACCTTCCAGCTCTCCGGCGCCCAGCTCGGCATCACCGTGACGAACCTCGTCGTCGGCATGCTGTCCGAGTCGTCGATCGCCAAGCTCATCGCGGGCCCTCTGGAGGCCGTCGGGGTCCCGGCCTCGGCGTCGCGTTCGGTGGCCCTGGTCATCGGTACCGCCCTCTCGACCGTCTTCCTGATGGTCGTGGGAGAGCTGGTCCCGAAGAACTGGGCGATCTCCTCGCCGCTGGCCGTGGCCAAGCGGGTGGCCACCCCGCAGCGCTGGTTCAGCGCGGCGTTCCGGCCGTTCATCGCCCATCTGAACAACACCGCCAACCACGTCGTGCGCCGGTTCGGCCTCGAACCGGCCGAGGAGCTGGCCTCCGCGCGCGGCCCCCAGGAACTGGTGGCGCTGGCCCGGCACTCCGCCAAGGAGGGCGCGCTGGAGGCGGACACGGCCGAGCTGTTCGTCCGCACGCTGAACCTCGCCGACCTGACCGCCGAGAACGTGATGACACCGCGCGTGCAGGTCATCGCGCTGGACGTGCAGGCGACCTGCGAGGACGTGGCGAACGCGACCCGGGCGACCGGGCTGTCGCGCTTCCCCGTCTACCGGGGCAGCCTGGACGAGGTCGTGGGCGTCGCCCACATCAAGGACGTCCTGACGGTGCCGGGCGACAGCCGGACGCAGACGCCGGTCTCCCGGATCATGCGGGAGGCGCTGCTCGTGCCGGAGTCGCTGACCGTGGAGCGCCTGCTGGACCGGCTGGCCGGCAGGCGCACGATGGCCGTCGTCATCGACGAGTACGGCGGCACGGCGGGCGTCGCCACACTGGAGGACATCGTCGAGGAGGTCGTCGGCGAGGTGCGGGACGAGCACGACCCGCACGAGACCCCGGACCTGGCACCGGCCGGCACCGACGAGGCGGGCCGCCCGCTCTACTCGGCCGACGGCTCGGCCCGCACCGACCAGCTCGCCCGGGTGGGCCTGCGGGTGCCCGACGGCCCGTACGAGACGCTGGCCGGTTTCGTCGCCGCCGAGCTGGGCCGCATCCCCGCCGAGGGAGACACCGTGGAGGCCGCCGGCTGGCGTCTCGACGTGGTCGACTCCTCGGGGCGGCGCGCCGCCCGCGTGCTGCTGCACGCACCGCACGACGCCGAGGAGAGCGCCCGATGACCGCCGTACAGCTGCTGATCGGACTCGCGACGCTCGTCGTGAACGCCTTCTTCGTCGGCGCCGAGTTCGCGCTCATCTCGGTGCGCCGCAGCCAGATCGAGCCGCACGCCGAGCAGGGCGACCGTCGCGCGCGCAGCGTCCTGTGGGGGCTGGAGCACGTCTCCGCGCTGCTGGCCACCGCCCAGCTCGGCATCACGCTGTGCACGCTGGTGCTCGGCATCGTGGCCGAGCCGGCGATCGCGCACCTGCTGGAGCCGGTGTTCCATGCGGTGGGCGTGCCCACCGGCGCGGGCCACGCGGTCTCCTTCGTCATCGCGCTGACCCTCGCGACGTACCTGCACATGCTGCTCGGCGAGATGGTGCCGAAGAACGTGGCGCTCGCCGAGCCGGTGCGGAGCGCGCTGCTCCTCGGACCGCCCCTGGTCGCCCTCTCCCGTGCCCTGCGCCCGGTGATCTTCGCGGTCAACGCCTTCGCGAACGGGCTGCTGAAGCTGTTGCGCGTGGAGACCAAGGACGAGGTCGTGGCGACGTTCTCGGACGACGAGCTGGCCCGTCTCGTGCAGGACTCCGGAGCCGCCGGGCTCATCGACCACCGGGCCCAGGAGCGGCTGCACGACGCGCTGGAACTGGGCCGCAGGCCGGTGCGCGACGTCGTGCTCCCGGTGGAGCGGGTCGTCTCCGCGCGGGTGGGCGTCACCCCGGAGGAACTGGAGGGGCTGTCCGCGACCTCGGGCTTCTCCCGGTTCCCTGTGGTCGACAACGGCCGCCGGATCGTCGGCTATCTGCACGTCAAGGACGCTCTGGACGCCACTCCGCGCGACCGGGCCTTCCGGGTGGAGGACATGCGGGCCATTGCCCGGGTCCGCGAGAGCACCCCGATGGACGACGTCCTGACCGCCATGCGCCGCAGCCGCACGCATCTCGCGGCGGTGATGGGCAGCGACGGCCGGCTGGCGGGTCTGGTCACCATGGAGGACGTCCTCAGGGAGCTGTTCGGACAGCGCGCCTAACGCCCCGACCGGAAGGGCTGACCGGCTCGCGACGCCCGGCACGGCGCCGCGCCACGGCGGAGCATCACCCGCGTACATCCGGTACGCGGGCGACGCTCCGCCGTGATGCGCCGCACCGGACATCGCGAGCCGTCCGGCGCACCGTTCCGGTCACGGCACCGGCGGAGCCGGCCGACGAGGGCCGCCGGGCCGCCGCCCGCGGGCGCCGTCCGCGTCCGAGCGCCGCAACCGCAACCCCGCCCTCGGGCCTGCCCGGACGCCGCCCCTCCCACCGCCCTCTGCCGGGTCAGGCGGCGGCAGCCCCGGGACCCCAACCCCGGCTCCGGCTCCGGCTCCGGCTCCGGCTCCGGCTCCGGCTCCGGCTCCGGCTCCGGCTCCGGCCAGGCTGCCGGCGGCACGAGTCGGGCCGGCGTTTCCCGGCACCCGACCGACCGCCGGGTATGTCCTCGGGTTACCATCTTTCCCGCCATGCAGACCAATGCCACCTACACCAGTCTCGTCGCGGTCGGCGACTCCTTCACCGAGGGCATGTCCGACCTGCTGCCCGACGGGTCCTACCGAGGCTGGGCGGACCTCCTCGCGGCCCGGATGGCGGCGCGGACTCCCGGCTTCCGCTACGCCAACCTCGCCGTGCGCGGCAAACTCATCGGGCAGATCGTCGCCGAGCAGGTCGACGTCGCCGCCGCCATGCGCCCCGACGTGATCACCCTCGTCGGGGGCCTCAACGACACGCTCCGCCCGAAGGTGGACATGGGACGCGTCCGCGGACTCCTGGAGGAGGCCGTCGAGCGCCTCGCGCCCGCCTGCGGGCAACTCGTCCTGATGCGCAGCCCGGGGCGCAACGGCCCGGTCCTCGAACGCTTCCGCCCCCGCATGGAGGAGCTGTTCGGCGTCGTGGACGACCTCGCGGAGCGGCACGGCGCGCTGGTGGTCGACCTGTACGGCGCGCCCTCGCTCGCCGACCCGCGCATGTGGGACGTGGACCGGCTGCACCTGAACGCCGAGGGGCACCGCAGGGTCGCCGAGGCCGTGTGGCAGACGCTCGGCTACGAGGCCGAGGACCCGGACTGGCGCACCCCGATGGGCGCGACGGCCCTGCCCGGCTGGATCGCGCGGCGCACCGCGGACGCCCGTTTCGCCCGGGAGCACCTCATGCCCTGGATCGGGCGCCGCCTGACGGGCCGCTCCTCGGGGGACGGCCGGCCGGCGAAGCACGCGGAACTACTCCCCTACGAGGGCCCGGTGGCGGGAGACCAGGACGCCGGGTCCGTGGCACGCGAGGGCTGAGCCCCTCCTCACGCCGAGGCGGTCGCCGGTCGCCGGAACGGGCGCTTCGCGGCGCCTCCCCCTCGCCCGGCGGGCGCCGCGCGGACGGCTTCCGCCGTGCCGCTCCGTCGAGCGGCACGGCGGCCATGCTCCGCATGCCGTGGACGCTAGCGTCCCGCTCGGCGGCTCCACAGGGCGCGCGGGGGGCGCTCGACAGCGCGGCGCCCGCGAACCGCTCGCGTCGCGCGCTCCTCGGACGTACGGCCGGGCCCGGCGCACGCACCGGGCCCGGCCGACGGCCCCTTCAGCTTTGCGGAGCATGGAAAGGAGCCGTCCCGCCACCCGAACGAGTGGCGAGCACCGGATCGGCCGACGGCCCGGCCGGGCTCAGCATCCAAGCACTCCCGCGGATACCTGAGAAGTACGCCCCCCGCGTGCCGCGGGGCCGGCGTGTCCCGGCAGGCCCGCGCCCCGTCGGTACGGCGGGCGGCCGCCCGCTCGCGGGCCGGCCTGGCGTCCCCGGGCGGATCAGGGCCGATGCCTCCTCGCGGTCGGCTGCTCCGCTCCCCCGCGAGCGCCCGGAACCGGCCACGCGGAGCACGCTCGCGGAGAGGTTCTGGGCCACCTGCTGTACGCCGTTCAGGGGATGTCGTGGACGCTTGGCGGTGCATCCTCTGGTGCGGAGGACGCATCAGGACCGATGAGTTCCGGCCATGCGAGGCGTAGTCCGCCCTCCGGCGTCCGGTCGCGTCCCGCCCGCCGAGGGGGCGGCTACGGCCCCGTCCGGCCGTCCGCCCGCCCGTCGCCGCCCTCGGCGTCGGCGCGGGCGTCGCCGCCGGGCAGCGGGGTGGCGGTGAGCGGACCGTGGGCCATGACGATCGCGGCCAGCGGATAGGGCGGCCCCGAGGTGCCGCGCAGGACCAGCAGCGGCATACCACGCTCGTCCTCGCACCGTCCGAGACACTGCCAGACCCGGTCGGACCGGTCGGTCTGCCCCATGCCCAGGTCGTAGATGCGGCCCCAGAGGTAGAAGGGTTCGGCGGCCGCGTCGCTCGCCTCCTGGAGGAGTCGCGGGACCCCGTGCGCGGTCAGGTGGACCGCGACACCGTCCAGGTTTCCGGCGGCCACCTGGGCCCGCCCCGCCGTCCGGGTGCGGACGTTGCGCTCCGCGCCGATCGCGTCGAGCCAGTACTCCCAGTCGGCCAGGCAGGTGGGCTTGACGGCCACGGTGACCCGCTCCCCGTCCGCGGTGATCCGCATGACCTCAAGGCGTGCGAGGTGATCGGCCTGGAGGGTCGCGGCGAGGGAGACCGCGCGGGCGGACGCGGTGTCCCACCCGGCCGTGCGGGACCGAACGGTGGCCGGGCGCACCCGTGGGATCTGGCCCACCACCCGCTCCGGCACGGGTTCGCCCGCCGGGACGGCACCGGGGCCCGGCGGGCGCACCGCGCCGCCGCCGAGGGCGGCGCCGATGCTGCGTCCGTGCGCGTTCTCGCGTGCCGAGGCGACCCCGAGCGTGCACCCCTGCCCGGGTTGCGGCGCGGACGGAAGGCCGCGGGCCGATCCGCCGTCGCGGGCCGCCCGCCGCTCCGCGGCCGTCTCCGAGGGCTCCGGGCCCGGCCGCTCCGTTACGGCACCGGGGGCGTTCCGGCCCGCGGGCTCCGGTCCTCGCCCCTCCTGGTCGGGGACCTCGTGCTCCGGACCCGCGTGCTCCGCGCCGCCCTCGGGGTCCGGGCGGGCCGCCTCTCCCCCGCCGGCGGGCTCCCGTCCGACCTCGGCGCCGTCCGCTCCCGGGGCCGGGCCTCCGGCGCCGGCGGCGCTTCCCGCTCCGGTGCCGCCCTCTTCTCCCGAGGCCCCGTCGTCCGCCGGCCCGTCGGCGCCGCGGCCCCCGGCGAGCGGCTCGTCCCCGGGGAGCGGCACGCCCGCGTGCTCGCGGCCGTCCTCCTCCGCGGGGGCGTCCCCGGGGCCGTCCGCCGACCGTCCCGCGCCGCGCTCGGCCAGGCGCAGGACGATGGCGCCCCGGGAGCCCGGCACGAGGGGCGCGAGCGCGGGGACGCGGTCGTGCCGGGGTTCGGGTTCGGTGCCGGCCGGGAGCAGTCCCCGGCGGTTCAGGGCGGTGGCGATGCGCAGCGCGACGTCGCCGGGATAGCCGCAGTCCTCCACGATCGTCCGGACGGCGTCCCGGTAGGACTCCGGGCCGTCGCGCCGGGCTTCCACCCGGGCCCGCAGGTGCTCCAGGGCGCTCGCGCCGCCGGCCTCCACGAGTCGGCCCTGCGCCTCCAGGCCGGCCACGAATTCCCGGGCGAAGGAGACCAGTTGCTCGGCCAGGTCCGCCTCGACCGCGGTGCGGCCGCCGGGCGCCGCGCTCACGCCGCCACTCCCAGGTACTCGTGCCGCAGCTTGGCCAGCGCCCGGAACTGCAGGGTCTTCACCGCGCCCTCGGTCCGCGCCATGTGCCGCGCCGTCTCCAGCACCGACAATTCCATGAGGAAGCGGCGGGTGAGGACCTCGCGCTGGGTGGGCCGCAGTTGTCCGAGGGCCCGGCGCAGCAGTTCCTCGTCGAGGCCGCTCAGCACGGCGTCCTCGGTGCTGATGGTGAGATCCTCGTCGAAGCCGAGCATGTCCTCGACGACGAACTCCCGGCGCTGGGCGCTCTTGCAGTGGTCGATGACCTTGTTGCGGGCGATCGTGATCAGCCACCCCACGAAGCCGACGCCGCGATAGGTGAAGGTGCCGCGTTTCATCCAGGCGGTGAGGAAGGTCTCGCCCGTGATGTCCTCGGCGACCTGCCGGTTGCGTACACGGCGCTGTACGTAGGCGAGCACCGCGGGATGGTGCAGCGCGTAGAGCTTCCCGAAGGCGTCCCGGTCGCCGGCGAGGGCACGGGCGATCAGGTCCGGTTCTCCGGTGCGGGACGGCGGTGTGGCGGCGTTAGCCTCGGCGATCAAGGCCTACTCCGTTCATGAGTAAACGAACTGTGGTGGGCGGTGCGTGGCGGTCCGCGACAGCGGTGGACCACGGGTGGGGGACGACGGGACGGTGCGCTGCGGCCGTCGGGCTTTCGGACCCGGGGTCCGGACGTCGCGCCCGACGGGCAGGGCGGTGCGGTGCCCCCGCCGCCCCGTCGCTCCGCGGCTCCGCGGCGTGATCGAGCCGGCGCGGGAACGGTGCGCAGAAATCCCCCGCGACCAGGACTTGCATACGTGCGACTAACTCACAGTCATGCAACATATGCAACGTGCGCACGCGCACGCAAGTTGCTTCACCGGTACGGCTGCACGACTTTTGACCGTGAACTTACGTACGAGCCTTACCCCTTGGCCTGTCGTGACGCCTCGACACCGATCGACCTGCGACGATGAACTCGTGCAAGTCATGTGCAAGTTGCATACGTGCGCGCTAGTCTCCGATCCATGCGGAGCATGGAAGAGTCCCCCCACGAGTCCCGCGGTGAGCGACAAGCTCTCGCACGGAGGGTCGGCGAGTACCTCACGAGGGCCGCGACAGCGGCCGGGTACGACGTCCGCCCACGAGCAGGCGGCCGGGCCCAGCTCGCCGTCGCGATCGGAGTGAGCCTGACGACGATCAGCAGAACGCTGGAGGGCAAGACGCTCCCCCTCCCCTCGCAGCTGACGACATGGGCGTCGGTACTCGGCCTCGACCAACGGGAGATGTTGGTCAACAGCGGCATGCTCTCCCCGGAACACGGGCCCCGTCCGGCGGCACGCGGGGCGGCGCCGGCGCCGCCCACGCCGGAGGAGGCCATGGACGCCTGGGGGCTCACCGATTTCAGAATCCGCACGATGCTCAACGGGAACATCGTCCAGGCGATCGAACTCCAGAGGGATCTCGACGCGGAGGACGACCGGGGGGCCACGGCAAGGGGGTAACGGAACGTGGCGTACAGACTGGCAAGCGCCTCCACCGCCGGCTGCACGGCCGGCGGGGCCTGCGTGGGCGACGGCGTCTGGCAGCACACGTGGGAGCTGGCGGCCGTCGGGGGCACTCTCCTGACCGCGGGCGTCGCGGGGCTGCTGGCCGCCCTGCTGCGCCACACACTCCGCCAGGCCGACGCCCGTACACGGCAGGACCTCGGCGCGCTGGCGGAGCAGCGGCGGCTGCTGGAGCAGGAGCTGCAACGGCGCGAGGCGGACCTCTCCCGGCGGGAGCAGGCCCTGGCGCGCAGCGCCACCCTCACCGCGCTGCGGCTCGGCAGTCATGCGCGGGCACTCGACGAGGCCCGCAACGCGAACGCGGCGCTCCGCGCCAGGAACGCCCAGCTGATGCAGGAGATCGAGGAGGTCAACGACGAGCGGAACCAGCTCGTCACCGCCGAGCTGACCCTGGCCCGCGACCGCTTCACCACCAAGACCTACGGCGGTCTGCGCGCCGTGGTCGGCAGCGAGCGGCCCCCCGCCGACCCGCGTGCGCGGGCGTGGTACGAGACGCGCCCGCCCCGCTCGGGATCATGACCGGGAGGGCTCCGCTCCCGCGGCCCGTGAGCGCCGCCCCGGCGCCGCCCGCCCGGTACCCCGGGGCCCGACCCCGCGGTACGGGACCGCCGCTGCGCAGCCGGTATGCTCCGTACACGTGACTGCCGCGCCCGCAAAGCCCCGTATCCCCAACGTCCTCGCCGGACGCTACGCCTCCGCCGAGCTCGCCACGCTCTGGTCCCCCGAGCAGAAGGTGAGGCTGGAGCGCAGGCTGTGGCTCGCCGTGCTGCGGGCCCAGAAGGACCTCGGGATCGAGGTGCCGGACGCCGCCCTCGCCGACTACGAGCGTGTTCTGGACCAGGTCGACCTGGCCTCCATCGCCGAGCGCGAGAAGGTCACCCGGCACGACGTGAAGGCGCGGATCGAGGAGTTCAACGATCTCGCCGGGCACGAGCACGTCCACAAGGGCATGACCTCGCGGGACCTCACGGAGAACGTCGAGCAGCTGCAGATCCGGCTCTCGCTGGAGCTGATGCGGGACCGCGCCGTCGCCGTGCTCGCCCGGCTCGGCAGGCTCGCCGGCGAGTACGCCGAGCTGGTCGTGGCCGGCCGCTCGCACAACGTCGCCGCGCAGGCCACCACCCTCGGTAAGCGTTTCGCGACCGCCGCCGACGAACTGCTCGTCGCCCACGGCCGCGTCGAGGAACTCCTGGGGCGCTACCCGCTGCGCGGCATCAAGGGCCCGGTCGGCACGGCCCAGGACATGCTGGACCTGCTGGGCGGCGACGCGGCGAAGCTGGCCGAGCTGGAGCGCCGGATCGCCGGGCACCTGGGCTTCTCGCAGGCGTTCACCTCCGTCGGCCAGGTCTACCCGCGCTCCCTGGACTACGAGGTCGTGACCGCGCTGGTGCAGCTGGCGGCGGCGCCCTCGTCGACGGCCAAGACGATCCGGCTGATGGCCGGGCACGAACTGGTCACCGAGGGCTTCAAGCCCGGCCAGGTCGGCTCCTCCGCGATGCCGCACAAGATGAACACCCGCTCCTGCGAGCGCGTCAACGGCCTGATGGTCGTCCTGCGCGGCTACGCGTCGATGACGGGCGAGCTGGCGGGCGACCAGTGGAACGAGGGCGACGTGTCCTGCTCGGTGGTGCGCCGCGTCGCGCTGCCCGACGCGTTCTTCGCGCTGGACGGCCTGCTGGAGACCTTCCTGACCGTCCTGGACGAGTTCGGCGCCTTCCCCGCCGTCGTCGCCCGTGAGCTGGACCGCTACCTCCCGTTCCTCGCGACGACGAAGGTCCTCATGGGTGCCGTGCGCGCCGGGGTGGGCCGCGAGGTGGCCCACGAGGCGATCAAGGAGAACGCGGTCGCGTCGGCGCTGGCGATGCGCGAGCAGGGCGCGGAGCGCAACGAACTGCTGGACAAGCTCGCCGCGGACGAGCGCATCCCGCTGGACCGGGCCGCGCTGGACGAACTGATGGCCGACAAGCTCTCCTTCACGGGCGCCGCGGCCGACCAGGTCGCCGCCGTGGTGGCCCGGGTCGAGGAGGTCGTGAAGCAGCACCCCGAGGCGGCCGGCTACACGCCCGGGGCGATCCTCTGACGCGCCTCACCCCCGAGGACCTGGAGGCCGCCCGCGACCGGCTCGTGCCGGACGTCGTCGCGGACGGCCTCTCGGTCCTGTTCTGCGGGATCAACCCGGGCCTGATGACGGCGGCCACGGGACATCACTTCGCCCGCCCCGGCAACCGCTTCTGGCCCGTGCTGCATCGCTCCGGGTTCACCCCGCGGCTCATGAAGCCGGCCGAGCAGGGGGAGCTGCCGGGCCTCGGGCTCGGCATCACCAACGTGGTGGCGCGGGCGACGGCACGCGCCGACGAGCTGAGTGCCGAGGAGTTCCGTGCCGGTGGGCGGCTGCTCGCCCGCAAGGTGATCCGGCTCCGCCCGCGGTGGCTGGCCGTCGTCGGTGTGACCGCGTACCGGGCGGCTTTCGAGGACCGCCGGGCCCGCATCGGCCCGCAGGAGCGGACGATCGGGTCGAGCCGGGTGTGGGTGCTGCCCAACCCGAGCGGGCTCAACGCCCACTGGACCGTGGCCACGATGGCCGAGGAGTACGGCAGGCTGCGGTCGGCCGCCGAGAGGCCCTGACACGGCCGGGCCCGTCGCTGCAACGCGGCCCGTCCCCCTCTCCCCCGCCGGCCGGGACGGGATGGGCCCGGCGGCCCGCACCCGGGTCAGGGCGGATCTATCTCGGTGACCAGGGCGAGCAGTTGGTAGGGCAGGTCACTGCCCCACTGCGAGACGCCGAGGGCGACCCAGCGGTCGTGCGCGCCGGCCGGCCTCCACAGGTGCACGTCCGGCACGTGCGCGCTCAGCGCGGCCCAGGGTTCGGGTATGTCCTCGCCGCGCGCCGACCGCTCCGGCAGGGCCGCCAGGCTGACGGGTTCCGGAGGGCCCCAGCGCCGGGCGAGCAGCTGCGCGAGACCGTCCCGCTCCGCCTCGAACTGCTCCTCCGTCTCCGCACGCGCCGCGCCGTCGGTCTCCCGGAAGTCCTCGCTCGTCGCCAACTCGGCCAGGTGATATCCGGGGCCCGCGGTGCCCGCGGCCGACCGGCCGTGCTCCGCGGGAAAGTCCTCGGAACACAGCCGGTCGATCGTGGCGAGCTGCCGCGCGATGGTCATGGCCTCCAGTAAAGCGCGCCCCACTGACAATTGGTGAGGCGTCAGAAACCCGCCGCCGTCGGGCGTGCGCGCGTCCGGCGTCCCGGCGCCGGACCCACCGGGCGCCGGCCGCGCGCCCACGCTCCGCGCAGCGGTCGTCGCGAGACGGCGCCGGGACCCCGCTCGCGGCCGCACGATCCCCACCCCGGGGACGGCCGGCACGACAGGGACGGCCGTGGCGCACAGGTCCCGTGACGTGCCGCTCCGGGACGGCCGGAGGCCGGTCCCCTCCGCCCTCGGCGACGGCGGTCCTCCGTCGGCGCGCACGGTGGCTCCACGCTCCCGCCACCCCCCGCGCCCGGCCGGCACGGTACACGGGGGGCCTTCAGATCCGGGCCGTGAGCGACTCGTGACGAGGAAACGGCCCCCGGCACTCGCCGGGCTCCCCCGCGCCGAGTACGATCCGGCCAACACGCGCACGAGCTGGGAGGACGGACGTTGGGGCGGTTGACCGGCGGGGATCCCTCTCTGCTGCGACGGATCAATTCCGCGGTGGTGCTGCACGCCCTGCGTGCGGCGGACTGCGCGACGCTCACCGAGATCACCCGGGTGACGGGGCTGTCCCGGCCCACGGTCGAGGGCGTCGTCGAAGGACTCATCGAGAACGGGCTCGTCGTCGAGCAGGCGGCCGAGGAGGGCGCCGCCCGCCGTCAGGGCAGACCGGCGCGCCGCTACCGGTTCCGGGCCGAGGCGGGACACCTGCTGGGCCTGGAGATCGGGCCGCACCGGGTCGCCGCACTCCTGTCGGACCTGGACGGCCGCGTCCTGGGCACGATGGCCAAGGACGTCGACGAGGCGGCGTCCGCCGACGAGCGGCTGGAGCGGCTGCGGGGCACCGTCGCCGAATTGCTGCGCCGCGCCGGGGTGGCGCGCAGCTCCCTGCGGGCGGTCGGGGTCGGCAGCCCCGGCATCGTCGAGGCGGACGGCACGGTGCGCCTGGGCACCGCGCTGCCCGAGTGGACGGGCCTGCCGCTGGGCGAGCGCCTGAGCCGTTCGTTCAGGTGCCCGGTGCTGGTCGAGAACGACGCCAACGCGGCGGCGGTCGCCGAGCACTGGAAGGGCGCGGCGACCGAGACCGACGACGTCGTGTTCGTCCTCGCGGGGCTGAGCCCGGGCGCGGGCTCGCTGATCGGCGGGCGGCTGCACCGGGGGTACGGCGGCGCGGCCGGCGAGATCGGGGCGCTGCACCTGCTGGGGCGGGACGTGACGCCCGAGACGCTGCTGTCGACCACGGACGAGCCGCTGCACCCCCTGGACGAGCAGGCGGTCGCCAAGGTCTTCGCCCTGGCCAGGGACGGCGACCAGCGCGCCCGCGCCGCCGTCGACCGGTTCATCCAGCGGCTCGTGCACGACGTGGCGGCTCTGGTCCTCGCGCTCGATCCCGAACTGGTCGTCATCGGCGGCTGGGCGGCCGGCCTGGACGGTGTGCTGGAGCCCCTGCGGCGGGAGCTGGCGCGCTACTGCCTGCGCCCGCCCGCGGTGACCCTGTCCGTGCTGGGCGAGGCGGCCATCGCGACGGGGGCCCTGCGGCTGGCCCTGGACCACGTCGAGGAACAGCTGTTCGCCGTCGAGGGAACGGTGACCGCCCGCCGCTGACGGCCGCCGCGCTCCGCGCCAGGGGACCGCGCCCCGTCCGGTGTCCGCCACACGGCGGCTCCCTCCGGGACGTCCCGCCCGCGCCCCGCGCGGTGGCACGGCCGCCCGCGCCCCGGTGGGGTCGTGGAGAGTGCGAGGCGGACGGGGCGAGGCCGCCCGCCCGGACCGCCGGGCGGAGCCGGCGGTTCAGGAGGCGCGGCGTTCGGGGTCGTGGTGGATCTCCACGTCCCCGGAGTCCCCGAAGGTGAGCCGGCAGGTGTCGGCGCGGTAGGTGGCCACGGAGACCGCGGCGGTGCGGCCCCCGGCGAGGAAGCGGGTGGTGACGAGGAGGACCGGCGCGCCGGGCAGCCGGTCGAGTTCCCTGGCGTCGTCCGCGCGCGCCGAGCCCAGCTCGACGGAGCGCGCCTGCCCCTCCAGCTCCAGCCGCTGCAACTCGCGCAGGACGGCACGCGCGCGTGCCGCACCCGAGGGCGCGTCGATGGCGGACAGGGCGGGCACCGAGGACGCCGGGACGTAGAGCAGTTCGGCGGCGACGGGCTGACCGTGCGTCATCCGGGAGCGGCGCACGGTGTGCACCACCTCGTCCGCGGCGGTCTCCAGGACGCCCGCCACCTGCGCGGGGGGCGCGGCGACGACGCAGTCCGCGGCCTGCCAGGCGTCCCCCGCCGCCCCCGGCCACACCTGCTGCCCCGTTCCGACGGCCACGCCGACGCGGGGCGGGGCGACCGTGGTGCCCACGCCCCGGCGCCGCTGCAGGCGTCCTTCGAGTTCGAGCTGTTCGAGCGCCTGGCGCAGGGTGGCCCGCGCGACACCGAACCGGGCGGCCAGATCACGCTCGTTGGGCAGGATCTCGCCCACGGTGAACTCGGAGTCCAGCGCTTCGCTGAGCACGGTCTTGAGATGCCAGTACTTCGGTTCCGGCACCGATTCCAACTGCGTGGTCCCCACCCTGTCCTCCGCAATCGCCGTGTCCCGGCGGCGTTTTAGCGCCCTTGTTTATTAAAGGTTCCTGCACTAACCCTGCGACCATAGAGCTGCCCCCACCCTTGGTCAAGACCAATCCTCGATCCTTGGGGAACCCGGGAGGCGCGATGCGGCGGAGGGTTCACGGGGTGTTCGCACCGGGCGACGTTCCCGACATGACGCCGAAAGCCCCCGGCCGGGAAGGCGGGGGGCTTTCGGAGTGCGGCGGCGTGGACCGGGGCGCGGGAGACGGTCAGCGGACCTCGAGGGACGCCAGCTTCTCGGGGTTGCGGATGACGTAGACGCAGGCGATGCGCCCGTCGGTGACGTCCAACTGGAAGACGGTGTCGGGCTTATCGCCGGACAGGGCGAGCACGGCGATCCCGCCGTTGAGTTCGAGGAGGCGGAAGGTGAGGCCGGGCAGACCCTTGCGGCCCGCTCCGACGATGAAGCGGCCGACCTTGCCGGCCGACTCGAGCACCCGCAGCGGAGCCTTGGAGAGCCCTCCGCTGTCGCCGACGAGACGCGCGTCCGGCGCCAGCAGGGCCGTCAGCCCCTCCAGGTCCCCGTCCACCGCCGCGGCGAGGAACCGTTCGGTGAGGTCCCTGCGTTCGGCGGGGTCGACCGTGTAGCGCGGGCGCCGCTCCTCGACGTGCCTGCGGGCTCGCCCGGCGAGCTGACGTACCGCCGGTTCCTCGCGGTCCAGGACGGCCGCGATGTCGGCGTAGGGGTAGCCGAACGCCTCCCGCAGGACGAACACCGCGCGTTCCAGCGGCGAGAGCGACTCCAGGACGACGAGGACCGCGAGGGAGACGGTGTCGGCGAGGACCGCGCGCTCGGCGGCGTCCGCGCCAATAGCCGCGACGTCGGTGACGTACGGTTCGGGCAGCCAGGGCCCGACGTAGGCCTCGCGGCGGGCCTTGACCTGGCGCAGCCGGTCCACGGCGAGGCGGGTGGTGGTGCGGACGAGCCAGCCGCGTGGTTCGCGCACGTCGGACCGGTCCGCGGCGGACCAGCGCAGCCACGCGTCCTGCACGACGTCCTCGGCGTCGGCGACCCGCCCGAGCATGCGGTAGGCCACGCCCGTCAGGACCGGTCGGTGCTCTTCGAAGACGTCGGCAGCCGTGTCGATTTCCACCCCGCCATCCCACCGGACACCGCCCGGCCGTGTCCAGGCGATCTCCGGCCGGGGCCCGGCCGGTGCGGCCGGTGCCGAACGGGGGCTACCCGCCGGTAGGAGTTGCTGACAAGCTGTCTACGCATCAGGCCACACCGGCGTCCCAGACTAGGAGCAGCCCATGTCCGAGACGGTCTCCTTCCGTGTCCCCTCCCCGCGCGGCCCGCGGACGGTCACGCTGTCCTACGCGCGCGTGGGCAGTGGGCAGCCGCTGCTCCTGCTGCACGGGATCGGGCACCACCGGCAGGCATGGGACCCGGTGGTGCCGCTCGTCGCGGCGGAACGGGACGTCATCGCCGTCGACCTCCCCGGCTTCGGCGCGTCCCCCGCCCTGCCCGACGGCCTGACCCACGACCTCTCGACCGTGGTGCCCGTGCTCGGCGCGCTGTGCGAGGCGCTCGGCATCGACCGTCCGCACGTCGCCGGCAACTCGCTGGGCGGGCTGCTGGCCCTGGAGCTGGGCCGCGAGAAGCGCGTGCGGTCGGTGACGGCGTTCTCACCCGCGGGCTTCTGGTCGCCGGTCGAGCGCCGGTACGCCTTCGGTGTGCTGCTCGCCATGCGGCAGGCCGCCCGGCGGATGCCCGTCCCGGTCGTCGAGCGGCTCGCCCGTTCCGCCGCCGGGCGGGCGGTGCTGACGAGCAGCATCTACGCCCGCCCCGGCCGCCGTTCACCCGAGGCCGTCGTCGCCGAGACCCTCGCGCTGGCACACGCCGAGGCCTTCACCGAGACCCTGCGGGCGGGGACGACGGTCCAGTTCACCGACGACATTCCGGCCCTTCCCGTGACCGTGGCCTGGGGAACGCGGGACCGGTTGCTGGTGCGGCGCCAGGGAGTCCGGGCCAAGCAGGTCATCCCCCGCGCCCGGCTGGTGCGGCTGCCCGGCTGCGGCCACGTCCCGATGAGCGACGATCCGGCCCTCGTCGCGCGCGTCCTCCTGGACGGCAGCAGCTGAGGGCGGCGCCCCCGCCGGGACGCCGGCCGGGCGCCGACCGCCGGCGCGGGGCGATCCGCGTCCGGCGCGCCGCACCCTCAGGAAGTCCGACGCCCCCGACCCGAGGGCCACTCCGGCCCCCACGAGGGCGCTGCCGAGCGCCTGGGCCGGCCCGTAGCCACCGGT
Source organism: Streptomyces sp. NPDC048566 (assembly GCF_043199735.1). Lineage (NCBI taxonomy): Bacteria > Bacillati > Actinomycetota > Actinomycetes > Kitasatosporales > Streptomycetaceae > Streptomyces > Streptomyces sp. NPDC048566. Next base: position 327,208 of record NZ_JBICWL010000002.1, read on the forward strand.
GCCGACGAGGGGGGCGGTGCCGGCGGCGGCGACGGGGATGAGCCCGGAGAAGAGCGTGGCCCGCTCCGCGCCGATCCGCTGCATGCCCGTGTACCAGCAGACGAACCCGACCACGGTGACCACCACCGCCTGCCACAGCAGGGCGGCGGCCTCCGTGGCGTCCGGCATGCGCGGCATGCCGCTCCCGTCGAGGACCGGACCCGCCGCCGCCGACTCGACGGCCGCGCACCCGCACACGGCGGCCGACAGCAGCCGGGGGCCGAGCACCCGCAGCACGGGGACGGCCAGAACGGCGAAGCCGACCTCCCCGGCCAGCGCGCCGACCGCCCAGGCGATGCCGGCGCCGTCGGTGCGTCCCCACCCCTGGACGGTGCAGGCTCCCAGCGCCACGAGCGACGCCCCGTACAGCACGCGGCGCCGCGGCCGGCGTCCCTCCTGGAGCGGTACCAGCACGGCGACGACGACGGGGGCGCAGCCGACGAGGACCCCGGGCACCGCCGGTTCCGCCGTGCGCTCGGCGGCCAGCACGGCGAGGTTGAAGCCGACCATGCCGACGGCCGCGAGCAGCGCGAGACGCGCCCAGCCCCGGGGGCCGAGCAGCCGCAGCCGGTCCGCCGCCCGCCGGCCCGCCAGGGGCGCGAGCAGGACGCAGGCGAGACCGTAGCGGAGGAACTGCCCGCCGGCGTACGGGTAGGTGCCGAGGAGGCTGTTCGCGGTGAAGGAACCGCCGACGAGGACGCAGGCCAGGGCGGCGAGCGCGGCGCCGCGAGTGGGGGTGGCGTTCATGGGAGCGACGCTAGGAGCGCGCACGGACCGGTTTAAGGTCCACTTCCATGACCTCATCGGGGACCAATCACGGCGAGCGGCCGGACGCCGGGCTCCCGGGCCCGGCCCCGTGGGCGGCCTCCTGGGAACTGCTGCTGCCGGCCGCCGCGGCGGCGCCCCGCTCCCGGGGACGTGCCCTCCAGGCCGCGCTGCGCGAGGCGGTGCGGTCCGGGCGGCTCCCCTCCGGGACCCGGCTCCCGTCCAGCCGCGCCCTGGCCGGGGACCTCGGCGTGTCCCGGGGGCTGGTGACGGAGGCCTACGAGCAGCTGACCGCGGAGGGCTATCTCCGCAGCGGCCGCGGAGCGGGCACCTGGGTCGGCGGCGCGGCCCGCCCGGTCGCGCCGTCCCCACGGGACCACGCCCCGCGCCCGGCGGGGCTGCGAGCGGACTTCGTGCCCGGGACGCCCGACCTGTCCCTGTTCCCGCGTGCCGCGTGGACCGCCGCGCACCGCAGCGTGCTGGACGCGCTCCCCCACACCGCGCTCGGCTACCCCGATCCGCGCGGTCTGCCGGCGCTGCGGGCCGCCCTCGCCGCCCTCCTCGGCCGCCGTCGCGGCGTGGTCGCCGACCCGGATCGCGTGATCGTGGTCTCGGGGGTCGCGCAGGCGCTGACCCTCCTCGCCGGCGTACTGTACGCGCGCGGGACACGCGAAGTGGGCGTCGAGGACCCCGGGAGCCCGGAGCACGGGGCGCTGTTCGCCGCGGCCGGGCTCGGCGCCGTCCCGCTGCCCCTGGACGGCGAGGGGCTCGCGGTCGAACCGCTGCGGCGCGCGGAGCTGCGGGCCGTGGTGACGACCCCGGCGCACCAGTTCCCCACCGGGATCGCCTGTTCGGCGCGTCGCCGCGCCGAACTGCTCGACTGGGCGCGCCGGGTGGACGGACTGCTGATCGAGGACGACTACGACGGCGACTTCCGCTACGACCGTGCGCCGGTGGGCGCCCTCCAGGGGCTCGATCCGGAACGGGTCGCCTACACCGGCTCGGTCAGCAAGTCGCTCGCTCCGGGGCTGCGGCTGGGCTGGCTGCTCGTTCCCTCGTCCCTCGTCGAGGAGGTCGTCGAGCGCAAGCGCACCATGGACCTCGGCAACCCGGTGCTCGACCAGGCGGTCCTGGCCCGCCTGGTCGAACGGGGCGACTACGACCGGCAGTTGCGGCGCTGCCAGCGCGCCTACCGGGAGCGGCGCGACGCGCTGGTGGAGGCCCTGGCGCAGCACTTCCCCGGCACGACGGTCTCCGGTGTCGCGGCGGGCCTGCACGCCGTCGCCGCCCTCCCCGACCGCTACGGACCGCCGGAGCGTCTTCTTCGCCGGGCGGCGGAGGCAGGGGTGGCGATCAGGTCGGCGGCCCACTACGGGGCGGCCGAACCGGGTGGCGTGCGGCTGGTGCTGGGCTACGCGCATCTGTCGCCGGCACGCATTCACGAGGGCATCGAACGGCTGGCGCGGGCGGTGCACGCCGAGGACGGCCGTGCGGCGGACACGTGAGCCGTACGGCTTCTCTTCCGTCGTGATGTTGCGCCCGGTGCCCCCGCCGGGCGGCGCAGCCGCGGCCGCGATCGGCCGTCCGCGTAGACGGTGTCGCCGCTGCACAGACCACGCGGTGTTCCTGCTGCCCGACGACGCGGAACCGCGCGTGCCACGGCACCTGCCTGGCGTGCTCCGTCGCCCATCCCTCGCGGTCCGCCGCGGGTGTTCGTGAAGGCGCCGACGGCGTCGAACGTCTCGCCGGCGGGGGGCTACCAGTTCTTCGGCGAGGTCGACATCGACGGCGGCAGCGGTGAGCCGACGGTACGGCTGAGGGAGCAGGACGGGTCGGTGCTGTACATCCGGCGGCTGCGGCCGGGGCAGGTCGGCCAGTAGCGGCCGGCACCGGGCCGGCCGGTGCCGCACCCGTCGCGGGGCCCGGGCACGGCAGGCCGATCCCGTACCCTCACAGGGTCCGCCGCGCACCGGAGTCATCCCCCGGTGCGCGGCTCCGCGCAGGTCGCGGACCGGGGCGCCGCCGGCGGTGTCCGGTCACCCGAGGGCCTGGTGGCGGCCGTCCGATCCACCGTCATACGGCGGTGGGGCGTGGCGTGGTGCGTCGGCCCCGTGCGGGCGTGAAGTAAAAACCCGCAAAAAAGAACTACAAAACGGGCAGAGCGACACTTAACCGATCAGTCACAAAGCGTTCGTGATCACGCAACACCGTTCCTTCACAGTGTCGGTATGACTCCAGACATGTCTGATGTGACCCGTGCGAAGCACGGACGCCCCGTCCACCACTGGCGGCGCGACGTCGTCGAACTCGCCGCGCTGTTCACGGCCGTCGCGGTCGCCGACGGCGTCGCCAACCTGATCGGGCACGGCCCGGACGGCCCCGCCCTGCTGGTGACCTCCGCCCTCGTCCTGGCGGCCACGGCCGGCTTCCACACCTGGTGGGCACGCCGCCACGGGCACGCTCCTCCGGCGGGCGATACCGGCACCCGGCCGCTCGCCGCCGAGCGAGCGGCCGGGTCGTCCGACGACCGGGCGGAGCGGGGGGCCGGCGAGGAGACCGTGCTGTGGCGGATGCGCACCACGGTCCAGGACGCCCCGGGCTCCCTGGCCAGGCTCTGCGCGGCCCTCGCCCACCGCGGGGTGGACATCCTGAGCCTCCAGACCCACCCGCTGGCGGACGGCACGGTGGACGAACTCCTGCTGCGCGCACCGGCCGAACTCGCCACCGCCGAGATCACCCGCGACGTCGCCCGGGCCGGCGGAACGGGCACCTGGATCGAGCGGGCGGACGCCCACGACCTGGTGGACGTGCCGACCCGCGTGCTCGGACTGGCCACCCGGACCGCCCTGGACGCCTCCGAACTCCCCCTCGCCCTGCGCCAGTTGCTCGGCCGGGTCACGATCCGGTCGCTGCCCGCCACGTCACCGCTCTCCGGACGCGTGGCGCCGGGCGCCCCCGTCGAAGGCGCCCTGGAGGACACGGTGATGCGCCTGCGGGCGCCGGAGGGCGGGGTGATCACCGTGGAGCGGCCCTACCTGCCGTTCACCCCGACCGAGTTCGCGCGGGCGCGGGCCCTAGTGGAACTGGACGCACGGCTCGGTCCGCGCGTCCCGGGCGGCCGGGACCGGCTGACGCTGCCCGAGGGCAACGCGATCACCGTGCGGCGCGCCGACACCTCCGACGTCGAGGCCGCGAAGGCGATGCACGAGCGCTGCTCGCCCAGGACGCTCGGCATGCGCTACCACGGCCCGGTCGGCGACGCGGACCGCTATCTCAACCACCTGCTCAGCCCCGGCTTCGGCCGGACGCTCGCGGTGCAGACGGCCTCGGGACGGATCGTCGGGCTCGGCCATCTCCTCTGGGACGGCGACGAGACGGAGGTCGCCGTCCTGGTGGAGGACGACTGGCAGCGGCGCGGCATCGGCAGGGAACTCGTCGGCCGGCTCGTGGCGATGGCCGCCGAGGCCGGCTGCGAGAGCGTGTACGCCGTCACGCAGGCGTCCAACACCGGCATGGTCGCCGCGATGCGCGGCCTGGGCCTGCCCCTGGACTACCAGATCGAGGAGGGCACCCTCGTCATCACCGCCCGCCTGGCGGCGGCACGGCCGACCGCCCCGCCGCCTCCCGCCGACGGCACGGACGAGGCCCGGCCCCGCGGCGCCCGGCGGGCCGTCCGGGACTGATCCCGGCCCGGGCCCGCCGAGTTCGACACCGCCGGCGCGGGCGGGCCCGTCGCCGCACGGTGAGAGGTGACGGCGGTGCGCCGCCGTCACCGGGCCCGCTCCCCCGCCGCCGGGCGCCGGACGGCGCGTCACACGCCGGCCGAGGGCTGCCCCGTCATCCCCGGGGGATAGGCGCGCGAGGTCGGATGCGGCGCATCGCACGGCGGAGGGCCGTCCTCGTACCGGGTGTATGCGGGCGGTCCGGCAACGCGGCGGGGTGCCGTGGCCGTCGTCGTGCGCCCGCCGCGGATGACGGGACAATCCTGTGGTCCGCCGTGCGTGCACGGCGGACCACCGCCCCGGGCGCCTCCGTGGCGGAAGGGGCGGCCGGGCGGCGCGCCCCGGACCGCCGCCCGCGAGGGCTCAGGCTCCGCCGGTACGGCCCAGCGCCGCGTCCAGGTCGGCCCACAGGTCCTCGACGTCCTCCAGGCCCACCGACATGCGCAGCAGGCGGTCGCCGACCCCGGAGTCGTGCCGGTCCTCGGTGGGGACGATGCGGTGGCTGATGGACGCCGGGTGCTGGATGAGGCTGTCGACGCTGCCGAGGCTCACGGCCGGGGTGACGAGCCGGACTCCGGCGATCACCTCGTGCGGGTCGCCGTGCACCTCGAACGCGATCATGGCGCCGCCGATGCGCGGATAGTGCACCCGCTCCACGCGGGGGTCGCCGGCGAGCCTGCGGGCCAGTTCCGCGGCGGTCGCGGACGCGGCCCGGACGCGGACCGGCAGGGTGGACAGACCCCGCAGGAGGAGGTAGCCGGCCAGCGGATGCAGCACACCGCCCGTGGCGAACCGGACCTGCCGCAGCCGCCGGGCCAGCTCCTCGTCGCAGGCGACGACCCCCGCCATGACGTCGCCGTGGCCGCCGAGGTACTTGGTCGCGCTGTGCAGGACCAGCCGGGCGCCGTGCTCGGCGGGGCGCTGGAGCACGGGCGTGGCGAAGGTGTTGTCGGCGAGGAGGGGGACGGAACCGCAGGCGCGCGCGACGGCCCGGAGGTCCAGTTCCGCCAGCGTCGGGTTGGCCGGCGACTCGACCATCACCAGGCCGGTGTCCGGGCGCAGGGCACCGGCGATACCGTCCGGGTCGACCCAGGTGACCTCGGAGCCGAGGAGTCCGGCCGTCAGCAGGTGGTCGCTGCACCCGTAGAGCGGGCGGACGGCGACGACGTGGCGCAGGCCCATCGCGTTGCGGACGAGCAGGACCGCGCTCAGCGCGGCCATGCCGCTCGCGAAGGCGACCGCGCTCTCCGTTCCCTCCAGGCGGGCCAGCGCCGTCTCGAAGCGGGCGACGGTCGGGTTGCCGAGCCGGCCGTAGACGGGCGGGCCCTCGGGTTCGGCGCCCTCGGCCGCGAAGGCGTCGATACGGGCGGCCTCCCCGCGGCTGTCGTAGGACGGGTAGGTGGTGGACAGGTCGATCGGCGCCGCGTGCAGCCCGAGCGCGGCGAGATCCTCCCGTCCGGCGTGCACGGCCTCGGTGGCCAGCGAGCGGCGCCGGGCCGGGCCGCCGGTCCCCTGCTCACCGCTCCGGGCGTCGGCGTCGTATGCGTCCTGGGTGTCGTACACAACGGAGTCCATGGGCGGAAGCCTGAACACCCGACGGGGTTCGAGCGGAGCATCCCGTGTTACGTTCGCGCCATGGCCGATTCCGTCGTACTCGATCCGGTCGATCTTCATCTGCTGCGGCTGTTGCAGAACGACGCACGGACGACGTACCGCGATCTCGCGGCGCAGGTGGGCGTCGCGCCGTCGACGTGCCTGGACCGGGTGACCCGGCTGCGGCGGGCGGGAGTCATTCTCGGCCATCAGCTGCGGCTCGACCCGGCGAAGCTCGGGCGCGGTCTGGAGGCCCTGCTGTCCGTGCAGGTCCGGCCGCACCGCCGCGAGCTGGTGGGTCCCTTCGTCGACCGCATCAGGGTGCTGCCGGAGTCCCGGACCGTCTTCCACCTCACCGGCCCGGACGACTACCTCGTGCACGTCGCGGTCGCGGACATGGCGGATCTCCAGCGACTGGTGCTGGACGAGTTCACCTCGCAGCGCGAGGTGGCGCGCGTCGAGACACGGTTGATCTTCCAGCAGTGGGACTGCGGTCCGCTGCTGCCGCCGGTCGCGGCGGGCTCCTCGGCGGCGGCGAAATCCGGTTGATCCGGGTGCGGCGGCCCGGGCCGGGGCTGACGCGGCGGGCCTCGCCGTACGAGGATGTGCGCATGTCAGAGACGAAGAAGCCGCTGCCCCGCGAGGTCGCCGACGCCTACGTCGACGAGCTCACCGCCCTCGACCCGGTCCTCGGCACCTACCTCGGTGTCCCGGAGAGTTACGGCAGGCTCCCCGACACCTCTCCCGCCGGCCAGGAGGCCGTCGCCGAGCTGGCGCGCGCCACCCTCGCGCGGCTCGACGAGGCCGAGCGGCAGCCCGGCGCCGAGCGGGACGTCGAGCGCCGCTGCGGCAGGCTGCTGCGGGAGCGGCTCACCGCCGAACTCGCCGTGCACGACGCGGGCGAGGGGCTGCGGGCGGTCGGCAACCTGCACACCCCCGTGCACTCCGTGCGGCAGGTCTTCACTCTGATGCCGACCGGGACGGACGAGGACTGGGCCACGGTCGCCCGGCGGCTGCGGGCGGTACCGGCCGCGCTCGCCGGCTACCGGGAGTCGCTCGCCCTCGGCCTGGACCGCAAGCTGTACGCGGCGCCGCGCCCGGCCGCCACGTTCGTCGAGCAGCTCACCGAGTGGTCCGACACCGACGGGCAGGGCCTCGGCTGGTTCGAGGACTTCGTCGCGGCGGGCCCCGGCAGCCTGCGCGCGGAACTCGACGCGGCGGCCCGCTCCGCGACGCAGGCCCTGGTGTCGCTGCGGGACTGGATGCGGGACGTGTACGCGCCGACCATCGAGGGCGCCCCCGAGACGGTGGGACGCGAGCGGTACGCCCGGCTCGCGCGCTACTTCAACGGAACGGACCTCGACCTGGACGAGGCGTACGCGTACGGGTGGGCCGAGTACCACCGGCTCCTCGCGGAGATGCGCGCGGAGGCGGAGAAGATCCTGCCGGGGGCGGCGACCCCGTGGGTCGCGCTGGCCCATCTCGACGAGCACGGCCGGCACATCGAGGGCGTCGACGAGGTCCGGGCCTGGCTCCAGGGGCTGATGGACGAGGCGATCACCGCCCTGGACGGCACCCACTTCGAACTGGCCGAGCGGGTGAAGCGCGTGGAGTCGCGCATCGCACCGCCCGGCAGCGCCGCCGCCCCCTACTACACGGCCCCCTCGCAGGACTTCTCCCGCCCGGGGCGCACCTGGCTGCCCACGATGGGACAGACCCGCTTCCCGGTCTACGACCTCGTGTCGACCTGGTACCACGAGGGGGTGCCGGGTCACCACCTGCAACTCGCGCAGTGGGTGCACGTGGTCGAGGACCTGTCGCGCTACCAGTCCGGCGTCGGCCGGGTCAGCGCCAACTGCGAGGGCTGGGCGCTCTACGCCGAGCGCCTGATGGACGAACTCGGCTTCCTCACCGACGCGGAGCAGCGGCTCGGCTACCTCGACGCGCAGATGATGCGGGCCGCCCGGGTCATCGTCGACATCGGCATGCACCTCGAACTGGAGATCCCGGGCGACTCGCCCTTCCACCCGGGCGAGCGCTGGACACCGGCCCTCGCGCAGGAGTTCTTCGGCGCGCACAGCAGCCGGCCCGCGGACTTCGTGGAGAGCGAGCTGACCCGCTACCTCACGATGCCCGGCCAGGCCATCGGCTACAAGATCGGTGAACGGGCCTGGCTGCTGGGCCGGGAGAACGCCAAGCGGCGCCACGGGGACGCCTTCGACGCCAAGGCGTGGCACATGGCCGCCCTGTCCCTGGGCTCCCTGGGACTGGACGACCTGGTGGAGGAGCTGTCCCGGCTCTGACGGCGCGGTGCGGGGCGGCCCGGCCCGAGGCGCCGGGCCGCCCCGTCGGGCGGCGGGCCCGCGCAGCCGGACGATTCCGGCCCGCACCCCGGGTCCCGGCTCGACGGGGGCGGCGCGGACCGCGTACCGACCCGCGGCGAGCGGCGGGCTCGGGTGGCCGGTGCGGCCGCGGGAGCCGGGCCGGGCGGCGTCGAAGAGGACGACGGGACCGGGGCACGGTCCCCGGCCTCCGGAAGCCGCACGACCTCCTTCCGCGGCCGCACGGCCGCCCACGACATCCCTCCAGCGGGCGGCCGTCTCGCGGCCGGTGGCCGGTCGGTCCGCGGACCGCGGCCCGGCCGAGCGGCCTTTGAGGCGGTTCGCGGCGGCAGGCTGCCGCGTCCCCCCGGCGTCACCGGCAGGTGTCAGCAGCCGCAGTCGGCCGCGTCGGCGGGTGCCGTCAGGGGGTCGGCGGCGCGGCGCTCGCGCCCCTGCCACGTCTCGAACGGGAAGCCCTCGCGCGCCCAGTACTCGAACCCCCCGAGCATCTCCTTGACCCGGTAGCCGAGTTCGGCGAGGGCGAGGGCCGCGCGGGTCGCGCCGTTGCAGCCCGGTCCCCAGCAGTAGGTGACCACGGGCACCGACGGGTCCAGGAGCCGGCCGGCCTGCTCGGGGATGAGCGCGGTGGGCAGGTGGACCGCTCCGGGGACGTGGCCCTGGTCCCAGGACGCGGTGGAGCGGGAGTCCAGGACCACGAAGCCGGGGTCGCCCTCGCCGGCGAGGGCCGCGGCCACGTCCGACACGTCCGCGTGGAAGGCCAGACTGGCTCCGAAGTGGGCGGCTGCCACCTCCGGCGGGGCGGGCGCCACCCGCAGCACGGGGTTCGCCGGGACGTCCCCGGAGTCCGCCGCGGCCGTTCGGGAGGTCACCGCGCGAGCGGCGACGGGGCGCCCCGCGGGCGTCCCGGTGGCCGGGGCCGCCGGGGCCGCGCGATCGGGGCCTTCCGCTGCGGTCGTCGTGCTGTCGGCAGGGGATGTCATGGTCCGGCCCTTCGTCCGTGTCCCGCCGCCCCGGTGCCTTCGTCGCCACCCCGGTGCGATCCGCGCACCCCTCCGCGGGACCTCCCGACCGGAAATCTACGGGCCGCGGGCCGGTCCCTGAAGGGACGATCCACGGCATCCCTCTTGATCCTCCGGGGATCGGGCTGGTAGTCATGGAAGATGACCACGCATTCCCCGGACGCCACGGACTGGCGCATTCTCGACGTGCTCCAGCGGGAGGGCCGCGCCAGCTTCGCCGACCTCGCCCGCGCCGTCTCGATGTCGGCCAGCGCCGTCACCGAACGGGTCCGGCGCCTGGAGGAGGCGGGTGTCATCCGGGGCTACGCGGCCGTGGTCGACCCGGAGAGCCTGGGCCTGCCGATCCTCGCCTTCGTGCGGCTGCGGTACCCGACCGGCAACTACAAGCCCTTCCACGACCTCGTCGAGGCGACGCCCGAGATCCTGGAGGCCCACCACGTGACCGGCGACGACTGTTTCGTGATCAAGGTGGCGGCCCGCTCCATGACCCACCTGGAGGCGGTGTCGGGGAAGATCGGCGCACTCGGCGCGGTGACCACGAGCGTCGTCTACTCCTCGCCCCTGCCCCGGCGTCCGCTGGGCCACTGACGCCCGTGTCGCCCGCCCGCGGATCCGCGGGCGGACCTCGCCGGTGACCCGTCCGCCCGCGCAGACGCGGGCGGACGCCTGCGCGTCCGGCGTCCGGTTCAGCCGTCGGCCCCGTGCCGGCGCACGACCGAGCCGGTCCGGCCCTTCACGACCTCCAGCTGGGCGTGGACGCGGCGGCGCAGGTCGGCGACGTGGCTGACGATGCCGACGCTGCGGTCGCGTTCCCGCAGCGAGTCGAGGACGTCGAGAACCTCGTCGAGGGTCCGGTCGTCGAGGCTTCCGAAACCCTCGTCGATGAAGAGCGTGTCGAGCCGCACCCCGCCGGCCTCGTCGGTCACGACGTCCGCGAGCCCGAGGGCGAGGGCGAGGGAGGCGAAGAAGGTCTCGCCGCCTGACAGGGTCGCCGTGTCGCGCTCGCGTCCGGTCCAGGCGTCCACCACGTGCAGCCCGAGCCCGCTGCGGCCGCGTCCGGCCCGGTCGTCGGAGTGCACGAGGGTGTAGCGCCCGGCGGACATGCGGTGCAGCCGTACCGTCGCGGCGGCGGCGACCTGTTCCAGGCGGGCGGCCAGGACGTAGGACTCCAGGCGCATCCGGCGTTCGTTGTCCGCGGAGGTGCCCGCGGCGAGGCCCGCGAGGCCGGCGACGCGGTCGTACTCCTCGCGCAGCGGGGCCAGCCGCAGCACGCCGGCGGCTGCGCGGGCGGACAGGGCGTCCAGTTCGGCGCAGCGACGGGCCTCCGCGTCCTGCGCCGACGCCGCTTCGCGCAGCCGGCGGCGCGCCGACTGGGCGCGCTCCTGCGCACCGGGCAGGTCGGCGGGCGGGCGGCGGGCCGCGTCGGCGGTGTCGGCCTCGGCGAGCACGGCGCGTACCGCGGACTCCTCCAACTGCCAGGAGTCGAGCTGCCGTTGGAGGTCGCGGTGGGCCCGGTCGTCGAGCAGGGCCTCCGCCGCGGCCTGCGGGTGCTCGAACCCGGCGCGGAAGGCGGCGTCGGCGAGCCGTGCGTCAGCGTCCTTCAGCCGCCGCGCTGTCTCCTCGCAGGCGCGCGCACGGTCCGCGGCCTCGGCGAGGCGGGCGGCCCGACGTTCCAGCTGCTCCGCGCGGACGGCCACGCTGGCGGCGGCACCCCGCGCCTGTTCCAGCTCGCGGTCCAGCAGGACCCGCTCGCGGTCGAGGGCGTCCCGGAGCGAGGCGCGCGAGGCGACACGGCGGGCGGCCTCCTGCTGGGAGGTGAGCCGCTGCCCGTGCTCGCGCTCGGCCTGCTCGCGTGTCTCGCGTGCGGCGTGCAGCCCGGCGGCGGCCGCGCGGGCCCGGTCGAGCCGCCGTTCCAGCTCCTCGGCTTCCTCGTCGAGCCGTGTGGTCGGGGTGTCGCCCGCCTCGGCGGTCGCGGCGGCCAGGGCCTCGCGGACGACACCGAGCCCGCGTTCCGCCTCGGCACGCTCCTTGTCCGCTCGCTGGAAGGCGGCGAGGGCGCCTTCTTCGGCGGCGCGGTCGACGTGTCCGGCGATCTTCCGCGCGGGCGCCGGGTGCTCGGTGGCGCCGCAGACCGCGCAGGCCTCGCCGTCGGCGAGTTCGGCGGCGAGTTCGGCGGCGATGCCCCGCAGGCGCTGCTCCTTCAGGTCCAGCCAGCGGGTGCGGGCCGCCGCCGCCTCCTCGCGCGCGGCGAGGGTCCGCTCGTGGGCGTCCTCGGTGTCGCGTCCGAGCCGGTCGCGCAGCCGGGCCGCGTCGAGCCGCTTGACCGCCGACTCCCGCCGGGCCCCGAGTTGCTCGGCCTGCGCGGCGGCCTCCTGCGCGGTCTCGATCCGCCGCTCGATGTCCGCCCGGACGCCGTCCCAGTCGGCCAGCCAGGTCTCGGCCTCCAGCAGGACGTCCTCGTCGGCGCGCTCCTGGCGGTCCAGCGCCGAGCGTTCCGCGCCGAGTTCGGCGAGTCGGCGCTCCGCACGGCGCGCCGACTCCAGCCCGCCGAGTTCCTCCGCTGCCTTGCGCGCGGCGGCGGCGAGTCCGGAGGCGCTCGCTCCGGCGAAGCCGTCCGGCAGCGCGGCACGCGCGCGCGTCTCCGCCTCGGCCGCCGCGCGTCGCTCGTTCTCGGCCGCCTCCCGCAGGTCGAGGGCCGGCGCGACCGCCTCCGCCTTGCGGGCGCGCTCCATGCGGGTGCGGGCGGCACGGTGGTCGTCGGCCCGGTCCTCCAGACGCGCGGCCCGCTCCCGCGCCTCGGCGAACCGGCGCTGGAGCCGGTCGACCTCCCGTACTCCGTCGAGTTCCCGGTCGGCGGCGGCCTGCGCCGCTTCGGCCGCCCGCCGCGCGCAGTGGGCGATGGTCAGCCGCTCGCGCGCGGTGCTGCGGGCCACCGCCGCCCAGGCCAGCACGGACGCGGCGAGGCCGGGATCGCCGGGCGCCGGTTCGGGGAAGGGCATGCCGTCGGTGTCTCCGGCCTCCTGGTGCATGCGGTGCGCGTCGGCGAGCAACGCGGCGTCCCCGGAGCGCACTTGAGCCTCGGTGGCGCGCCGCCGCTCGGCGAGCCGCGCTTCCACCGCGGCGAACCGGTGGGTGTCGAAGAGCCGGCCGAGCAGTTTGCCGCGGGCCTCGGCGTCGGCGCGCAGGAAGCGGGCGAAGTCGCCCTGGGGCAGCAGGACGACCTGGCAGAACTGATCCCGGCTCATGCCGAGCAGCTGGGTGATCTCCTCGCCGATCTCCTGGTGGGAGCGGCTGAGGTCCCTCCAGTCGCCCGAGGCGGCGTCGCGCTCGCGCAGCGTGCTCTGCGCCTTCTCGGTCGTGGTGCCGGTGCCGCGCTTCTTGGGGCGCTCCCAGGGCGGCTGCCGGGTGACCTCCAGGCGGCGCCCGGCGACGGTGAGTTCGAGGCGGACCTCGGTGCGGGTGGCGGGGGCGGCGTGGTCGCTGCGCAGGCCCAGACCCTGTCCGGCGCCCTGCCGGGCGCCGGGGACCGCGCCGTACAGCGCGTAGCAGACGGCGTCGAGGACGGAGGTCTTGCCGGCGCCCGTCGGGCCGTGCAGCAGGAAGAGTCCCGCGGCGGACAGCTCGTCGAAGTCGACCCGCTGGGTGCCGCCGAAGGGGCCGAAGGCGGTGATGTCCAGGCGGTGGAGCCTCATCGGGTCCTCTCGGTGTCCGGGCGGGCCGCGCGGCACGTGCGGGCGCCCGACGGTCCTCGGTGACGGGGCCGGATGGTCACCGGGCGGTCTCCCGTACGGTCTCCTCGGCGCGCACGGCGTCGAACGCGTCCCTCAGCACGGCCTGTTCGTCGCCGTCGGGTCCGGCGCCGCGCACGTGGGCGACGAAGTCCTCGGCGATCTCCTGCTCGCTGCGGCCGGCCAGCCGGCGGGCGTAGGAGACGTCCTGCTCCTGCTCGGCGCGCTCGGGGTCGAAGACGAGGCTGAGGGTGTGCGGGAAGCGCTCGGCCAGCCGGGCCATCGGGTCGGCGGGCCGCACGGGGTCGGTGAGGGTGGCCTCGACCCAGGCGTCCTCGTCCCCCGCCAGGGCGGGGTCGGCGAGCAGGTCCTCCAGGTGCCCGCGGATCCGGGCGAGCGGGCGCGGCACGGGGCAGTCGACGCGCTCGGCGTCCAGGGAGCCGTCGGGGCCGAGGTCCACCAGCCACATGCTCTTGCGGTGGCCGGCCTCCGAGAAAGAGTACGGCAGCGGGGAGCCGGAGTAGCGGACGCGCTCGCCGATGGTCTGGCTGCCGTGCAGGTGGCCCAGTGCGGCGTAGTCGACGCCGTGGAAGACACCGGCGGGCACGGAGGCGACTCCGCCGACGGTGATGTCCCGCTCGCTGTCGCTCACCGCGCCGCCGGTGACGAAGGCGTGCGCGAGGACGACCGAGCGGGTGCCCGGGGCGCGGGCGGCGAGGTCGGCGCGGACCCGGTCCATGGCCGCGGCCAGCACGGCCTCGTGGCTGGGCCTGTCCACCCCGAACTCGTCCCTCACCAGTGCCGGTTCGAGGTAGGGCAGACCGTAGAAGGCGACGTCGCCGTGGGCGTCGGTGAGCACCACGGGGGTGCCGCAGGCCGCGGCGTCGGTCCGCAGGTGGATGCCGGCCCGGTCGATGAGCCCGGCGCCGACGCCGAGCCGGCGCGCCGAGTCGTGGTTCCCCGAGATCATCACGGTGGGGACGCCGAGGTCGGCCAGCCGGTGCAGGGCGTCGTCGAAGAGCCGGACGGCGGCGAGCGGCGGGACGGCCCGGTCGTACACGTCTCCCGAGACGACCACGGCGTCCACCTCGCGCTCGCGCGCGGTGGCGACGAGGTGGCGGACGAACCCGGCCTGCGCGTCGAGCAGGTTCACCCGGTGGAACGCGCGGCCCAGATGCCAGTCGGACGTGTGCAGGAACCTCATGATCCCCGAAGGGTAACCGGCGGGTCCGACATCACGGGCGGTTACTCCCGTACCGGCCGGCTCCGACCGCGTCCGGAGGCGGTGGATTCGCGGCTTTCATCCGGACTGTTCCACGTCCCCGTAGGCCTCACCGCCCAGTTCGAGGCGGGCCGTTCCCGCGGTCGCGTCGGCCAGCCAGGCGCGGAAGGCGTCCACGTCGCCGTCCGGCAGTCCGAGTTCGATGGTGACGGCCTCGCCGTAACGAACGTCACGCACCGCGCGTCCGGTGGAGCGCAGGTCGTTCTCCACCTTCCCGGCCCGCTGGTGGTCGACGGTGACCGTGGCGAGCCGGAACCGGCGGCGGGTGACGGTGCCCAGTTCGTCCAGCGCCTCGCCCACGGAGCCGCCGTAGGCGCGGATCAGCCCGCCGGCACCGAGCTTGACCCCGCCGTAGTAGCGGGTGACGACGGCGACGACGTAGCGCATGTCACGGCGCAGCAGCATCTGGAGCATGGGAACGCCGGCCGTTCCGCCCGGCTCGCCGTCGTCGCTCGCCTTCTGCACGGCCGCGTCGGCGCCGATGACGTAGGCCGAGCAGTTGTGGCTGGCGTCGGCGTGCCGTCTGCGGACGGCGGCGATGAACTCCTGGGCCTCCTGCTCGGTGGCGGCGGGGGCGAGGGCGCACAGGAAACGCGAGCGGTTGATCTCGGTCTCGTGCACGCCCGCCCGGGCCACGGTGCGGTACTCGTCCTGCATCGGCCCAGCGTATGCGCTGCGCCCGCGCGGGACCGAGGGCGGTACCGGGCCCGTCCCGTGCTCGTCGCGTCGGCCGCCGGGTCGGCCCCGGCGGTCACGCCGTTCCGCCGCGCGGCACGGCGAGGTCCGTGAGCCGCGCCGCGCCGGGGAGGAGGGCACGCCAGCTCGCGCCGTGCCAGGCGAGGACCGCGACGGCCGACGTCGGATATTTCGTCCTGACCCGCTCCAGGGCGTCGTCGGCCCCGTCGCCGGCGAGCGTGAGGATCAGCTCCTCCAGACCGGGGTTGTGGCCGACGAGCAGCAGCGTCGTGACCCGTTCCGGAACGTCGCGCACGGCGTCCAGCAGCTCCGGCACGTCCGCTCCGTAGAGCCGCGCGTCGAGCGAGACCGGCGGCGCGGCAGCCCACTGTCCGGACGCGAGCTGCCAGGTCTGCCGGGCGCGCCGGGCGGTGGAGCAGAGGGCGAGGTCGGGGAGCAGACCCGCGCCGGCCAGGTGGCGGCCCGCCGCGGGAGCGTCCCGGCGACCGCGCGGCGCGAGCGGCCGGTCGTGGTCGGGGACGCCGTCCGGATAGGCGGACTTGGCGTGCCGCAGCACGACGAGCCGGCGCGGGGGTCCCGACGGTCCGGCTGCGCTCACCACACCGACCCGATCTCGCGGGTGAGTTCGAGGCCCAGCAGCCGGTCGGCGAAGGCGCAGGACTCGAAGCGGGCGCCCGCCGCGAGGTCCGAGGTCTCGATCCACCGCAGGACGCCGAGCACCGCCGGGACGTCGAGGTCGTCCTCCCAGGCGGCGCGCAGCCGTCGCCGAACCTCGTCGGGGACGGGCCTGGACGGTTCGGTGGCCCATCCGGCGACGGCGGCACGCCAGCGCTTCAGGGTGCTCCCGGCGTCCTCCAGGGCTGCCGCGTCCAGACGCAGGGGCGCGCTTCTGGCCGACGCCAGCAGGGCGAGGCGCAGGTCGGTGGGATCGTCCGGGTCCGGCACGCCAGGGGCCGGCGGGCCGCCCGCGGCGACGGGGGCCACCTCGCAGCGGACGGCGGCGTTCCCGGTGCCGCCCGCGGCGGACACCTCGACGGTGCGGGTCGCGGCCTGCTCCGTCTCGGGGCCGTGGTGTTCCTCGAAGGGGCGCACGCCCAGTCCGCCCGCGCGCTCGCGCAGCCGGGCCGCGTCCGCCGGACCGGCCGCGGTGCTCAGGGTCGCGTGGGCGGGGGTGCCGCCGATCTCCAGGGCCCGGACCAGGACGTCGGCACAGAGCAGCACGCGCAGCGCCGTGGCGTCGAACCGGTCCACGCGCGCGTGGACCCGGACCAGGCCGCGTCCGGCGGACGCGACGTCGATGAGGTCGCCCGTACGGGCGTCGTGGATACGCAGCACGGAGCGAGCCTAGGGGCGCGGACGGCGGGGCGCGGGGAGGTCGGGGATGTCCCGGCGGCGGCATCCCGCGGGTACGCGCCCGGGTGACCGGCCGGGACACCCGGCGGCCCGGTGTCCCGGCCGCCGGTGGGGGGCGGCCGTACGCTCCCCAGGGGGAGGTGCCGATCCGGCCGCTCCCCTTGGCTGTACCCCGCCTCCCTCGTCTCCCCCGTCCCGGGAATCACTCCGCGGGGCGGGTCGTTGTGCCTGGTGAGCGGCTGGACGGCCGAGCACCGACAACACGGACCACGAGGAGGCCGAGCGTGTACGGCGACCGGGCGACGATCCGCAGGATGCTGACCGACCAGGGCGACACCTGGGCGGTGGTCGGGCTCTCCTCGAACCGGCACCGCGCGGCGTACGGCGTGGCCGAGATCCTCCAGCGCTTCGGCAAGCGGGTGGTGCCGGTGCATCCGAAGGCCGAGACGGTCCACGGCGAGAAGGGGTACGCCAGTCTCGCGGACATCCCCTTCGAGGTCGACGTCGTCGACGTCTTCGTCAACAGCGGGCTGGCCGGGCAGGTGGCGGACGAGGCCGTCGCGATCGGGGCGAAGGGCGTGTGGTTCCAGCTCGGCGTCGTCGACGAGGCGGCCTGGGAGCGGACCCGCGCCGCCGGGCTCGACATGGTGATGGACCGCTGCCCGGCGATCGAGATCCCGCGCCTGGGCTGAAGGGCACCACACCGCACCGCACCGCACCGCACCGCACCGCACCGAGGAAGGTGACGGCTCGCGGCCGGTCCGGTCCGCCTGAACGCCGTTGACGCGGGTCGGCCGAGGCGGTTGTCTGCCCCGGTGACTCTTCTTCGTTTCGAACAGCCCGACGGGGAGCGCCGCCTCGCGGAGTGGCGGCACATCCACAACACCGTCGTCCCGCCTGCCGCGCTGCCGCTGGACGCCGTTCGAGAACGCGCCCGGCGCTACCGGCTGGAGGTCGCCCTTCTCGGCGACCTGCCGGTGGGCTGCACCACCGTGCGGCCGCCCGCCGGCGACGGAGCGACGGCGACCGTCATCGCGCGCGTGCTGCCCGACCACCGCGGGCGCGGCTTCGGCGGCGAACTGTACGCACGGGGCCTGGAGCAGGCCCGGGGGCTCGGGGCCGGGACGATCGAGACGGTCGTTCTCGCGGCGAACGAGGACGGACTCCGCTTCGCCCGGCGGCACGGGTTCGTGGAGATCGACCGCTACGTACTCCCGGGCGAGACGGCGGAATGGGTCGATCTGCGCCTGGCCTAGCACCGGTTCGCTCTCCCCCGGCTCCAACGGTGCACGGCCGGGCCGCCCTCCGGACGCCCGGCCGTACGGCGGGAAGGAAGCAGCGGCGGCCGGCTCACGCCCGCCGGTCGAGGAACCCGGTGACCGTCCCGGTGAAACCGCGCGGGTCGTCGAGCCAGGGAAAGTGACCGGCTCCGGGCAGGACGACCGACTCGGCCCGCGCGAAGAGGTCCGCGACGCCTCGGGCGACCCGCGGCAGCGGACCACTGTCCAGCCCACCCGAGACCAGCAGCACGGGCACGTCCCAGGCGGCGACCAGGGCCCGGGCGGCAGCCGGGCGAAACGCCTCCGGCGGCGCGTAGTGCGCGGCGGCCTCCTCGTTGCTCTGCTCCACCTCGGTGGCCGCGTGTGCGCGCGCCGCCGCGTCCCACACGCCGTAGAAGAACGGCGCGGCGGCGTCGAAGTCGGCTTCGTCGGCCGTACCGTCCCAGATCCGCGCGTACGCCTCCCGGGCGCCCGCGAACCAGGGTTCGGCGCCGCGCAGCGCGGCTCCTTCGGCACGCTGCTCGGGCGTGAAGTCGACGCCGAGCGCCCGCGCCCGGGCGGTGACGAGGGTGAGGGAGCGGACCCGCCGCGGGTACCGGACGGCGTACAGCAGAGCGAGGTCGCCGCCGGCCGAGTGCGCGAGCACGTCCACCCGGTCGAGTCCGAGATGCGCGCGGAACGCCTCCACGTCCTCGACCTGCCGGTCGCAGCGGTAGCTCGGCGGGTCGGCCGGACGGGCCGAGTCCCCGGTGCCCCTCAGGTCGAGCAGGTGCAGCCGGCGGTGGCGCGCCAGCCCGCCGAGGTCACCGAGGTAGGCGGAGGCCCGCATCGGTCCGCCGGGCAGACAGAGCAGCGGTGCCCCCTCGCCCCTGACGTGGTGGGCGAGTCGGGTTCCGTCGGGCGCGGCGAAGATGGGCATGGCGCCATCGATACCAGTCCGGTGGGTTGCCGGGCATGTGGTTTGACGCACGGTCGGGTCGGTGCGCACGCTCCCCGGCAGGAGCGCCGCCCGCGGGGGCCGGGCCCCGGCTCAGCCGTGGTCGGGCCGGCCCGACAACCGGTGGTCGGCCAGGCTCAGCGCCTCGTCGACCACCCGGCGCAGGTGGCCGTCGCCGAGGGCGTAGATCACCCGGCGCCCCTCCTTGCGCGTCGTGACCAGTCCGGCGAGACGGAGCCGGGCCAGGTGCTGGCTCACCGCGGGGCGGGCGGCCCCGCACGCCTCGGTCAGCGTGGTCACGTCCGCCTCGCCGGCGGCCAGGGCGTGCAGCAGGGTCAGGCGGGTGCGGTCGCCGAGCAGGGCGAGGAGTTCGGCGGCGAGCGCGAACTGCTCCTCGCCGGGGCTGTGCGGGTGCGCATCGTGCGCAGGTGACAGGTGCATGCGTGCGCTCATACGCACATAATGTCCGCGTGGGCGCCCCCGCGTCCACTCCCGCGCACCGGAAGGGGACGCCCGTGCACGACAGCCACCACGCACCGGACCACGAGGGCGGCCACCGCCACGTCCACGACGGCGACCCCGGCCACGGCGGCCACCCGCACCCGCATCCGCATCCGGGGCGGCCGACCGGTCCGGGCCGCCTCGGGTCCGCGCTGCGCAGCCTGCGCCACGGGCTCGCCCCGCACTCCCACGACACCGTCGACCGGGTCGACGGCGCGCTGGAGTCGTCCGCCCGGGGGATGAGGGCCCTGTGGGTGTCGCTGGCCGTCCTCGGCGCGACGTCCGCGGTCCAGGCGGTCGTCGTCGCCCTGTCCGGGTCGGTGGCCCTGCTCGGCGACACCGTGCACAACGCCGCGGACGCGCTGACGGCCGTCCCGCTCGGAATCGCGTTCGCGCTGGGCCGCCGTGCGGCCACCCGGCGCTACACCTACGGCTACGGGCGGGCGGAGGACCTGGCGGGCCTGGTGATCGTGCTGACGATCGCCGCGTCGGCCGTACTGACGGCCTGGGCGGCGGTCGACCGGCTGCTCGACCCGCACCCGGTGCGGCACCTTCCGGCGGTGGCGGTCGCCGCGCTCGTCGGATGCGCGGGAAACGAGTGGGTCGCCCGGTACCGCATCCGGGTGGGCCGCGCGATCGGTTCGGCGGCGCTGACGGCGGACGGACTCCACGCCCGGACCGACGCGTTCACCTCGCTGGCGGTGCTGGTGGGGGCGGCCGGCTCGGCCCTCGGGTGGCATCTCGCCGACCCTCTGGTGGGGTTGGGCATCACCGTCGCCGTCCTGTTCGTGCTGCGCGACGCGGCCCGTGAGGTGTTCCGGCGCGTGATGGACGCGGTGGAGCCGGAGTTGGTGGATCGGGCCGAGCGGACGCTGCGGGAGGTCCCGGGGGTACGGGACGTGGGCGAGCTGCGGCTGCGCTGGGTGGGGCACCGGTTGCGCGCGGAGGTGGCGGTGGTGGTCGACGGCGAGGCGACCGTGCACCGGGCGCACGCGATCACCGTCGAGGCCGAGCACGCCCTGCTGCACGCCGTCCCGGGACTCACCGCCGCCCTGGTCCACGCCGACCCCGCGGCCGTGCCGGGCGGCGTCGACCCTCACGCGAGGCTCACCCACCACACCACGGCCTGACGGACCGCGAGACCATCCGGACGAGGGGCACCGGGGCCCGCCGGGACGGTCGAACGGGTCGTCACTCGGGAGCGGCCCACCTCCACCCACACGTCTACCGCCCACGGCCCGCGCTTCGCCTCTCCCGACGATTCGTCAGGAGAGCCCCAGCCCCTCCAGCACCACGGCGTTCGGCAGTTCCGCGAACGCCGGTCCCGGCACGAGGAGTTTGCCGCGCCGCAGGCCACTGCCGACCAGCACGTAGGGCAGCGCGACGACGGCGGCGTCGACGAACACCGGCCAGTCGGCGGGGAGTCCGACGGGGGTGATGCCTCCGTACTCCATGCCGGTCGCGCCGGTCGCGGTCTCCACGGGCGCGAACGATGCCTTCCGGGCGCCCAGTCGACGGCGCACGACACCGTTGACGTCCACCCGTGTCGCGGACGGGACGACGCACGCCGCGAGGGTCGTCTCGGCGCCGCGCCTGCCGGCCACGACCACGCAGTTCGCGGACAGGTCGAGCAGTTCCTTGCCATAGTGCTCGACGAAGGTGGCGGTGTCGGCCCAGTCGGGGTTCGTGTCGACGTGGACGATCCGCTCGGCGGGCGTGGCACCGCGCCAGGCGCGCACGGCGTCGGCGACGGGCCCGACGAGTTCGTCCAGGCGGTCGGGGGCGGGAGCGGCGTGCTCGAAGTGTCCGATCGGTGCGCGCATGGCGGCACGTTAACAGCCGGCCGGCCGGCTCCGTCCGCCGCGCCGGGGCGGTGGACGAACAGCCTTTCCCGCACCGGGAGACCGGCCCGCGCCCGCCGCCGACGGCCCAGGGCCCCGCGTCCGCCCGGGCGACAGGGCGGGAAGGCCGGGAGGCGGCCGGCCGCAACCCCTGCCCGGCGGGCACGGGTCCGCGCCCCTCAGTGCACCAGCGGAACCGAGACGGCCATGACCATGTCGACCGGAACCTCGCCCCGGTTCGCGTACGCGTGGGGGGTGTCCGCCTCGAAGGACGCGCTCGCCCCCTGCGGCACCCGGTGGTCGACACCGTCCACGTGCAGCGTCAGCTCACCGGCGAGGACGTGGACCAGTTCGACCGTGCCGGCCGGGTGCGGGTCGGAGGGGCTGCCCTCGCCCGGCATGAGCCGCCAGTCCCACATCTCCAGCGGGCCGGGGGCCTCGGTGCCGGCCAGCAGGCGGTTGTAGCTGCCGGCGTCGGTGTGCCACAGCCGCACCGCCTGCTCGGCGGGGACGATCCGGACGCGGGGCCCCTGTTCGTAGTCGAGCAGGGTGGTGATGCTGACGCCGAGCGCGTCGCCGATCTTGACGACGGTGCCGAGGCTGGGGTTGGTCCGGGCCTGCTCGATCTGGATGAGCATGCCGCGGCTCACTCCGGCACGCGCGGCGAGGGTCTCCAGGGTGAAGCCGCGCTCGGCGCGCCAGCGTTTGACGTTGCGTCCGAGGGACTGGGTCAGCAGGTCGAGATCCGACACATTCCGTCCAATATTATGGATGACATAGTTCAATCGAGTGAACTATCGTGTGGTGCACCCGATCGTTCACCGAACTGTACTGCGAGGCCCCCGTGACAGCACTCTTCGCCCTGGCCACCAGCCTCCTGTGGGGTCTGGCGGACTTCGGGGGAGGCCTGCTGACCCGTCGCACGCCGGCCCTGACCGTGGTGGTCGTCTCCCAGGCCGTCGCGGCCGCGGTGCTCGGCGCGATCGTGGTGGGCACCGGCGCGTGGAGCGCGGCGGGACCACGGCTGTGGTTCGCGGTCGCGGCGGGACTCGTGGGACCGGTCGCCCTGCTCTCCTTCTACAAGGCGCTGGCACTCGGACCGATGGGCGTGGTCTCACCGCTCGGCTCGCTGGCCGTGGCGGTCCCCATCGGCGTGGGCCTCTTCCTGGGCGAGCGGCCCGGTCTGCTCCAGGTCGCGGGCATCGCCGTCGCCGTGTCGGGCGTCGTTCTGGCGGGCGGCCCTCAGCTGCGCGGGGCGCCGGTCCAGCGCCGGGCGATCCTGCTCACCCTGATCGCCGCCGCCGGGTTCGGCACGGTGTTCGCGCTGATCGCGGAGGCGTCCTCGTCCGTCACCGGCCTGTTCCTGGCGCTGTTCGTGCAGCGCGTGACGAACGTCGCCGTGGGCGGCGCGGCGCTGGCCGTCTCCGTGCGGCGCGGCGGGGTCGCGCTGCCCGCGGGCGGCTTCCCCTGGGCGTCGGTGCCGGCGCTCGCGTTCGTCGGCCTCGCCGACGTCGCGGCCAACGGCACGTACTCGGTGGCCGCCCAGCACGGCCCGGTGACCGTCGCCGCGGTGCTCGCCTCGCTCTACCCGGTGGTGACGGCACTGGCCGCGCGCGG
Source organism: Streptomyces sp. NPDC048566 (assembly GCF_043199735.1). Lineage (NCBI taxonomy): Bacteria > Bacillati > Actinomycetota > Actinomycetes > Kitasatosporales > Streptomycetaceae > Streptomyces > Streptomyces sp. NPDC048566. The sequence continues at coordinate 349,923 of NZ_JBICWL010000002.1, forward strand.
GCTGCTGCGCGAGCGACTGCGGGCGGTGCAGGCGGCGGGCGCCGGACTCGCCCTGGTCGGCACGCTGCTGCTGGCCACGGGCTGATCCTCGCCGCGTCCCGGCGTGCGCCGGACGGTCAGGACTCGGCGTGGACGTCACCGGTTCGCGCGGGCGGGTCCGCGTCCGCCGGGACGTCGGGGTCGAGCGCGGCGAGGCGCGCCACCGCCTCCTCGTCGAGCCCGGAGAGCGCGAGCAATTGATCCGGGGTCACCCCGTCCGGGACCGGCACCGGCGGCGGGGTCCGCAGGGGCGGCTGCCAGCCGGCCTCGGGGTCCCAGCGCCGGACGACGCGCGCGGGGGCGCCGGCCACCACGCAGTGGTCGGGCACCGTTCCCCGTACCACCGCGCCGGCCGCCACCACGACGTTGCGGCCGATCCGTGCGCCCGGCAGGATCACCGCCCCCGTCCCGATCCAGCAGCCGGGGCCGATCTCCACCGGCTCCATCCGGGGCCACTGCCTGCCGATGGGCTCGTGCGGGTCGTCGTAGGAGTGGTTCGTCGACGTAACGTAGACGTAGGGACCGAAGTAGCAGTCGCCGCCGATCGTGACGGTGGTGTCGGCGATGACGTGGCTGCCCCGGCCGAGCACGACGCCGTCACCGACCCGCAGAATCGGTTCGGGTCCGAGATCCAGGTCGGGCATCAGCCCGGCGGTCAGCGTGACCTGTTCGGCCACGATGCAGTGGGACCCGAGGTGGATCCACGGTTCACCGAAGACCGTGCCGAGCGGGAACGCCAGCCGGGTGCCCGCCCCGATGGAACCGAAGCGGAGCCGGCCCGGCCGCTCCGCGGTCACCGCACCCGTGCGCTGCACCCAGGCCCAGCCCGCGTGGACGGCCCGCTGCGCGAGGCGCCGCCGCCATGATGAGAACGTGTTCTTGCTCCTGGGCACCCGCTCACGGTACTCAGGGCGGACCGCGCGGATCCCGCCGGACCGCTGTGATCTTCACCCCACCGGGCCCCGCGGCGATGGCATACGGTGCCGGTGCGGCGGTCCCGCCGGCGTTCGACGACCATCCACGAGACGACGAGACGGTGACAGGGTGACGACTCAGCAGGCGCTGATCAAGGGAATCGGCGGCAAGGAACCGCAGGTCGACCAGGCGGCGTTCGTGGCACCCACCGCGGTGGTCATCGGGGACGTCACGCTGGGCGCCGGCGCGAGCGCGTGGTACGGCGCGGTGCTGCGCGCCGACTGCGGGCCGATCGTCATCGGCGCGGACAGCAACGTGCAGGACAACTGCAGCCTCCACGTGGACCCCGGATTCCCCATCAGCGTCGGCGAGCGGGTCTCCATCGGCCACAACGCCGTCCTGCACGGCGCGACCGTCGAGGACGACTGCCTGATCGGCATGGGCGCCACGGTGCTCAACGGGGCGGTCGTCGGCGCGGGTTCCCTGGTCGCCGCCCAGGCGCTGGTGCCCCAGGGCATGCGGATCCCGCCGGGTTCACTGGTCGCGGGGGTGCCCGCCCGGATCAGGCGGCCGCTGACCGACGAGGAACGCGAGGGCATCACCGTGAACGGCACGCTGTACGTGGAACTGGCGGGGGCGCATCGCGGGATTCACGCGTAGGCGGCCCCGGCGGATGCCGTCACTCGGCGGCGGGGACGGGCTCCGGCTCCGCCGCCTCGTGCTCGGCCGCCGTCATCCGGGCCCTGCGGCGGACGACGAGCATCGAGCCGAGACCGACGAGGACGGCCGCGACGAGGCCGAGCCACGAGAAGCGCTTGAGCCATGCCTCGGCGACGACTCCGACGTAGTAGATGACCGCGGTGGTGCCGCCCGCCCAGACGATGCCGCCGAGGACGTTGGCGACGAGGAACTTCCAGTACGGCATGCGGAGCACCCCGGCGAGGGGGCCCGCGAAGATCCGCAGCAGGGCGATGAAGCGGCCGAAGAACACGGCCCACATGCCCCACTTGTGGAACGACCGCTCGGCGGTGGCCACGTGGCCCTCGCTGAAGTGGCGCGGGAATCTGGCGCCCAGCCAGCCCAGCAGCGGACGGCCGCCCTTGCGGCCGATGGCGTACCCGATGGAGTCGCCGACGATCGCGCCGAGGCTCGCGCAGGCTCCGAGGACGACCGGGTTGATGCCGGCGTGCTGGGACGACAGCAGCGCGGCCGAGACGAGGACGATCTCTCCGGGCAACGGGATGCCCAGGCTCTCCAGGCCGATGACGAGGCCCACGAGGGCGTAGATGCTGACCGCGGGCACCGTCTCTAGCCATTCCTGGACGTGCAACGCCGGTTCCTCCCGTTGAGCTGGCCTGGCCCGGGCGGCTGCGTCTCGCTCGGTCACCCGGCGCGCCTCCCCGAGCGCACGCCGGGAAGCCTACCTGGTCGCCGCGGACCGGAGCCCGGTCGTGCGCCGCCGTCCTCGGCTCACCGGCCGCCGGTGATCACCGGGGCGTCCTCCGGTCCCGAACGCGCACGGACGGGGCACCGGGCACGGCCGCCCGGCCGGACGGCACGCGCCTCGCCGGGTCACCGTAGCCCGCAGGACGGCCGGCCACACCGGCGGCGGACCGTCACGCCACCGCCCGGCGCGCGGCCCGGACGCCGTGAGGTCGACAGAGCGTCATGTCGTCGTGTCGCCATGTCGTCAGGTCGGCGGAGGCAGCGTCGAGGCGACGGGCGGCCGGGGCGCGGCGGCGGGGCGGTCTCGGCAGCGACCACGGGTGCGGAGGCGGGCCGCCGGTCCCGGCCGGGGGCCGCGCGGGCGGCCCCGGGCTCAGCCGTTGGGACGCAGGGTCCAGACGACCGTCATCTCCCCGGTGACGGCCCCGTCGGCGCGCTGGATGGCGATGGCGACGGGGAACTCGGGGCGGCGGCCGGCGTCCAGTTCGGCGACGACCTCCGCGGCCGGCCGGCCGAGCGTCGCGGTGGCCGTGACCGGGCCCATCGCCAGCTTCTTGTAGGCGATCTCGGCGCGTACGGCGAGCGGGACCGCCCGGGAGAGCTGGTCGCCGAACGCGGCCAGGACGATCGCACCGCTGGCCGACTCCCCCAGGGTGAACATGGCGCCGGCGTGCGGGCCGCCGACGTGGTTGTGGAAGTCGCCCTGGTCCGGGAAGGCCACGACGGCCTTCTCCGGAGTCGTCTCCACGAACTCGAGGTTCAGGGTCCGGGCCATCGGCACGGTCGCGGCGAGCATCTCGCCGATCGTCATCTGGTCTGCGCTCATGCCTGGATGTTACCCATGGGTAGCAAACCTTGACCAGCCCGGCCGCGCCCTGCCTGGTTCCGTCTTCGGGCGGACCGCGGGCCGAAGGGAGGCGCGCGGCGGCCCCCGAGCGCCGGCGCGGGCCTTCGGGGAGCCGGGGCGGGCCCTCGCGCCGGAGCCTCACCTGCCGGACGCCGTCGCCTCCGGGGGCGTCGTGCCCGGGGCCCCACGGCGCGGGCGTCTCGCGTGCGCCGGACGCGCCGACTCCGTCCCGTCGCCCCGCCCCCGCCCCCGCCCCGGCGGGGACGGCACGCACTGCCGTGCCGGCCGTCTCGGGGGCCACGGCGATCGGGCGGAACGCCGCGGACCGCGCAGAGCGCGCGGACCCGCCGGCCGTCCGGGAGCCGGAGGCAGGACCCGGGCGGGAGGAGGGCAAGCCCGGAGCAAAGGGGGGAAAGGGTCCTGCCGGCCCCGTCCGACGGGGGACCGCCATGGCACACGGGTCACCGGCCCCTCTATCGTTACCGGCCATGTGGCCAGGACAGCAGCCGCCCGGGGGCGAGCAGAACCCGCAGGACCAGAACCCGTACCAGCAGCCGGGGTACCAGCAGCCGAATCCGTACCAGCAGCCCGGGTATCAGCAGCCGGGCGGGCAGCCGGGGTCACAGCAGCCCGGACCGTACGGACCGCCGCAGGGTCACCAGCAGTGGGCGCCGACCGTTCCGATCGGCGGGCCGCAGCCGTCCGGCGGCAAGGGCGGCGGGGGCGGCGGCGGCGGCAACAAGACGAAGATCACGGCGATCGTCGCGGCCTCCGCGGTCGTGATCGCCGCCGGCGTCACCGCGGCGGTCGTGCTGGGCGGCGGCAAGGACGACGCGGCGGGCGGCGACCCGTCCACGTCACCCAAGGCATCGGCGTCCGCGTCCGCCTCGCCGACCACCGGCGGCACGGGCGGCGACGACAACCCGCGCGGCGGCGACGGCGAGAAGCCGACGATCGACGGCTGGAAGGTCGTGGTGAACCCGAAGTGGGGCACCGCCTTCGACGTGCCCGCGGACTGGAAGGTCGAGACGCCGGGCACGTTCATCGGCTTCGAGGACGACAAGAAGGGCGACGGCTCCGTCCTGATCGGCATGTCCGCGCCCGCGTTCCTCAAGGAGAAGTGGTGCACCTCTGACGACGACAAGGACGGCCACGACAGCGACACGTCGCTGGCCGCCGCGGGCACCAAGGGCCAGAGCGGCGCCAAGAACACCGAGGACGTGGCGCGCAACGACTCCGCGTGGTGGGTGTTCGGCGGTTACACCGACCAGGAGGACTCCTCCAAGAAGCTCCTGAAGATCGGCAAGCCCACGGCGTACACCACGGACTCGGGCGTGAAGGGCAGCGTCGCGACGACGTACTCCACGGGGGTCGCCAAGAAGGGCAAGTGCGACTCCGACGGCAAGGCCACCACGTTCGCCTTCAAGAACTCCGCGGGCGACTTCGTGTCGTGGACCTTCTACGGCGCCAAGGGCGTCAAGGAGGAGGTCTCGGACGCGACCGTGCGGAAGATCCTCAGCACGGTGCGGCTGCACGGCGACCCGACCGGTTCGTGACCCCGGGCCGGTCGGTCCTCGGGTCCGGCCGACCCCACCGCGGTGACGTCCCGGGCCGGGACCGACGGGCGTCGGCCCGCGAGGTGCGCCGCACCGCCGTGCCGGTCGGCGCCGGTGGCTCCCGTGACCGGGTTTGGCATGGCGGACCCCGGGCGGCGATAGTCTCCGGGTGATCCCCGCCGCCCCCCGCCGCCACCGCCCCCGACGCCCGTCCTGGGCGGGCCGGAACTACACGCTGCTGACCGCCGCCGCGGTCGTCACCGGTCTGGGCAGCCAGGGCGCGCTCATCGCGGCGGCGTTCGCGGTGCTCGCCGCGGGCGGCGACGGCGGGGACGTCGGTCTGGTGGCGGCCTCCCGGACCCTGCCGCTGGTGCTGTTCCTGCTGATCGGCGGGGCCGTCGCGGACCGGCTGCCACGGCACCGGGTGATGGTGGCCGCGAACGCGCTGAACTGCGTCTCCCAGGGAGTCTTCGCCCTGCTGGTCCTCGGTGGTCACGCGCACCTGTGGCAGATGATGCTGCTGTCCGCGCTCGGCGGCACCGGCCAGGCCTTCTTCGGGCCGGCCGCCGAGGGCATGCTGATGTCCTCGGTCGACGGCGAGCAGGCGAGCCGCGCGTTCGCGGTGTTCCGGATGGCGATGCAGGGGGCGGGCCTCGGCGGGGCGGCGCTCGGCGGCGCGCTGGTGGCCGTGATCGGACCGGGCTGGGTGCTCGCCGTGGACGCGCTGGCGTTCGCCGCGGCCGGGGCGATGCGTTCGTTCCTGGACGTCGGCCACATACCGCCGCGCGAACCCGGCGGCGGTCTGTTCGCCGATCTCCGCGACGGCTGGCGCGAGTTCGTCGGGCGACCGTGGCTGTGGACGATCGTCGCCCAGTTCTCCGTGGTCGTCGCCGTCGTCGGGGCCGCCGACGCGGTCTACGGTCCGCTCGTCGCCCGCGACAGCCTGGGCGGGCCGGGGCCCTGGGGGCTGGCCCTCGGCGCGTTCGGCGCCGGAACCGTCGCCGGCGCCCTCCTGATGACCCGCTGGAAACCCCGGCGGCTGCTGCTCGTCGGCACGCTGTGCGTGTTCCCGCTCGCGGCGCCCGCCGCCGCGCTCGCGGTGCCGGTGCCGGTGGGCGCGCTGTACGCCGTGATGTTCGTCAGCGGTCTGGCGATCGAGGTGTTCGGCGTCTCCTGGATGACCGCGCTGCACCAGGAGATCCCCGAGGAGAAGCTCTCCCGGGTGTCGGCCTACGACTGGTTCGGCTCGGTCGCCATGGTCCCGCTGGCCACCGCCCTTGCCGGACCCGCGGAGCAGGTCCTCGGGCGGACCTCCGCGCTGTGGGGATGCTCGCTGCTGGTCGTGGCGGTCACCGCGGCCGTTCTCTGCGTGCCGGACGTACGCAACCTCACCCGGCGGACCCGGCAGGTGGCGCAGCGCTCCCCGGTCTCCCCCGCCGACGGGGTTCCGCTGCTCGGCGCGGAGGGCGCCGAGGCGGCCGGCCCGCCACCGGCGTCAGCCGATCCCGAAGGCTCCGCCGGGAGGCTCGGGTGAGGGCACCGCGTCCTCGTCGGTGACCGGCGCGGCCCCGGCCACGAACCTCTCCAGGGCGGCGCCGTGCTCGACGCGCGCGGGGAAGGCGTCGGCGGCGGTACGACGTGCCAGGGCCGCCGTGTCGAGCGGACGGTGGGAGGCCACGAGCACGGCGTTGCCGAACCGCCGTCCGCGCAGCACGCCGGGTTCGGCGACGAGTGCGAGTTCCTCGAACACCGTGGCGAAGGTGGCGAGTTGGGACCGGAGGAAGCCGAACGGCGCCGCGTCCGCGAGGTTGGCGAGGTAGACGCCGTCGGGACGCAGGGCGCGCTCGGCCGCGCGCGCGTAGCCGGTCGACGTCAGATGGGCGGGGATGCGCGAGCCGCCGAAGACGTCGGCGATCAGGACGTCCGCGCGGTCGGGTCCGGCCGCCTCCAGCCACTCCCGGGCGTCGGCGCCGTGCAGCGTCGTACCCGTGCCGGGCGGCAGCGGAAGGTGGGTGCCGATCAGCGCGAGCAGCGCGCGGTCCGCCTCCACGACGTCCTGCCGTGAGCCGGGCCGGGTCGCGGCGACGTAGCGCGGCAGGGTGAGGGCGCCGCCGCCGAGGTGTGTGACGTCCAGCGGGCGCCCCGGCTCCGCGACCGTGTCGAGCACGTGCGCCAGCCGGCGCGTGTACTCGAACTCCAGGTGCGTGGGCTCGTCCAGATCCACGTACGACTGCGGGGCGCCGTCCACGGTCAGCAGCCAGGCCCGCCTGCGGTCCACGTCGGGCATCAGCTTCGCGGTCCCGTGGTCCACGGTCCGCGTCACGGGTATCGGCTCGTCCACGGCTCCATTGTGCGGCCTGCCGGCGGCACGGCCGCGCGGAGCCCCGCCGGGGCCCGAGCCCGCCCCCTCGGGACGCCCGCCCGTCGGCCGACCTCCCGCGGCGCGGCCCCCGCGGGCCGACCTCCGCCGGCGGACCTGCGCACGGGCGGGCCGTGGACGGGTCTGTGCACGGACCCGGGGCCGAGCCCGTGCACAGACCGACACGAAACATCCGCGTGGACGGGGCCCGGGGACAGACCGGAGGGCAGACCCGCGGACGGGTCTGTGCACGGACCCGGGCGCGAGCCCGTGCGCAAACCGACACGAACATCCCCGTGGACGGGGCCCGGGGACAGACCGGAGGGCAGGCTGGACAGGCCCGAGGGCAGATACGGCCCGCGGGCGGACCCGCGGGTGGGCCGGCGGGCAGCCCCTCGGGTCAGCCCGCGGGCGTGCCGGGGGCTGACCCGAGGGCGGGGGGGGGGGCGGCGCCGGGGGCCCCCGGCCCCCCCCCCGGCCCCCGCCCCCCCCGCCCCCCCCCCGGGGCCCCGGGCACCCCCCCCCCCGCGGGGGGGGGCCCCCCGGCGGCGGGGGGGCCGCCCCCCCGGGGGGGGGGGCCCAACCCGGGGGGGCCCCCCCCGGGGGGGGGGGGCCCCCACTTCGCTGTGTCCGAGGGGGGACTTGAACCCCCACGCCCGATAAAGGGCACTAGCACCTCAAGCTAGCGCGTCTGCCATTCCGCCACCCGGACAAGGTGTCTGTCGCGCTGGTTTCCCTCGCGGCGACAGGGAAAACATTACCAGGCTTTCCGGGGGGTCCCGATCACCCCCCGCCGCGGCGGGAACGGCGGGGCGGGCCGGTACCCGCCCTTGGGAGGAGAGCCGCCGGAGAGAGAGGATGAGGAGGACCACCAGCGGCGACAGCGGGAGGAAGCAGCGTGAGCGACACCGGCACGACCAGCAGCGTCACGGGCCAGGACGAGGTCGTGGACCTCTGCCGCGAGCTGATCCGGATCGACACCAGCAACTACGGGGACCACTCGGGCCCGGGGGAGCGCCAGGCCGCGGAGTACGTCGCCGAGAAGCTCGCCGAGGTCGGGCTGGAACCGCAGATCTTCGAGTCCCACCCCGGCCGCGCCTCCACGGTGGCCCGCATCGAGGGCGAGGACCGCTCGCGGCCGGCGCTCCTCATCCACGGGCACACCGACGTCGTGCCCGCCAACGCGGCGGACTGGACCCACGACCCCTTCTCCGGCGAGATCGCCGACGGGATGGTGTGGGGCCGCGGCGCGGTCGACATGAAGGACATGGACGCGATGACCCTCGCGGTGGTGCGCGAGCGGATGCGGACCGGCCGCAAGCCCCCGCGCGACATCGTCCTCGCCTTCCTCGCCGACGAGGAGGCCGGCGGCACCTGGGGCGCCCGGCACCTGGTCGACGAGCACCCGGGCCTCTTCGAGGGCGTCACGGAGGCGATCGGCGAGGTCGGCGGTTTCTCCTTCACGGTCAACGAACAGCTCCGGCTGTACCTGATCGAGACCGCGCAGAAGGGCATGCACTGGATGAAGCTGACCGTGGACGGCACCGCCGGCCACGGTTCGATGATCCACAAGGACAACGCCATCACCGAGCTGTCCGAGGCCGTCGGACGGCTCGGCCGGCACACGTTCCCGGTCCGCGTGACCAAGACCCTGCGCCACTTCCTCGACGAGCTCGGCGACGCCCTCGGCACCGAACTCGACCCCGAGAACATGGACGAGACGCTGGCCAGGCTCGGCGGGATCGCCAAGCTGATCGGCGCCTCGCTGCAGAACACCGCCAACCCCACCCAGCTCGGCGCCGGCTACAAGGTGAACGTCATCCCGGGGCAGGCCACCGCCCACGTCGACGCCCGCTTCCTGCCCGGTCACGAGGAGGAGTTCCTCGCCGACCTCGACCGCATCCTCGGTCCGCGCGTGCGGCGTGAGGACGTGCACGCGGACAAGGCCCTGGAGACCGGCTTCGACGGTGCCCTCGTCGAGGCGATGCAGACGGCCCTGTCCGCCGAGGACCCGATCGCGCGTGCGGTGCCGTACATGCTCTCCGCCGGCACCGACGCCAAGTCCTTCGCCGACCTCGGCATCCGCTGCTTCGGCTTCGCCCCGCTGAAGCTGCCGCCGGAGCTGGACTTCGCGGGCATGTTCCACGGCGTCGACGAGCGGGTCCCGGTGGACGCGCTCCAGTTCGGCGTCCGGGTCCTGGACCGGTTCATCGACGCGTCCTGACCTCGGCGCCGCGGCGGGTCCCGGCCCGGTGCCGACGGCTCGTCGCGGCGTTGACGCCGCCATTCGCCCGCCCGTGCGAAGCTCGCCCGGCACGGGTGAATGTGACGATCAGCTCGTAGCTCTACTACTCCCTCCTCGTTACAGGTGTTGCGATCGGCTACTTGGATCGCTTGTGCCTACTAGGAGGAATAATGATCAAGAAGGTCGTCGCCGCCGCTGCCGCCACGGGTGGCCTGGTTCTCGCTGGTGCGGGCCTGGCCGTCGCCGATTCCGGTGCTCAGGGTGCCGCCGTGCACTCCCCGGGTGTCGCCTCCGGCAACGTCGTGCAGGTGCCCGTTCACGTCCCGGTGAACGTCTGCGGCAACACGGTCTCCGTGATCGGCCTGCTGAACCCCGCCTTCGGCAACACCTGCTTCAACAAGTGACGAGGCGCCCCGTCGGGTGACGGGGCCGCCCCCATGGGCTCGCCTCATGCGGGTCACTTCGTGAAGGTCCGGCTCGCCGGCCCCGGAGTGCGCGCCATGCGCTCCGGGGCCGGCCCGCTCCCGCGCACACCCCACCCGGACGTGTGCGCGTTCTTGATGGTCCACGTCCCAAGGACTGAGGCAGGGATACAGCTATGCGACAGGTCACCCGCAAGGGCCTGATCACCGTGGCCGCGGCGAGTGGAGTGATCGCCGTGACCGGCGTCTCCGCGCACGCCGACTCGGGCGCGAACGGCTCGTCGGCTCACTCGCCCGGAGTGCTGTCGGGCAACACCGTGCAGGCACCGGTGCACGCGCCGGTCAACCTCTGCGGCAACACCGTCAACGTGGTCGGGCTGCTCAACCCGGCCGCCGGCACCACGTGTGCCGACCAGGGCGGACGCGGCGGCTCCGCCGGCGGCCACGGCGGATCCCACTCCGCCGGCGGCTCGCACGCTGGCGGCCACGCCTCGCGCTCACCGGGCGTCGGCTCCGGAAACCACGTGCAGGTGCCCGTCGACGTCCCCGTCAACGTGTGCGGCAACAGTGTCGACGTCATCGGCATCGGCAACGCGGCGGCCGGCAACGACTGCGCGAACGGCTCCGGCGGCCACTCCACCCGCCACCCCGGCGGCGGCCACCCGGGAACCCCCGGCCACCCGGGTCACGGCGGCAACCCCGGGACGCCGGGTCACGGCGGCCACCCGGGTCACGGCGGCAACCCCGGAACCCCCGGCCACCCGGGTCACCCCGGGCACGGCGGTCACGCGGGGCACCCCGGCAAGCCCGGCCACGGCGGGCACCAGGAGAACGGGCACCACGGCCACCACGGCCGGGGCGACGGCCACCCCGGTGAGCCGGGCGGTAACGGGAACCCCGGCCGGCCGGGAACGCCGGGGCAGACCGGCGGCACGTCCACGCCCGTCGGCGGGGGCGGCCACCAGGGCGGGATCTCGCAGGTGGCCCACCGGGGAGCGGACTCCGCGGTGCGGACCCCCGCCACGGCCGAGAACGGCCCCGCGGAACTCGCCCACACCGGCAGTGAGCTGCCCGTCGGCGCCGTCGTCCCCGCCGGAGCGGCCGCGCTGCTCGCCGGTGCCGTGCTCTACCGCAGGGCGCGCGCGGCGAGGAGGTGATCCGGGCGGGCACGGCTTCCACCGCGGCGCCGCCGCGTCGGGCGGAGCGCCGTGATCGTGTGGGCCCCGCGCCGCGGGGCCCACACGCCCTCCCGGCGGGTCACGTCACCACGTGGCCCGCACCTGGCGGATGATCCGGCGGCGCAGCCGCACTCTGCGGCTGCCGTCCCGGAGCAGGCTCAGGCGGTCCAACTCCCAGTGACCGTACTCGGCATGGTCCGTCAGCAGGCGCGTCGTCTCCTTGCGGGAGACCCCGCGCGGCACGTACACGTCGACAAATTCGTATTCCGGCATCGCATCTATTGTGCGGGCACCGGCCCGGTACGGATAGCGTCTGCACTATGTCTGATGCTGTGCAGCCCACCGCTGCCGAGGTACGAGCCGCCGCCGAGGCGGTCAAGACCGCCCTCGACCGTCACCTGGCCGCGGTCGAGCGCAGGACGGGCGACGACGACCCGGCCGTGTACGAGGCCTTCAACGAGCTCGCCGCGGCGGCCGAGGAGTACGACGAACTCCTCTACGACCGCTACGACGAGGTCACCCCGTTCGAGATCCCCGGCGGTGACGACGAGCTGCCGCCCTACACCGGACCGGAGGAGCCGAACACGCTGAGCGTGGTGATCCGCCGGGACTACGCCGTGGTCGAACCGCAGCGGCTGCTGGCGCAGGCCCAGCGCGTGGAGGCGGTGGAGGAGGACGGCGCCACGGCGAGCGAGGGATTCGACGCGGCGTCCGGCACCCTGCACGGGGCGCTCGGCATCCTCTTCGGCGAGTTCGAGCCGGACGAGATCGCCTCGCGGCACAAGGAGTTCGGGCTGGAGGAGGGCGACTCCACCCTCTGGGTGACGGCCGGCGACGAACCGCCCGAGCCCGGCGAATGGCTGGAGGCGCCGTTCGAGGCGATCGACCCGCAGAGCGTGGTGTGCCGCTTCGACGTCAGCGCCGTGTTCGACGACGAGGCGGACGACGAGGATCCGGACGACCCCGGTCCCGGCGGCAAGTCCGCGGCCGGCGGCCCGGTGGGTGCGGATCGCTGAGGCGCGCCCGCCCCGCACGCCGCCGAGCGGCATGAGCGGGCGTGCCCGCCCGTACGGGGGTGGCGGTCACCCGGGATCAGGGTGAGCGCCGCCCCCGTCCGCGTGGGCCCCGGCCGGGAGCGGGCGCCCGGCTCGGCCTCCGGTGCCCCGGCGGGCGCCTCCCGCACGGGAGGCCGAGCCGGGCGCCCGCCCGCCGCCGTCCGGGCAGGCGCCGCTCGCGCCGGGCCGGTCGCCGGGCCACCGCCCACGGCCGGGTCACCGGCACGGCACCGCGCCCGGCGGACCGCCCGCGGCGTCCGCACGGTCGCGGGGGGTGACTTCAGCCCGCCGCCGGCGCCGGTGCCTGGGCCTTCAGCAGAGCCGGCAGCCGAGTGGTGCGGGGCTTGTGCGGGACCTCGGCCACGGCCCGCTGCAGAGCCTGTTCGACCCCGTGCACGACGGACAGGTGCCGCTCGGCCCGCCCGAAGGCCGTGTACACCCAGGGGCGGGTCAGCGAGGCCGCCGCGTCCCCCGGCAGCACCACGACTGCGGCGGGCCAGCGCAACCCGACCGCCTGGTGCGCGGTGAGCGCCCAGCCGTGCCGCACGGTCTGCTCCACCCGCTCCTTGGGGACGACGACGGGTCCGCCCGCGCACTCCAGGTGCAGCCCCGCGGCGTCGGCCGTCACCACGCGACCGGTCAGGACCCGGCCCGGGGCGGGGGAGTAGGCGATCCGGTCGCCCGGGTCGAAGCCCCCGAAGCGGCCGGGCCCCGGGTTCAGCCGCTCCTTGAGCGCGGTGTTCAGCGCGCGGGTGCCGACGGCCCCACCGTGCCCGGGCGTGATCACCCGGGTCTCCTCCGCGGGAATGCCGATCGCCCGGGGCACCGAGTCCGCGACGAGTTGGACCGCGCGGTGCACCGCTTCGCCCGCGTCGCGCACCGGGACGATCACGACCTCCTTGCCGGGGGCCTCGACCTGGGCCAGCTCGCCGACGCCGATGCCCGAGACCAGCTCGCCCACCGGGCCGGGATCGGGTGTCCGGGAGGCGACCTGGGGGCAGGCGCGGGTGGCGAGCAGGTCCGCGAAGACCCGTCCGGGGCCCGCCGACCACAGCAGCGCCGGGTCGCCGCTCAGCACGAGGCGGGCGCCGTCCGGCACGGACTCGGCGAGCACGGCCGCCGTCTCCACGTCGAGAGCGGGCGCGTCCAGCACGACCAGGACGTCCAGGTCCAGTGCGCCGTCCGCGTCGCGGCCCGGCCCCTCGGCGCCGGACAGCAGCCCCTCGACGGTGGCGGTGCCGGTCGGCTCGCCGCCGCCGGTGTCCCGGCGCTCCTCTCCGTCCACCAGCGCCGCCAGACGGTCGCGGCCGTCGGGCGTGTGCGCCGCGACCCAGCCGCGCAGGCCGAGGCCGCGCGCCGCGCCGAGCAGCGCCGCCACCTCGGACCGGGAGGCGTCCCCGCCGGTGTGCAGGACCAGCCCGTGGGCGGCCACGGCCCGGATCAGGTCACCGGCCGAGCGGGGTGCCGCACCGGCGGCCTGTTCCCAGTCGGCGGCCGGGCCGTCCGAGGCGGGCACCGAGTTCATCACCCGGCCCAGTGCGTCGGCGAGACTCTCCTCGGCGAGCGCGTACCTCTCCAGGCCGATCAGGACGCGCACCGGGCGCTCCTCGCTCGGCTCCTCCGCGTCGTCCTTCGGCGCGCCGGGCCCCTCGTCCAAGGCGTCCTGGAAGACCAGGGCGTCGCCCTCCGCGATCGCCGCCTGCACGGCCGCGTCCGGATCGGGCACCGCGTACCGCCCGAGCGCGGCGGTGAGCGCCGAGGCGTCCAGCGCCGTGTGCCCGGCCACCGCGGCCTGCTCCAGGAGCCACACGGTCAGCGCCCGGCCGCGCCGCTCGTCGTCCGGGCCGCAACCGGCGCCCAGCAGTGCCCGCGCGAAGCCGTCGGCCGGCTCGGGCCGCACTCCGGCGACCCGCAGCAACTGCCAGGGATCCTCGCGCAGTTGCCCGTCGGCTCCCTCGCCCAGGACCGCGACGGCCTGGGCGGCGAGCGTCTGGGGTGCGCCCGCCTCGGTCAGCACCGCGCGGACGGCGTCGACCGCCTCGCTCGGGACGGCGCTCGGCGGAGCCGGGCGGTCCGCCTCAGGGCGCGCCCTCCGCTCCGGTTCCCGAACGACCCGGCGCGGAGCGGGGGCCGGCCCGGGGAAGGCGGTGGCCACGGGCTTCTCGCCGCTCTCCACGGCCCGCACGGCGGCGAGCAGGTCGGCCGCGGTGCCACTCAGCTTGGTCCCGGCCTCGATGGGCGCCTGCCGCTCCGCCCTGCGCCGCTCGATCCGCTCCCGCTCCAGCCGCTGGGCAGCCAACTCGGCCGCCGCCTCGGACACCTGGGCGGCGGCCTCGCCCTCTGCGGCCGCCGCGGTCTCCGCCGGAGACTCCGCCCCGGTCGAGGCCCCGGACTCCGCGCCGGTGTGTGCGCCCGCTGCGGTCGCGGGGTCCGTGCCCGCGTCCGGGCCCTCACCCTCGGGGCGGGGCGCGTCGGTGCCGTCCGCCGCGTCCGGCGGCGTGCTCCCGTCACCGGAACGGTCCCCGCCCCCGGGGTGCGGGCCGGAGCCGTCCGCCGCCGCGGCCGTGTCCCGCTCCGCGCCCGGCGCCCCCGGCTCCGCTTCCTCCGTGGTCTCGGGCTCCGTGCTCACAGCGTGCTCCAGTCGTGATCGGGATAGTGGTGCACCGGGGCCGACACGTCGTCGAGCGCCCGGCAGATCTCGTCAGGAAGACTAAGGGTCTCCACTGACAGAGCGGCCGTGAGCTGCTGCGCGTTGCGCGCGCCGACGATCGGCGCGGCGACCCCGGGCCGGTCGCGGACCCAGGCCAGCGCCACCTGGAGCGGCGTCACGGCGAGGCCGTCCGCCGCGATCGACACCGCGTCCACGACACGGTTCGCCGTCTCGTCGAGGTAGGGCGCGACGAACGGGGCGAGGTGCTCCGAGCCCCCGCGCGAGTCCGCGGGAGTGCCGGCCCGGTACTTGCCGGTGAGCACGCCGCGGCCGAGCGGGGAGGAGGGCAGCAGACCGATCCCCAGGTCCAGCGCGGCGGGCAGCACCTCCCGCTCGACGCCCCGCTGGAGCAGGGAGTACTCCATCTGCGTGCCGGCCAGCCGGGTGCGTATGCCGGGGGCGGCGAGCTGCCAGGTGGCCGCCTTGGCGAGCTGCCAGCCGCAGAAGGTGGACACGCCGGCGTAGCGCGCGCGGCCGCTGCTGACGGCCAGGTCGAGGGCCTGGAGCGTCTCCTCCAGCGGTGTGCCGGCGTCGTAGGCGTGCACCTGCCACAGATCCACGTGGTCGGTGCCCAGCCGCTCCAGCGAGGCGTCCAGCGCGGACAGCAGGTGGCTGCGCGAGCCGTCGAACCGGCGCTCGGGATCGGGCACGCTGCCGGCCTTCGTCGAGATGACGAGGTCCCGGCGCGGCACCAGGCCCTCCACCAGGCGCCCCAGCAGGTACTCGGCCTCTCCGTCGCCGTACACGTCCGCGGTGTCCACGAGCGTTCCGCCCGCCTCCCAGAACGTCTTCAACAGGTCCGCGGCGTCGTGCTCGTCGGTGTCCCGGCCCCAGGTGAGGGTGCCGAGTCCGATCCGGGACACGCGCAGGCCGGTACGGCCGAGATGCCTCTGCTCCATGAACGCCGAGATTACTGTCCGGAACCGGCCGCGTGGGGGCCTGTGGACAACCGAATTCCGACCGTTCGGCGCCCCCGGGCGTCCCGGGGTCCCGGTGCGGACGGCAGACCGGCGCACGCGGGCGCACGGACGGTGCGGCGGGGCGGTGCCGCCCCGGTGCGGGGCGTGCGGAGGGAGTCCGCCCGCGACGCCGCCGGGGCCGGACGCGGAAGGCCGAAGCCGCCGCTCCCCGACCGGGCCACCCGCGCGCTAGGGTCTCGGCCAAGGGACGTTACTGATCGGTAAGGGGATTCGGCCATGCAGCTCGGCATCAACCTCGGTTACTGGGGCGCGGGAATGGACGCGGACAATCTCGCCGTGGCCCAGGAGGCCGACCGGCTCGGGTACGCCGTCTGCTGGGCCGCGGAGGCCTACGGGTCCGACGCGGCCACCGTGCTCAGCTGGGTCGCCGCCCAGACCGAGCGCATCGACGTCGGCTCGGCCATCTTCCAGATCCCGGCCCGGCAGCCCGCGATGACGGCGATGACCGCCGCCACCCTCGACTCCCTGTCGGGCGGCCGCTTCCGGCTCGGCCTCGGCGTCTCCGGCCCGCAGGTCTCCGAGGGCTGGTACGGCGTCACGTTCGACAAGCCGCTGTCCCGCACCCGGGAGTACGTGGAGATCGTGCGCAAGGCCATGACGCGCGAGCGGCTGTCGTTCGAGGGCGAGCACTGGACGCTGCCGCTGCCGGGCGGTCCGGGCAAGCCGCTGAAGCTCACGGTGCACCCCGAGCGCGAGCACATTCCGCTGTACATCGCCGCGATCGGCCCGAAGAACCTGGAGCAGACCGGCGAGATCGCCGACGGCGCCCTGCTCATCTTCCCCTCGGCCGAGCACCTTGAGGAGACCGCGGTGGGCCACCTGCGCGCGGGCCGGGCGAAGGCCGGCCTGACCATGGACGGCTTCGACGTCTGCCCGACCCTGCCGCTCGCCCTCGGAGACGACAAGGACGTCCCCGCCCTCGCCGACACGTTCCGCCCCTACACCGCGCTCTACGTCGGCGGCATGGGCAGCCGCAAGCAGAACTTCTACAACCGGCTCGCCCAGCGCATGGGCTACGAGAAGGAGGCCGCCGAGATCCAGGACAAGTACTTGACCGGCGACAAGGAGGGCGCGGCGGCGGCCATCCCGCACGCCCTGATCGACCAGACGACCCTGCTGGGCTCGGTGGACCGCATCGCCGACCGGATGGCCGCGTACGCCGCCGCCGGCGTCACCACGCTCACGCTGGCCCCGGCCGGGTTCACGCTGGACGAGCGGATCGCCGCGCTGCGCGCCGGCTCCGACGCCCTGGAGCGTGCCGGACTGGCCTAGTGCCCTGACCGGAAGGGTTCGCGCACTCTAGCGGGTGGTGCGACGGAGGCCGGGGGAGGTCTGCGGCCGTGGTGGGGGCTCGGGGGGTCTTCCCCGCCACGGCCGTCACGGGGAACAACGCCGCGCGGGGCCGGTGGTTACGCCCCGGCGCCGGGTTTCCCGTCCGTCGTTCGGCGGATTCGTCCGGCGCATCGGTTGCCGGGTCGGCCACGTCCTATTTGACTCGTTTTCTGCGGGCCCCTGCAGAGAGGTGTCAGAGATGCTGTCGGCCAAGAACCTGTTCCAGGAGATCGTCGACCACGACGAGTCGTTCCGCCTCTTCTGCTCCATCGCGGCCGGCGGGGAGGCCCAGGGCGGCTGGGAGAACGCCAGGATCGCCGCGCTGGTCCCCGCGAGCGAACGCGACCTCGCGCCCAGGATCGCCCGCCACGGCGCCGACGAGGACAAGCACGGGCGCATCTTCAACGCGCTGATGAGGAAGCGCGGCCTGGAGCCCGTCGAGGTCCCCGCCGACACCGACTACACGATGCTGCTGGAGCGCCGCGGCATCGGACTGGCGCACAGCAGGCTCAGGGAGGACCGTCCGCTCACCGTGCGGGACCTCGTCACCTACCTGGCCCACAGCCGGGTCACCGAACAGCGCGCCTCCGAGCAGATGCGGCTGCTGCGCAAGCACTTCGCGGACCACCCCGACCTCGGGCGCGCGGTGAAGATGATCTCCAACGACGAGGACAACCACCTCGCCTACTGCCACGAGGAACTGCTGCGGCTCGCCCGCGCCGGGCACGGGCGAGCGATCCGGCGGACGCTGCGGACCTGCGCCCACGCCGAGATCCGCGTCTACCGCGACGTGAGCCTCGCCGTGATGGACCACATGGGGCACATCCTCGGCTGGTCCCGCGCCAGGGCCGCCGCGCTCGCGGCGGGCATCCACGCCGCCCACGTCTACGAGCGGGCCGTGGGCTGGCGCCGCATGGTCTCGCTGAGGATGCCGGAGCGGCGCGGCGCGCTCGACGGACCCGCCGCCACCGCCGCCGAGTTCGCCTGAGCCTCCGCGGCGGCAGCGCCCGGTGCTACAGCCAGCCCCGGCGCTTGAACTGCCGGTACAGCAACACCTCCAGCACGACCATGACCGCCACGACGGCCGGGTACGACCACACCCAGTGGAGTTCGGGCATGTGGTCGAAGTTCATGCCGTAGACGCCCGCGAGCATCGTGGGCACCGCCGCCATGGCGGCCCAGGCGGAGATCTTCCGCATGTCGTCGTTCTGCCGCACGCTCATCTGCGCCAGGTGCGCCGAGAGGATGTCGGACACCAGCCGGTCCAGGCCCTCCACCGACTCGTTGACGCGCGTCAGGTGGTCGTTGACGTCCCGGAAGAAGGGCTGCGCCTCGGTGTTGACGAACGGCACCGCCGCGGTCGCCAGGCCCGGCCCCGACAGCCGGGTCAGCGGCGCCGCCAGCGGCACCGTGGCCCGGCGGAACTCCTGGACCTGCCGCTTGAACGCGTAGATGCGCGAGGCGGTGGTGCGGGAGCCGCCCTGCTGCGGGGAGAAGACCTCCGCCTCCAGCTCCTCCAGGTCGGTGCCCAGCTCGGTGGCCACCTCCAGATAGTGGTCCACCGTGGCGTCCGCGATCGAGTAGAGCACCGCCGTCGGCCCGTGCCGCAGCATCTCGGGGTCCGACTCCAGGCGCCGCCTCACCGCCGCGAGCGGCGACTCCTCGCCGTGCCGCACCGTCACCACGAACGAGTCCCCGAGGAACACCATCACCTCGCCGGAGGAGACGGCGTCGCTCTCGGGCTCGTACGACACCGGCTTCAGCACCATGAAGAGCGAGTCGTCGTAGGTCTCCAGCTTGGGCCGCTGATGCGCCTTGAGGGCGTCCTCCACGGCCAGCGGGTGCAGTCCGAACTCCTCGGTGACCAGGTCGAACTCCCGCTCGGTGGGCTCGTACAGCCCGATCCACACGAAGGCGTCGCCCTCGGCCCGGCACTGGGCGAGAGCGTCGGACAGGTCGTCCGGACCCTCGGTCCGCTTCCCGTCGCGGTAGATGGCGCAGTCGACGATCACGGAGCGCATTCTCCTGTCGTTGTGGCCCCGGCGCACTCCGGCCGCCGCCGTCCACGGCGCGCTCCGGGTCCGCGGACCGTCCGTTTACCCTGGGCCGCATGCCCACCCTGATCCTCGTCCGGCACGGACGTTCCACCGCCAACACCGCGGGACTGCTCGCCGGCTGGACGCCCGGCGTCGCCCTCGACGAGCGCGGCACCCGGCAGGCCGCGGCGCTGCCCGGGCGGCTCGCCGGGCTGCCGATCGCCGAGATCGTCGCCAGTCCTCTGCAACGCTGCCAGGAGACCGTCCGGCCGCTGCGCGAGGCCCGCCCCGAGGTGCCCGCGCACACCGACGAGCGCATCGGCGAGGCCCACTACGGCGACTGGTCCGGCCGCAAACTGGCCGAACTCACCGACGAGCCGCTGATGGAGGTCGTCCAGGCGCACCCCTCCGCCGCCGCGTTCCCGGGCGGCGAGTCGATGCGGGCCATGCAGACCCGGGCCGCCGAGGCGGTGCGCGAGTGGAACGCGCGCGTGGAGCGCGACCACGGCGGCGACGCGGTCTATCTCATGTGCTCGCACGGGGACATCATCAAGGCGCTCGTCGCCGACGCACTCGGGCTTCATCTCGACCTCTTCCAGCGGATCTCCGTAGAACCTTGTTCCATCACCGCGATCCGTTACACCCGGCTGAGGCCGTTTCTCGTGCGGCTCGGGGACACCGGCGACCTCGCGTCCCTCGCGCCCCACGAGGAACGCCCGAGCGGCGACGCCCCGGTGGGGGGTGGTGCGGGCGCACCGTGATCGTCGGCCGCAGTAGGGTGAAGCGGTCGAAGCAGCGCAGTAGTCGTCAGCCAGTTCTCAGCAGCCGATGCGGGACCGCGCGGTCAGCCGGTCCTCATGCCGATCCAATGGAGACAGGACGTGTCCCGTCAGGTGTTCCTCTACGACCCCCCGGACCGCTTCGTGGCCGGTACGGTCGGGTTGCCCGGGCGCCGTACCTTCTTCCTGCAGGCCACCTCGGGGCCCCGGGTGACGAGTGTGGCGCTGGAGAAGACGCAGGTGGCCGCACTCGCCGAGCGGATGGAGGAACTGCTCGACGAGGTCGTGCGGCGCACCGGCGGCAGCGCCCCGGTCCCCGCCGTTGCCCCCACCGAGGTGTCCGACACCGCTCCGCTCGACACCCCCGTCGAGGAGGAGTTCCGTGTCGGCACCATGGCGCTGGCCTGGGACGGCGACGAGCAGCGCATGATCGTCGAGGCGCAGGCCCTCGTCGAGCTGGAGGCGGACTCCGACGAGGACCTCGCCGAGGCGGAGGAGCGGCTCCTCCAGGACGAGGAGAACGGCCCGCCGATGCTCCGCGTCCGCCTCACCGGCGCCCAGGCCCGTGCCTTCGCCAAGCGGGCGCTCGACGTCGTCAACGCCGGCCGCCCGCCCTGCCCGCTGTGCAGCCTCCCGCTCGACCCGGAAGGACACGTATGTCCGCGCCAGAACGGATACCGCCGCGGAGCGTGACGACGGCCGAGCTGCTCGCCCGGGGCGAGCTGACCGTGCGCGGCCGCATCCGCGAGGCGTCGAACGCGGTGCTGCAGTGCTCCGTGTCCTTCGAGGGCCGGGAGGCGCTCTGCGTCTACAAGCCCGTCGCCGGCGAGCGTCCGCTGTGGGACTTCCCCGACGGCACCCTCGCCGGGCGCGAGGTCGCGGCGTACGCGGTGTCGGAGGCGACCGGCTGGGGGCTCGTGCCGCCCACGGTGCTGCGCGACGGCCCCTACGGCGAGGGCATGTGCCAGCTGTGGATCGAGCCCTCGGCGGACGAGGACGGGGACGGGCTCCTCGCGCTCGTGGCGGGGGAGGAGCCGGCCGACGGATGGAAGGCCATCGGGTTCGCCGAGGTCGGTGACGGAGAGACGGCCCTGCTGGTGCACGCCGACGACCCCCGGCTGCGGCGGCTCGCCGTGCTCGACGCGGTGATCAACAACGCCGACCGCAAGGGCGGCCATCTGCTCCCCGCGCCCGGGGGGCGGCTCTACGCCATCGACCACGGCGTCACCTTCAACGCCGAGAACAAGCTGCGGACGCTGCTGTGGGGCTGGGCCGGAGAGCCGCTCACGGACGAGGCGGCGGAGGTCCTCGCCGTGCTGCGGGACGCGCTGGCCCCGGGCGCGCCGCTGGCCACCCGGTTGGCGGAACTGCTCACCGGCGCCGAGACCGAGGCCACGCGCGCGCGGGTGGACGCCCTGCTGGCGTCCGGCCGGCACCCGGAGCCCGGTGGCGCGTGGCCCGCCATTCCCTGGCCGCCGGTGTAGCGGCACCCGGCCGCGGCACCCGCGGCGGCCGGGCCGGCGCAAGAGGGCCTTCCCGGCCAACCGGGGCCGCCCGGTTCGTATGCGGAAGGTCCGTCCGGTTAGTCTCAAGGCATGCATGCCTGGCCCGCTTCCGACGTCCCCGCCCTGCCCGGTGAGGGCCGCGACCTCCGGATCCACGACACCGCGACGGGTGGCCTCGTCACCCTCCGCCCCGGTCCCGTCGCCCGTATCTACGTCTGCGGCATCACGCCCTACGACGCGACCCACATGGGGCACGCGGCCACCTACACCGCGTTCGACCTCGTGCAGCGCGTGTGGCTCGACACCAAGCGGCAGGTCCACTACGTCCAGAACGTGACCGACGTCGACGATCCGCTGCTGGAGCGGGCCGAGCGCGACGGCGTCGACTGGGTGGGGCTCGCGGAGAAGGAGACCGCCCTGTTCCGCGAGGACATGACCGCCCTGCGGATGCTCCCGCCGCAGCACTACATAGGCGCCGTCGAGGCCATACCCGGCATCGTGCCGCTCGTCGAGCGGCTGCGGGACGCCGGGGCGGCCTACGAACTGGACGGCGACGTCTACTTCTCCGTCGAGTCGGACCCCGACTTCGGCAAGGTCTCCGGCCTGGACGCCGCGACGATGCGGCGGCTCTCCGCCGAGCGCGGCGGCGACCCGGACCGGGCCGGCAAGAAGAACCCCCTCGACCCGATGCTGTGGATGGCCGCCCGCGAGGGCGAGCCGAGCTGGGACGGCGGC
Source organism: Streptomyces sp. NPDC048566 (assembly GCF_043199735.1). Classification (NCBI taxonomy): domain Bacteria; kingdom Bacillati; phylum Actinomycetota; class Actinomycetes; order Kitasatosporales; family Streptomycetaceae; genus Streptomyces; species Streptomyces sp. NPDC048566. The sequence continues at coordinate 372,062 of NZ_JBICWL010000002.1, forward strand.
TCGCTGGGCCGGGGACGTCCCGGCTGGCACATCGAGTGCGTCGCCATCGCCCTCGACCACCTCGGCATGGGCTTCGACGTGCAGGGCGGCGGCTCCGACCTCGCCTTCCCGCACCACGAGATGGGCGCCTCGCACGCCCAGGTGCTGACCGGCGAGTTCCCGATGGCCAAGGCGTACGTGCACGCGGGCATGGTCGCCCTCGACGGCGAGAAGATGTCGAAGTCGAAGGGCAACCTCGTCTTCGTCTCCGCGCTGCGGCGCGAGGGCGTCGACCCCGCCGCGATCCGCCTGGCGCTCCTCGCGCACCACTACCGTGCCGACTGGGAGTGGACGGACGCCGTCCTCGCCGAGGCGGTCGCCCGGCTGGAGGACTGGCGGGCCGCCGTCTCGCGCCCCGACGGCCCGCCGGCCGAGGCCCTCGTCGACGAGATCCGCGCAGCCCTCGCGAACGACCTGGACGCCCCCGCCGCGCTCGCCGCGGTCGATCGCTGGGCGGCGCTCCAGCACGCCGTCGGCGGTACGGACGAAGGGGCCCCGGGCATCGTCTCGCGCGCGGTGGACGCTCTCCTGGGCGTCGCGCTGTAACGCATCGGACGCGGAGACGGGCGACGGGCGCACTCCGCGCCCGTCGCCCGTCTCCGCCTGCGGACACCCGGCCGGGCAGCCGCGCTTCCGGGGCCGGCCCCCGGCGTCCGGCCGCCGCCCGTGCCCGGGGACGCTCCTTTCGAGGTCCGGCCGCGCTCACCTGGGTGGACGCTCGACGCGCACGGCCCTGACACCCCGTCGCCCCCGTGCGCGACCCGGATCGACCGGACACGGCGGGGCCGGGGCACGGCCTCCCGCGTCGCGAGCCGCGGCCGGTGCGCCGGACGGCGCGGTGCCGGCCCGCTCGACGGGGCGAGGCCCGGCACCCGGCGGACATCGCCGCCGAGCAGTTCCCCGTCGACCGAGGGGCCCTCGACACGGCCTCCGCCTACCGGTGTGTCGTGCCCCGCGGGCCGCGAGAGGCCGCGAGAGGGCGCGGGAGACGCGGTGACCGGCGCGGCCGGGGGCCACGCCGGGCCCGGCCGCCCGTCCTGCGTCGCCGGGTCGCTCAGTCCTCGGTAGAGCCCGGCGCATCGGAGGGCCCGGAGGAATCGGAGGGGTCGGAGGACTCCGGCGGCTCCGCCGGTGCCGGACGCCCGGCACCGCCCTCGGCGTCCGCCGCGCCGCCCCGGGCGGCGGAACCGGGGGCACCGCCCGTCTCGGTCCCCTTCGCCGGCTCCGCGTCGGACCCGGCGTTGCGCGGGGCGTCGGACTCGGGCCGCGGGGGCATCGGGGGCCGGGCCCGTCCGCCGGGCGCGCCGGGTGTGTCGCGGAGGTAGGACTCGCCGCTCTCCGTCGCGTGGCCGCCGGGCCCGGCGGACGGGCCGCCGTCCCTGCGGCGCAGGTAGCGCTCGAACTCCCGCGCGATCGCCTCGCCCGACGCCTCGGGCAGTTCGGCGGTGTCCCGCGCCTCCTCCAGGGTCTGCACGTACTCGGCGACCTCGCTGTCCTCGGCGGCGAGCTGATCGACGCCGAGCTGCCAGGCCCGCGCGTCCTCCGCCAGCTCGCCCAGCGGGATGCGCAGGCCGATGAGGTCCTCCAGGCGGTTCAGCAGGGCCAGCGTCGCCTTGGGGTTGGGCGGCTGCGACACGTAGTGCGGGACGGCCGCCCAGAGCGAGACGGCGGGCACGCCCGCGTGCGTGCAGGCCTCCTGGAGGATGCCGACGATGCCCGTGGGGCCCTCGTACTTGGTCTCCTCCAGGTCCATCGTGCGCGCCAGGTCGGCGTCGGAGGTGACACCGCTGACCGGCACCGGGCGGGTGTGCGGGGTGTCGCCGAGCAGCGCACCCATGATCACCACCAGTTCGACGCCCAGTTCGTGGGCGAACCCGAGGAGTTCGTTGCAGAACGAGCGCCAGCGCATCGACGGCTCGATACCGCGGACCAGCACCAGATCGCGGGGCTTCTCCCCGCCCACCCGGACCACCGACAGACGCGTGGTGGGCCAGGTGATCTTGCGGACACCGCCGTCCAGCCACACGGTGGGCCGGTTGACCTGGAAGTCGTAGTAGTCCTCGGCGTCCAGCGCCGCGAACACCTCGCCCTTCCACTCCCTGTCCAGGTGCGCGACCGCGGTGGAGGCGGCGTCGCCGGCGTCGTTCCAGCCCTCGAACGCGGCCACCATGACTGGGTCGATCAGCTCGGGAACCCCCTCCAGCTCGATCACCCAGCGCCTCCTTCCGATGTGCCCTCGCCTACGCCTCAACCTTACGGCGTGCCGAGGGGGCCTCCGCAGCCCCCTGGTGTGGGGAACTGCACGGATCACTGCCCCGTCCCGCGCCCCGGAACACGCCGGATCGCCGGACCGGACGATCCGTCAGCCGGCGGAGCCCTTCCCGGTCGACGCGCCCGTGCGACGACGTCCCCGCCCCATGTCGTGCCCGATCCCGGCGGGCCGGGCGCGGGGGAGGGCGCGGGCGCCGCGCGGCGCCCGGCCACTCGGCCGGGCGACGAGGGGAACGCCTGCGCGGCTTCCCGGGGGAGGGCGTCCGGGGGCGCTGGTCCGGCGCCACCGGCGGGGTCCGGGGCCTTGGTCTCCCGCCCGCGGCGCGGCGGGCGGCGGGGGCACCCGGTGCCCGGGCGGCCTCCGGCGGACCGGGACCCGCGGTACGCCGCAGGGGCGGCGCCCTTGCGGGCGCCGCCCCTCGTCGCGGGTCGCGGGCCGCTCTCCGGCGGCCCGCCCGGCTACTTCCGGTCGAGCACGTCCTGCACCCGGCTGCGGACGTCGTCCGTCGCCAGGCCGCGGATGGTCAGCGTCGTCCGGCGGCGCAGCACGTCGTCCGCCGTCTCGGCCCACTCGTTGTCGCGGGCGTAGACGACCTGGGCCCAGATCTCCGGGGCGTCCGGGTGGACGCGCTCGGCGAGTTCGGGGTTCTCGTTCGCCAGCCGGGCGATGTCGAAGGCGAGCGAGCCGTAGTGCGTCGACAGGTGGCGGGCGGTGTCGGCGGCCATCCGCGGGCCCGGTGCCGGGCCGTCCACCAGGAGACGGTGGGCGACGGCCCGGGGGTTGGCGACGCCGGGCAGCGGCAGCTTCCTCGGCAGCTCGGAGATCGGCTCGAAGTCCTCGCCCAGCGGGTGGCCGGGCAGCGACTCCAGCTTCTTCATGACCGTGCGGCCGATGTGGCGGAACGTGGTCCACTTGCCGCCCGCGACGGAGAGCATGCCGCCCCGGCCCTCGGTGACGACCGTCTCCCGCTTGGCCTTCGAGGTGTCGCCGGGGCCGCCCGGCAGCACCCGCAGACCGGCGAAGGAGTAGGTGATCAGGTCGCGGTCGAGCTGCTGGTCGCGGATGGAGAACGCGGCCTCGTCGAGGATCTGGGTGATGTCCCGGTCGTTGACCGCGACCTCGCCCGGGTCGCCCTCGTACTCCTCGTCGGTCGTGCCGAGCAGCAGCATGTCCTCCCAGGGGAGGGCGAAGGTGATGCGGTACTTGTCGATCGGGGTGGCGAGCGCGGCCTTCCACGGTGCCGTCCGCTTCAGGACGAGGTGCGCGCCCTTGGACAGGCGGATGGACGGGGCCGCGTTCGCGTCCTCCATCCGGCGCAGGTGGTCGACCCACGGGCCGGTCGCGTTCAGCACCAGCCGCGCGTCCACGCCGAACTCGTCGCCGGACAGCCGGTCCCGCAGTTCGGCACCGGTGACCCGGCCCCGGGTGAAGCGCAGGCCGGTGACCTCGGCGTGGTTGAGCACCGCGGCGCCGGACTCGACGGCCGCGCGGACCGTCATCAGCGCCATGCGGGAGTCGTTCATCTGGTCGTCGCCGTACACGGCGACGGCCTTGAGGTTGTCGGTGCGCAGCTCCGGCACGTCCTGCGCGGCCTTCGCGGGGCTCAGCAGGTGGCCGACGCCGTCGCCGAAGGCGGAGAGGGCGGAGTAGGCGAAGACGCCCGCTCCGAGCTTCGCGGCGCCGTGCGGCCCGCCCTTGTACACGGGCAGGTAGAAGGTGAGCGGGTTCGCCAGGTGGGGGGCCACCTGGCGGGAGACCGCACGGCGCTCGAAGTGGTTCTCCGCCACCAGCTTCACCGCGCCGGTCTGCAGGTAGCGCAGACCGCCGTGGAGGAGCTTGGAGGAGGCGGAGGAGGTGGCGCCGGCGAAGTCGCCGGCGTCGACCAGGGCCACCCGCAGACCGGACTGCGCGGCGTGCCAGGCGGTGGAGATGCCCAGGATGCCGCCGCCGATCACGAGGAGGTCGTACGTCGCCTTGGAGAGCTGCTCCCGGGTCTCGGCGCGGCTCGGGTTGGAGCCGGAGGCCGGGTGCGTACCGAGGGCAGGCACGGACTGCAGGGTGGACTGGCTGGTCATTGCGGGTCTAACTCCTCGTCAGTTCTCTTCTTCGATCCAGCCCATGGTCCGTTCCACGGCCTTGAGCCAGCTCTTGTACTCACGGTCGCGGACGTCCGCGGCCATGTTGGGGGTCCATTCCGCCGCCCGGCGCCAGTTGGCGCGCAGGTCCTCGGTGTTGGTCCAGAAGCCGACGGCGAGACCGGCGGCGTAGGCGGCGCCGAGGCAGGTGGTCTCGGCGACCATCGGACGCACCACGGGGGCGTCCAGGACGTCGGCCAGGGTCTGCATCAGCAGGTTGTTGGAGGTCATGCCGCCGTCGACCTTGAGCGCCGTGAGCTCGACGCCGGAGTCCTTGGTCATGGCGTCGCTGATCTCACGGGTCTGCCAGGCCGTGGCCTCCAGCACGGCGCGCGCGATGTGCGCCTTGGTGACGTACCGGGTCAGTCCGGCGATCACACCGCGGGCGTCGGGGCGCCAGTACGGGGCGAACAGGCCGGAGAAGGCCGGGACGAAGTAGGCGCCGCCGTTGTCCTCGACCGAGGACGCGAGCGTCTCGATCTCGGCGGCGGACTTGATCAGGCCCATCTGGTCGCGCATCCACTGCACCAGCGAGCCGGTGACCGCGATGGAGCCTTCCAGGGCGTAGACCGGCTGCTGGTCGCCGATCCGGTAGCCGACCGTGGTCAGCAGCCCGGAGTAGGAGTTGATGATCTTGTCGCCGGTGTTCATCAGCATGAACGTGCCGGTGCCGTAGGTCGACTTGGCCTCGCCCTCGGAGAAGCAGGTCTGGCCGAACAGGGCCGCCTGCTGGTCGCCGAGCGCGGAGGCGACCGGGATGCCGCCGAGCAGCTCGCCCAGGGCGCCGCCGCCGACCTCGCCGTACACCTCGGCGGAGGAGCGGATCTCGGGCAGCATCGCCATCGGGACGCCGATGGACTCGGCGATCTTCTCGTCCCAGGCGAGGGTGTGCAGGTTCATCAGCATGGTGCGGGAGGCGTTGGTCACGTCGGTGACGTGCTTGCCGCCGTTCACCCCGCCGGTGAGGTTCCAGATGACCCAGCTGTCCATGGTGCCGAAGAGGATGTCCCCGGCCTCGGCGCGCTCGCGCAGGCCCTCGACGTTGTCGAGCAGCCAGCGGGCCTTGGGGCCGGCGAAGTAGGACGCGAGGGGGAGGCCGGTCTCGCGGCGGAAGCGGTCCTGCCCGACGTTGCGGCCCAGTTCGCGGCACAGGGCGTCGGTGCGGGTGTCCTGCCACACCAGCGCGTTGTGGACGGGCTCGCCGGTGTTCTTGTCCCACAGCAGCGTGGTCTCGCGCTGGTTGGTGATGCCGATGGCCTTGATGTCGTCCCGGGTGATGCCGGCCTTGGACACGGCTCCGGCGACGACCTCCTGGACGTTGGTCCAGATCTCCGCGGCGTCGTGCTCGACCCAGCCCGGCTTCGGGAAGATCTGCTCGTGCTCCTTCTGGTCGACGGAGACGATGCGGCCGTCGCGGTCGAAGACGATGCAGCGGGACGAGGTGGTGCCCTGGTCGATGGCGGCGATGAAGGGGCCTGCGGTGTGGGCGTCGGTCACGATGTGCTCCGTAGCTCTCGGGTGGCGTTCTCAGACGTGGTGACGAGGTGCGGCCGTCGTGTCACTTGAAGGCGAGGTTGTACAGGCCGCCGGCTATCGCGCCGCCGACGAGCGGTCCGGCCACCGGGATCCAGGCGTAGCTCCAGTCCGAGCCGCCCTTGTTCGGCAGCGGCAGCAAGGCGTGGACGATACGCGGACCCAGGTCGCGGACCGGGTTGATGGCGTAGCCGGTCGGACCGCCGAGCGAGAGGCCGATCCCCACGACGACCAGGGAGGTCACCAGGGCGCCGAGGACGCCGAGCCCGTTGCCGTTGTCGTTCAGGCCTTGGGTGAGGATCGCGAGGACCAGGACGACGGTGGCGATGATCTCCGTCGCGAGGTTCTGCACCGCGTTGCGGATCTCCGGGCCGGTGGAGAAGATGCCGAGCACCGGACCGGCCTTCGGCGCGGCCTTCTGGTCGACCAGACCCTCCTCGGCCGGCTGCTCGGCCAGGATCTCCGGGTCGGTCAGGTGCGCCCGGAACTGTCCGTAGTACGTGATCCAGACCAGGACCGCGCCGATCATCGCGCCGAGGAGCTGCGAGCCGAGGTAGAGCGGCACGTCGCTCCACTTGGTCCCGCCCTCGATCGCGAGACCGATGGTCACCGCCGGGTTCAGATGGGCGCCGGAGACCCCGCCCGCGAGATAGGCGCCGGTCAGGACCGCGAAGCCCCAGCCGAACGTGATCGCGAGCCAGCCGGCGTTCTGCGCCTTCGAGCGCTTGAGAGTGACGGCGGCGCAGACGCCGCCGCCGAGCAGGATGAGCATGGCGGTACCGATGGTCTCGCCGATGAAGATGTCGGAGCTGGACACCCGCGACTCCTTTGTCCTTCGTCCAGGGGAAGCCGAACCCCGGGTCCCACCGGTGGTTCGTGCTCTCAGGGGGTGAGAGCGTCTCGGCCCTGGCATTGCCACACTCTAACGCTTATTGCCGGTAGGTGTTCGACAATGCCGACCGATGGACGGGAGTCTTGCTCTCGCGTTACCAGCTCGTCAAGGGTCCTGTAGTCGAAAACACGATCGTTATTGATCCCTGTGTGTGACCGGTGTCCGGTCGACTGCCGGAGCGGCTCCGCGCGCCCGCCGCCGGGGGTCCGGCGGTGCTCCGGGCCCCGGCCGGCCCGCGGGCACACGGAAGGCCGGGAGACCCTCGGTCTCCCGGCCTCGTCCCGTGCGGGCCCGCCCCGGCCCGGCGCGCCTCAGAACCGCCCGGCGCCCAGGTCCCGCGACACCGCGCGGGCGCAGTCGCGGACCGCGGCGATCAGGTCGGGGCGCAGCTCCCCGTCCTTGCAGACCCGCTCCACGGCACCGGTGATCCCCACCGCGCCGACCGGCATCCGCCGCCGGTTGTGGATCGGGGCGGCGACGGAGGCCACCCCGGTCCAGGTCTCCTCCACGTCGGCCGCGTACCCCCGCGCCCGGGTGAGGTCGAGGACACCCTCGAACTCCTCCAGCCCGCCGACCGTCCGCGGGGTGAACGCGGTGCGCTCCACCTCCAGGACCTCGCTGTGCGCCACCGGGTCGTAGGCCGACAGCACCTTGCCGAGGGCCGTGGAGTGCAGCGGCTGCATCGCGCCGACCTCCAGCACCTGGCGGCTGTCGTCGGGGCGGAAGACGTGGTGCACGATCAGGACGCCCTGCTGGTGCAGGACGCCCAGGTAGACGCTCTCGCCGCTGGAACGGGCCAGGTCGTCGGTCCACACCAGGGCGCGCGCCCGCAGTTCGTGCACGTCGAGATAGGTGGTGCCCAGCCGCAGCAGCTCGGCGCCCAGCTGGTACCGGCCGGAGGTCGCGTCCTGTTCGACGAACCCCTCCTGCTGGAGCGTGCGCAGGATGCCGTGGGCCGTACCCTTGGCGAGGCCCAGCGAGGAGGCGATGTCCGACAGCCCGAGCTGACGCTCACCGCCCGCGAGCAGCCGCAGCATCGCCGCCGCCCGTTCGAGCGACTGGATGTTCCGTGCCATCGCCGTGCTGCCTCCGTCCCCTTCGGCCGTCGGCGTGCGCCTGGTCGCAACCGTTCGGCAATGCCGAACACTACCCGTCGTAGCCGGGCTCTCGCCAATGGGTGGTCGCCACATGTTCCGGGCATCTCCACACGACCGTCACCCGGGCGCCCCGCGCCACGCCCGTGCGTCCGTCCCGTGGACGCCCCGACCGATCTCCGGTGCTCCGGGCTACGCTGACGGCGTGCGCCTTCCACGGGAAGCGCAAAGCCGACAGCCGTCGCACTCCAGGGAGCACCTTCATGGCCTCGTTGCCGAACCCGTCCCTTTCGTCCGGTACCGCGGAGGGCCGCAGGCGAACCGACGCACTCCGCGAGGCGCTCGCCACCCGGGTGGTGGTGGCCGACGGTGCCATGGGCACGATGCTTCAGGCGCAGGACCCCACGCTCGACGACTTCGAGAACCTCGAGGGCTGCAACGAGATCCTGAACGTCACCCGCCCGGACATCGTCCGCTCCGTCCACGAGGCGTACTTCGCGGTGGGCGTCGACTGCGTCGAGACCAACACCTTCGGCGCGAACCACTCCGCGATGGCCGAGTACGACATCCCCGAGCGCGTCCACGAGCTGTCCGAGGCCGGCGCCCGGCTCGCCCGCGAGGTCGCCGACGAGTTCGGCGCCCGGGACGGCCGCCAGCGCTGGGTCCTCGGCTCCATCGGCCCCGGCACGAAGCTCCCCACGCTCGGCCACGTCGGCTACGGGACCCTCCGCGACGGCTTCCAGGCCAACGCCGAGGGCCTGCTCGCCGGCGGCGCCGACGCGCTGATCGTCGAGACCACCCAGGACCTGCTGCAGACGAAGTCCTCCGTCCTCGGCGCCCACCGCGCCATGGAGGCCACCGGCGTCCGGGTGCCGCTGCTCGTCTCGATGGCGTTCGAGACGACCGGCACCATGCTGCTGGGCTCCGAGATCGGCGCCGCGCTCACCGCGCTGGAGCCGCTCGGCATCGACATGATCGGCCTGAACTGCTCCACCGGCCCGGCCGAGATGAGCGAGCACCTGCGCTACCTGACCCGGCACTCCCGCATCCCGCTCCTGTGCATGCCCAACGCCGGCCTGCCCGTCCTGACCAAGGACGGCGCGCACTTCCCGCTCGACGCCGAGGGCCTCGCCGACGCCCAGGAGAACTTCGTCCGCGACTACGGGCTGTCCCTGGTCGGCGGCTGCTGCGGCACGACGCCGGAGCACCTGCGGCAACTGGTGGAGCGCGTCGACGGCGCGACGCCCGGAGCGCGCGACCCGCACCCCGAGCCCGGCGCCGCCTCGCTCTACCAGACCGTCCCCTTCCGCCAGGACACCGCCTACCTGGCCATCGGCGAGCGCACCAACGCCAACGGATCGAAGAAGTTCCGCGAGGCCATGCTGGACGGCCGCTGGGACGACTGCGTGGAGATGGCGCGCGACCAGATCCGCGAGGGCGCGCACATGCTCGACCTGTGCGTCGACTACGTCGGCCGGGACGGCGTCGCGGACATGGACGAACTGGCCGGACGCTTCGCCACCGCCTCCACCCTGCCGATCGTGCTGGACTCCACCGAGGTCCCCGTCATCCAGGCGGGCCTGGAGCGGCTCGGCGGCCGCGCGGTCATCAACTCCGTCAACTACGAGGACGGCGACGGGCCCGACTCGCGGTTCGCGAAGGTCACCCGCCTCGCCCGGGAGCACGGCGCGGCCCTGATCGCGCTGACGATCGACGAGGAGGGCCAGGCCCGGACCGTCGAGAACAAGGTCGCCATCGCCGAGCGGCTCATCGACGACCTCACGGGCAACTGGGGCATCCACGAGTCCGACATCCTCATCGACACCCTGACCTTCACCATCTGCACCGGCCAGGAGGAGTCCCGCAAGGACGGCATCGCGACGATCGAGGCGATCCGCGAGCTCAAGCGCCGCCGGCCGGACGTGCAGACCACGCTCGGCCTGTCGAACATCTCCTTCGGCCTCAACCCGGCCGCGCGCATCCTGCTGAACTCGGTCTTCCTCGACGAGTGCGTCAAGGCCGGACTGGACTCCGCGATCGTGCACGCGTCCAAGATCCTTCCGATCGCCCGGTTCAGCGAGGAGGAGGTCGCCACCGCCCTCGACCTGATCCACGACCGCCGCTCCGAGGGCTACGACCCGCTGCAGAAGCTGATGGCCCTGTTCGAGGGCGCCACCACCAAGTCGCTCAAGGCGGGCAAGGCCGAGGAACTGGCCGCGCTGCCCCTGGACGAGCGCCTCAAGCGGCGGATCATCGACGGCGAGAAGAACGGCCTGGAGCGCGACCTCGACGCCGCGCTCGCAGAACGGCCCGCCCTCGACATCGTCAACGCCACCCTGCTCGACGGCATGAAGGTCGTGGGCGAGCTGTTCGGTTCCGGCCAGATGCAGCTGCCGTTCGTGCTCCAGTCCGCGGAGGTCATGAAGGCGGCCGTCGCCTACCTGGAACCGCACATGGAGAAGTCCGACGCCGAGGGCAAGGGCACCATCGTCCTCGCCACCGTGCGCGGCGACGTCCACGACATCGGCAAGAACCTCGTCGACATCATCCTGTCGAACAACGGCTACAACGTGGTCAACCTCGGCATCAAGCAGCCGGTCTCCGCGATCCTGGACGCCGCGGAGGAGCACCGGGCCGACGTCATCGGCATGTCCGGCCTCCTCGTCAAGTCCACCGTGATCATGAAGGAGAACCTGGAGGAGCTGAACCAGCGCGGCCTGTCCGCGGACTACCCCGTCATCCTCGGCGGCGCCGCCCTGACCCGGGCCTACGTCGAACAGGACCTGCACGAGATCTACCAGGGCGAGGTGCGCTACGCCCGGGACGCCTTCGAGGGCCTGCGCCTGATGGACGCGCTGATCGGCGTCAAGCGGGGGGTGCCCGGAGCCGCCCTGCCCGAGCTGAAGCAGCGCCGGGTGCGGGCCGCCGCGGAGACGGCCGTGGTCGAGGAGCGCCCCGAGGAGGGCCACGTCCGCTCCGACGTCTCCACCGACAACCCGGTGCCCTCGGCGCCCTTCACCGGCACCCGTGTCATCAAGGGCATCCAGCTCAAGGAGTACGCCTCCTGGCTGGACGAGGGCGCCCTGTTCAAGGGCCAGTGGGGCCTCAAGCAGGCCCGCGCCGGCGACGGCCCGAGCTACGAGGACCTGGTCGAGACCGAGGGCCGGCCCCGGCTGCGCGGACTGCTCGACCGGCTGCAGACCGACAACCTGCTGGAGGCGGCGGTCGTCTACGGCTACTTCCCGTGCGTGGCCAAGGACGACGACCTGATCATCCTGGACGAGCGGGGCAACGAGCGGACCCGCTTCAGCTTCCCCCGCCAGCGCCGCGGGCGCCGGCTGTGCCTCGCCGACTTCTTCCGCCCCGAGGAATCGGGGGAGACCGACGTCGTCGGCTTCCAGGTCGTCACCGTGGGCTCGCGCATCGGCGAGGAGACCGCCAAGCTCTTCGAGGCCAACGCCTACCGCGACTACCTCGAACTGCACGGCCTGTCCGTCCAGCTCGCCGAGGCGCTGGCGGAGTACTGGCACGCCCGCGTGCGCTCCGAACTGGGCTTCGCGGGGGAGGACCCCGCCGAGATCGAGGACATGTTCGCCCTGAGGTACCGCGGCGCCCGCTTCTCGCTCGGCTACGGCGCCTGCCCCAACCTGGAGGACCGCGCCAAGATCGCGGACCTGCTCCGGCCCGAGCGCATCGGTGTCCACCTCTCCGAGGAGTTCCAGCTGCACCCGGAGCAGTCCACCGACGCCATCGTCATCCACCACCCGGAGGCGAAGTACTTCAACGCACGGTGAGCGTGCCGGCGCGCTGCGGCACCCGCTCCCGCGCACATTGATCGGATACGTCGTACACTGGTCGGTCCACCGCAGGCCGGTTGTCCCTTGCACGCAGAAGGGACGACCGGCCTGATCGTCCCTCAAGGAGGTGCGCCAGGATGACCAGCACGGTCCCCGCGCTCGGAACCCGTACGGCCGAGGGCTCCGCCCTGCAGGCCGTTCTCCTCGACATGGACGGAACCCTGGTCGACACCGAGGGATTCTGGTGGGACGTGGAGGTCGAGGTCTTCCGGACCCTCGGGCACGTCCTGGACGAGTCGTGGCGGCACGTCGTGGTCGGCGGCCCCATGACCCGCAGCGCCGGATTCCTCATCGAGGCCACGGGTGCCGACATCACGCTCGCCGAGCTGTCCGTGCTGCTCAACGATGGTTTCGAGAGCCGCATCGGCCATTCCCTGCCGCTGATGCCGGGCGCGTCCAGACTGCTCGCCGAACTCGCGGCGCACGAGATCCCCACGGCCCTGGTCTCCGCCTCGCACCGGCGGATCATCGACCGGGTCCTCGGCTCCATCGGCTCTCACTTCTTCACCCTGACCGTCGCGGGCGACGAGGTGGAGCGGACCAAGCCGTTCCCCGACCCGTATCTGCTCGCCGCCGCCGGGCTCGGCGCCGAACCCGGGCGCTGCGCCGTCGTCGAGGACACCGCGACCGGTGTCGCCGCCGCCGAGGCCGCCGGCTGCCACGTGGTCGCCGTCCCCTCGGTCGCCCCGATCGCGCCGGCGACCCGCCGCACGGTGGTCGGCTCCCTGGAGGAGGTCGACCTCCCCTTCCTGCACGGGCTGATGGCGCAGACGCGCTAGGTGTTCACCCGGAGTGCCCGGCGGCGTCACTCCGGGTGCCGGGACGGCCACCCGCAGGCGGTACCGGGCATCGCTGTGGTAAGCGCGGGCGAGGGGTTCGGTGGGGCGCAATGCGGCGGATGGCCGAATTCCAGTCCCCTCCGGCCGAGTTGACACTGTGATGTTCGTCACTCGATGGAGGGTCGACAGGGGGACCGACTTGTGTGTTGACCGCCCATTCGTGCGGGCCCGGCGGGCCCTTGTGTCCCGTTTGGTGGAACGCTGCACGAATCCTTCCCGTGTCGGGTTATCGGTGCGTCCGCGCCCGGTTTCGCAGCGTGAGCGCACCGCAACTCCGGTGCCTGCGGGCCGTTCTGGTGGTGCGGACTAATGTCGTCGCCAGAACAATGCCGTAACCCCGTGACCCGCCGCGCCACCCCTGCATGCCGGCTCGCGGAAACTACAGCTCTGGAGAAACTCGAGCATGAACCGCAAGACTTTGGTGCTGCCGGCCGTGGTCGGTCTGCTCGCCCCGGTGCTCGCCGCGTGTGGTGGTTCGGACAGCGGCAGCAGCAGCGGCGATGCCATCGTTGTCGGCACCACGGACCGGTTCACCGCGTCGAAGGACGCCCCCGCTCCGTTCGACCCGGCCTACGCCTACGACGTCGGCACCTGGAACGTGCTGCGCCAGACCGTGCAGACGCTGATGGTCCAGCCGCGCGGCGACGGCGAGCCGGTGCCCGAGGCGGCGGAGAAGTGCGGGTTCAGCGACAGCGGCAACGAGCGCTACTCGTGCACGCTCCGCGAGGGACTGAAGTTCTCCAACGGGGACGCGGTCACCGCCAAGGACGTGAAGTTCTCCATCGACCGCGCGCGGGCCATCAAGGCGGACAGTGGTGTCTTCGCCCTGCTGTCCACCGTCGACACGGTCGAGACCCAGGGCGACCGCCAGGTGATCTTCCACCTCAAGAGCGCGGACGCGACCTTCCCGTACAAGCTGTCGACCCCGGTCGCCGGCATCGTGAACCCCAAGGACTACGACAAGGACAAGCTGCGGGACGGCTTCTCCATCGACGGGTCCGGCCCCTACACCCTGGAGTCCGAGGTCAAGGACGACGCCGTCGTCAAGGCCGTCTTCACCAAGAACCCGAACTACAAGGGTGAGCTGAAGGTCAGGAACTCCAAGGTCGAGATGCGCTCCTTCGAGGACGCCGACACCATGGGCACCGCCCTCGCCAAGGGCGACATCGACCTGATGACCCGTTCGATGACGCCCGCGCAGATCACCAAGCTGTCCACCGCCTCGGGCGGCGACGTGAACCTCAACGAGATGCCCGGCCTGGAGATCCGCTATCTGGCCTTCAACACCGACGCCCCGTCCGTGAAGGACAAGGCGGTCCGCCAGGCCATGGCGCAGGTGATCGACCGCGGCGAACTCGTCGCCAAGGTGTACGGCACCCAGGCCGAGCCGCTCTACTCGATGGTCCCGGCCACCATCACCGGCCACGCCAACGCCTTCTTCAACAAGTACGGCGACGCGAGCGTCGCGCGGGCCCGGAACCTCCTGACCAAGGCGGCCGTCACCACGCCCGTCAAGGTCACCCTGCACTACACGACCGACCACTACGGCGCGGCCACGAAGCAGGAGTTCGAGATCCTGAAGAAGCAGCTCAACGCGAGCGGCCTCTTCGACGTCAGCATCCAGGGCACCACCTGGGACAAGTTCGTCCCCGCCGAGCGCGCCGGCGACTACGACGTCTGGGGCATGGGCTGGTTCCCCGACTTCCCGGACGCCGACAACTACCTCGCGCCGTTCCTCGACAAGGACAACTTCCTCAAGTCGCCCTACTCGAACGGCAACATCATCAACAACCTGATCCCGGAGTCCCGTCGCGAGGCCGACCGCCTCACCGCGTCGAAGAGCATCAGCGAGATCCAGGACATCGTCGCCGACGACGTGCCGCTGATCCCGCTCTGGCAGGGCAAGCAGTACATCGCCGCGCGCGACGACATCACGGGCTCGGAGTGGGCCCTCAACTCCTCCTCCACCCTCCAGTTGTGGGAGCTCGGCCGCGGTGTGAAGGGCTGAGCGACCGATCCTGCCCGGGGCCCCACGCGGGCCCCGGGTGCACCAGTTCCAACGACAAGGCACCTGCACGTGAACATGCGCAACCAGTGGCCAGTCCTGCCCATCGTGGCGGGGCTGGCCTCCGGCCTGTTGACCGGATGCGGCTCGGAGACGGGCGACTCCGGGAGCGACGGCTCCTCCGTGGTGATGGGGATGTCCGACGACGTCCTCGCCACCGACCCCGCCTCCGGCTACGACCCGGGATCGTGGCTGCTGTTCGACAACGTCTTCCAGACGCTGCTGAGCTTCCCCAAGGGCGGCACCGAGCCGGAGCCGGAGGCGGCCCGGACGTGCTCGTTCACCGACGCCGCGACCACGGTGTACTCCTGCACGCTCCGGGACGGCCTGCAGTTCAGCAACGGCGACGCGCTGACCTCGGCCGACGTGAAGTACTCCTTCGACCGCATGATGAAGATCGACGACAGCGCCGGCCCGGCCGTCATGTTCCCCATGCTCGACAAGGTCGCGACACCGGACGACAAGACCGTCGTCTTCCACCTGAAGTACGCCGACGCCACCTTCCCGAGCAAGATCGCCTCGGGTGCCGGCTCGATCGTGGACCACCGGGAGTACGCCACCAACGGCCTGCGCGAGGACCACCAGGCCGTCGGCTCCGGTCCCTACCGGCTCGACTCGTTCGGCGACGACAAGGCCGTCTTCTCCGTCAACCCGCACTACAAGGGCACCGCCGAGGTCCAGAACACCGGCGTCACGCTGAAGTTCTTCCACGGCGACCAGAAGGCCCTGAAGAACGCGGTGCTCCGGCACGACGTCGACGTCGCCTACCGCGGCCTCGCCGCCGGCGACATCGCCCGGATGGCGGGCGGCGCGAGCGGCGGCGGCGTCCACGTGACCGAGGGCAACAGCGCCGAGGTCCAGCACCTGGTGTTCAACATGGACGACCCGGTGGCCGGCAGGCTCGGCGTGCGCAAGGCCATCGCCTACCTGCTGGACCGCGACGCCCTCGTCGACGACGTCTACCAGGACACCGCCACGCCGCTGTACTCGATCATCCCGGCCGGCATCACCGGCCACAGCACGTCCTTCTTCGACACCTACGGCGCCCGTCCCTCCCGCTCCAAGGCGGAGGCCGCCCTGCGCGACGAGGGCCTCACCGGCAAGGTGAAGCTCACCCTCTGGTCGACCCCCTCGCGCTACGGCCCCTCCACGGACGAGGAGTTCAAGGCGATCGCCGAGCAGCTCAACGCCAGCGGGCTGTTCGACGCGAGCGTCGAGTCCGTCCCCTACGACCAGTACGAGAAGGACATCGCCCGCGGCCGGTACGGCGTGTACGTGAAGGGCTGGATTCCCGACTATCCCGACCCCGACAACTTCACGGCCCCCTTCTTCGGCAAGGGCAACGTCCTGGGCAACCACTTCGGCAACCCGACGATCACCGGCACCCTGATCCCGAGGACGGCCGCCCAGAGCGACCGCTCCGCGACCGGCGCGTCCTACGGCAAGCTCCAGGACCTCGTCGCCGCCGACCTGCCGGTCGTCCCCGTCTGGCAGGCCAAGCAGTACGCCGTGGCGGCGGACGACGTCTACGGCCTGGAGTACTGCCTGGACGCCTCGACCGTGTTCCGCTTCTGGGAGATCAAGAAGGGCTGATCTCCGGCCAGGCCCTCTGACCTGTGGTTTCGCCGGTCAGAGGGCCTACCTGTCCGCACCCGGTCCGCAGGCCGCCGAGCACGGCGTCCATCACGGACCGGGTGCGGTCTACTTCGCCCGGCGACAGGTGCGCGTAGACCCGCAGTGTGACGACGGCGGTGCGTGGCCGAGGGCCGCCCGCGCCTGCCTCACGCATCGTGCCCCCCACATCGAGCGCGGAGGCGTAGAAGTGGCGCAGGTCCCGGGTCACCAAGTGCGGTAGCTGGACGGGCTCGCGGCCCCTTCCTCGCGCAGCAGGTGGCAGGGGCCGGCCGGAATCCTCGGTCCTCAGCCCAAGGGGCACGTCACCCCGGTATCTGTCGGTGATACGACATGGTGATCAGACCGGCGGTGAAGCTGACCGCCGCCACGACTGCCGCCACGACGCTGGTGGACTCCGTCAGGAGAACCGCCCACGGGTACGGCCTCTGGTCTCCCGCCAGGCCGGTGACAATGCTGACCATCACGAACATGGTCGCCGCCGCACCGCCGGCGATCGGGCCGTACCGGCTGCGTACGAGGAGAGCGAGGCCCAGCACCATGACGGTGTTCCGTCCGCCCGCCACCGCCGTCGGCATGTCCAGGAAATCCCCGAGCGCAAAGCCCAGTCCCGCCGTGCTCACCCCCAGGAGCAGGAGAGTCAGCCGGTCAACCGCGGTGACCGCTCGCGCCGCCGTGGTCTCGGTGGCGGTGAGGCGCCGGCTCATGCAGTACATCGTCGGGATGCACAGGATGAGCGGGACGAAGTTCATCAGCTTGATCGAGAAGGTGCCCTGCGCTGCGATCTGGGGAACCTTCGCCACGTCGTCGCGCACGAGCACAAGAAGGAGCGTCCAGGCGAACAGGGCTACAGGCAGCAGCCAGATTCTTCGTGCGCGCGCCCACAGGGTCAACGGTTCACCTCCGGTGCCATGCCGGCCGGATCCTCCACCTGCGGTCCCAGCGCCCGGCCCCGTTCGTTCTCGGCCTTGGCTCCCGCCCGGGCCTTCTCGTGGACCTGCTCGTCGCAGGACTCGAGGTATCCCAACTGCTGCTTGTACCAGGCGTACTGCTTCGCCTTGGGGAGACTGCGCACCCAACGTGCCCGGTAGACGCCACCGGGCCCGTAGCTGCGGGCGGCCTCCGCCTCCGACATCCCGACCGTCAGGCCGATCCAGGCGGAAGCGGCTCCGCGCCCCGGATAGACGTAGTCGTCAGGCAGGTTCGGGCAGTCGTGGAGCCCTGTCGGAACCAAGGCGCTGACATAGACGGCCCGACTGCGATGGCGGGTCACCGGCTTCTGGAGGGCGGTTCGCCAGGTGTCGCGTGCCGCCGGTAGATCCTCCGAGACGAAGGCCAGTTTCCGGGGTGGGGTGAACCCGACCTCGCGCAGGCGGGGCAGCGCGTGCTGAGCGGAGCGGTGCAGCGCGGGGATGTCGTCGGCGAACTCGCCGGGCACACAGATCACCGGGGCGGTTCGCTCACACGTCGTCGCCCACGTGCGGGGGACGGTGGGGTCGGCGTAGCGCGGGGCATCACTCACCAGCGGATACGACGCCCCGAAGCCCGCGAGGACACAGCAGGCCACGGCACCGGCGCGCAGCGTCGGACGTGAGAGCAGGCTGACCGCGACAACACCGAGCAGCAGCCCGAGAGCCAGGATCGCCGGTGCCATGAGGTAGGAGCGGTCCACGACATCCGTATACGTCGGAGTGCTCATGTCGAATCCGGATATCGCCCTCAGCCATGGGACACCCAGCGTGTAGGCGACGAAGACCCACAGCGCCGTGATCACCACCGCGAGGGGACGGGCGACGACGGGCGGAAGGCAGAGCCCGAGGAGGAAGCCGACTGCCACTGCGCTGAAGGGGATCGCAAGACTTCGGACCACGGGAACGGTGTCGTGGAAACCTGGTGCGGGGCCTCCCAGGTAGCTGATCACCAACAGGAAGGACGCCACCCAACTGATGATGACCAGGGCCAGGGTGGGGGCCATCGCATCGACGAATATGCGCAGCAGGTGGCGGGTGGAGGGGGCGGCGGTGATCCGAGCCTGGCGAAGCCTCCCCGCGTCCCAGGCGGCCACCAGGGCGATTCCCAGCGCGGCGACCCTCAGGGCCACCGAGACCACGACGATGGAATCCTCGCCGGTGAACGGCATGGGCTGGTAGGCGGTGAAGTAGACGGCCAGAGCCACCGTCGGGGCTCCGAGCCCGATGGCGGCCGAGTGCCGAGCGAAGGGGAATCGGTTCACCACGAGATCGCCCCATCGATCTCGGTGAAGGCCTGATAAGCGGAGGTGGCCCGCTGCTCGTCGGATGTCGCCGTCGCGCTCGCGTGGGAGAGGAAGTCCACCACCGTTCCCGAGAAGCGCACCTGACCGTCCAGCAGAACCACGACCGAGTCGTACGAGTTGGCGATGTCCGAGGTGTCATGGGTGGAGAGAACGATGTGCACGTCCTGCGACAGATCGGCGAGAATCCGGTGGAAGACCTGACGCTGCCGGGGATCCATGCCCGCCGTCGGCTCATCGAGGAGAAGGACCTCTGCGTCGTGCACGAGTGCCTGTGCGACGGCGACGCGCCGCTGTTGCCCCCCGGAGAGCTCCTGGACCCTGTCATTCGCCCGATCGGCCAACTCCACGCGATTCAGGGCCCGGAGGGCCTGACGCCACGCCTCGCGCCGGGCCATCCCCTTGAGCCAACCGGAATACGCGACCTGGTCCCGGGCCGTGAGCCCCTGCACGTACTCCACCTGCTGAGGCATCCATGCCACGCGCCTACGGAACGCTGGCAGCGCGCGACGCCGGCCGGTGCTCAGGCCGCCGTAGGTGACGGAGCCGGAATCGGGGCGCAGCGCAGATGCGCACAAACTCAACAGGGTACTCTTTCCCGCTCCGTTCGGCCCCAGAAGTACGGTCCGCCCGGGCGGCAGCGTATAGCTGAGATCGCGCAGCACCGGGCGTCTGCGCCGATAGGAGAAGGAGCATTCGGACATCGAAATGGGCATGTGACACCTTGGCATTTCAGGGTGGGGGGTGCCTCTGTCTGTTGCGTCAAGAGGCAGGTGGAGACCTGCGTTTCAGGTCTCCACCCAGGTACTCGGAAGCCAGTGTCACCTGGAACGACGTACGGGATTCTCCGTCCGACTCGGTCGGCGGCAAGGACAACCGCAAGGGCGGCGAGCGCCTCGCCTTCAGCCGGGTCCACGACCCGCGACGAACGTTGCTGTGGGTCGTGGACCCGGCCCTTTCCGGATGGCAGCGATCGCGCATGACGGTCCCGACCGGATGTTCTGAGGACTGTGTGCGGACTGCGGCGTCTCACGCATCTTCTCTGGGAGATCAAGAAGGGCTGATCCGCCCCGTCCACGGCACAGACGGCCCGTCCCCCGAGGGGAGCGGGCGCCCGCTCCCGTGTCGCGCACCGACCGCACCGCCGGTTTCCCGGCGGGAATCCGGCGTCACTGCGCGCCGGGGCGCACCAGGCCGCTCTCGTAGGCGTAGACCGCGGCCTGCACCCGGTCGCGCAGTCCGAGCTTCGTCAGGACGTGCCCGACGTGCGTCTTGACGGTGGTCTCGCTGACGAACAGGTCCGCCGCGATCTCCGCGTTGGACAGACCGCGCGCCACCAGCTTCAGCACCTCGACCTCACGGTCCGTCAACGTGTGCAGGGTGTCCGGCACCGGCTCCTCACCGGACGGCAGATGGCCCGCGTACTTGTCCAGCAGCCGGCGCGTGATGCTCGGCGCCAGCATCGCCTCGCCCCCGGCGACCACCCTGATCGCCTGCACCAGTTCGTTGGCCGGCGCGTCCTTCAGGAGGAAGCCGCTGGCACCCGCGCGCAGCGCCTCCACCACGTACTCGTCGAGGTCGAAGGTGGTCAGGACGAGCACCTTCGCCGGTCCGTCCCGGCCGGGGCCGGTGATCTGACGGGTCGCCTCGACACCGTCCATCCGCGGCATGCGGATGTCCATGAGCACCACGTCGGGCTGCAGCGCACGCACCTGGTCGAGCGCCTGGAGACCGTCACCGGCCTCGCCGACGACCGCGAGATCCGGCTCCGCCTCCAGAATCATCCGGAACCCGGTGCGCAGCAGCGGCTGGTCGTCGACGAGTAGGACGCGGATGGCCACGTGAGTCTCCTTCGCTAGTCCGGCCCCATTCTGCCCTGCTCGACCGGTCCCGACCCGGGCGCCCCGACCGGCAGCGGGTAGGGCGGGGGAGTACCGCCGAATTCCGGGCACACCGCCTGGTGGTCGCACCAGCCGCACAGCTTGGTGGGCCGCGGTCGCCACTCGCCCGTCTCCGTGGCCCGCCGGATCGCCTCCCACAGCGCCAGCAGCTTGCGCTCCACCCGCTCCAGATCGGCGACCACGGGGTCGTACGTCAGCACGTCGCCGCTGCCGAGGTAGACCAGTTGCAGACGGCGCGGGACCACCCGCTTCAGGCGCCACACCACCAGCGCGTAGAACTTCATCTGGAACAGGGCGCTCTCGGCGTACTCCGGGCGGGGCGCCTTGCCGGTCTTGTAGTCGACGATGCGGACCTCGCCCGTCGGGGCCATGTCCACCCGGTCGATGATGCCGCGCAGGGTGAGGCCCGAGTCCAGCCGCGCCTCCACGAACAGCTCACGCTCCGCCGGCTCCAGCCGGGAGGGGTCCTCCAGGGTGAACCACCGCTCCACCAGCTGTTCCGCCTCGGCGAGCCAGCCCGCGAGGCGCTCTCCCTCCGGATCGTCGGCGAACAGCTCGACGACCTCCGGGCGGCTCTCGCGCAGCCGGTCCCACTGACCGGGGATCAGCGCCTTGGCGCGCGGCGCGGTCCGGTCCGCGGCCGGCGCGTCGAACAGCCGCTCCAGCACCGCGTGCACCAGGGTGCCCCGGGTCGCCGCCGCGCTCGGCTTCTCCGGCAGCTTGTCGATCACCCGGAAGCGGTAGAGCAGAGGACACTGCATGAAGTCCCCGGCACGCGAGGGCGACAGCGAGGTGGGCGGGCGGGCGGCCGCCGGGGCCGGCGCCTCGGCCGCGGGCGCGTCGGCCCGGGCCGCCTCTTCGGGCGCGGCGCCCTCGGTGCTCGTATCCATGACGACAGACCTTACGGCCCGGGACCGACAACGGGCCTCCCGCGTGCCGACGCCGCACGGGGCGGGTGCCCCGCCGGTCCGCCCGGCCCGCCACCGGCCCCGGCCCGGCGCCCCGGGCGACCGCCCACCCCGCGGTCCGGACACCGCCGAGGCCGGGCTCCACCCGGGCGACGGCACGAAAAACAGAGGGGGTGCCGGGGCGGAACGCGCCGCGACGGACGCATACCATCGACGGCAGACCCTCCCGCTCCGTCGGATCGCGGCGGGAGACGCTTCGAACGAGGGGACATCGTGGACGAGAGCGGCGGGAACGGGCAGCCGCGGTCCGGCACCGGTGGGACGACCGAGGGCCACGGCAGGCCCGGAGCGTCCGCCGGCCCGGCCGCCGACACCCCGCGCCCCGGGCCGGCCGGACCCGAGACCCCCACCGGAACCGGTCCCGCGGACCCCGGACACGACGCCGGGGACGCGGCGCCCGGCGGCGGCACGGCCCCGGCCGATCCCGGGCCGTCGGCCGGCTCCGCGCCGGACACGGAACCCGGCACCCCGCCGCGCGGCGACTCCGCTCCCGCGACGCCCGGCGGCGGCGCGGCGCACGCCCGGCCCGCCGCCGAGGGCGACGACGACCCGGAGACCCGCGACCGCCCGGCGCCCGGGAGCGACGGCCACGAGGACCGCCCCTCGGCCGCGCAGCCCCCGCCGCCCCACCCGGACCAGGACCGCCGGGAGCCCGCCGGCCCCGGCACGCCCGACGCGTCGGGCCCCCGGCAGGCCCCGGCGCACCGGACACTCGCCCACAGCGGCGACGGCCGGCCGGCCGGCGGCGGTGCCCCGGGCGGCGGCCGAGGCCGCGGCGGACGCCCGCCCCGGCGCCGCAACGAGCCCGGCGGCGGCCTGCTGATGGGACGCCCCTTCGGCGTCCCGGTGTACGTCGCGCCGAGCTGGTTCCTCGTCGCCGCCCTCATCACCTGGGTGTTCGGCGGCCAGCTCGACCGCGTCCTGCCCGAACTCGGCGCCGCCCGCTACCTGGTCTCCCTGTTCTTCGCCGTCGCCTTCTACGCCTCCGTCCTGGTCCACGAACTCGCCCACACCGTCGCCGCCCTGCGCTTCAAGCTGCCGGTGCGCCGCATCCAGCTCCAGTTCTTCGGCGGTGTCTCCGAGATCGAGAAGGAGGCCGAGACCCCGGGCCGCGAGTTCGTGCTGGCCTTCGTCGGGCCCCTGCTCTCCCTCGTGCTGGCCGGCGTCTTCTACCTCGCGCTGCTCCCGGTCGAGCCCGGCACCGTCCCCGGCGTCCTGCTCGCCGGGCTGATGATCTCCAACCTCATCGTCGCCGCCTTCAACCTGCTGCCCGGTCTGCCCCTCGACGGCGGCCGGATGCTCCGCGCGGTCGTGTGGAAGATCACCGGCAGGCCGATGAGCGGCACCGTCGCCGCCGCCTGGGTCGGCCGCGCCCTCGCCGTGTCCGTCCTGGTCGGCCTGCCCCTGCTCACCCAGACCTCGCTGCTCGGCTCCGCCCCCGAGGACAGCAGCGGCATGGACACCGTCACGGACGCGCTGCTCGCCGCCATCCTCGCGGCGATCATCTGGACCGGGGCCGGCAACAGCCTCCGGATGGCCCGCCTGCGCGAACACCTCCCCGAACTCCGCGCCCGCTCGCTCACCCGGCGCGCGGTCCCCGTCGAGACCGGCACCCCCCTCTCCGAGGCCCTGCGCCGCGCCAACGACGCCGGAGCGCGCGCCCTCGTCGTCGTCGACACCGACGGCGAACCCCTCTCCCTGGTGCGCGAGGCCGCCATCGTCGGCGTCCCCGAGCACCGGCGCCCGTGGGTGGCGGTCAGCGGTCTCGCCCAGGACCTCACCGACGGCATGCGCGTCTCGGCCGAACTGGCCGGCGAGGAACTCCTCGACGTCCTGCGCGCCACCCCCGCCACCGAGTACCTCGTGGTGGAGGACTCCGGGGAGATCTACGGCGTCCTGTCCGCCGCCGACGTGGAACGCGCCTTCGTCAAGGCCATGGCCCGCCCCGCCTGACCACCCGCGTGGTCGGCGGCCTCCCGGCGGACCGGTAGGCTGGTCACATGTCCGAACCGACCGGTGCCGCCCGCAGGCGCGGGCCCTTCAAGGTCGGGGACCAGGTTCAGCTGACCGACCCCAAGGGCCGCCACTACACGTTCACGCTCGAGGCCGGGAAGAACTTCCACACCCACAAGGGTTCCTTCCCCCACGACGAGCTGATCGGCGCTCCCGAGGGCAGCGTTGTCCGCACCACCGGAAACGTCGCCTACCTCGCGCTGCGCCCCCTGCTCCCCGACTACGTCCTGTCCATGCCCCGCGGTGCCGCCGTGGTCTACCCCAAGGACGCGGGGCAGATCCTGGCCTTCGCCGACATCTTCCCCGGCGCGCGCGTCGTGGAGGCGGGCGTCGGCTCCGGATCGCTCAGCAGCTTCCTGCTCCGCGCCATCGGCGACCAGGGCATGCTGCACTCCTACGAGCGCCGCGAGGACTTCGCCGAGATCGCCCGGCAGAACGTCGAGCGCTACTTCGGGGGCCCGCACCCCGCCTGGCAGCTCACCGTGGGCGACCTCCAGGACAACCTGAGCGACACCGACGTGGACCGCGTCATCCTCGACATGCTCGCCCCCTGGGAGTGCCTGGAGGCCGTCTCCAAGGCGCTCGTCCCCGGCGGCATCCTCTGCTGCTACGTGGCGACCACGACCCAGCTCGCGCGGACCGTCGAGTCGATCCGCGAGATCGGCTCCTTCAACGAGCCGACCGCCTGGGAATCGATGATCCGCAACTGGCACATCGAGGGCCTGGCCGTCCGCCCGGACCACCGCATGATCGGCCACACCGGCTTCCTGCTCACCGCCCGGCGCCTCGCCGACGGCGTCGAGCCGCCCATGCGCCGCCGCCGCCCCGCCAAGGGCGCCTACGGCGAGGACTACGCCGGCCCCAACGCCGACGGCGGATCCGGCCGCTGACGAGACAACGCACCCCGACCGTGGCCGAGTTCCCGAATGTCCCGGGGAACTCGGCCACAGCGCTTCCGCGTTGAATCCGGCCCCGGCGCGGCGGTCGGCCGGGGACACCGGCGCGGGGCGAGCCCGGCACACGGGCGCGGGAGCCACCGGCCCGACGCGCCTCGACGGGGCTCCACGCCCCGCCCGGCGCACGCCGGCCGGGGCCGGGCGCCCGGCGGCCCCGCCCCCCCCGGACGGTGCCGCGCCCCGGGGCCGCCGTCGGCGGCACCCCGGAAGGCCGGGAACCGCTCGAAAGTCCTGACCCCGCCGTTCCCAGGGACTGTGACGTGTGGCACCATGCGGGACACCCCACCCCCACCGGCACAGCCCCTCACGGGAGACACTCCTAGTGCAGCAATCCGCCGTCCCGGAACTGGCACACACGCACACCAGCCCGCTCCAGTGGGTCGCCACGGCCACCGCCATCGCCGGAGTCGTCGCGCTCTCCACGGTGCTCCAGCCCGATCCGGCGAGGGCCGCGCAGCCCGCCGGGGGAGCGGCCCGGGCGGCTGCCCCCGCCGCCGCGCCCGACCCGTCCGGCGTCGACTTCCCGATCACCTGCGGGCCGGCCAAGGCGCTCGTCACGAAGAAGGCGTCCGGGGACCTCGACGGCGACGGGCGCCCCGAGACGGTCGCCGTCGTCCGCTGCGACGCCGGCTCCGGCACCCCGCCCAACGGGGTCTACGTCCTCACGCAGGGTGAGGACGCCGGGAAACCCCGCGTCGTCGCCACCCTGATCGAGCCCAAGGACCGCCTCACCGTCACCGACTTCGCCGTCCGTGACGCAGCCGTCACCGCCACCGTCCTCGGCTACTCCTCCCTCGACGTCCCGAGTTGCTGCCCGGACGTCACGGAGCAGGCCAAGTGGCAGTGGAGGAACGGCGCGTTCGTCCGCTCCACCCCGGCCGGCGCGCGGAGCGTCTGAAAGCGCCCCCTCGGGCCCGTTCACCCCGGCCCGGAACGGGGCCGGTTCCGGGCCACCGCGCCGGGCGGAGCGCCCCCGCACGGAAGCACCCCCCGCCGGAGCGGAGGGTGCGAAAGGACGGCCGCCGGCCGCCCGGGCCGCGCGGCGCGGGGGGTGTACGCGGCGGACGGGGCCGCCCCCGGCCGCCACGGGCGGTACCCCACGCGTCACTCCACGTCGGGCCCGTACACCTCGACCTTGTCCGAAACCCGACGGACGTGGATGCAGTCTCCCGGACATTCCTTCGCCGAGTCCGCCACGTCCCGCAGAAGCGGCAGCGGTACGGGCGTTGTGGCTCCCGCGGACTGCAGCAGCTCGTCGTCGTCGCCCTTCACATAGGCCAGACCGTCGATGTCCAGCTCAAAGACCTCGGGGGCGTACTGGACACAGATCCCGTCGCCCGTACACAGATCCTGGTCGATCCAGACCTCAAGCGCCTCGCCGTCGGCTCCGGCCTCCTGCTGCACGGTCATTTCTCCTGCCGTTTTCTGCGCCGAGCGAACCGATAATGGGGGAATCGGGCCAGCTCTGGCGGGTGTTGAACACTTCGACCCTACCTCCGCCCGCTTCCCAATCATGTTCGGTGGGTATTCCCCTGGCGTGAGGGAGAGCGCAAGGGTGAAGATCGGACACACCCCGACCGTCTTTGTGATCTAGGGGTTTCAATCGACACCCACCCAGGTAGGGTCTGGAAGCGTCCAGCTCCCCTTGGAGGAGGTGAGGACCGTGGCAGCCCACGACGACGACATGAACCGCGGCATCCGCCCGGGACGAGGGTCCGATGACCCCGCCGGGCAGATTGCCTACCTTGAGCAGGAGATCGCCGTCCTGCGACGCAAGCTCGCCGACTCTCCGCGGCACACGAGGATTCTCGAAGAGCGGATCGTCGAGCTGCAGACCAACCTGGCCGGCGTGTCCGCGCAGAACGAGCGTCTCGCGAACACGCTCCGTGAGGCCCGCGACCAGATCGTGGCCCTCAAGGAAGAGGTCGACCGGCTCGCGCAGCCGCCGGCCGGCTTCGGCGTCTTCCTCGTGGCGAACGAGGACGGCACGGCGGACATCTTCACCGGGGGCCGCAAGCTCCGGGTGAACGTCAGCCCCAGCGTGGAGCTCGAGGAGCTCCGGCGCGGCCAGGAAGTGATGCTGAACGAGGCTCTCAACGTGGTCGAGGCCATGGAGTACGAGAGCGTCGGCGACATCGTCACCCTCAAGGAGATCCTCGAGGACGGCGAGCGCGCCCTGGTGGTGGGGCACACCGACGAGGAACGGGTGGTGCGGCTCGCCGAGCCGCTCCTGGACGTCACCATCCGTCCCGGTGACGCCCTCCTCCTGGAACCCCGATCCGGTTACGTCTACGAAATCGTTCCGAAGAGCGAGGTCGAGGAACTCGTCCTCGAAGAGGTCCCGGACATCGGCTACGAGCAGATCGGCGGTCTGGGCGGCCAGATCGAGATGATCCGCGACGCCGTCGAGCTCCCCTACCTCTACCCCGACCTCTTCAAGGAGCACGAGCTGCGGCCGCCCAAGGGCGTCCTGCTCTACGGGCCCCCCGGATGCGGCAAGACGCTCATCGCCAAGGCCGTGGCCAACTCGCTGGCCAAGAAGGTCGCCGAGGTGACCGGTCAGGCCACCGGCAAGAGCTTCTTCCTCAACATCAAGGGCCCCGAGCTGCTCAACAAGTACGTCGGCGAGACCGAGCGGCAGATCCGCCTCGTCTTCCAGCGTGCCCGTGAGAAGGCCAGCGAGGGCACCCCCGTCATCGTCTTCTTCGACGAGATGGAGTCCCTCTTCCGCACCCGCGGATCCGGTGTCAGCTCGGACGTGGAGAACACCATCGTCCCCCAGCTGCTCGCCGAGATCGACGGCGTGGAGGGCCTGCAGAACGTGGTGGTCATCGGCGCCTCGAACCGCGAGGACATGATCGACCCCGCCATCCTGCGCCCCGGCCGCCTCGACGTGAAGATCAAGATCGAGCGTCCGGACGCCGAAGCGGCGAAGGACATCTTCCAGAAGTACCTCACCGAGCGTCTCCCCCTGCACTCCGAGGACGTCGGGGAGCACGGCGGCGACCGGGCGGCCACCGTCCACGGCATGATCCAGACCGCCGTGGAGCAGATGTACGCCGAATCGGAGGAGAACCGCTTCCTGGAGGTCACCTACGCCAACGGTGACAAGGAAGTCCTCTACTTCAAGGACTTCAACTCCGGCGCCATGATCGAGAACATCGTCGGCCGCGCCAAGAAGATGGCCATCAAGGACTTCCTGGAGCACAGCCAGAAGGGCCTTCGCGTCTCCCACCTCCTCCAGGCATGCGTGGACGAGTTCAAGGAGAACGAGGACCTGCCGAACACCACCAACCCGGACGACTGGGCCCGGATCTCCGGAAAGAAGGGCGAGCGGATCGTGTACATCCGTACGCTCATCACCGGAAAGCAGGGCGCGGACACCGGACGCTCCATCGACACGGTGGCCAACACCGGCCAGTACCTGTAGGAAGCGGGGCGGCTGCGGGTGCCCGTCGCGGGTACCCGCAGCCGACTGCTTTTCCGCTCACGGCCGGAACACAGCAATGACGCAAATGATCTCCCCACCAGCGCAAAGGCGTTCTAGGCTCGTTCGTACCGCCGAGTCGCGCAGTGCGGGGACGGGCACCGCACACGCATCGGAGCGCCGGCGGGACTTGAGCGGCGCTCCCGACCGAGGGCGCCGCCGGGCAAGGAGGGCCGCATGACCGTACGGCGAGTAATGGGCATCGAGACGGAGTACGGGATCTCCGTCCCCGGCCACCCGAACGCCAATGCCATGCTCACCTCGTCCCAGATCGTCAACGCCTACGCGGCGGCGATGCACCGGGCGCGCCGCGCCCGCTGGGACTTCGAGGAGGAGAACCCGCTGCGGGACGCGCGAGGCTTCGACCTCGCCCGGGAGGCCGCCGACTCCACCCAGCTCACCGACGAGGACATCGGCCTGGCCAATGTCATCCTCACCAACGGGGCGCGGCTCTACGTCGACCACGCGCACCCGGAGTACAGCGCCCCCGAGGTCACCAACCCGCGGGACGCGGTCCTGTGGGACAAGGCCGGCGAGCGCATCATGGCCGAGGCCGCCGAACGCGCCGCCCAGCTCCCCGGCGCCCAGCCGATCCACCTCTACAAGAACAACACCGACAACAAGGGCGCCTCCTACGGCACGCACGAGAACTACCTGATGAAGCGGGAGACCCCGTTCTCGGACATCGTGCGGCACCTGACCCCGTTCTTCGTCTCGCGCCAGGTCGTCACCGGGGCCGGCCGCGTCGGCATCGGCCAGGACGGCCACGAGCACGGCTTCCAGCTCAGCCAGCGCGCCGACTACTTCGAGGTGGAGGTGGGGCTGGAGACCACGCTGAAGCGCCCCATCATCAACACGCGCGACGAGCCGCACGCGGACGCGGAGAAGTACCGCCGGCTCCACGTGATCATCGGGGACGCCAACCTCTCCGAGATCTCGACCTACCTCAAGCTCGGCACCACCGCCCTGGTGCTCTCCATGATCGAGGACGGCTTCATCGCCGTCGACCTGGCCGTCGACCAGCCCGTGCGCACGCTCCACCAGGTCTCGCACGACCCGACCCTGAAGCACCTGGTCACGCTCCGCAGCGGTCGCACACTCACCGCGGTGCAGCTCCAGATGGAGTACTTCGAGCTGTCGCGCAAGTACGTCGAGGAGCGCTACGGGGCGGACGCCGACGACCAGACCAAGGACGTCCTGCTGCGCTGGGAGGACACCCTGAACCGCCTGGAGAACGATCCGATGAGCCTCTCCGGCGAGCTCGACTGGATCGCCAAGCGGGAGCTGATGGAGGGCTACAGGCGCCGCGACGGCCTCGACTGGGACGCCGCCAAGCTCCACCTGCTGGACCTCCAGTACGCCGACGTGCGGGCGGACAAGGGCCTGTACAACCGGCTCGCGGCCCGCGGCAGGATGAAGCGCCTGCTGGACGAGGACACCGTCGAGCGCGCCCGCACGAAGCCGCCGGAGGACACACGCGCGTACTTCCGCGGACGCTGCCTGGAGCAGTACGCGGACGACGTCGCGGCGGCCTCCTGGGACTCGGTGATCTTCGATCTGCCGGGCCGCGACTCGCTCCAGCGCGTTCCAACCCTGGAGCCGCTTCGCGGAACGCGTAATCACGTCAAGGAGCTCCTGGACCGCTGTCGAACGGCGGAAGACCTGGTCAAGGTCCTGTCGGGCAAGTGAGCACGGCGCCCGGGCGGCGCGGGCCGCGCGGGCACGGCAGGGTGGAACAGGCGGCGGACGGGAATCATGGAGATGCCCCCCGTACGTTGCGCAAACTGCGGGGCCGATGTCGGACCCTGCTTGTAGGGTCTGATCAAGAACGTCGAACCGAGCGGGGTGAGGGTTATGGCGACCAAGGACACCGGCGGCGGACAGCAGAAGGCGACGCATTCCACCGAGGAGGTCGAGGAGCAGGCGCAGGACGCGCAGGCCGGCGACGACCTCAAGGAACGCCAGGAGAAGCTGAGCGACGATGTCGACTCGGTTCTGGACGAGATCGACGACGTCCTCGAGGAGAACGCCGAGGACTTCGTCCGCTCCTTCGTCCAGAAGGGTGGCGAGTAGCCCTCGCGTCCCCGGGACCGGGGGCCTCGGGCCGACGAGGCGGAGACGGAGTGAAGCACTGCTCACGGTGCGGGGAGACCGGGCCGTGAGCGTGCCTCGCCGCCGAGGAGGGCGTCCGGTGACGGGCCGCGGGCCCGGTCGCGGGCTTGGCCGCGGGGCCTGCCGGGCGCAGCGGGACCTCGCCGGTCCCTGCAGTCGGCCGCGGGCCCGAGGTGTACGCCGCCGGCGGCGTCACTTGGCGTCGGCGACCGGCGGCCACACGGCGGGGCGCGTGCGGTGCGACCTTGGGACGGGCGCGCCACCCGAGGCGCACCCGTACCTTCACGACACGACCGCGACGCTGCGGCGCGGCCCCGGAAGACGGCTCCGTTCGATCCGCCGGAAAGCTCCGGCCATTCATGTGGATCACCGCCGCGGGGCGGGTAGGGTCCGTGGCGTACCGTGCATCAACTGCAATTCGGCCATCGGCAAGTTGGGAGACGATCCCGACGCTGTTCGTCGGGCTGCCGCCTACTGGAAGGATCCCCGTGGAAGCCAACACTCGTAGCACCGGGCGTCTACCGGCTGCCTTCCTGACGCCCGGGTCGTCGTCCTTCATGGACTTCCTCTCCGAGCAGCAGCCGGAGATGCTCCCCGGAAAGCGTCAGCTGCCGCCCGTCCAGGGCGTCATCGAGGCGCCGCACGGCACGACCATCGTGGCCGTCACGTTCGCGGGCGGTGTGGTCCTCGCCGGCGACCGGCGCGCCACCATGGGCAACGTCATCGCGCAGCGCGACATCGAGAAGGTGTTCCCGGCCGACGAGTACTCGGCGGTGGGCATCGCCGGCACGGCGGGCCTGGCCGTCGAGATGGTGAAGCTGTTCCAGCTGGAGCTGGAGCACTTCGAGAAGGTGGAGGGCGCGCAGCTCTCCCTGGAGGGCAAGGCCAACCGGCTGTCCACGATGATCCGTTCCAACCTCGGCATGGCCATGCAGGGTCTCGCCGTGGTTCCCCTGTTCGCCGGCTACGACGTGGACCGGGGGAGGGGCCGCATCTTCTCCTACGACGTGACCGGCGGCCGCTCCGAGGAGCACGGCTACGCGGCCACGGGCTCCGGCTCGCTCTTCGCGCGCGGTGCCATGAAGAAGCTCTACGCCAAGGATCTGACGGCGGAACAGGCCACGACCCTGGTCGTCCAGGCGCTGTACGACGCGGCCGACGACGACTCCGCGACCGGCGGTCCCGACGTCGCCCGCAGGATCTACCCGATCGTCACCGTGATCACCGAGGACGGCTTCCGCCGGCTGACGGACGAGGAGTCCTCCGAGATCGCCCGCTCGATCCTGGAGCGACGCCTGGAGCACCCCGACGGCCCGCGTGCCGCGCTGCTCTGAGACCGCTCTCCTCTTGCAGGTGATCCAGTGACTTCGACAGAAAGGGACGGGTAGCCGGTGTCGACTCCGTTCTATGTCTCACCCCAGCAGGCCATGGCGGACCGGGCGGAGTACGCCCGCAAGGGCATCGCCCGCGGTCGCAGCCTGGTCGTGCTGCAGTACGCCGACGGCATCGTGTTCGTCGGCGAGAACCCGTCCCGCGCGCTGCACAAGTTCAGCGAGATCTACGACCGGATCGGCTTCGCCGCGGCCGGCAAGTACAACGAGTACGAGAACCTCCGGATCGGCGGTGTGCGCTACGCCGACCTGCGCGGCTACACCTACGACCGGGACGACGTCACGGCCCGCGGCCTGGCGAACGTCTACGCGCAGACGCTGGGCACCATCTTCTCGTCGGCGGCGGAGAAGCCCTACGAGGTGGAGCTGGTGGTCGCCGAGGTCGGGGAGACGCCCGAGGGCGACCAGATCTACCGGCTGCCGCACGACGGTTCGATCGTGGACGAGCACGGTTCGGTCGCGGTCGGCGGCAGCTCGGAGCAGATCAGCACCTATCTGGACGCCGAGCACCGGGAGGGGATGTCCCTGTCGGAGGCGCTGAAACTGGCGGTCCGCTCGCTGTCCCGGGAGGCGAACGGCGGCGAGCGGGAGATTCCCGCGGAGCGGCTGGAGGTCGCGGTGCTCGACCGCACGCGACCGCAGCAGCGCAAGTTCAAGCGGATCGTGGGACGTCAGCTGGCCCGGCTGCTGGAGGCCGGTGGCGCGGAGACCGCGACCGAGGCGGAGGACGCCGACGACGAGCAGTGAGGCCCCGGCAGGGGCCGGCGGGAGGGGCCGTTCCGGCGAGTGCCGGGGCGGCCCCTCCCACGTCGCCCCCCGGCACCCGCCGGTCGGCGCCGAGGGGTGACGCGGCGACCGGCGCCGAGGGGTGACGCGGCGACCGGCCGCACGACCTGGCTCCGGTGCGGCGGGCGCCGCAGGGCCTGGCTCCCGTGCGGCGACCGGCCGCAGGGCTTGCTCCGGTGCGGCGGGCGGGCCGCAGCGCCTGGCTCCGGTGCGGTGGCGGGCCGCAGCACCCGGGCCCGGTATGGCGGGCGGCGGGCGGTGCGGCGCCCTTCGGCGCGTCCGGGTCGCTCAGCCCGTTCCTCGTGGCGTCTACGCGGGGCTCGGCGGGGCCGTGGAGCCCCGTACGACCAGGTGGACCGGGATGTCCTCGACGGGAGGTGTGCGGCCGTCCAGGACGGCGAGCAGGGCCTTCATGCCCTGTTCGCCGAAGCGCTCGGCGTCCAGGCGGACCGTGGTCAGTTCGGGGTCGAGCGCCCGGGCGAGCGCCAGGTCGTCGAGTCCGGTGACGGAGATGTCGTCGGGGATGCGCAGACCCAGGCGGCGGGCGGCCTTGTAGGCGCCGGCGGCGAGCTTGTCGTCGTCGCAGACGACGGCGGTCGGGCGGGGCCCGGGGGCGGACAGGGCCGTGTGCGCGGCGGCCAGGGCGTCCTCGAAGGAGATGGGGGTGCGGGCGGTGCGCAGGTCGGCTCCCGGGACCGCGGCCAGGCGGGCCGCAACCTCCTCGGCCCTCGCCTCGAAGGTCCAGGAGGGGATGTCGGCGGCGAGGTGCAGGAACCGCCGGTGGCCGAGGCCGAGGAGGTGGTCGGCGACCTGGCGCACGCCGTCCTTGATGTCGAGGTTGACGGTCGCGGCGCCGTGGCTGCCGGCCGGGTCGCTGTCCAGCATGACGAGGGGCAGCTGGTCGCCGCGGATGGCGGTGAGGGCGTCGGCGGCCATGGAGGAGGCGATGACGCCGTCCAGGGCGGCCTGGGCGGAGCCGAAGGGGTCCCGGGCGGGGCCGATGCCCTCGGGGGAGGGGTACAGGACGACGCCGAAGCCGTGGTCGGCGGCCACCCGCGCGGCGCCCGTGTAGACGCCGGCGAAGAACTCGGTGGTGAGCGCCGGGACGACCAGCAGGACGGTGCGGGTGCGGCCCAGCCGGAGGTTGCGGGCGGCCAGGTTGGGCCGGTAGCCGAGCTCCCGGGCCGCGTCCCGCACGCGCCCGGCGGTCGCCTCGGAGACCCGGCCGCGCCACTTGTCGCCGAGGACCAGGGAGACGGCGGCCTGGGAGACCCCGGCGGCGCGGGCGACGTCCCGGCTCGTGGGGCGCGTACTGCTGCGTGCCACCGTCGGCCTGCTCCTTCGTCTGGACTCGCGGACTGGGCACATGGTACGTATGACAGCGGACGTTATACGTAAAACCTGCGCCGTCGCGCGCTGCGGAAAGGGTTCGGCATGGCAGCGGGATACCTGGAGATCCTCCGGGCGAGGCACGCCGCCCGGCTGCTCGTCGGCACGCTGGTGGGCCGGCTGCCGAACGCCACCGCGGCGATCGCTGTGGTGCTGTTCGTCCGCTCCGAGGGGGGCTCGTACAGCCTGGCGGGCGCGCTGGCCGCCGTCTACGGGGTGGCGAACGCGGTCGGGCAGCCGCTGCTGGGCCGCCTGGTGGACCTGCACGGCCAGCCCCGCGTGCAGTTGCCGGCCGCCCTGGTCTCGGCGCTCGGCATGGGCGCCTTCGCCTTCCTGGGCGCCGACCCGCCGGCCCTCGGCTATGCCGCGATGGCGGTGGCGGGTCTGTTCACCCCGCCCCTGGAGGGCGGGCTGCGGGCGCTGTGGCCCTCCGTGCTGGGCGAGGAGGAGCAGGTGCACACCGCGTACGCCATGGACGCGGTCGCGCAGGAGGTGATGTTCACCGTCGGCCCTCTGCTCGTGACGCTGTGCGCCGCGCTCTGGTCTCCGCGCGCCGCGCTCCTGGTGCTCGGCGCCGTCGGTGTCCTGGGCGCCCTCTCCGTGGTCGTCTCGCCGCCCTCGCGCGCGTGGCGCTCGGCGCCGCGCGAGGCGCACTGGCTCGGTGCGCTGCGCTCGCCCGGCCTGCTGGCCCTGCTCGGCGCGTTCCTGTTCGTGGGCACGGCGCTCGGCTCGATCACCGTGGCGGCGCTCTCCTACGCCGACGACCACGGCGGGGACACGGTGTACGGCTGGCTCATGGCGGGCATCGGGCTGGGCGCGCTGCTCGGCGGCCTGGCCTACGGGGCGCGGCGGTGGACGGGGGCGCCGGAGCGGCGGCTTCGCCTGCTGGTGGCCCTTCTGGCGGTGTGTTACCTCCCGCTGACGCTGGTGCCGGGCCCGGTGGCGATGACGGCGCTGGCGACGCTCGCGGGCGTGTTCCTGGCGCCGTGCATCGCGTGCGCCTTCGTACTGGTGGACCGGCACGCCCCGGCGGGCACGGTGACGGAGGCGTTCTCCTGGCTCGTGACGACGTTCACGGTCGGCGCGTCGGTCGGCACGGGGCTGGCCGGGCCCGTCGTGGAATGGGGCGGCGCGGCGCGTGGTTTCGCCGTTCCCGGGGCCGCGGGCGCCGCCGCGCTGGTGGTTCTGCTGGCCACCGGGCGGGTCCTGTCGGCCACCGGCAGGGGCGCGGTCGTCGCGGTCTCATCGGAAAATGATCCAAACCGTGCCGTCGAACCCCGTTTCAGCTCCGGGGATCGGGCGTAATGTTCAGTCATGGACCGCCGCATTTTCGGGCTGGAGAACGAGTACGGCGTCACGTGTACGTTCAGGGGACAGCGCCGCCTGTCTCCCGACGAGGTGGCTCGGTACCTCTTCCGCCGTGTCGTGTCATGGGGCCGCAGCAGCAATGTCTTTCTGCGGAACGGCGCCCGCCTCTATCTCGACGTGGGATCACATCCGGAATACGCGACACCCGAATGTGACAACGTGACGGAACTCGTCACCCACGACAAGGCCGGCGAGCGCATTCTCGAAGGACTCCTGGTGGACGCCGAACGACGCCTGCACGAGGAAGGAATCGCGGGCGACGTCTACCTGTTCAAGAACAACACGGACTCGGCGGGCAACTCCTATGGTTGTCACGAGAACTATCTGGTGGCCCGGCACGGGGAATTCTCCCGGCTCGCGGACATCCTCATCCCGTTCCTCGTGACGAGGCAGTTGCTGTGCGGTGCCGGCAAGGTGCTGCAGACCCCGCGGGGCGCCGTCTACTGCGTCAGTCAGCGAGCCGAGCACATCTGGGAGGGCGTCAGCTCCGCGACGACCCGCTCCCGGCCCATCATC
This sequence comes from Streptomyces sp. NPDC048566, assembly GCF_043199735.1. Taxonomy (NCBI): domain Bacteria; kingdom Bacillati; phylum Actinomycetota; class Actinomycetes; order Kitasatosporales; family Streptomycetaceae; genus Streptomyces; species Streptomyces sp. NPDC048566. Next base: position 407,579 of record NZ_JBICWL010000002.1, read on the forward strand.
AACACGCGGGACGAGCCGCACGCGGACGCCGAGCGCTACCGCCGGCTGCACGTGATCGTCGGCGACTCGAACATGTCCGAGACGACCATGCTGCTCAAGGTCGGCGCCACCGACCTCGTGCTGCGCATGATCGAGGCCGGCACCGTCATGCGCGACCTCACCCTGGAGAACCCCATCCGGGCGATCCGCGAGGTCAGCCACGACATCACGGGCCGCCGCAAGGTGCGCCTGGCCAGCGGCCGGGAGGCCTCCGCGCTGGAGGTGCAGCGCGAGTACTACGAGAAGGCCGTGGACTTCGTCGAGCGGCGCGGCATCCGCACCGGGACCGTCGACCAGGTCCTCGAGCTGTGGGGCCGGGTGCTGGACTCCATCGAGGCCGAGGACCTGGACCGGATCGGCACCGAGATCGACTGGGTCATGAAGTACCAGCTCATCGAGCGCTACCGGGCCAAGCACAACATGACCATGTCCCACCCGAGGGTCGCGCAGATAGACCTCGCCTACCACGACATCCACCGCCGTCGCGGCCTCTACTACCTGCTGGAGAAGAAGGGGCAAGCAGCCCGGATCTGCAACGACTTGAAGATCTTCGAGGGCAAGTCGGTACCGCCGCAGACCACTCGCGCGCGGCTGCGCGGCGACTTCATCCGGCGCGCCCAGGAGCAGCGCCGGGACTTCACGGTCGACTGGGTCCACCTGAAGCTCAACGACCAGGCGCAGCGGACGGTGTTGTGCAAGGACCCCTTCCGGGCGGTGGACGACCGGGTGGAGAAGCTGATCGCCGGAATGTGAGCCGGGTGTTCCGCGAGGGACGCGGAACGCAACGCGGGGCGCCGTACGTTGTCCGTACGGCGCCCTTCGCACGCCGTAGAGTTGCGCGCACGCCATCAAGCAAGATCGACCGATACGAGGCCCCCACCGTGCGCCGACGCTCACTCCTCATCGCCGTTCCCGCCGGACTGGTCACACTCGCCGGGTGCGGTGACGACGGCAAGTCCGACACGGCCAAGTCCAGCAGCAGCCCGTCCGCTTCGTCTTCCGCGTCGGCCCCGCCGCCGCCGAAGATCGTGGACGGTCCGCTGCCGGCCATCACCGCCGGCACGAAGTTCGGGGAGAAGCCGACCGTCGCGAAGGGCTCGGGGGACCCGTCGAAGGACCTCGCGGTCCGGACGGTCATCGCGGGCAACGGGACCACGGTCGCGGAGAACGACTACATCCAGGCCAACTACCTCGGTCAGGTGTGGTCCACGGCGAAGGTCTTCGACAACTCCTACGACCGCAAGACGCCGCTGGTCATCCAGCTCGCCCAGGGCGGCATCATCGACGGCTGGCGCTACGGCCTGGTCGGAAAGAAGGCCGGCAGCCGCGTCGAGATGGCCGTCCCCCCGACGTGGGGCTACGGCTCGCAGGGCAACGCGCAGGCGGGCATCAAGGGCACCGACACGCTGGTGTTCGTCGTCGACATCGAGAAGACGTTCAACGCCAAGAGCTCGGCGAAGGGCAAGGACGTCCCGCAGAGCGACGCGGCGCTGCCGAAGGTCGGCACCAACACCGACGGCAAGGCACCCTCCATCGACGTGCCGAAGGGGGACGCGCCGACGAAGCTCGTGGCCGAATACGTCATCGAGGGCGACGGCGAGGAGGTCGCGGCGGACAGCAGCGTCCTGGTGCAGTACAAGGGCGTGCTGTGGGACGGCGGAAAGGAGTTCGACTCCACCTACAGCCGGGGGCAGCTGACGTCGTTCTCGCTCCAGCAGGTCGTCAAGGGCTGGGCGCAGGGTCTCACCGGCAAGAAGGTCGGCAGCCGCGTCCTCATCGTCATCCCGCCGAAGCTGGGCTACGGCGACAACCCGCCGAGCGGCAGCGACATCAAGAAGGACTCGACCCTGGTGTTCTCGGTGGACATCCTGGCGAAGATGTGACCTCCGGGGATGTCAGACTGTTCGGCGTTGCCTTTACGCACACACAGCAGGAGCACAGAGTGAGCATCGAGAAGCCCGAGATCGACTTCCCGGGCGGCGAGCCCCCGGCGGACCTCGAGATCAAGGACATCTGGGAGGGCGACGGCCCCGTGGCCGAGGCGGGACAGACCGTCACGGTGCACTACGTGGGCGTGGCCTTCAGCACCGGCGAGGAGTTCGACGCCAGCTGGAACCGGAACTCCCCGTTCCGCTTCCCGCTCGGCGGCGGCCGCGTCATCAAGGGCTGGGACCAGGGCGTGCAGGGGATGAAGGTCGGCGGCCGGCGCCAGCTGACCATCCCCGCCCACCTCGCCTACGGCAACCAGAGCCCGACCCCGGCGATCCAGCCCGGTGAGACGCTGATCTTCGTGGTCGACCTGCTCGGAGTCTGATCACACCGGACCGGACCCGATCACCAGGGGCCCATGCCCGTCCGGGCATGGGCCCTCGGCTTTTGTCCCGCCGCGCCGGAGCGGTACGGTCAACGGTCGGAAGCACCATAGGGAAGGGCGTCGATGGCCATTGCCAAGGCCGAGCGGCTGATGAACCTCGCGTTGTGCCTGCTCGGTACGCGGCGGCCGCTCAGCAAGCGCGAACTCCGCGAGTCCGTCGAGGCCTATCTGGAAGCCGGATCGGACGACTCCTTCAACCGGATGTTCGAGCGCGACAAGGACGACCTGCGCGAACTCGGCCTGGTCATCGAGACCGTCGAGAACCTCGACGGCGAGATCGGCTACCTCGCCCGCCGCGACAGCAACCGCCTGCCGCCCGTCACCCTCGACGCCGAGGAGGCCGCGGCCCTCGGGCTGGCCGCCAAGGTCTGGCAGCAGGCCCGGCTGGCCGGAGCCGCGAGCGGAGCCCTGCACAAGCTGCGCGCCGCCGGGCTGCCCGAGGACGTCGACCCGTACGGCTCCTTCGGTGCCCTGGAGCCGCACATTCCCGTCCACGAGGCCGCCTTCGAACCGCTGATGCTGGCCTGCCGCGACCGTCGGCCGGTCGTCTTCGACTACCGCAAGGCCACCGCCGCGCACCCCGGGACCCGGCACGTCGAACCGTGGGCCCTTGAGTGCTGGCGCGGTCACTGGTACCTCGCGGGCTGGGACCGCGACCGCGGCGCCGAGCGCGTCTTCCGGCTCTCCCGGATCACCGGCAAGGTCCGGACCCGGTCCGGGCGCTACACCGCCGAGGTGCCCGACGTCGTCACCGTGCGCGAGACGGTGGCCGGCTGGGCCGGGGAGATCGCCGACCGCTCCGCGCTGATCCGGCTGCGCTCCGGCGCCGGCTACCCGCTGCGCGCCAAGGCCGCCTCCGTCCGGGAACTGGGAGACGGCTGGGACGAGTTGGAGATTCCGTACGGGCACGGACTGGACGCCTGGCTCGTCGAGTTCGGGCCCGACGTGGTGGTGGTGGAGCCCGCCGAGCTGCGGGCCGACGTGGTCGACCGGCTGCGCGCCGTGGCCAAGGGCTGAGGGGGACGCACGACGATGCCAGCACGACCGGCCAGGCCCACGAACGCGATCGACCAGACGCGGCGCATGCTCTCCCTGGTGACCTATCTGCGCGAGCGCCCGGGCGCCCGTGTCGGCGACGTCGCCCGCGCCTTCGGGATCTCCGAGGACGAGCTGATCTCCGACCTCGACGTGCTGCCCCTGTGCGGCACCAGCTTCCGCGGCGGCGACCTGCTCGACATCGACACCGACGGCGAGCGGATCTGGTGGCACAACCCCGACGACGTGGCCGCGCCGCTGCGGATGGCAGCCGACGAGGCGACCGCGCTCCTGGTCGCCGCCCGCGCCGTCTCCACCCTCCCCGGGCTGCGCGAGGGCGACCGGCAGGCCCTGCTGCGGGCCACCGCCAAGGTCGAGGCCGCCGCGGGCGAGGCGGCGGGCGCCAGTGCCCGCCTCTCGGTGACCTTCGAGTCCGAGGGCGGCGTCTTCGCCGACGTCGACCGGGCCATCGCCGAGCGCCGCCGCCTGTGGATCCGCTACTACTCGCCCTCCCGTGACGAGCTGAGCGAGCGCGAGATCGACCCGATCCGCCTGGTCAGCGTCGGCCACACCTATGTCGAGGCCTGGTGCCGCCGCTCCGAGGCGCGCCGCACCTTCCGGCTCGACCGGGTCGCCGAGATCCGCATCCTCGACGAGCCCTCCGCCCCGCCCGAGATCGAGCTGCGGGACCTCTCCGAGGGCCTCGTGCAGCCGGCCGCCGAGGACCCCGAGGTGATCGTCGAGGTCGGTCCGGCCGGGCGCTGGGTCGCCGAGTACTACCCGCACGACAGCGCCGTCGATCTGCCGGACGGCGGGCTGCGTATCACCCTGCGGACCCCCGACCCGGCGTCGCTGCGGCGCCTGGCCCTGCGCCTGGGCGGCGACGGCCGGATCGTCGCGCCGCCGGAGCTCGCGGACAGCGCCCGCCGCGCCGCGCGCGAGGCGCTCGCCGCCTACGACGCGCCCGAGGCGCGCGCGGAGGTCCGGGACGCGGCGGACGAGAGGCGGGAGCAGCAGCTGTGAGCACGACGCCGACGACGGGTGCGCGGGAGGCGCGGGGCGCGATGCGCACACCGGGTGCCGCGCCGGGGACGGGCGCGGGGACCGCCGAGATGTCGGTCGTGACCGCCTTCGCCGGGATGAGGCGGGTGGTCGACGTCATGTTCAAGGCCGCCTGCCCCGACTGCCGGGCCGGCTTCGAGCTGACCCCCGGTGCGCTGCGGCTGGCCATCGGCGCCAGCAGCCGCACCACCTTCTACTCGTTCACCTGCCCGGAGTGCGGCTCGGCCGTCCGCAAGCCGGCGGGGGAGCGGATCGTGGAGCTGCTCACCGGCGGCGGGGTGCGCACCCTGCGGCTGCACTCGACCGTCTAGGGTCGGCGTCATGTTCTGGCCGATGTTTGCGATCGCGGTGGGGTTCCTCGGTATCGCCGTGCTCGGGGTGCTCGCCGTCCGTGTCTTCGTGGAAGCGGAGCGTCTCGGACGGCAGGTAGCCCGGGCGGCGAGCCGCATCGACCGCGCCGCCGGTGACCTGGAACGGGCCGCGGAAGGAGCGGCGCGGTCCATGGATACGGTGTGAGTCGTTCCATGGTTGCGCAATGAGTCACTTCGCCCTGTCACCTTCGTGCCCTGGCCAGGTAGGCTCAAGGTCGCGGTCCGGATAACGAGGCGCGGACCGCGAACTGGGAGTACGCACAGGGATTGCCCCGCGTTCACCCCTGAGCGTTACGATCGCTGCCGACACGACGATCGGACACGAGTCCGACCGTTCGGACAGCACCCCGACCATGCAGCCTCGGTGAGAAGGTAAAGACTTATGTTCGGAAGGCTCGGAGCTCCCGAGATCATTCTCATCCTCGTCGTCATCGTCCTGCTGTTCGGCGCGAAGAAGCTTCCGGACATGGCGCGGTCGCTCGGCAAGTCCGCCCGCATCCTCAAGAGCGAGGCCAAGGCCATGAAGGACGAGGGCAGCAACCCCGCCCCCGCCGGCCCGCCGAACACCGACGAGCAGCCCCCCGCGCAGCGCACCATCCAGGCGGCCCCCGGCGACGTGACCAGCTCGCGCCCGGTCAGCGAGCCGACGGACACGACGACCAAGCGCTGACGCAGGGCCGGACGCGTCCGGCCCGCCGCACGAGATGAGGATGTGGGTTGCCCAGGTCTGCCCGCACGAAGGAGAAGGACCCCGAGGGGCGGATGCCCCTCGCGGAGCACCTTCGCGAGCTTCGCAACCGGCTCGCGAAGGCCGTCCTGGCGATCGTCGTCGTCACGATCGTCGCCGCCTTCTACTACAAGAACATCATCGAGTTCTTCACGAACCCGATCCTCGACGCCGTGGGATGCAAGGCCAGCTTCACGGACCTGGCCCAGCAGCGGAGCGGTACCTGCGCCCGCATCGTGCTCAACGGTCTGCTGACGCCCTTCACCCTCGCGCTCAAGGTCTCCCTGATGGCCGGCGTGATCTTCGCGTCGCCGGTCTGGCTCTACCAGCTGTGGGCGTTCATCGTGCCGGGCCTGCACCGCAACGAGAGGCGCTACGCCCTCGCCTTCGTGGGCACCGGCGTACCGCTGTTCCTCGGCGGCGCCTTCTTCGCGTACAAGACGCTGCCGACGATGGCCACGGTCCTGCTCGGCTTCTCTCCGGCCGACCTGGACAACCAGCTCCCGCTCGACGAGCTGCTGGACCTGGTCACCCGCATGGTGCTCGTGTTCGGGCTCTCCTTCGAGCTGCCGCTGCTGCTGGTCATGCTGAACCTGACCGGCGTGCTCTCCGGCAAGCGCATGCTCGGCTGGTGGCGCGGCATGATCATGGGCATCACGGTCTTCGCGGCCGTCGCCACGCCCAGCACCGACCCGCTGACCATGCTGGCGCTGGCCGGGCCCATCTGGGTCCTGTACTTCCTCGCCACCGCCTTCTCGCTCATCAACGACCGGCGCAAGCGCCGGCGTGACGAGGAGGGCCCCGCCGACGACGAGGCGTCCGAGCTCGACCTCACGCCCGAGGACATCGGGGAGACCGAGGCGGTGACGGCGGGCCGCGCCCTGCCCGGGCAGGCGACGACGGAGCGGGTCAACGGTTATGACGACGTGACCTGACGCCGCTGCGGACCTCGTAGGGTCACCCTGTGAGCGGCGAGATCACCCTCTTCGTCAACCCCACCGCGGGACGCGGCCGGGGCGCCCGTGCGGCGCCGCCGGCCGCTTCCGCGTTCCGGGCCGCCGGATTCTCCGTCCGGACCGTGCTCGGAGCGGACGCCGCGGACGGGCTCGCCCGGGCCCGCGCGGCCGTCGCGGCCGGGACCGGGGCGCTCGTCGCGGTCGGCGGCGACGGGATGGCGAGCCTCGCCCTCCAGGCCGTGGCCGGCACCGCGACCCCCTTCGGGCTGATCCCGGCGGGCACCGGCAACGACTTCGCGCGCGCCCTCGGCCTGCCTCTCGGCGACCCGTCGACCGCGGCCCGGCGGACGGCCGGCGCCCTGACGGAGGACCGGCTGCGCGCCGTCGACCTCGGCCGCGCCGGCTCCACCTGGTTCGCCACCGTCCTCGCCTCCGGTTTCGACTCCCGGGTCAACGACCGCGGCAACCGGATGCGGCTGCCGCTCGGCCGGTTCCGGTACGACGTCGCCCTGCTCGCCGAACTGGCCGCCTTCCGGCCCTCGGCCTTCCGCCTGACCCTCGACGGCGGCGCGACCCGGGAGATCGAGGCGACCCTGGTGGCGGTCGGCAACGGGACCTCGTACGGCGGCGGCATGCGTATCTGCCCCAAGGCGGACCTCGCCGACGGGCTCTTCGACGTGACCGTGGTGGGAAGCTGCGGCCGGGGCACGCTGCTCACGGTGTTCCCGAAGGTCTACCGGGGCACGCACGTCGATCACCCGGTGGTCACCGTGCACCGCGCCGCCCGCGTGGAACTCGTCGCCGGCGACGTCACGGGGTACGCGGACGGGGAGCCGCTGGGTCCGCTGCCGCTGAGCGCGCGGTGCGTACCGGGAGCCGTGCGCGTCGCGGGTGCCTGAGCTGCGGGGACCGGAGGTTTCGCCGCCTTCGATCCGGATAATGATCGTCCCCATGTCAGTGGCTCCCGGTAGTCTCGAAGGCACGATGACAGAGGACCTCTCACCGGCCGAGCGGTACGCGGCAGCACGCAGGCGCGCTGCCGAGCAGGCCACCGCACTCGCCCCGTTCCGCGAGATGTACGACTTCGGCCTCGACCCCTTCCAGATCGAGGCATGCCAGGCACTGGAGGCGGGCAAGGGGGTGCTGGTGGCGGCGCCCACCGGCTCCGGCAAGACGATCGTCGGCGAGTTCGCCGTCCACCTCGCCCTCCAGCAGGGCCGGAAGTGCTTCTACACCACCCCCATCAAGGCGCTCTCCAACCAGAAGTACGCCGACCTGTGCCGGCGCTACGGCGCGGACAAGGTCGGCCTGCTCACCGGGGACAACAGCGTCAACTCCGAGGCACCGGTGGTCGTCATGACCACCGAGGTGCTGCGGAACATGCTGTACGCGGGCTCGCAGACCCTCCTCGGCCTCGGGTACGTGGTGATGGACGAGGTGCACTACCTCTCCGACCGCTTCCGCGGCGCCGTCTGGGAGGAAGTGATCATCCACCTCCCGGAGTCGGTGACGCTGGTGTCGCTGTCGGCGACCGTGTCGAACGCGGAGGAGTTCGGCGACTGGCTCGACACGGTGCACGGCGACACCCAGGTGATCGTCTCCGAGCACCGGCCCGTCCCGCTGTTCCAGCACGTGCTCGCCGGACGGCGGATGTACGACCTGTTCGAGGAGGGCGAGGGCCAGCGCAAGGCGGTCAACCCCGACCTCACCCGCATGGCGCGGATGGAGGCCAGCCGCCCGTCCTACCAGGACCGCAGGCGCGGCCGGGCGATGCGCGAGGCCGACCGGGAGCGGGAGCGCAGGCAGCGCTCGCGCATCTGGACGCCGGGCCGCCCCGAGGTCATCGAACGGCTCGACGCCGAGGGCCTGCTGCCCGCCATCACGTTCATCTTCAGCCGCGCCGCCTGCGAGGCCGCCGTCCAGCAGTGCCTCTACGCCGGGCTGCGGCTGAACGACGACGCGGCGCGCGCCGAGGTCCGCGAACTCGTCGAGGAGCGCACGGCCTCGATCCCGAACGAGGACCTCCACGTCCTCGGCTACTACGAGTGGCTGGAGGGCCTGGAGCGCGGGATCGCCGCGCACCACGCGGGCATGCTGCCCACCTTCAAGGAGGTCGTCGAGGAACTCTTCGTGCGCGGCCTGGTGAAGGCCGTGTTCGCCACGGAGACCCTCGCCCTGGGCATCAACATGCCCGCCCGCTCGGTGGTGCTGGAGAAGCTCGTCAAGTGGAACGGCGAGCAGCACGCCGACATCACCCCCGGCGAGTACACCCAGTTGACCGGGCGGGCCGGCCGGCGCGGGATCGACGTCGAGGGACACGCGGTCGTGCTGTGGCAGCGCGGCTTCAGCCCCGAGCACCTCGCCGGACTCGCGGGCACCCGCACCTATCCGCTGCGGTCCAGTTTCAAGCCGTCGTACAACATGGCGGTCAACCTGGTCGAGCAGTTCGGGCGGCACCGGTCGCGCGAGCTGCTGGAGACGTCCTTCGCCCAGTTCCAGGCCGACAAGTCGGTGGTCGGGATCTCCCGGCAGGTGCAGCGCAACGAGGAGGGGCTGGCGGGCTACAAGGAGTCCATGACCTGCCACCTCGGGGACTTCGACGCGTACATGCGGCTGCGCCGCGAGCTGAAGGAGCGCGAGACCGAGCTGGCCCGGCAGGGAGCGTCGGTGCGCCGGGCGGAGGCCGCCGTGGCCCTGGAGAAGCTGAAGCCGGGCGATGTGATCCACGTGCCGACCGGCAAGTACGCGGGGCTCGCGCTGGTCCTCGACCCCGGCCTGCCCGCGGGCCGGTCCAACGGCCACCGGGGCTTCGAGCAGCACGACGGCCCCCGCCCGCTCGTCCTCACCGCCGAGCGGCAGGTCAAGCGGCTCGCCTCGATGGACTTCCCGGTCCCGGTCGAGGCGCTCGACCGTATGCGCATCCCCAAGTCCTTCAACGCCCGCTCCCCGCAGTCCCGCCGGGACCTGGCGTCCGCGCTGCGCACCAAGGCCGGCCACATCGTCCCCGAACGGCACCGCAAGAGGCGGTCCGAGGCGGCCGACGACCGGCAGATCGCCCGGCTGCGCACGGAGATCCGCGCCCACCCCTGCCACGGATGCAACGACCGCGAGGACCACGCCCGCTGGGCCGAGCGGTACCACCGGCTGCAACGGGACACCTCGCAGCTGGAGCGCCGGATCGAGGGCCGGACGAACACCATCGCCCGGACCTTCGACCGGATCGTCGCCCTGCTCACCGAGCTGGACTACCTGCGCGGCGACGAGGTCACCGAGCACGGCAAGCGGCTCGCCCGGCTCTACGGCGAACTCGACCTGCTGGCCAGCGAATGCCTGCGTGCCGGGGTCTGGGAGGGGCTCGCGCCCGCCGAACTGGCCGCCTGCGTCTCGGCGCTGGTGTACGAGTCGCGGGTCGCGGACGACGCGATGGCTCCGAAGGTGCCGTCGGGCAACGCCAAGGCGGCGCTCGGCGAGATGGTCCGGATCTGGGGCCGGCTGGACGCGTTGGAGGAGGACTTCCGGATCAGCCAGACCGAGGGTGTCGGCCAGCGGGAGCCGGACCTCGGGTTCGCCTGGGCCGCTCATCAGTGGGCGTCCGGGAAGGGCCTCGACGAGGTGCTCCGCGAGGCCGAGATGCCGGCGGGCGACTTCGTGCGCTGGTGCAAGCAGGTCATCGACGTCCTCGGGCAGATCGCCGCGGCGGCCCCCGTCTCGGGCGGCGGTGCCTCCACGGTCGCGAAGAACGCGCGCAAGGCCGTCGACGCCCTGCTGCGCGGCGTCGTCGCCTACTCCTCGGTGGGCTGACCGCCCCCGGGGTGCTGCGCCCCCCGGCTCCGCACCGGTGCCGACAGGGCTCGTGCGCCCGCCGGTCCGTTCGGTGTTCCGCCGTACGGACCGGTCGCCCCGGTCCGCACCGGCCCGGCGCGCGGGAGGTTGTCACCGGCACGGGTGACGCGACCGGCGGCGCGACGCCGTGACCGGCGACGGCCCGCGGCATCTCCTCGTCGACACATCTCCCCGCCGCTCCGCCCCTGTCCGGCGGCGAGACCTTGAGAGAAGGCGCCGCGGAGGTCTCCGCGCGCCCGCGGCCCCCTGTGCCACCCCCGGGCGCGGTGGGTCCCGCACTCCCGTTCGCCGTCACGCACCGTGTGCGAAGGAGGGCTCAGCGTGCAAATGCAGCCGAGGCTACTCCAGCCTCGTGGGCCATTTCAGGTGCTTGCCGAATATGACACGGCGATGATCCGGTCGGACTAAGCTCGCCCGCAGCGCACCGAGTTGGGATGTATTCGTGCGCTTGTTCCCAAAAGTTCCGAAGATGCCGTTTGGTCATGCCGTTCCGTGCCGATTCCCCCGCAAACGTCCCCCACCCCCCAGTCGACCCGTCTCAGAGGGCATACATGGTGAGTGTTCAATCGCCTCCCGGTGACCGTGAACTTCCCTACGCGCGCGTGCTGTTGCTGCCCGCCATACTGATGGCGGCGGCCACCGGCGCCGCCGTCGCCCTGGTCACGGAGCCCGCCCGGTTCGCCGTCGCCCTGTGCGGCGGCTTCGCGACCCTGCTGGTCATCGCCGTCGGCGGCGAAGCCGTCCGGCGCGGCCGGGCCGGCCGGGAGCAGCGGGCCGACTTCGCGCGCCGGACCGCGGTGCTGGAGCAGCGCATCGCCGCGCACGACCAGGAGATCGTCCACTTCACCGAGGAGATCGTCCCGTACGCGCTCGACCGGCTGCACGGCGGGGACTCCCCGTCCGAAGTGGTGCGCACCCTGGGCCGCGACGACGCCGCACTGCGCGAACTGCCTCAGTCGCAGAAGGACCTGCTGAAGAAGCTGCTCAAGATCGTCGACACCGAGGAGTCGATGCGCGACGCGGCGCAACGCTCCTTCGTCAACATCGCCCGGCGGGTGCAGGCCATCGTCCACCAGCAGAACAACGAACTGCGCGAGATGGAGGAGGACCACGGGCGCAACCCCGAGGTCTTCGACGACCTGCTGCGCATCGACCACGGCACCGCGCTGATCGGCCGTCTCGCCGACTCCATCGCCGTGCTCGGCGGAGGCCGTCCCGGCCGCCAGTGGCCCGAGCCCGTACCGCTGTTCAGCGTGCTGCGCGGCGCCATGTCGCGCATCCTGGAGTACCGGCGCATCGAGCTGCACAACATCGTCGACGTGGCCGTCAAGGGCGTCTCCGTCGAACCGCTCATCCACGCGCTCGCCGAACTCCTCGACAACGCCACCCGCTACTCGCCGCCGCACACCAAGGTGCACGTCACCGCCATCGAGGTGCAGACCGGCGTCGCCATCGAGATCGAGGACGGCGGCGTCAGCCTCAGCGACGAGTCCCGCGGCAAGATCGAGGAACTGCTCAGGCTGGCCGCCGCCGGCGTCGACCCGAACGTGATGGGCCAGGCGCCCCGGCTCGGCATGGCCGTCGTCGGCCGTCTCGCCCAGATGTACGGCATGCAGATCTCGCTGCGGCAGTCCGCCTACGGCGGTGTCCGCGCCGTCCTCGTCGCCCCGCGCGACATGCTCACCACCGACTTCGCCCCCGGGCTCGCGCACGGCATCGGTGCCACCTCGGTGACCGGCATCGACACCGGCGGCGTCGAGGCTCCCGCCCGCAAGCCCAAGAAGCGCCGCCCGACCACCGGCCCCCGGGTGCCCTCGTCGAGCGGCGACCCGCGCGACCCCCGTGAGGACGACGTGCCGGTCGTCACGGAGTGGACGCCGAACGGGCTGCCCCAGCGGCGCAGCCGGGTGAAGGTGCCGCTCAGCCAGCGCATCGCCGAGGCGCGGGAGTTGGAGGCCGCGGAGGCCGCCGGCACCGGGCCGTCGTGGGCACGGCTCGAGCCCGAACCGGCCGAGAAGGAGCCCGAACCGGGCCTGTGGGTCGAGGCGTTCATGAACGGCCTCAAGGGCGATCCGGACCCGGCCGCCCTCAGCACGGACAACCAGCAGGCCGCCCCTGCGGAGGGCGACGACGAGGGGGACCCCAAGTGATCCAGCAGCGCGCCAACTTCGACTGGATGCTCAAGGATCTCGCCGACGGAGTGCCGGGCATCCGACAGATCGTGGTGCTCTCCGCCGACGGGCTGCGCATCGCCCGCTACGGCGGCGACCCGGACGCCGCCGACCGCGTCGCGGCGGCCTGCGCCGGCCTGCAGAGCCTGGCGGGCGCCATGGCGGGTGAGATCCCCGGCAGCGACGGCCGGATGCGGATGGTGATCATCGAGATCAACGGCGGCTACTTCTACCTGATGTCGGCCGGCCCCAACGCCTACCTCGCCGTGCTCGCCAACCAGACGGCGGAACCCGGACTGATGAGCAACCGCATGCGCGACCTCGTCGTCCGGATCGGCGCCCATCTGACCAGCCCGCCGCGGCGCAACGGGCAGACCGTATGACGCCTCCGCAACGCCGGCGGCGCGGGCGCCAGGACGACCCTCCCCGACCCGCCCCGGACGTACCCCCCGCGGGCCCGGACGGGCCCGCGGGGGAGGACGGGGAGGGCAAGCCGAAGAACCCCGAGCGCCTCTACGTGCTCACCGGGGGCGGCGAGGGCGGCGACCGGGCCGAACTCGACCTGGTCACCCTCGTCGTGGCGCGCGACGAGTCCCCGCCCCCGGCCATCGCGCCGGAGCAGTCCGCCCTGCTGCGGCTGTGCCGGGCCCCGCTGTCCGTGGCCGAGCTCTCGGCCTATCTCAACCTGCCGTTCAGCGTGGTGACCGTCCTGCTCACCGAGCTGCTGGCGGCCGAACTGGTGCAGGCGCGCGCCCCGATCGTCCGCCAGGCGCTCCCCGACCGTTCCCTCCTCGAAGCGGTGATGCATGGACTTCAAAAGCTCTGACACCATCACGGGCCCTCGCGCCGAGGACCACCTCCCGCACACCACGCAGGCGGCGGTCAAGATCGTGATCGTGGGCGGCTTCGGAGTCGGCAAGACGACCATGGTGGGCTCCGTCAGCGAGATCAAACCGCTGACGACCGAGGAGACCATGACGCAGGCCGGCATCGGAATCGACGACAACTACGGGTCCGAGACCAAGACGGCCACCACCGTGGCCATGGACTTCGGCCGCATCTCCATCACCGACCAGCTGGTGCTCTACCTCTTCGGCACCCCCGGACAGGAACGCTTCTGGTTCCTCTGGAACGGGCTGTTCGAGGGCGCGCTGGGCGCCGTGGTGCTGATCGACACCCGCCGGCTGGAGGTCAGTTTCGACGTCATCGGCCGCCTGGAGGAACGCGGTGTGCCGTTCGTCGTCGCGGTGAACGACTTCCCCGACGCGCCGCGCTACCCCGTCGAGGACCTGCGGGCCGCCCTCGACCTGCCCGAGGAGGTCCCGATCGTGAAGTGCGACGCGCGGCGCAGAGCGTCGAGCCGGGACACCCTGATGACCCTCATGCGGTTCCTGCACGCGCTGGCGATGACCTCGTCGCACGCCTGAGCCCCGCGGCGGCGGCACCGCGGCCCGCGGCCGGCACCCCGATCCCGCGCGGGAGCACCGGGCCGCCCGCCTCCGGCGACGGGCCGCCGCCCGGTCCGGCCCGCCGGCACCCCGACGCCACCCCCTCGTCCGTCCTCCCTCAGCTTCGGAGCGATCACCGTGACGCCTGAACCCCACTCCCCAACCGGTACGGAAGAACCGCTGTCCGGACCGCCGCCCGGCTGCCCCGCCCACGGAACGGGGCCGGGCGGGCTGCGCCGCCTCTACGGCCCCGAGGCGGAGGACCTCGGCGCCCTGTACGAGAAGCTCCGCGCCGAGCACGGCGCCGTCGCCCCCGTACTGCTCCACGACGACGTGCCGATCTGGGTCGTCCTCGGGCACGGCGAGAACCTGCACATGGTGAGCACGCCCTCGCACTTCGCCCGCGACAGCCGGCTGTGGACGGCCGTCCAGGACGGCACGGCGGGCGAGGACCACCCGCTGGCCCCGCACATCGCCTGGCAGCCCATCTGCTCGCACGCCGAGGGCGACGAACACCTGCGGCTGCGCGGTGCCGTCACCGGCGCCATGTCGACCATCGACTTCCGCAGCCTGCGCCGCTACATCAACCGCGCCACCCAGCGGCTGGTCAACGCGTTCTGCGAGCGCGGCGAGGCCGATCTGGTCGCCCAGTTCGCCGAGCACCTCCCGATGTCCGTGCTCTGCGAGATCATCGGCATGCCCGAGGACTACAACGACCGCATGGTGCACGCCACCCGCGACCTCCTCAAGGGCACCGACACCGCCATCGCCAGCAACGAGTACGTCATGGACGTGCTCGTCCAGCACACCGCGCGCCGCCGCGCCCGGCCCGAGGACGACTTCGCCAGCCATCTCGTCGAGCACCCCGCCCGGCTGACCGACGACGAGGTCGCCCAGCACCTGCGGCTCGTCCTCCTCGCCGCCTACGAGGCCACCGCCAACCTCATCGCCAACGTGCTGCGGATGGTGCTCACCGACCCGCGGTTCCGCGCCCAGCTCAACGGCGGCCAGATGACCGTGCCGGAGGCCGTCGAGCAGTCCCTCTGGAACGAGCCGCCGTTCAGCGCCGTCCTCGGCTACTTCGCCAAGCAGGAGACGGAGCTCGGCGGTCAGCGCATCCGCAAGGGCGACGGGCTCCTGTTCGGCATCGCGCCGGGCAACATCGACCCCCGGGTCCGTCCGGACCTCGCCGCCAACATGCAGGGCAACCGCTCCCACCTCGCCTTCGGCGGAGGCCCCCACGAATGCCCCGGCCAGGACATCGGCCGCGCCATCGCCGACGTCGGCGTCGACGCGCTGCTGCTGCGGCTGCCCGACGTCGAACTCGACTGCGCCGAGAGCGAGCTGCGCTGGCGCGGCTCCATGTCCTCCCGCCACCTGGTGGACCTGCCCGTACGCTTCCAGCCCCGGCCGCCGCAGGACGTCATGCAGCGCCCCTCCGTCCGCGCCCTGCCCGTCCAGCGGCCCGAATGGCAGGTCGGCGGTGAGGGTGCGGCGCCCGCCGCGCCCGATCCCCGGCCGGTGCCCGAGCGGACCGCGGCGGCCCCCGGGCCCGAACACCGGCCCGGTGCCTGGCAGCGCCTGCTGCGCTGGTGGCGCGGCTACTGATCCACGGCCCTCACCGGCCCCCGGCCGCCCCCGCCGACCAGGCGCCGAAGGCGGACCACGCCTCCAGCTCCCGCCCGCTGACGAAGCGATGATCGAGTCCGGTGACCGGATCGGTGAACTCCAGCACCCGCGCGAGCAGTTGCAGCGGACGCCGGAAGTCGCCGGCCGGCACCGGCCCGGTCACCTCCGGGTACAGCGGATCCCCGAGCAGTGGCACGCCCAGCGCGCTCATGTGGACGCGGAGCTGATGGGTCTGCCCGGTGCGCGGCGTCAGCCGGTAGCGGCCGAGCCGGTCCCGGTGTTCGGCGAGTTCCACCCGGGTGACCGCGTTCGGCTGGCCCGGCACCTCCCGCGCCGCCGGAACCCCGCGTTCCTTGACGATGCGGCTGCGCACCGTGCGCGGCAGGGCGAGACCGGGGACGTGGGGAGCCACCGCCTCGTACTCCTTGCCGATCAGCCGGTCGCGGAACAGCGACTGGTACGCGCCGCGTTCGGCGGGCCGCACGGTGAACAGCACGAGACCCGCGGTCAGCCGGTCCAGCCGGTGCGCCGCGCCCAGCTCGGGCAGGTCCAGCTCCCGGCGCAGCCGCGCGAGGGCGGTCTCGGCCACATGGCTGCCGCGCGGGGTGGTGGCGAGGAAGTGCGGTTTGTCGGCGACGACGATGTGCTCGTCGCGGTACACCACGTCCACCGGGAAGGGCACCCGCTCCTCGTCGGGCAGCTCCCGGTGGAACCACACGAACATGCCCGGCTCGTAGGCGGTTTCGGCCGTCAGCCGCAGACCGCCCTCCCCGACGAACAGCCCCTCGGCGAACATCGCGTCGACGACCCCGCCCCCTGCGGCGAGCCGCTCCACCAGGTGGTCCCGCACGGTGGCCCAGCCCCCCTGCCACGGCAGGCGGATGCGTACGGCGTCGACCCCGTGCCGCTGGGGGAGGGGAGAGGGCGGAATCCCGCGCTTGCGTCTCACCCCGCCCAGCGTACGAGGCGGACCGCCCCGGGCGGGCGCGGCGGGCGCCGCGCGGCACCGGGCCGGGAGGTCAGGACGGCTTCTCCTGCTCCGCCTCCACCTGGGCGTTCCACTCGCGCTTCGATGCCTGCCAGCCGTCCTCGTTGTGGCCGAGGCGCCAGTAGCCGGAGATGGACAGGTCCTCGCGCGGGATCTGCCGCTCGACGCGCAGCAGGCTGCGCAGTTCCTTGACGAAGCCCGCCTCGCCGTGGACGAAGGCGTGCACCCGGCCCTCCGGGAACTCCAGATCCCGTACCGCCTCGACGAGGGCCCGGCCCACCGGCCGGTCCCCGCGGTGCAGCCAGACGACCTCGGCGTCGGAGTCGATCTTCTGCTCCTCCTCCGGGCCGGAGACCTCGACGAAGGCGCGGACCTCGGCGCCGTCGGGCAGCGACTCCAGGGCGACCGCGATGGCCGGCAGCGCGCTCTCGTCCCCGGCGAACAGGTGCCAGTCCGCCTCGGTGTCGGGAGCGTAGGCGCCGCCCGGGCCCATGAAGTGGACGACCTCGCCGGGCTCGGCCCGCAGGGCCCAGGGCCCGGCGAGCCCCTCGTCTCCGTGCACCACGAAGTCCAGGGTGAGGCGGCGCGCCTCGGGATCCCAGGCGCGCACCGTGTAGGTGCGCGTCACCGGCCAGTGCTCGCGCGGGAACTCCGCGCGGATGCGCTCCACGTCGAAGGGCTCCGGGTAGGTGACCCCCTCGGCACCGAACAGCAGCTTCACGTAGTGGTCCGTGCAGGTGCCCGCGGTGAAGTCGGCGAGGCCCTCGCCGCCCAGCACCACCCGCTGCATGTGCGGGGTCAGCCGCTCGGTGCGGACCACCGTCGCGGAGTGCGGCTTCCTGGTCCTGCGTGCCGGACGCTCTGCCATGACTGCCTCCAGGTCAACATAGTTAGGCTTGCCTAAGTTAGCACTCCTTGGTCGGCCGTACCTATGCGCGACGCGGTTCCGGCTATGCCGGGAGGCCCTCCGCTACGCCTCCAGGGTGGCGAGGAGGCGCTGCAGCGAACCGCCGAGGCCCCAGCGCGCCGCGAGCTCGTCCAGGGCCCCCGGGTCGCGCGGGGTGCGGGGCAGCGCCGTGTCCACCGCGGGCAGCGGGACGTCGCCGGCCACCTTCACCACCGTGGGAGCCACCGCGATGTAGGGCCGCGACTCGTGCAGGCGCTTGCGCTGCGAGGGGGTCAGCTTCGCCTTCGGGTCGTCGAGCGCGGCCATGATCCCGGTCAGGTCGCCGAACTCGGCGAGCAGCTTGGCCGCCGTCTTCTCCCCGATCCCCGGCACCCCGGGCAGGCCGTCGCTCGGGTCGCCGCGCAGCAGCGCCAGATCGGCGTACCCGGGGCCGTCCACGCCGTACTTCTCGCGCAGCCAGGACTCGTCCGTGACCTGGAGGGTGCCGACGCCCTTGAGGGGGTACAGCACGCGCACCCCGCGCCGGTCGTCGACGAGCTGGTAGAGGTCGCGGTCGCCGGTGACGATGTCGACCGGGCCGGTGGCGCGGCCGGCGAAGGTGCCGATCACGTCGTCCGCCTCGTACTCAACGACCCCCACGCGCGCGATCCCCAGCGCGTCCAGGACCGCCTCGATCACCGGCACCTGCGGCGAGAGGGTGTCCGGCACCTCCTCCTCGTCCGGGCCGGCCGGGGTCTCGGCCGCCACCCGGTGCGCCTTGTAGGACGGGATCAGGTCGACCCGCCACCGCGGGCGCCAGTCCGCGTCCATGCAGGCCACCAGGTCGTCGGGGCGGTGGTCGCGGATCAGGCGGTCGATGAACTCCAGCAGGCCGCGCACCGCGTTCACCGGCGTGCCGTCCGGGGCGCGGACGGACTCCGGCACGCCGAAGTAGGCGCGGAAGTAGAGCGAGGCGGTGTCGAGGAGCATGAGGCGTCGAGTGGGCTGTGTCACGCATCGCATCATGCCGTAACGCACCGACAGTGACCTGGAGCACTCCCACGTTTGCCTTGTGCAAGCGTGGGCAGGCGCCGCCTCTGAGCGAAGTCGGTTGTTCCTTCAACCGTCGTCCGTTGTCGGGAACCCCGTAGGCCCTCGTTCAGCCGGTTCCCCTGTCCGACCGAGAGGCACCCCGTGTCATCCAGGCTTGAGGCCGATCATCTGTACAAGGTGTTCGGCAGACGACCAGAAGCGGCCGTGGAGCGGCTTCGTGACGGAGTCGACCGCGACGAACTGCGCGCCGACGGCACCACCGCCGCCGTGGTCGACGCGTCCTTCACCGTCGAGCCGGGCCAGATCTTCGTCGTCATGGGCCTGTCCGGATCCGGCAAGTCCACGTTGCTGCGCATGCTCAACGGACTGCTGGAGCCGACGGCCGGGCACGTGCGCTTCGACGGGCAGGACCTGACCGCGCTCAGCGACCGCGACCTGCGCGAGGTTCGCTCCCACAAGATCAGCATGGTGTTCCAGCACTTCGCGCTGTTCCCGCACCGCAGCGTGCTGGAGAACGCCGCCTACGGCCTGGAGGTCCAGGGCGTCCCCGCGGCCGAGCGCCGCGAGCGGGCGGCCAAGGCCCTCGAACTGGCCGGGCTGGCCGGCTGGGAGAAGTCCTGGCCCGACGAGCTGTCCGGCGGCATGCAGCAGCGCGTGGGGCTCGCCCGTGCGCTCGCCACCGACGCCGACCTGCTCCTCATGGACGAGTCGTTCAGCGCCCTCGACCCGCTGATCCGCCGGGACATGCAGGACCAGCTGATCGAACTCCAGAAGAAGCTGAAGAAGACCATCGTCTTCATCACCCACGACCTGAACGAGGCCATGCGCCTGGGCGACCGGATCGCCGTCATGCGCGACGGCCGCATCGTCCAGATCGGCACCGCCGAGGACATCCTGGTCCGGCCCGCCGACGACTACGTCGCCTCCTTCACCCAGGACGTCGACCGCTCGCGCGTGCTGACCGCGGGCGCCGTCATGGACACGGCGATACGCGGCGACGAGGCCGACTGCGACTGCGAGACCGCCACGACGGACACCTCCTTCGTGGACCTGTGCGCGATCAGCGCCCGGCTCTCGCACCCGGTCGCGGTGGTCGACAAGACGAACACCCTCGTCGGCGTCGTCCCCCGGCAGCGCCTGGTCGGCTTCCTCGGAGACGAGCAGGGCGCGCCCGAGCAGTGTCCGAGCCCGCGCGGCGAGGAGGTGACGGCCGGTGCCTAGGATCCCCTTCGGCGACTGGGTCAACGACGCGGTCGACTGGCTGCTGAACCACATGTCGTGGCTCTTCGACTTCCTCAAGACCGTCTTCTCGGGCACCTACGACGGGATCAACGCGGTCCTCCAGGCGCCCCAGCCCCTCCTGCTGGCCGGCATCTTCGCCGTGATCGCGTTCTGGCTGCGCGGCACGTCCGCCGGTGTCCTCGCGTTCGCCGGCTTCGCGTTCATCGACTCCCTCGAACTGTGGGAGGACGCGATGATGACCCTCTCACTCGTCCTCGTGGCCACGCTGATCGCCCTGGTGATCTCCGTGCCCGTGGGCATCTGGGCGGCGCGCTCGGACCGGGTCAGCGGCATCGTCCGGCCGGTCCTGGACTTCATGCAGACGATGCCCGCGATGATCTACCTCATCCCGGCCATCCTCTTCTTCGGCACCGGTGCCCCCGCCGGCATCGTCGCCACCCTGATCTTCGCGCTGGCCCCCGGCGTCCGCATGACCGAGCTGGGCATCCGGCAGGTCGACGGCGACCTGGTCGAGGCCGCCGACGCCTTCGGCACCACCCCGCGCGCCACCCTGCTGCGCATCCAGCTGCCGCTGGCGCTGCCCACCGTGATGGCGGGCGTCAACCAGGTGATCATGCTGGGGCTGTCCATGGCCGCCATCGCCGGCATGGTCGGCACCGGCGGCCTCGGCGGCGACGTCAACGAGGCCATCGGCCAGCTGAACGTGGGTCTCGGCTCCGAGGCCGGCGTCGCGATCGTCATCCTCGCCATCTACCTGGACCGCATGACCAGCGCGCTGGGCACGCAGGTCTCGCCGCTCGGCCGCCGTGCCGCCGCCAAGCTGCGCGCCGCGCAGGGCCTGAAGATCTGGTCCTACCGCCCCCGTCCGGCCGTCGCCGTGGTGGGCGTCGTCGTCCTCGCCCTGGTCGCGGGCGGCATGGGCGTCTTCGGTGGCGCGGGCGCGACCTCCACCGCCGCCGACGGCGAGAACGTCGGCAAGGGCAAGAAGGTCACCATCGGCTACATCCCCTGGGACGAGGGCGTCGCCTCCACCTTCCTCTGGAAGGAGGTCCTGGAGGAGCGCGGCTACAAGGTCGACGTCAAGCAGTTCGACGCCGGACCGCTCTACACCTCCCTCGCGCAGGGCGACGTCGACTTCGAGACCGACTCCTGGCTGCCGACCACGCACGCCCAGTACTGGAAGAAGTACGGCAAGCAGCTCGACGACCTCGGTTCCTGGTACGGCCCGACCTCCCTGGAGCTGTCGGTGCCCGCCTACATGAAGGGCATCGACTCCCTGGAGGACCTCAAGGGCAAGGCCGACCTCTTCGACGGCAAGATCACCGGCATCGAGTCCAGCGCCGGCATGATGGGTCTGCTCAAGAGCAAGGTGCTCAAGGAGTACGGGCTCGACAAGGAGTACAAGGTCGTCGACAGCTCCACGCCGGCGATGCTGGCCGAGCTGAAGCGGGCCTACGCCAAGCAGAAGCCGATCGTCGCGACCCTGTGGTCGCCGCACTGGGCCTACAGCGACTACAAGCTCAAGAAGCTCAAGGACCCCAAGGGGGCCTGGGGCAAGGGCGACGGCGTGCACACGCTGTCCCGCAAGGGCTTCGCGCAGGACAACCCGGTCGTCGGCCGGTGGCTGAAGAACTTCAAGATGACGGAGAAGCAGCTCACCGACCTCGAGGCCGAGATCAACAAGGTGGGCAAGGGCAAGCAGCAGGACGCCGTGCGCGCCTGGCTGAAGAAGAACCCGGGCGTCGTCGACAAGCTGGCCCCGGTCGAGAGCGCCTCCGCCACGCCCGCCGAGGCCAAGCGCGCGCTGGACGTCGCCTGGTTCCCCTGGGACGAGGACGTCGCCGTCACCTACCTCTGGAAGAACGTGCTCGCCCGCCGCGGCTACACGCTCAACCTGAAGCAGATGGACGTCGGCCCGGTCTACACCGGCCTCGCCTCCGGCGACCTCGACCTCAACTTCGACGCCTGGCTTCCCTACGCCCAGTCCAACTACTGGGACAAGCACAAGGACGACCTGAACGATCTCGGCACCTGGTACAAGCCGACCTCCCTGGAGATCGCGGTCCCCTCGTACGTGAAGGACGTCAAGTCCCTCGCCGATCTCAAGGGCAAGTCGAAGACCTTCGGCGGGAAGATCATCGGGATCGAGCCGGGCACCGGTGAGATGAACATCCTCAAGAAGAAGGTGCTGCCGGGCTACGGCCTGGACAAGGAGTACAAGGTCGTCGACGGGTCGACGCCGGCGATGCTGGCGGAACTCAAGCGCGCGTACGCCAAGAAGAAGCCGGTCGCCGTCGTCCTGTGGTCGCCGCACTGGGCCTACAGCGAGTACAAGCTCACCAAGCTCGCCGACGACAAGAAGCTGTTCGGCGAGGGCAACACGATCCGCACCATCTCCAGCAAGAAGTTCCCCGGCCGGTACCCGCAGCTCACCGAGTGGATCAAGAACTTCACGATGAGCGAGGACGAACTCGGCAGCCTGGAGGCCGAGATCAAGCAGCGCGGGCAGGGTCACGAGGAGGACGCCGTGTCCGCGTGGCTCAAGGAGCACCCGGACATGGTCCAGCGGATGACTCCGCAGTAGGCGCCGCACGGTTCACCCCCTCCGGAGGGCGGTGAACGGTTCACCCCGAGGGGTGGTCCACGTCGCACGGGTCACGACCCGTGGGGCGAGGGCCACTCCTCGGCGTTTTCCGGCCGCCCGCCGGGCGGGTCCCGCCGTCCGGCCCGCGCCGCCGCCCGTGCTCCCGCCGCGCCCTCCTGCCGCACACGCGGGCGACGCCCCGGCCCGGCCGCGTACTGGCGTGCGAGGAGAGATCCGGACAACTCCGGACGACGGAACGCCCCGGTCCGTCCGCTCGCGGGCGCCGGCGACCGCGGCCCGGGCCCGGCGCATCGCGCGGGCCGGGCCCCGGGGAGGCGGCCCGGCCGGCACCGCGGCGCCTCCCTCCCGCGGCGGGGGTCGCGCGCCCGGGGGCGCGCCCCCTCACGTCTGGCGCGAACTGTAACCCTCGCACTCCCTCAGCGTGACGGGGATGTGACGGGTGCATGAAACGGTTTGCCGAACCTGCGTAGGGTGCAGAGAACTCGGCAGGACGAGCGGGCCGAAAACCGGACGGCCCGCGGACCGACGGGACGAGGGAGGGTGCCGGAGCCATGGGCGACCACAAAGACCAACCGCTGCGGGTGGGCGCGGCGGTACGGCGAAGGCGCCGCGCACTGCGCCTCACCCTCTCCGTCGTGGCCGAACGCAGCGGCCTGTCCGTCCCCTTCCTCAGCCAGGTGGAGAACGAACGGGCGCGGCCCAGCAGAAGCTCCCTGGAGCGGGTCGCCGCAGCGCTCGACACCACCGCCGCCGACCTGCTCGCCGCGGCCGACCCGGCGTGCAGTGTCGACGTGGTGCGCGCCGAGGCGGGTGCCGAGTTCCCTCCCGAGGCGGGCGGGCAGGTGCGGCCCCTGGTCCGCGGTCTCCACCAGTTGCACGCCACCGAGTTCACCGGCGACCACGACGAGGGACGCGAACTCCAGCACCGCAACGACAAGTTGATGTACGTGTGCGACGGCGCCGTTGAGGTGGAGGCGGAGGGCCGCGCCCATCGCCTGGGACGCGGCGACACCCTCCATCTGAGCGGCGGAGTCCGGCACCGCTGGCGCGCCACCGTGCCGGACACCCGCGTGATCGTCGTGGAGGTGCCCGACCACATCGACGCGGTGGAGGACCGGCACCGCCTCGGCAGGGGCTGACCGGTGGCACCGCCCGCGGCGGACGCCCCCGCGCCGGGGAGGCGGCGGGCCGCCGGCCCGCGCGTGGCCTCGCTCGTGCCCTCGCTCACCGAGGCGGTGGCGGTGTCGCTGCCGGGCGCTCTCGTCGCCGCCACCGACTGGTGCACCCACCCCGCGGACCTCGCCGTCGCCCGGATCGGCGGCACCAAGAACCCGGACGTCGCCGCCGTCGCCGCGCTCGCGCCCGACCTCGTCCTCGCCAACGAGGAGGAGAACCGGGAGGCCGATCTGGCCGCCCTGCGCAGGGCCGGTGTCGAGGTGCTGGTGACCGAGGTGCGGGACGTGCCCGGAGCCCTCCGGGAGCTCGACCGGGTGCTCACCGCCTGCGGGGCCCGCGCCCGCCCTCGCTGGCTGGACGCGGCGGAGGACGCCTGGGCCCGCCCGCCCGCGCCCGCGCCCCGCCGCCGCGCGGTCGTGCCCGTGTGGCGGCGGCCGTGGATGGTGCTCGGCCGGGACACCTTCGCGGGTGACGTCCTCGCCCGGCTCGGCATCGACAACGTGTACGCCGCGCACGCGGACCGCTACCCGCGCGTTCCGCTGGACCGGCTGACGGCCGACGCCCCCGATCTCGTCGTGCTGCCCGACGAGCCGTACCGCTTCACCCCCGACGACGGTCCCGAGGCCTTCCCGGGACTGCCCTGCGCCCTCGTCGACGGCCGGATGCTCACCTGGTACGGCCCGTCCATGGTCCAGGCCCCGTCGCGGCTCGGTGCGGCGCTGGCCGGCGCCGCCCGGCGTGCCCCGCGGGGCGGGTGACGGAGCGGGTCCCGAGCCCGCCCCCGCTGCCGGTGCGCGACGGCGGTGCGCTCGGCCGCGGTACCGGGATACGGAACCACGTGCTCCTGGTGGTGGCCGTGAGCCCGCCGCCCCGGGGTTCGGCGAGGAGGCCGGGCAGGCCGCGGGCCGCGGTTCCGACCGCACCCCGCCGGGGCCCGGTCGTCCCACCGGGCGTTCCGCGTCCCGGGGCAGGGCCCGCGCCGGCCACGGGCGGGGCCGCGGTGCCGTGAGCGGGCCGGGCCCCGGCGCCCCGTCAGCGCGGCGCGGCGAGCAGGCGTCCGCCGAGCAGGCCGCGGACGGTGCCGGCCGCGGCGGCCGACCAGGCGGCCACCAGCAGCGCGTAGAGCACGACGGCCAGGGCGCCGAAGGCGGTCAGGCCGGTGTGCCGGGCCAGGCCCTCGGCGCCGGTCGCGCACGTCCCGAGCGGGAAGGTGAACGCCCACCACGTCATCGAGAACCGCATGCCGTGACGCAGGGCCCGGACCACCAGGGCGACGGACAGCGTGAGCCACAGCAGCGCGAAACCGATGACGGGCACTGCGTAGAGGACCGCGAAGAGGGCGAAGCCGTGGGCGTACGCCGGCGCGGCGCCCGGCGCCACGTCGGCGAACTTGCCGGCCGCGGTGGCGGACTGGCCCAGCGGACCGAGCACCAGGAAGAGCACGGGGGTCAGCGCGAGCGGCAGCGGTCCCCGCGTGACCAGCCGGGCGAACACCATCGGCAGCATCACGAGGACGGCCAGCAGGCTGAGCCCGAACAGTGCGACACAGCCGAGCAGCAGCGTCGCGCGGGGCTGCCCGGCCGGGACGTGGGGCGCCAGCAGCGGCCCGAGGGCCGCCGAGACCATCGGGGCGACGAGCGGCAGCAGCCACACCGGTGACGCCTGTCCGGGCTCGATCCGGTGGCGGACGACCATGAGGTAGGGGACGCCCACCGCGGCGGCGAGCCCCACCACGGTCCCGGCCGTGAACAGGACCGTGTCCACCGCGACCGCCGGTCCGGTCCCGATCAGGTCGGCGCCCACCACCAGCGTCGCGCCGCCGACGGCGAGCAGGGCCATCGCGAGACAGCCGTGGAACGGGGCCACGGCCGGGTCCAGGAGGTGCGCGCGGGCCTGGTCGCGGTGGTGCCTCCAGTGCAGGGCGCGGGCGGCGAGCAGCACCGCCAGCATCACGGCCGACAGCGCCCACAGCACACGGCAGGCGGTGCCCAGTCCCGGCACCCCGGCCGGCAGGCCGGCGCCCGCCGTCGCCACGATCGCGGTACCCATCACGGAGGCGTACCAGTTGGGGCCGAGGTGGCGGACCGCGGCGACGATCCGCTCGCCGCCGGTGCGCGGGGGCGCGGAGCGGGCGGTGCGTGCCGGGACGGCGGAACGGGGCCGGGCTGCGGTGACCATGTCCCCACCGTGGCGCCGGCCGGGACGCCCCACCAGAGAGCACACACCTATGAGGGCATAAGCTGCATTTATGAGCACAGGTGCTGAGGGACGCCCGGGCCCCGGGATCGCGCACCGGGTGCCCGACCTGGGGGCGCTGGAACTGCTGCTCGCGGTGGCCCGGCTTGGAAGCCTCGGGCGCGCCGCGCGCGAGCTGGGGATCACCCAGCCGGCCGCCAGCAGCCGGATCCGGTCCATGGAGCGCCAGCTCGGCGTGGCCCTCGTCGACCGATCGCCGCGCGGCTCCCGGCTCACCCACGAGGGTGCCCTGGTCGCCGACTGGGCCCGCCGGGTGGTGGACGCGGCCGAGGCGTTCGACGCAGGGGCGCAGGCGCTGCGGGACCGCCGGGACTCCCGGCTGCGGGTGGCCGCGAGCATGACGATCGCGGAGTACCTGCTGCCCGGCTGGCTGATCGCCCTGCGTGCGCAGCGGCCCGACACCGCCGTGTCCCTGCGGGCCGGGAACTCCGCGGCCGTCGCCGAGCGGCTGCTCGACGGGGAGGCGGACCTCGGCTTCGTCGAGGGGCTCCGCGTGCCGGCAGGGTTGGACGCGACCGTCATCGCCCGCGACCGGCTCATCGTCGTCACCGCACCCGGGCACCCCTGGGCGCGGCGCCGGGCCCCGCTGGCCGCGGCCGAGCTGGCGGACACCCCGCTGATCCTGCGGGAGGAGGGGTCGGGCACGCGGCAGGTGCTCGACGCGGCGCTCGGGGGGCCGGCCCGGCCGCTGATGGAGCTGTCGTCGACCACGGCGGTCAAGGCCGCCGCCGTGAGCGGTGCCGGGCCGGCCGTGCTCAGCGAACTCGCCCTGGGGGAGGAGCTGTCGGCGCGCCGCCTGGTGAGCGTTCCGGTCGCGGACGTGCGGCTGGCCCGGGACCTGCGCGCCGTCTGGCCCACCGGGCACCGCCCCACAGGCCCCGCCCGCGACCTGCTGTCCCTCACCCGGGGCGGGTAGCCCTCGCCCCGGGGCGCGCGGTTCGGGACGCGGCGGCGACCAGCCCCCGCAGCACGCGCAGGTCGTCGTCCATCTCAGGATGCCACTGGACCCCCAGGGCCCAGCCGGGACCGGGGAGTTCGACGGCCTCGACGGTGCCGTCCGCCGCGTACGCGGACACGGTCAGGCCCTCGCCCAGGCGGTCCACGGCCTGGTGGTGGTGGGTCGGCACCTCGCACGGCTCGGGCACGAGACCGGCGTAGAGGGTGCCCGGGACGGGCGTCACCTCGTGCCGTCCGAACACCCCGGGCTCCTTCACGTGGCCGTCGAGGTGCTGGACCAGCGTTCCGCCCAGTGCCACGTTCAGCAGCTGCTGGCCCCGGCAGATCCCCAGAAGCGGAGTGCCGGACTCCAACGACGCCCGGATCAGCGCGAGTTCCCAGGCGTCCCGCTCGGGGGCGGGCGGGCCGGTCAGAGGGGAGCGCTCGGCGCCGTAGCGCGCGGGGTCGATGTCGGCGCCGCCGGCCACCACCACCGCGTCGAGCCGGGCGACGGTCGCCGCCGCCCGTCCCGCCGCGTCCGGCGGCAGCATCGCGGCCAGCCCGCCCGCCCGTTGCACGAGCCGGGGATAGGCGGCGGGGAGCAGCGCCGCCTCCAGGTGCCACACCCCCCAGCGCGCCCCGGATTCCAGATACGTGCTCACCCCGATCAGCGGCCTGCCCACGCGCCCCTCCCTCCGCTCCGCCTCGCCACGCCCCCGTGGGAGGCGGGGGCCGCGGACGTCAATGGAACCGTCTCATACCTTTCGCGGGCGGACCGGCCGTACCGGGATCCTCCGCGCCCGGCGCGGCGCCCGGCGCGAGGGCCCGCCGCCCTCAGGTGAGGAACCCGCGCAGCAGCGCGGCCGTGCCCGCGCAGTGCTCGCGCATCACCTCCCGCGCGCCGTCCGCGTCCCCGTCGAGCACCGCCTCGACGAGCGCGGTGTGCTGCGCCTGCGAGTGCTCCAGGTTGCGCACGAGCAGCGGGATGCAGTCCAGCAGGTCGTTCACCGAGGCGCGGACCGCCGCGTGACGCTCGCCCAGCGACGGGGAACCGCTCAGCTCCGCCAGGGTCAGGTGCAGCAGGGTGTCCGCGCGCCGGTAGTCGGCGAGCGGCGCGTCCGCGGTGCGCACGAGCGCGGCGCGCAGCCGCTCCGCCCCCTCGGGCGACAGGCCCTGCGCCGCGCACAGGCCGGCCGCGCCCACCTCCAGGACCTCGCGGAAGCGCAGCAGGTCCTCGATGTCGACCGAGGCGAGCCGGCGGCGCAGCTCCCGCTCGTCCGGGGCCTCGGCGCGCACCCGGACGAAGGTCCCGCCGTACCGCCCGCGCCGCGACTCCACCAGGCCCTGCTCCTGGAGCACCTTGAGCACCTCGCGCAGGGTCACCCGGCTGATCCCGAGCCGCCGCGCGAGGTCCCGCTCCGCGGGCAGCCGCTCGCCTCCCGGCACCAGCCCGAGCCGGACGATCCGCAGGATCTGCTCCAGCGCCTCCTCGAACCCGTTGCCCGCCCGCACCGGCCGCAGCACCGGCGCCAGCCGGTCGAGCGGCCCGCGGCCGTCGGCCGGGCCCGTCGTCCGGTCGCCTGTCATCCGGTCGCGCCCCCTTCCCAACCAATGGTTCCCCGCAATACCTTATGGCTTCCGGCCGACCCGAGGAGGCCCTTCCGGTGGCAGACCGCACACCCCCGCTCGCCGTCGAGGAACTGCACGCCCTGGTGGCGGCCGGCGACATCGACACCGTCGTCCTGGCCTTCCCCGACATGCAGGGCAGACTCCAGGGCAAGCGGTTCGCCGCGTCCTTCTTCCTCGACGAGGTGCTGGAGCACGGCACGGAGGGCTGCAACTACCTCCTCGCCGTCGACGCCGACATGAACACCGTCGACGGCTACGCGATGTCCTCCTGGGAGCGGGGCTACGGCGACTTCGCCCTCCACCCCGACCTCGCCACCCTGCGGCGCGTCCCCTGGAACGCGGGCACCGCCCTGCTCATCGCCGACCTCGCCTGGAACGACGGCTCCCCGGTGGTCGCCGCGCCCCGCCAGATCCTGCGGCGCCAGCTCGACCGCCTCGCCGAACTCGGCTACACCGCCCAGGTCGGCACCGAGCTGGAGTTCATCGTCTTCAAGGACACCTACGAGCAGGCGTGGGAGAGCGGCTACCGCGGGCTCACCCCGGCCAACCAGTACAACATCGACTACTCGGTCCTCGGCACCGGTCGCGTCGAACCGCTGCTGCGCCGCATCCGCAACGAGATGCAGGCCGCCGGGCTCACCGTCGAGTCCGCCAAGGGGGAGTGCAACCCCGGCCAGCACGAGATCGCCTTCCGGTACGACGAGGCCCTCGTCACCTGCGACCAGCACGCCGTCTACAAGACGGGCGCCAAGGAGATCGCCTCCCAGGAGGGTGTCTCGCTCACCTTCATGGCGAAGGTCAACGAGCGCGAGGGCAACTCCTGCCACATCCACCTCTCGCTCGCGGACGCCGACGGCACCAACGTGATGGCCGGAACCGCCCAGGACCCGGACGGCATGTCCGACCTCATGCGGCACTTCCTCGCCGGGCAGCTCGCCGCGCTGCGGGACTTCTCGCTCCTGTACGCGCCGAACATCAACTCCTACAAGCGCTTCCAGCCCGGCTCCTTCGCGCCGACCGCCGTCGCCTGGGGCCACGACAACCGCACCTGCTCCCTGCGCGTGGTCGGGCACGGGCGCTCGATGCGCTTCGAGAACCGGCTGCCCGGCGGCGACGTCAACCCGCACCTGGCGGTCGCCGGACTCGTCGCGGCCGGCCTGTACGGCGTCGAACACGAGCTGGAGCTGCCCGAGGCCTGCGCGGGCAACGCCTACACCTCCGCCTACGACCACGTCCCCACCACCCTGCGCGAGGCCGCCGACCTGTGGGAGAACAGCCCGATCGCCCGCGCCGCCTTCGGCGACGAGGTGGTCGCCCACTACCGCAACATGGCGCGCGTCGAACTGGAGGCGTTCGACGCCGCGGTGACCGACTGGGAGCTGCGCCGCTCCTTCGAACGCATGTGAGGCCCCCCGTGCCCTACCCGTACACCGCGCCCCCGTACGACCACGAGCTCCGGGTGCTGAACCCCGCCACCGAGGAGGTCCTCGCCACCGTCCCGGCCGCGTCCGCGCGGGACGTGGACGCGGCCGTCGGGCGCGCGGCGGCGGCGCAGACCCACTGGGCCGCTCTGGCCCCGGCCGACCGGGCCCGGCTGCTGCGCCGCTTCGCCGCCGTCGTCGACGCCCACGTCGAGGAACTGGCCGCACTGGAGGTCCGCGAGGCCGGCCACACCGTCGGCAACGCGCGCTGGGAGGCGGGCAACGTCCGCGACCTGCTCGACTACGCCGCCGGCGGGGTGGAACGGCTGACCGGCCGGCAGATCCCGGTCGCCGGCGGCCTCGACATCACCCTCCTCGAACCGCTCGGCGTCGTCGCGGTCATCGCCCCGTGGAACTTCCCGATGCCGATCGCCGCCTGGGGCGCCGCGCCCGCCCTCGCCGCAGGCAACGCCGTCATCGTCAAGCCCGCCGAGACCACCCCGCTCACCGCCCTCCGGCTCGCCGAACTCGCCCTGGAGGCAGGGCTGCCCGAGAACCTCCTCCAGGTGCTCCCCGGTGCCGGTCCCGTCGCCGGCGACGCACTCGTCGAGCACCCCGGCGTCGCGAAGATCGTCTTCACCGGGTCGACGGCCGTGGGCAAGCGGGTGCTCGCGAAGGGGTCCGCCCTCCTCAAGCGCGTCACCCTCGAACTCGGCGGCAAGAGCCCCAACATCGTCTTCGCGGACGCCGACGTCGAGGCCGCCGCGGCGGCGGCGCCGATGGCCTTCCTCGACAACTCCGGCCAGGACTGCTGCGCCCGCACCCGCATCCTGGTCCAGCGCTCGGTCCACGACCGGTTCCTCGACCTGCTCGCCCCCGCCGTCCGGTCCGTCGTCGTCGGCGACCCCGCCGACGAGCGGACCCAGATGGGCCCGCTCATCTCCGGGGCGCAGCTGGAGCGGGTCCGGTCCTACGTCGCCGCCGACGCGCCCGGCATCCGCGGCACGGCGCCCGAGGGGCCGGGATTCTGGTTCGCCCCCACCGTCCTCACGGGCGTCGAGGCGCACGCCCGGGTGGCCGTCGAGGAGGTCTTCGGGCCCGTCGCCGTGGTGCTGCCCTTCGAGGACGAGGCGGACGCCGTGCGCCTGGCCAACGCCACCGACTACGGCCTGTCCGGCTCGATCTGGACCCGCGACGTCGGCCGCGCCCTGCGCGTCTCGCAGGCCGTCCGGGCCGGCAACCTGTCCGTCAACTCGCACTCCAGCGTGCGCTACGCGACCCCCTTCGGCGGCTTCAAGCAGTCCGGGATCGGCCGTGAACTCGGCCCGGACGCCCTCACCGCCTTCACCGAGACCAAGAACGTCTTCATCAGCACGGAGGGCCCCGCACTGTGACCGAAGCGACCGAAGCGACCGAAGCACCCGAAACGCCCGTCTGCCGCCGGCTGACGGGCCGCACCGCCGTCATCACCGGGGCGGGCAGCGGCATCGGCCTCGCCACCGCCCGCCGGCTCGCCTCCGAGGGCGCCCGGGTGGTCTGCGGCGACATCGACGCACGCGGCGGGAAGGCGGTGGCCGAGGAGGTCGGCGGGATCTTCGTCCAGGTCGACGTCACCGACCCCGAACAGGTCGCCACCCTCTTCCGCACGGCCCACGACACCTACGGTTCCGTCGACGTCGCCTTCAACAACGCCGGCATCTCCCCGCCCGACGACGACTCCATCCTGGACACCGGGCTGGAGGCGTGGAAGCGCGTCCAGGAGGTCAACCTCACCTCCGTCTACCTCTGCTGCAAGGCCGCCATCCCCTACATGCGCCGCCAGGGCCGCGGCTCCGTCATCAACACGGCGTCCTTCGTGGCCCGGATGGGCGCGGCCACCTCGCAGATCTCCTACACCGCCTCCAAGGGCGGCGTCCTCGCCCTGTCCCGCGAACTCGGCGTCCAGTTCGCCCGCGAGGGCATCCGGGTCAACGCGCTGTGCCCCGGGCCGGTCAACACCCCGCTCCTGCGCGAGCTGTTCGCGAAGGACCCGGAGCGGGCCGCGCGGCGGCTGGTGCACATCCCCCTCGGACGGTTCGCCGAGGCGGACGAGATCGCGGCGGCCGTCGCCTTCCTCGCCAGCGACGACTCCTCCTTCGTGAACGCCACCGACTTCCTGGTGGACGGAGGCATCTCGGGCGCGTACGTCACACCCCTGTAGGGCTTCTCCCGGTACGGTCCACAGGTCATGCGACACCGACAGACACGACGCCTCCCGCACGTTTTCGCGTGGATCCTGGCCGCGGGGCCCCCCCCCCCGGCCCCCCCCCCCCCCCCCCCCCCCCCCCCCCCCCCCCCCCAACACGCCCCCCCCCACAACCACCCCCCCCCCCCCCCCCCCCCCCGACACCCCCCAGCGGGCGCCCC